>DASZRT010000124.1:0-16547 GCA_035549075.1 Polyangia bacterium | reverse complement strand
CGCCCTGGCGACTCAGAGCCGCTGATATACTCCGCGGGCATGTGGCGCCCGCTGCTGATCGCCGGATCGCTGATTGGCGCGCTGGCGCAGGGTCCCGTACCTGCGCCTGCGCCGATCCCGGCCGCCGCCCGCGTCGATCCGTTCGTCGCGACGCCGCGGCTGCTGGTCCTCACGGACATCGGCAACGAGCCGGACGATCAGATGTCGATGGTCCGGCTGCTCGTCTACGCCAACCGCTTCGATCTCGAAGGGCTCGTCGCGACCACGTCCACCTGGCAGAAGACGGCGGTGAAGCCGGAGATCATCCGGACGCTGATCGACGCCTACGCGCGGGTGCAGCCGAACCTGCTGAAGCACCAGGCCGGATTTCCCGCCGCCGACGCCCTGCGCGCGCTCGTCGAGCGCCACGCCGATGACGCGCGCGCTCGGTTGCGATACGCGCGGGCGCTGCTGGCGTCGGGCCACGCCGCGGCCGCGCGCCAAACGCTGGCGCCTTTCGGCGGTCCCGAACGACCGGCGCCGCCGGGGCTCGAGGCCGACGTGCACCGCACGATCGCGCGCGTCGACGAGGCCGAGGGCGCGCTCGCCGCGGCCGCCGAGCGCTGGGAGCGCGTGCTCGCCGACGACGTCGACGACGCCGAGGCGCTGTCGCGGCTCGCGGCGCTGCGCCCCGCGCGAGAAGCGGCGCGACCGCGGGCCGACGAGACGCTCGTCGCGCCCGAAGGCCTCGAAGCGCTGCGCTACCGGCTCCGCCACGAGCTCGGCCGCGGCGCGACGGCGGCCGTCTACCTCGCGACCGACGAGCTGCTCGGCATCGACGTCGCGCTCAAGGTGCTTCACCCGCAGCTCGCGGGCGCGGGGCGCGCCGAGGCGCGGCGGCGCTTCTTCGCCGAGGGCCGCGTCGCCGCGGCGGCGCGCCACCGCGGCGTCGTCGCGATCTACGACGTCGACGAGGCCGCGCGCGTGATCGTCATGGAGCACGTCGCCGGCGGCGCGCTGCGGACGCGCCTTGCCACAGGCGCGCCCGCGCCCGTCGAGATCGCGGCCACGGCGGCGACGCTGCTCGACGCCCTCGCCTTCGTGCACGAGCGCGGCATCCTGCACGGCGACCTCAAGCCGTCGAACCTCCTCGTGCGCGCGCCCGGCGACGTCGTGCTCGCCGACTTCGGCGCCGCGCAGCTGCGCGACACGGCCACGTCGAATGACGGGCCCGCGGGCACGCCGCAGTACCTCGCGCCCGAGCAACTGCGCGGCGGCCGCGCGACGCCCGCGACCGATCTCTACGGCGCGGGCGCCGTGCTCTGGGAGATGGCGACGGGGCGCCCGCTGCGCACGCACGCCGACCTCGTGCACGGCCTGCCCGCGCCGACGTCGCTCCCCGACGACGCACGCGCCGCGCTCGGCCCGCGCCTCGCCGATCTCGTCACCGCCCTCGTGGCGCCGTCCCCCGACGATCGCCCATCCTCGGCGCGCGCCGCTCTCAGTAAATGTTGACCTGAAGGCCCACGTTGACGTCGCCGACGACCGAGAAGATCGGGAATCCGGCGAGCGCGTTGAGCTCGGTGATGAACGACAGCGAGTGCGAGATCTCGTAGTAGATGCCGAAGCCAGCGCCCGCGAGGTACGGGCCGCCGCGCACGGTGTCCTTGAGGTCGGAGAGCTTGCTGTCGGGGGTGACGATGAAGCGGAAGCCCTCGCCGCCGCCCGCCATGAGCGACCCGTAGAAGCGCAGGCGCGACTGCTTCGAGAACAGCAGCAGGCGCGCGAGCACCGACTGCGCGCCGCTCGCCGTGAACTTCGAGTACTTCGCCGGCTGCGGGATGTACTGGTTGCGCCCCTCGATCGAGATGGCGACGTCGGGCGTGATCTGGAACCCGATCTCGGGCGCGAGGTGACCGATGCCCGCCCAGCCGGCGCCCGGCGAATAGTACTGCTGCAGGTCCTTGCGAACCTCGAGGCCGTTGCCCTTGGCGTAGCCGTAGCCCGAGCCGAGGCCGAGCCCGATCCAGAAGCGGCGGTTGCCGTAGCGCGTGTCGAGGCCGATGCGCGACTTGTCGACCTTGCCGAGGAAGAGGCGCGGCCCCGCGGCCTCGTCACGCTCGTCGAGCGGGTTCTCTTCCGTGTCGGCCGCGGGCACGCCCCCGTTCTCTTCGGCGGCCTCGGCCTCGGCCTCTTCGGCCGCCTTCCGCTCGCGCAGGACGATGAGGTTCGGGCTGTCCGAGCGGCCGTTCGAAACGAGCGCCTTGCCGGCGGCGTTGCGGCCCTCGAAGTAGAACTGCAGCGACTTGCCCGTGACGGCCTTCTTTGGGACCTTGCCCTCGTACCAGCCCTTCGGCGTGCGCGACATCTCGACCTCGCCGAAGTCCTCGCTGCCGGGAATGCGGTAGAGCAGGACGACCTTCGCGACCGAGAGGTTCGCGGCGACGGCGCAGCGCAAGCGCACGGGCTTGTCGGGCGGCGCCTCGTCGGGCGTCGGGCAATCGAGCGCCGTCACGTGCAGCGGCACATCGGGCTCACCCGTGTCGTCGTCGGACGACGACGTCGTCGCGGGACGCGGCGCGCGCGGCACGGGTGGCGGCGGGGCCGGCGACGGCGCGTCGCTCTCGAGCACGAAGCCGCGCTTCTTTGGTGGCGTCTTCGCGGGCGGCGCCTTCGCGGGCGGCGGCGTCTCGGCGGGCGGCGGCGGCGCGGGCGGCGTCTCGGCCGGCGGCGCCGCGGCGGCCACGGCGCCCGGCTTCGGCTGTGCCTGCTTGCCCGCCTCGACGAGCGCCGCCTCGAGCTCGGGCGTCGACATCGACTTCGCGAGCTTGATCGTCGGATCGATCTCCAGCGCGCGCGCGAACGCCTGCAGGCCCTTCTTCCGATCCTTGAGGCCCGTGATGTAGACGGCGCCGAGGTGCACATAGGTCCGCGCCATGACCGGGTGGGTGTCGAGGCCCGCGCGCTTGCCGGCGACGAGCGCCGCCAGCAGCGTCTCCTTCGCCGAGTCGTAGTCCTGCGTGCCGTAATCCTCGAGCGCGCTCTTGTTCATCGCGACGATCTTCTCGACCATCGACGTGTCTTGCGCGTGCGCCGCGCCGGAATTCAGAAATGCGAAGCCGACGCACGAAGCGATGACGGCGAGGCGGGCCCAAGCTTTCCAGCGGCTCATCTTCGGGGTCCCTCTTATTGCTGCGTAATGATGAACTCGACGCGGCGGTTCTTCTCGCGGCCCGCCGCCGTCTTGTTGGTCTCGATCGGTTGGTCGGGCCCGTAACCGCGCGCTTCCATGCGGGCGGGCTCGACGCCGAGGCCCACGAGGTGCTGGCGGACGGACTCCGCGCGCGCCTGCGAGAGCTTGAGGTTGTGTGCCCGGGTACCCCGCGAATCCGTGTGGCCTTCGATGCGAACCGTCATCGTCGCGCGGCCCTTGAGCACGCTGCCGATCTCGTCGAGCAGCGAGAAGCTGCGCGGCTGGATCGTCGCCTTGTCGGTGTCGAAGAAGATCTTCTGCTTGAGCTCGATCTTCTCCTGCGTGACGACGATGTGCTCGTACTTCTTCGGGCAGCCGTTGTTGTCGGCCGGGCCGGGCTCGTTGGGGCACTTGTCAGCCTCGTCGAGGACGCCGTCTTTGTCGTTGTCCTTGTCGGGGCAGCCGTCCTCGTCCTCGAAGCCGTCTTTGTCTTCGGGGTCGTTCGGGCACTTGTCGTTGACGTCGGCGATGCCGTCGGCGTCGTTGTCGGGATCCGGGCAGCCGTCGTCGTCCTGGAAGCCGTCCTTGTCCTCCGGCTCGAGCGGGCACTTGTCCTTCGCGTCGGCGACGCCGTCCTTGTCGTTGTCGGGATCGGGGCAGCCGTCCTCGTCCTCGAAGCCGTCTTTGTCTTCGGGGTCGTTCGGGCACTTGTCGACGTCGTCGGGGATGCCGTCGCCGTCCTTGTCGCCCGGCTTGGGCGGCGCCGTGCACTTGTCGCGCGGCGAGAGGCGGTGCGCGAGGCGCGCGTTCTCGTCGGCGATCTGCAGGTGATCCTTGGCGCGGAAGTAGTCGCCCTGCTCGAGCTCGGTCGACGCGAACTCGAGGTGCGTCTCGGCGAGCGCCAGCTCGCGCGGCGCGCACTTGTAGGCGCCGTTGTCGCGCGCCTCTTTGGCGATGGCGCGCACCTGGTGCACGTTCTTCTCGAGCTCGGTCCCGGCGCAGCCCGCCGCGAGCACGAGCACGACGAGCCAAGCGCTACGCACGACGCGCGCCTTCATTCGGGCGCGCCCGCCTTCGTCTTCGAACCGGGCGCCTCGTCGTCAGATTTGGGCTTCGTGTCAGCGGGCACGGGCGCCGCGGCCTCCGTCGACGGCGTCGCCGCGTCCGACGGGCCTGCGGCGCTCTGGGAGAGGCGCGCGACGGCGATGGCCCTGCCCTTGTTGGCGAGGTCTTCGGCGCGGCGACCGAACTCGATCGCGTCTTGATACTCGGCGTAGCTCGCCTCTTCGCGCGCCTTGTGCAGGTACTCTTCGGCGGCCGTGTACTCGTACGGCGCGTAGCGATCGGCCTGCGCGAGCTTCGCGGCGGAGACGGCCGAGGCCGCCTTCACGCCGACCTGGTTGATGTACTCGACGGGGCCGCAGCCGCTGACAAGCGCGAGACCGCCCGCGAGGACGCCCAACTCCAACGCCCCCGTTCGGGGGAAGCGAAGACGGCGCAAAGCACGCGCACCGTACCAACTCGTGCGAACGCGGTCAATCACGTGACACGCGCGAGCCGTTGGTTCGATCGTCGGTTTGATCAATCGTCCTCAACCCTTGCGCCCCGAGTTTATCCGCGATATGAGCGAAGCTCGCTTTTTTCGCTGTCCCACAGGCCCCTGGAGGTGTCCCGGTGAAACAACTTATCGCCTACCTGCTCGATCACGCGATACTTGACTTCTCCGGTGACCTCACGCTCGACATGGTTCGGGACTTCCTCCGCGACGACGACGATCCCGAGAGCCGCCGGCTGCTCGCCAAGCTCGTCGAGGACCGTGGCGTCGAGGACATGCTCGTCACGCTCGGTGACTGTCTGCAGGACTACCTCCGCACCGGCCTCAGCGACGACGTCGTCCGCGAACAGATCCGCCTTTACTCCGAGAGCTAGGGCGCTCGCCGCGGTCGCTCTGGCGCTCGTCTCGTCGAGCGCCTGTAGCCGCACCACGGACGAGCAACCGTATTCGGGTGAGTGCGTTTCCTTCTTGCCGGTGACGATCCAGCCGGGCGACGGCGCCTCCGACGTCGCGCTCGACCTGCCGATCAAGCTCGTCTTTCGTGATTACCCGGACCCCGACACGGTCGAGTACTCGGGCGTCATCCTCACGACGGGCGTCTACTACCACGGCGGGATTTTTCGCGTCGACCTGATCGACAAGGCGATCACGCTCTCGCCGTCGGGTGGCCTGCGCCCCGAGCTCGGCTACAACCTCAACATCCTGCCCGGCCTCGAATCGCTGCGGGGCTGCGCGGCCGAGATGAGGCAGTACTCGTTCCAGGCGGGCAACCAGAACGTGGGCCTGCCCCCGACGGCGCCCGCGGCGACGTTCGCCGACGTCGACGCGATCTTCGCGCGCACGTGCGCGGGCGGCGCGTGTCACCGCGCGAGCGACGGAGGCTGTCTGCCCGCGCCCGCCGCGGGGCTCTCGCTCTGCACGCGCGACGCGCGCGCGGCGACGATCGACGTGCCGTCGGGCCAAGTGTCGCGCCTCATGCTCGTCGCGCCCAGCGACTCGTCGCGCAGCTACCTCTTGCGCAAGCTGCTTCCGGGCGCGACACCCGACGTGCCCGCGCCCACGGCGCTCGGCCACCGCGATCCGCCGGGCGCGCCGCTCACCAACGCCGAGCTGCACGCGATCGCGAGCTGGATCGACGCGGGCGGCAAGCCGTAGACAGAATCCCGCGCCGTCAACTCGCGCGCTTTTTTGCGCGCCTTTTTGCGCGCCTTTTTTGCGCGCCTTTTTTGCGATCGTCCGGGCGCGGGCTCACGCTCGATAGCCCGTGCGAGCCCCCTCCCCCATCGCCCTCGCTCTGACGCTGACGTTCGCGTTCGTGCGCGTCGGCGAAGCGGCACCGCGGCCGCGCACGCGCGCGACGATCATTGACGTCGCGCCCATCGGCGCGCGCGCCACGGCCGCGACGCCCGAGCTCCGCGCGCGCGTCCGCGATCTCGTCGCAGCCCGCGTGCGCGCGCTCGCGGCCACGCACGTCTTGTTCTCGCCTTCCGGATATGTCGTCGACGGCAGCGTCGACGAGCTGACGATCACCTCGCGCGAAGGCGCCCCCGAGATCTCGTGTGGCGTGCGCCTCATCCTCAGCGGCCGCGCCTCGGGCGCGATGATCGCGATGACGACGGGGCAAGCGGCCTTCCGCGGCGGGCGCCGCGCCCTCGACGCCCGCGCCCAAGCGCGCCTCGTGCTCGACGTTTTGGACGACGCGACGCGCGCCGCGCTCGACGAGCTCGAAGCGCACTTCTCGGCACGACGTAAGAGCTGAACGCACACACACGCACGAGGCGGAGCGTCGCGCGGACGTGTATTCTTGTAGCGATCGTCCGCGCGATCCCGGACGATGGAGAGGACGATGGCCCCCGCCGAATCGGCCAAGCCACAGCCTGCGCCCGAGTTGCCTGCGACGTACGGTCGGTTTCGACTGACCGGTCGCATCGGCGCCGGAGGCATGGCCGAGGTCTTTCGCGCCGTCGTCAAAGGCCCGCAGGGCTGGGAGCGCGAGCTCGTCGTCAAACGGATCTTGCCGACGCTCTCGGGCAACGCCGAGTTCGTCAAGATGTTCATCCGCGAGGCGAAGATCTCGGCGCTGCTCGTGCACCCGAACATCGTCCAGACGTTCGAGTTCGGCGAGGCCGAGGGCACGTACTTCATCGCGATGGAGGGCGTCCAGGGCGTCACGCTGCGCGAGCTGCTCACGAAGCTGAAGAAAGAGCAGCGCGCGATGCCCTTCATGGTGATCGCCGACATCGCGCGCCAGGTGCTCACGGGCCTCGACTACGCGCACACGCTGCGCGGCCCCGACGGCGCGGCGCTCGAGATCGTGCACCAGGACGTCTCGCCGACGAACATCATGCTGGCCTTCAACGGCACGGTGAAGGTGCTCGACTTCGGCATCGCGCGCGCCGCCTCGTTCGCCGAAGAAGAGGCGAAAAAAGGCCTCATCAAGGGCAAGGTGGCCTACCTCGCGCCCGAGCAGGTCAACCTGCAGCCGTTCGATCACCGCATCGACATCTTCGCGCTCGGCATCGTCATGCACGAGATGATGACGGGCGTCCGCCTGTTCCAGGCGAAGAACGACATCGCGCGCATGCGGCAGCTCTTATCACAGCCGATCCCGCCGCCGTCGGCCGTCAACGCCGCCGTGCCGCGCGAGCTCGACCGCATCGTCATGAAGGCGCTCGAGGTCGATCCCACGCAGCGCTACCAGTCGGCGAGCGCGATGGCCGCCGATCTCGAGCGCACGATGATCGCGGCGCGCCACTCGAGCCGCGACCTCGCCAAGCTGCTGCGCGCGCTGTTCCTCAACGAGCCCGAGGAGGAGATCGTCGTCGTCGAGGCGCCGGCCGCGCCCGGCAGCGGCCCCGTCGCGGGCCCGCCTACGGGCTCGATGTCATCGGTGCGATCGTCGACGCAGGAGGTCTCGCGCACGCGCACGTCGGGCAACATGGCGGCCGGCGGCAGCGGCGTGCTCCAGGGCGCCGTGCTCGCCGAGCAGTCGCGCCTCGTCCAGGAGCGCCGCCGCGGCCGCGCGCGCGCGCTGCTCATCCTCGCGATCCTCGGTGGCGCCGCCTACGGCGGCATGACGGCGTGGCCGCACGTGTCGCCCGTCGTCGCGAAGCTCTTCGCGAGCCCACCACCGCCGCCACCCGCGCCTGCGCCCGAGCCGGCGCCCGTCCTCGTCACGCCCGTGACGCCCGAGCCGGCGAAGGCGCCTGTCGCCAAGAAGCGCAACGGCAAGAAGGATCGCGACAAGGACAAGAGCAAGACGTCGAGCGACAAGCCCGCCACGCCCGCGCCCGACGACGTCATGAAGCCGAGCGAATAGACGGGGGGACGGCTCGCTGCCGCTCGCGCACCCCCGGTCCCCCCTCGCTCCGCGCGGCAAAGCCGCGCTGCGCTCGCTTTACCGACGCTTCTCGCTGGCCTGCAAACGCTCGAGCGCGACCTGGATCTTCGCGATGGCCGCCCTGAGCTCGGCCATCTGCGCGCGATCCTTGTCGAGCACCTCGAGCGGCGCGCGCTCGAGGAACTTCGGGTTCGCGTGCTTCTTCTCGAGGTACGCGAGGTCGTTCTCGAGCTTGGCGAGATCCTTCTCGAGCTTCCCGGTCTCGGCGACCGGATCGACGAGGCCCTCGAGCGGGATCATGACCTCGACGTCGCCCGCGAGCGTCGTCGCGATGTGCTCGAGCGAGAACTCGCCCGAGAAGCTCGCGCCCGAGCGGCGCACGCGCACCTCGCTGCAGCGCACCTGCTCGGCGATGATCTGCTTGTAGCCCTCGAGGATCGTCTTCTTGTAGTCGTCGGTCACGGCGAGCAGCGCGACGACCTTCGCGGGCCCGGGGATCTTCTTCTCGGTGCGGATCGCGCGGACGGCGACGATGATCTTCTGCACGAGCGCCATCGACGCCTCCGATGCGTCGTCGTAGAAGCGCACGTCGCGCACCGGGTAGAGCGTGATCATGATGCTCTGCGGGGCGCCCGAGGGCTTCGGCAGCTGCTGCCAGATCTCCTCGGTGATGAACGGCATGAACGGGTGCAAGAGGCGCATCGACGTCTCGAGCGCCGTCACGAGCGCGCCCTGGATCTTGAGGCGCGCGCTCGCGCCGTCGGGGCCCGTGCCCGCGCGCTTGAGCCCCGCCTTCGCGAGCTCGATGTACCAATCGCACAGCTCGTTCCACACGAAGTGGTACGCCGTCTGCGCGGCGTCGGCGATGCGGTACTCCTCGAGCGCCGTGTCGACCTCCTCGGAGACGCGCTGCACGCGCGAGAGGATCCAGCGCTCGGGCAGGTCGAGCTCGGCGTTGTCGGGGCCGTCGGCGATGCGATCGGCGAATCTGTCGGCGTCGTAGCCCTCGAGGTTGAGCTTCACGAAGTTCGCCGAGTTCCAGATCTTGTTGGCGAAGCGGCGCGCGTCCTCGACGTTGCCGATCGAGAACTTGATGTTCTTGCCCTGCGCGGCGTGCGTCGTGAGCCAGGCGAGCGCGAAGCGCAGCGAATCCGCGCCGTGCTCCTTGATGACGTCGACCGGGTCGATGGTGTTGCCCTTCACCTTCGACATCTTGTTGCCCTTCTCGTCCGTGACCATCGTGTGCAGGTACACGGTGCGGAAGGGGACCTTCTTCATGAAGTGCAGGCCGGCCATCAGCATGCGCGCGACCCAGAAGAAGAGGATGTCGTAGCCCGTGTCGAGCACGGTCGTCGGGTAGAACGTCTTGAGCTCGCGCGTCTCGTTGGGCCAGCCCAGCGTCGCGAACGGCCACAGCCACGACGAGAACCACGTGTCGAGCACGTCGTCGTCCTGCTGGAGCTTGTCAGCGGGCGCGCCGCAGTGGCCGCAGAAGTTCGGCGTCGTGCGCGCGATCGTCATGTCCTGGCACTGGCCGCAGTACCAGGCCGGGATGCGGTGGCCCCACCACAGCTGCCGCGAGATGCACCAGTCGCGGATGTTGTTCATCCAGTGGAAGAACGTCTTCGACCAGCTCTCGGGGACGAACTTCGTCTTGCCCTGCTCGACGGCCTCGATGGCCGGCTTCGCGAGCGGCTCCATCTTGACGAACCACTGCGTCGACAGCATCGGCTCGACGACGGTCTCGCAGCGCTGGCAGTGGCCGACGGCGTGCACGTGCGGCTTGCTGCCGCGCTCGAGGCGCAGCTCGGCGAGACGCGCCTTCACGGCCTTGCGCGCCTTGAAGCGATCGAGCCCCGCGAACTCGCCGCCCTGGGCGTTGACGATCCCCGCCTCGTCGAAGATCGAGATCATGGGCAGCTGGTGGCGCAGGCCTGTCTCGAAGTCATTCGGGTCGTGCGCGGGCGTCACCTTGACGGCGCCCGTGCCGAACTTCGGGTCGACGAGGATCGGGTCGGCGATCACGGGGATCTGCCGGTCGACGAACGGGTGATCGAGCATCTTGCCGATCTTCGATTTGTGCCGCGGATCGTCCGGGTGCACGGCGACGGCCGTGTCGCCCAGCATCGTCTCGGGCCGCGTCGTCGCGACGATCAGCTCGCCCGAGCCGTCGGCCAGCGGGTACGCGAACTCGTAGAGCTCGCCCTGCACGCCCTCGTCGTAGTCGACCTCGAGGTCTGAGAGCGCCGTGCGATCCTGCGGACACCAGTTGATGAGCCGCTTCGCGCGGTAGATGAGGCCTTCTTCGTAGAGGCGCACGAAGGCCTCGATGACCGCCGCCGAGTACTGCGGCTCCATCGTGAAGGTCGTGCGCTCCCAGTCGAGCGACGAGCCCATCGTCTTGAGCTGCTCGAGGATCCGGTCGCCCGTACGCCCGCGCCACTCCCAGATGCGCTTGACGAACTCGTCGCGCCCGAGGTCGTGGCGCGTCTTGCCTTCCTTGGCCTTGAGCTCGCGCTCGACCACCATCTGCGTCGCGATGCCCGCGTGGTCGGTGCCCGGCAGCCACATGGCGTTGTAGGCCGCCATGCGCCGCCAGCGCGTGAAGATGTCCTCGATCGTCGTGCCCAGCGCGTGCCCCATGTGCAGCGAGCCCGTGACGTTGGGAGGCGGGATGACGATCGCGAACGGCGCCTTGGGCGCCTGCGCGTCCGCGTGAAAGTATCCGCGCGCCGTCCACTCGGCGTACCAACGCGGCTCGATCGCAGAGGGCTCGTAGTTCTTGGGAAGCTCGGCCATGGGCAGCCGGATTATCTAGCCGGTTCGCCGACGCGAATCCAGTCGGCGGCGGTATGATGGCCCCATGCGGGTCCGGTCGGTGTGGCGGCTCGGCGTGATCTCGCTGGGCGCTGCCCTGGCGATCGGCGGGTGTTGGTGGCGCGTCAGCTCGACGTCGACCGCGACCACCGTCGCCTGCGACGACGGCACGGGCAACGTGGACTGCTGCCCCGCCGGCGTGAGCGAAGGCTCGACCTGCGACGCCGTGGACGCGCAGTGCTTCACCCGCTGCTCGAACGGGCTCCGGGGCCACCTCGTTTGCGACAGCGGCGGCAAATGGGTCGCGGGCCTCGGCTTGTTCCCCTGCAGCGCCGACGCCGGCGCGGATCGCTGACCGGCGTCAGCCCGCGCGCATGCGGCGCAACCGGATCGGCGCGCGCGCCTCGGGCGGGCGGTCGGCGATGAGGCGGGCGGTCTCGACGATGGCGTGCGTCGGCGCCTTCTCGCACGCGGGATCCGTCGCGGCGGGGTCACCCGTGAGGGCGAAGGCTTGGCAGCGGCAGCCGCCGAAGTCGCGGGCGCGCTCGTCGCACGAGCGGCAGGGCTCGGGCATCCACGCCTCGCCGCGAAACTTCACGAAGGCGGGCGAGTCGTTCCAGATGTCGGCGAGCGAGCGATCCTCGACGTTCTCGAACGACAGCGTCGTGATCGACGCGGCCTGGTGGCACGGCAGCGCGGTGCCGGCGGGCGTGACGACGACGTAGCGGCGCGCCCAGCCGTCCATGCAGGCGCGCGGGCGGTCGGCGAAGTAGTCGGGGCGCACGAAGAGGATCTCGGTCTTGCCGCGAAGCCGTTCGGAGGCGGCCTCGGCGGCGGCGCGCGCGTCGGCGAGCATCGCGCGCGAGGGCATGAGCGCCTCGCGGTTCGCAAGCGCCCAGCCGAGGTACTGCGTGTTGGCGAGCTCGAGCCGCTCGGCGCCGACGCGCTCGGCGAGCGCGATGAACTGCGGCACGCGCGCGATGTTGCCGCGGTGGAGGACGACGTTGAGCGTGAGCGGCAGTCCCAGCTCGCGCGCGTGCTCGGCGACGGCCAGCTTGTCCTCGAGCGCGTCGCGGCCCGCGATCCACTTGCCGCCCTCGGCGTCGACGTCTTGCACCGACAGCTGCAGGCTGTCGAGGCCCGCGGCGCGCAAGAGCTCGAGGCGCGCGCGCGGCAGCGGCACGCCGCTCGTGATGAGGTTCGTGTACAGCTCGTGCTTGCGGGCGGCGGCGACGATCTCTTCGACGTCGTCGCGCACGAGCGGCTCGCCGCCCGTGAGGTTCACCTGCAAGATGCCGAGGGCAGCCGCCTCGCCGAGGACGCGCGTCCACGTCGCCGTGTCGAGCTCGGCCGCGTGCTTGTCGAGCTCGAGCGGGTTCGAGCAGTAGCCGCACGACAGCGGGCACCGGTACGACAGCTCGGCGACGAGCGTGTAGGGCCGCGGGACAGCAACTGCGGGGACCCTGAGAGGGTCCCCGCGCCCCCCGGCGCTCGCTTCGCGCGGCGAAGCCGCGCTGCGCTCGGGGTGCGTGTTCACGCCTCGTCCCTAGCGAGCAAGCCGCGGTCGTCGAGCGAGCGCAGGAACGCGTCGACGTCGGCGGCGACCTGCGTGCGGTCGGCGCCTCCGAAGGCGGCGACGAGCTGGTCGACGATCTCGGTCACCGTGAGCCCGGCGCCCAGGCGGCGCGCGATCTCGGCGGCCGAGCTCGTGAGCTCGAGGCCGCGCTCCGGGTAGAGGATCAGGTGCTTGCCCGAGTGGGCGTCGAAGCGCAGCCGCGCCTTGCCCGCGAGGCGCGGGCGGCTGCCGGGCGAGATCACCCCACGGCCCCCGAGGTGGCCGTCGCGGCCTGGACGCAGTCGAGCAGGTGCCAAAGAATCTGCGTCTTCGTCACGAGCGCGGCGACGCACGCCTCTTGAAGCGCGCGCGAGTCGGCGTGCTCGACGACGTAGGCGAGACCCTCTTCGCCGTCCTTGCGGGCGCGCGTGACGCGCACCTTGAAGTACGCGAGCGCCTCGGCGCCGACCCACGGGTAGTGCTCCGACCAGGCCGCGATGCGCTTCGACATGATGTCGGGCGCGAACATCTCGGTGAGCGACGACGCGACGGCGACGACGAGCGGCGCCTCGCGCACGAGGCTCACGTACGAATCACACGCGAAGCGCACGCCCGGCAGCACCGAGCGGCAGCTCGCGACCTCCTCGCGATCGAGGCCCACGGCCTCGGCGAGGCGAAGCCACAACGCGAGACCACCCTGGGTCGGATCCTCACCGTCGTGGTCGTGGATGCGATGGATCCAAAGGCGCCGGAACGCGGGATCCTCCGACTTCGCGACGATGAGCGCGTCTTTGATGGGAATGCGCGTCTGGTAGTAGTAGCGGTTCAGGACCCACGCCTGCAGCTCGGCGCGGGAGAGCTGGCCCGCGTGCATGCGCACGTGGAACGCGTGGTGGTCATGGTAGCGGCGCACGCCTTCGTCGCGCAGCCGGCCGACGAACGCCTCGGGCGGAAGGAGCGGCGGGGGCGTCGGGGGCGCGGCGTTCATAGCGACAGCTCCATTCCGTCGAACGCGACCTCGACGCCGGCCTCGGCGAGCGCGGCGCGCTCGGGGCTGCCGTCGTCGAGGATGGGGTTCGTGTTGTTCACGTGAATGAGGATGCGCCGGCGCGCCGGCAGGCGCCGCAGAAATTCCAAGCTGCCGCCCGGGCCCGACAGCGGCCAGTGCGACATGTCCTCGGCGCGGCGGGTGCCAAGGCCGAGGCGAATGAGCTCGTCGCTCGTCCAGAACGTGCCGTCGAAGAACACGACGTCGGCGTCGGCGACGACGCGCTCGAGCTCGGGCGACGGCCCCGCGCAGCCCGACAGATACGCGAGCTTCGCGCCCGAGCGCGTGTCGCGGATGACGAGGCCGACGTTGTCCTCGGCCGACGGCTGCCGCAGCGTCTTGAGGTGGAGCGGCAGGTTGCCCGACACGGCCACGCCCGTGACGCGAAGGCCGGTGCCCTCGCTGCCCAGCGCCTGCTCTTCGCCGAGCACGATGGGCCGCCAATCAATCTGACCCGCGAAGCGCTCGAGCGTCCGGTAAAGGACGTTGCCCTCGCGGAAGCCGTCGCGCATCGCCGCCGTCGCGTGCACGACCAGCGGGTGGGACTCGCGCAGCGACAGCAACCCCAGGCAGTGGTCGAGGTCGCCGTTCGTAAAGAGGATGCCCGCGATGGGCGAGTGCCTCTTCGCGCGCGGCCACAGCCCCGGGAACGCCTCGATCTGGGCGCGAATCTCCGGAGATGCGTTCACGAGGAACCAAGACTCGCCGTCTCCAGAGACGGCGATCGATTCCTGCGTGCGGGCTTTCAACGCAGAACTGCCGGAGCGAGCGCCCCGGCAGTTGTCACACCCACAATTCCATTGCGGGAACCCGCCGCCAGCGGCGGATCCCAGGACTCGAACGAACACGCGCGCGAGGTCGCGCTACGCGTTCTGCTGCGTCTCGGCGTCCTCGTGACGGGGGGCCGCAGGGCCAACCGGCTCGCGGTCGCCGAAGTCGTTTTGGTACCCGCCGATTTCGGCGCTCATGTTGATCTCGATGAAGCTCGGGGTCGTCCAGTTCATGGCACTCACCTTTCGGACATTGATTCTTCTCATCACGGCAGGGCGAGTCAAGGGTATCTAATGCACTCATGACAAACGGTCGCAGTCCCTCAGGTCTTTTCTTGATTGGCGCCGCGGTGTTGACCGCCGGCGTCGTCTTCGCCGCGCCGCTTCCGGCCGTCGCCAGCCCACTGCTCTACGTCTCGCTCGAAGAAGGCGGCGAGGTCGTCGCGGTGGACCCCGCCAAGGCCGAGGTCGTCGCCCGCATCCCGGTGGGCAAGCGCCCGCGCGGCATCAAAGTGTCGCCCGACGGCAAGCACCTCTACGTCGCGCTCTCGGGCTCGCCGCGCGCCGCGCCCGGCGCCGACGAGTCGAAGCTGCCGCCCGCCGACCGCGCGGCCGACGGCGTGGGCGTCGTCGACCTCGCGACCCACAAGCTGCTGCGCACGCTGAGCAGCGGCCAGGACCCCGAGTCGTTCGACGTCTCGAAGGACGGCAAGACGCTCTACGCGTCGAACGAAGAGACGGCCGAGGTGACGGTGCTCGATCTCGGCAGCGGCAAGGTCAAAGAGAAGGTCGCCATCGGCAAGGAGCCCGAAGGCGTGACGATCCGCCCCGACGGCAAGGCCGTCTACGTCACGTCCGAAGAGAGCAACACGGTCTTCGCGATCGCGACGGGCAAGGCGCCGAAGGTGCTGGCCTCGATCAAGACGGGCCCGCGCCCGCGCTCGGTCGTGTTCACGGCCGACAGCAAGACGGCGTTCGTCACCAACGAGAACGGCGCGCAGCTCACGGTGATCGACGCCGTGAAGAACGAGCCCGCGGGCACGATCAAGGTCGAGGCCGTCGCGAAGACGGCGCTCGGGCCGCGTCCCATGGGTTCGGTGCTGTCGCCCGACGGCAAGTGGCTCTACGTCTCGTGCGGGCGCGGCGAGTCGGTCGCGATCGTCGACGTCGCGACCCGCAAGGTCGCGCGGCTGCTCGACGGCGTGGGCGCGCGCCCGTGGGGCATCGGCGTCTCGGCCGACGGCAAGACGATCTACACGGCCAACGGCCCGTCGAACGACGTCTCGATCATCGACGTCGAGAGCGGCAAGGTCACGGCGCGCGTGAAGGTCGGCGGTCTCCCCTGGGGCCTCGTCGTCAAGAAGTAGGCCCCTCTCATCATCGTCCTCCGTCACGTCTCGCCGGAGGACGGTCCTGTTGTCGGGCGGCGGGGCGCTCGCGGCGGCCGATCCCGCCAAAGCCGATCCGGCTATGACGGACCTGCATCGAGACGATCGGGTCGACATTGTCGGCGGGGTGCAGCCCGTGGAACGGGTGGCAGTGAGGGAAGGGGCCCGCTGAAGCTTTTTTTCGCGAGTCCATGGGGATCCGTTCGCTGGCAGCGGCGAGCACGAGTCCCTCGAGACCCGAAAAAAAGTTCAGTGGGAAGGGATCGCCGAGCTGACAGGACCCGTTCCGCGGGATGCACCCCGCCCTCACTCGAGAACCGTCTTCCGCCGAGATGTGAAGGAGGACGATGGTGGTGCCGCTAAGCGCGGCCGCGCTTCTCGACGTGCTCGCGCACGATGGCCTCGGCGAGCTCGGGCACGATCTCCCAGACGATCTGCTCGATGATCTCGCGCGAGAGCTTGGCGAGCGCTTCGTACTCGGGGCCCTTCGCAGCGATCGCGGCGACCTTCTGATCGACGAGGCTGCTGACGGCCGAGGACGAAACGGCGGACGACGACAGCGTCGGCGACGCCGACGACGGCGCGCGCGTCGACATCGCGGGCGGCGGCGCGGACGGGGTCGGCGCGGCGGGCGACAGCCCCGGCGCGGCGGGCGCCGTCGGGACTGCGGGCGAGGTGGGGCGCGTCGAGCCGGGGAACGGCATGCTGGCGGCAGGCAAGCCGAAGAGCGTGCGACCGACGGGAGCTTGCGCGGCGGGACGCGGCGGCAGGCCCGCGCTGGGCAGGGGCGACGTCGCGCCGAGCGTGCGCGCCGGCGACGTCGCGCCCGGACGCATCGGCGGCATCGCGCCCGGGCGAACGCCGGGGATCAACGAAGGACGCATACCACCCGCGGGCGCGGG
>DASZRT010000123.1:0-18847 GCA_035549075.1 Polyangia bacterium | reverse complement strand
GCGCTTCGATGGTCGCTGGACCCTGCGTCCATAGCGGGGGAGAGCTCCCGACGCTGGCGCTGAAGGTCACTCGATCCTGCGTTCGTGCGCGAACGTAAGGAGCCCCCAAGGGGAGGGGCGGGGGACTCGGTCGGGCCGAGCTACCGACCGAAGAAAGCTCGCGTGTGCCCGTCCGCGGCGTCGTATTGGGCGAGGCCCGAGCGAGTCACCGGCCCCTCCGCCGCGCGACCGGAGAGAGCGCCTCCGCAGCGAGGTGCTTGTGCCCCACAGGGGGGACGGGGAAGGTCAGAGCGCGGCGGGTGCGTCTTTGAGCTTGGTGAGGACTTCCTTGGCGGCCGTGACGAACCCCTGAACGTCGTCCAAGGTGTGGGCCAGCGAGACGAAGCCGGCCTCGAACTGGGCCGGCGGCAGCATGAAGCCGCGCTCGAGCATGCCGTGGAAGAATTTCGCGTAGAGGGTCGTGTCGGCCTTCTTCGCCGAGGTGAGGTCGACCACCTCTTCGGTCGTGAAGAAGAGGGTGAACGCCGAGCCGACGCGCTGGACGCGCGCCTTCGTGTTCGTGCGGCGGATCGCGCGCGACAGCTCGTCCTCCAGCGCGCGGCCCAGCCCCTCGAGCGCCACGAAGGCGCGCTCGTCGAGCCGCTTGAGCGTGGCCAGGCCCGCGGCCACGGCCACCGGGTTCCCCGACAGCGTGCCAGCCTGGTACACGGGGCCGAGCGGCGCCACGACGTCCATGACGTCGGCGCGGCCGCCGTAAATGCCGAGAGGCATGCCGCCGCCGGCGATCTTTCCGAGGCAGGTCAGATCGGGGCGCACGCCGAAGAGCTGCTGCGCGCCGCCGCGCGCGACGCGGAAGCCGGTGATGACCTCGTCGAAGATCAGCATCGTGCCCTGCTCGTCGCAGATCGACCGCAGCACCGGCAGGTAGGCGGGGCGGGGCAAGACCACGCCCATGTTGGCGGGGATCGGCTCGAGGATGACGGCCGCGATCTGGCCCTTGTTCTCGTCGAAGGCCGCGCGAATGGCGTCGAGGTCGTTGAAGGGGACGACGATCGTGTCGGCGACGGCGCCCTTGGGGACGCCCGCCGAGCCGGGGATGCCCAGCGTGACGGCGCCCGAGCCGGCGGCCGCGAGCAGCGCGTCGGCGTGGCCGTGGTAGCCGCCGTCGATCTTCACGATCTTGTCGCGCTTCGTGAAGCCGCGCGCGGCGCGCAGCGCCGACATCGTGGCCTCGGTGCCCGAGGAGACCAGCCGCAGCTTCTCCATCGACGGCATCATGAACTGCACCATCTCGCCGAACTCGATCTCGCGCTGCGTGGGCGCGCCGAAGCTCGTGCCCGACGCGGCCGTGTGGACGATCGCGGCCACGACGTCGGGATCGGCGTGGCCCAGGATCAGCGGCCCCCACGAACCGACGAAGTCCGTGTAGCGGTTTCCGTCGACGTCGTAGACGTAGGGCCCGATGCCGCGCTGGATGAACACGGGCGACCCGCCCACGGCCTTGAACGCGCGCACGGGCGAGTTCACACCGCCGGGGAAGATCCTCTGCGCGCGCTCGAACAGCGCGGTCGATCGGGGCCGTTTCGGGCCGGGGTTCGTGGCCATCGCTAGTTGCCCTTCTCTTCGTCCTTATCGTCGTTTGCGCCGGCGTCCCCGTCTTCGCCCTCGTCGCCCGAATCCTCTTCGTCGCCTTCGTCCTCGCCCGCCTCGTCGCCCAGATCTTCGGCGGCCAGCGGCTGCGACTGCTGCTCGGCCCGCGCCGCCGCGACCTCGGGCGCCACCTCCGTCTCGCCCTCTTCTTTCTCGGCGAGGCGCTCGAGGGCGACGACCTTCTCGGCCTCTTCGAGGCGGATGAGGCGCACGCCCTGCGTATTGCGGCCGATCGTCGGGATGCCGTCGACCGGCATGCGGATGAGCTTCCCGCCGTCGGTGATCAGCATGAGATCGTCGTCGTCGGTGACGATGCGCAGGTTGACGACCTTGCCGTTGCGCTCGGTCGTCTTGATGGCGATGACGCCCTTGCCGCCGCGGTTCTTCGTCGGGTAGTCCGAAGTCGGCGTGCGCTTGCCGTAGCCGCGCTCGCAGACGGTCAGCAGCGTCGCCGGCGCGTCGCGCGGGATGACGGCCATGCCGACGACCTGGTCGTCGTCCTCGCGCAGGCGGACGCCGCGCACACCGCGCGCCGTACGGCCCATGGGGCGCACCTTCTCCTCGGGGAACCGGACGGCCCAGCCGTCGCGCGTGCCGATGAGGATGTCCGACGCGCCCTCGGTGATGCGCACGCTCACGAGGTCGTCGTCCTCGGCGATGCCGAGGGCGATGATGCCCGAGGCGCGCACGGCCGAGAACGAGTTGAGCGACGTCTTCTTGATCATGCCCTTGCGCGTGACCATGACGACGAACGCGCCCTCGGAGAACTCGCGCACGGGCAAGAGCGCCACGACGCGCTCGCCGTCCTGCAGCGGCACCAGGTTGATGAATGCCTTGCCCTTCGCCGTGCGGCTGGCCGCCGGGACCTCCCACACCTTCTTCGTGTAGGCGCGGCCCTTGTTGGTCAGCATGAGGATCGTGTCGTGCGTCGACGCGACGAACAGCTGCGCGACGAAGTCCTCCTCGTGCGTGGCCGCGCCCGTGACGCCGCGCCCGCCGCGCCGCTGCGCCTTGTAGTTCGACTTGGCGTTGCGCTTGACGTACCCGCCGTGGGTGACGGTGACCACCATCTCCTCTTCGGCGATCATGTCCTCGACGTCGATCTCGCCCTCGACGTCCTGGATGACCGTGCGGCGGTCGTCGGCGTACTCGCTCTTGATCTCCTCCAGCTCGGTGGTGACCACCGACATGAGGACGGCGTCGCTGCCCAGGATCTCCTCGAGGCGCGCGATGAGCAGACCCACCTGCTTCATCTCCTCGATGAGCGCCTCGCGCTCGAGGCCGGTCAGCTTGGCGAGCCGCATGTCCAGGATCGCCTGCGCCTGCCTCGCCGACAGGTCGAAGCTCTCCATGAGGCCCGTCTTGGCCGCCTCGGTGTCCTTCGACGACCGGATGAGGTCGATCACGGCGTCGATGTTGTCGACGGCGATCTTGAGGCCCTCGAGGATGTGCATCCGCTCGCGGGCCTCGCGCAGCTCGAACACGGTGCGGCGCGTGACGACGTCCCGACGGTGAGCGATGAAGTGCTGCAGCGCCTGCTTCAGCGAGAGGATCTGCGGGCGGCCGTCGACGATCGCCAGCATGTTGATGCCGAACGACTCCTGCAGCGGAGTCATCTTGAACAGGTTGTTCTGGACGACCTCGGGCACGGCGTCCTTCTTGAGGTCGATCACCATGCGCATGCCGTCGCGATCGGACTCGTCGCGGATGTCCGAGATGCCCTCGATGCGCTTCTCGCGCACGAGCTCGGCGATCTTCTCGATGAGGCGCGCCTTGTTGACCTGATACGGGATCTCGGTGGCGACGATCGACTTGCGGCCCGTCTTCGGGTGCTCCTCGATGTCGGTCTTGGCCCGCATGAGCACGGCGCCGCGGCCCGTGGCGTAGGCGGAGCGGATGCCCGCGCGCCCGCAGATGAAGCCGCCCGTGGGGAAGTCGGGGCCCGGCACGACGGCCATGAGCTCCTCGAACGTCGCGTCCGGGTTCTTGATGAGCAGGATCGTGGCGTCGATCATCTCGCCCAGGTTGTGGGGCGGGATGTTGGTCGCCATGCCGACGGCGATGCCGGCCGCGCCGTTCACCAGCAGGTTGGGGAACCGCGCCGGCAGGACGGTCGGCTCGACCTCCTTGTCGTCGTAGTTCGGCTGGAAGTCGACCGTCTCCTTCTCGATGTCGGCCAGCAGCTCGCCGCCGATCTTGCGCATGCGGCACTCGGTGTACCGGTACGCCGCGGGCGGGTCGCCGTCGATCGAGCCGAAGTTGCCCTGGCCGTCGACGAGCTGGTAGCGCATCGCGAAGTCCTGCGCGAGGCGCACGAGGGCGTCGTAGGCGGCCGTGTCGCCGTGCGGGTGGAACTTGCCGAGGACGTCGCCGACGACGCGCGCGCACTTGATGTACGCGCGGTTCCACACGTTGTTCATCTGCTGCTGCGTGTAGAGGATGCGGCGGTGGACCGGCTTGAGCCCGTCGCGCACGTCCGGCAGGGCGCGCGAGACGATGACGCTCATGGCGTAGTCCATGAACGAGGACTTCATCTCCTCCTCGATCGCGATCGGGAGGCGATTGCCCGGGTTGCCGGTGCTGCCGGATGGGGGGACGGCGCCGTCAGCGCTCATGGCCCTCCTTTATACACGTCTTATTGCTTGGTGAGCGAGCCGGTGATGGTGATCGTGCAGTTGCCGGTCGACTTGTCTTGGCTGTTGACGTACGACGCCGCGATCATCGACGAGAGCGTCGCTTTGGCGCCGTCGGACGACGAGAACGTGAAGGTCGTTCCGCGGAACGTGAAGGTCTCGTGCGTCGACGGGTCTTCCGTGCTCATGCAGCTCTGGTTGGGCTCGACCGTGCCGACGCCGCTCGCGCTGACGTCGAGCGTCCAGTTGCAGTAGTAGTTCGCGATGACCTTGTTCGCGGTCGCGCTCGCGCCGACGTCGACGTAGTCGTCTTTGAGCGAGTTCGTCATCGACTTCGTGCCGCACACGAGCGTGAGCGAGCTGGTCGCGTCGTAGACCCAGTGACCGACGAGGTCGGTGCCGTTGTCGCCCGTGGTGCCGCCCGAGCCGGTGGCGCCACCTTTGCCGCCCGAGCCAGTCGTGCCGCCCGAGCCGATCGTGCCGCCGCTCCCGGTCGTGCCGCCCGTGCTCGTCTCGCCGTTCTTCCAGCACTTGTTGTCGGATGCGCGGCAGGCGTAGCCCTCGGGGCACTCGCCCTTGGCGCTG
Organism: Polyangia bacterium; assembly: GCA_035549075.1. Lineage (GTDB taxonomy): Bacteria > Myxococcota_A > Polyangia > Fen-1088 > Fen-1088 > DASZFV01. The sequence continues at coordinate 13,979 of DASZRT010000123.1, read as the reverse complement.
CAGCCGAGCGTGCCCGACGCGAAGTCGGGCGCGTACGAGCAGCGCGCCGCCGCGAAGGCGAGCAGCGCGAGGCCGAGGCCGCCGACGAAGCGGGACCAGACGAGACGTGTCGCGCGCACTAGAAGATCCCCCGTACGCTGGCGCCCATGCCGTCCGAGGACGCGACGGGCGTGACCTGGACGGCCGACTCCTGCTGGCGATGGCCGAGGTAGTAGAGGATGCCGCCCGCGGCGCCGATGAGGACGCCCGACCAGAGGAAGCCCTTCTCGGCGGACTCGGCGCTCTTGCCGCGCGACTCGACGGCGGGATCGAAGGTGCCGCCCATGGCGGCGGCGTCGTTGACGTCCTTGGCGGCGCCCGTGGCGCGCCCGCCTTCGATGGCGCCGATGATGACGAACAAGCCGCCGAGGCTCATGGCGCCGATGCCGGTGTAGCGCAGCGCGCGGCCGACGTTCGGGTCGGGCGTGTTGGCGGCGGCGACGGGCGTCGGCGCGTAGGTGGGCGCGGGCGCGTAGCTCGGCGGCGGCGTCGCGGCCATCGGCGGCGCGGGCGCGATCGGCGTGACGGTCGCGGGGGCCGGCGTCGTCGGTTCGGCGGCGGGCGGCGCCGACGTCGTGCCGGACGGCGGGATCGTCTGCGCGGGCGGCGCCGTTTGCGCGGCGTTCTTCTGCGCGGCGAGCGCCTCGAGCTGATCGATGCGGCTGTCGATCTCGGCGCGGTTCGACGGATGCGGGACGTAGCGCAGGTACGTCTTGTAGAAGTGCAGCGCCTGATCGACGTTGCCGGCCAGGCGGTGCGACTGCGCCAGGTTGAAGAGCAGCGCCGGGTCGTTCTTGATCTGGTAGGCCGCCTCGAACTCTTTGATGGCGTCGGCGTAACGGCCGAGGTCGTAGTACGAGGTGCCGCGCTGGTAGTGCTCCTTGGCGGACACCGTGTCCTGCGCGCGCGCGGGCGCGACGGCGGCCAGCAACAGGAGCAGGGCGAGGACCGGGCGCAGGAGGCGGCTCATGGGCGGCCGCCATTATCGGGCAGCCCCGGGCCGCGCGCCAGTGACAAGCGCCGCGGCCGCGCGTACGCGGCTGCGGTACGCTCCAACCCTTGAGCCCGCCCGACGTTCCTTTCGACCCAGCGCGGGCCATGGCCGAGGCGCAGGCGCACGCGGGCGCGGGCCGCCACGCCGAGGCCGAGCGCGTGCTGCGCGCGATCGTCGCCGCCGTTCCGCGCGAGGCGCCGCCGTGGCGCGCGCTCGCCGTCGCGTGTTGGGTGCAGGGCCGCACCGACGACGCCATCGCGGCGATGCGCGAGGCGGCGGCGCGCGACCCGAGCTACGCCGAGGCGCCCAACGATCTGGGCGTCATGCTCGCGCGCGCGGGCCGCTTCGACGAGAGCGTCGCGGCCTTCAGCCAGGCGGCGGCGGCGCGACCGCGTTGGGCCGAGCCCCTCGTCAACCTCGGCAACGCGCACCGCAACGCCGGGCGCCTCGACGAAGCCGTCGACGCTTACCGCCGCGCCGTCGCGCTCGAGCCTGCGCGCGCGCACCTGCACCACGCGCTCGGCAGCACGCTGGGCCGCGCCGGTTTTCGCGAGCAAGCGCGCGCGCACTACCTCGAGGCGCTGCGGCTCGACCCGCGCGACGCCGCCGCGCACAGCGGGCTCCTGTATCTGACGAGCCTCTCGCCCGGCAACGACGCGCGCGTGCTGCGCGCCGAGCACGTCTGGTGGGATCGCTTGCACGGCCGCGGCCTCGCGCCCGCCGCGCCTCACGCCAACGCGCGCGAGCCCGAGCGCCGCCTGCGGATCGGCTACGTCTCGGCCGACTTTCGCGCGCACGCCGTCGCGCAGTTCCTGCTGCCGATTTACGAGGCGCACGATCGCGCGCGCGTCGCGGTCGTCAGCTACAGCGACGTCGAGACGCCCGACGCCGTCACGTCGCGCTTTCGCGCGCTCAGCGACGAGTGGCGCGAGCTCGGCGGTTTGTCCGACGCCGCCGTCGCCGAGCGCGTGCGCGACGATCGCATCGACGTGCTCGTCGATCTGGGCGGCCACACGACGGGCACGCGGCTGCGCGTCTTCACCGAGCGCCCGGCGCCGCTGCAGATGAGCTACCTCGGCTACCCGTGCACGACGGGGCTCGCGGCGATGACCCACCGGATCACCGACGACGTGCTCGATCCCGCGGGCGTCGAAGGCGATTACACCGAGGCGCTTCTACGTCTGTCGGGCGCGTGGACGTGCTGGCGCCCGCCCGAAGCTGCGCCCGCCGTCGCGCCGCCACCCGTCGCCGGCTCGGGGGTATTCACGTTCGGCAGCCTCGCCAACGTGCTCAAGCTCAACGACGCCGTGCTCGATCAATGGGCCGAGATCCTGCGCGCCGCGCCGGGGTCGCGCTTGCGGTTGCGGCGCAACACGCTCACGGGCCGCGCGCGGCAGGACGTGCTTCGTCGCTTCGCCGCACGCGGCGTCGCGCCCGAGCGCCTCGACGTCGCCACGAACGCCGAAGGCGATCACCTCGTCGAGTACGCGTCGCTCGATCTGTCGCTCGACACGCAGCCGTGGAGCGGCCACACGATCACGTGCGAGTCGCTGTGGATGGGCGTGCCCGTCGCGACGCTGCGCGGGCCGTTGCCGACGGGACGCATGGCCGCGAGCGTGCTCGCCGCCGCCGGCCTCGACGAATTCGTCGCCGAGACGCCCGCGGCGCTCGTCGAGCTCGCCGTCGGGTTCGCGCGCGATCCGCGCCGCCTCGTCGAGCTGCGGTCGACGCTGCGCGATCGCGTCGCGAGCTCGCCGCTGTGCGACGCGCCTTCGTTTACGCGTCGCTTCGAAGCCGCGCTTCGCGACGCATGGCGCGCCTGGTGCAAGTCGCAATGACCCGCCTCCAGCACCCGTCACACCTAGCCGGCTGACGGTTCTCTTGTCGGGCGGCGGGCGCTCGCGGGAACGGGTCCTGCCGCTGCGGGGTCCTCCCCGCTGAAAATTTTTTCCTCGGGTCCGCGAGGGACTCGGGCTCGGCGCTGCGAGCGCACGCGAGCTCCATGGACTCGCCTCGGCAAAAAATTTCTCATCGGGGTCCCCCCCTCCGCGTCACCCGTTCCCGCTCGCTTCCCGCCGCCGGCACGACGAACCCGATCCCGCCGAACTGGATCCGGCCATGACGGACCTGCATCGAGACGATCGGGTCGTCTTGTCGGCGGGGTGTAGCCCGTGGAACGGGTGGCAGTGAGGGAAGGGGCCCGCTGAAGCTTTTTTTCGCGGGTCCATGGGGATCCGTCCGCTCGCAGCGACGAGCCCGAGTCCCTCGAGGCCCGAAAAAAAGTTCAGTGGGAAGGGATCGCCGAGCTGACAGGACCCGTTCCGCGGGATGCACCCCGCCCTCACCCGAAGACGAGTCTCCCGGCGAGGTGTGACGGAGGGATGGTCAGCGCGGGACGATGCGGCCCGCGGTCGATTCGAGGCGGCGGTACTCCTCGATCTGCGCGAGGAACACGGGGACGATCTCCGGGTCGAACTGCGCGCCCGTGCAGCGCTCGATCTCGCCGCAGGCGATCTCGTGCGGCAGCGCCTTGCGGTAGGCGCGGTCGCTCGTCATGGCGTCGTAGGCGTCGGCGACGGCGACGATGCGGCCGATGAGCGGGATGTTGTCGGCCATGAGGCCCTGCGGGTAGCCCGAGCCGTCCCACGCCTCGTGGTGGCAGTAGCAGCCCGGCACGATGTCGCGCATGAACGGGATCGGCTCGAGGATGCGCTTGCCCTTCGCGGGGTGCGACCGGAACATCGCGAGCTCCTCGGGCGTGAGCTTGCCGGGCTTGTTGAGCTTGTCGTTGCGCACGCCGATCTTGCCGACGTCGTGCATGAGGCCGACCTTGACGACGGTGTCGATGTCGACGGCGCTCATTTTCAAGCCCATGGCGATGAGCCGCGCGTAGGTGGCGACGCGCTCCGAGTGGCCGCGCGTGTAGCGGTCGGACTCCTCGAGCGCGTGCGCGAAGCCGATGATCGTCTGCTTGAAGTTCTCTTCGAGCGAGACGTTGGCGCGCGTGAGGTCTTTGTTGGCGTCGACGAGGTTCTCGTAGAGGCGCGCGTTCTCGATCGAGAACGCCGCGCGGCTCGCGAGCACGTACAGCATCTTGCGCTGGCCCTCGGAGAACTTGTTGCCGCGCGTGTAGCTGTAGGCGTTGAGCATGCCGATGATGCGGCCCTTGAGCTTGAGCGGGATGCTGCAGAACGAGACGAGGCGTCGCTCGAGATCGGGCGGACCCGCGAGGAAGCGGTACGAGCGGCTGCCGTGCACGAGCAGCGGGCGGTCTTCTTGAAAGAGCGGCAGGACCTCGTCGAGGTTGAGCGCGGGCGCGCTCGCGCTCGGCTCGGCTCGCAGCGAGACCTTGCGCATGCGCTCGGAGAAGCGGCCTTCGTGCGTCGGCTCTTCGAGCAACAGGCTCACGACGTCGGCGTCGACGGCGTCGATCGTCGCGTCGAGCACGAGGTCGAGCACGGTGTCGACCGACAGCGACGTCGCGATGGCCTCGCTGATCTTGTAGATCGACAGCGCGTCCTTGAGCCGGATGTTCTCGTGCTGCAGGCGCTGGCGATCGAGGCCCCGCTGCACGATGTGCATGACCTCCTCGACCTTGAACGGCTTGAGGATGTAGTCGTAGGCGCCGCGCTTCATCGCCTCGATGGCCGTCTCGACGGTGCCGAAGCCCGTCATGATGACGGTGAGGACGGGCAGGCTCTCGTCGGTGATCTTCTGGATGAGCTCGAGGCCGCCCATGTTGGGCATCTTGAGATCCGAGATCACGAGGTTGTAGCTGCGGCGGTGCAGCTCATCCATCGCCTCGACGCCGTCTTCCACGGTGTGGACGACGTAGCCCTCCATCGTGAGGAAGTCGGCGAGGATCTCGCGGATGACCTTCTCGTCGTCGACGACCAGGATGCGCGGCGTCTCCGTCGCGCTGAGCGGCTCGGACGGCGCCGCCTCGACCGCGGCGATCTCAGCCTCGGTGTCGGCGGCCGTCGTTCGCGCCACGAGGGCGTCGCGATCGCTCGTGCTCAAGGATTCTCCACACTTCCCGGTTCACCACCGGTCCCGCTAGATTAGTCCAGCGCGGCCCCTGGCACCAGGGGGCCCGCCGCGGCTCGACAGCGCCGCGGCGCGCGCGCTTCGTAAAGCGACACGAGCGACGAGTCCCCCGTCGTGCACGGCATCATCAAGGACGACGCGCGCGCTCGCTAGCCTTTCATCTTCTGGACCTGCGCGACGAGGTCCTGCCACCTCTTCTCGGCGTCCTTCGAGTCCTTCTCTTCGGACGCGGCCTTCTTCTTCGCCGACTCCCAGTCGCTCTTCCGGTCGTTGTACTGGTCGCTGTAGTTGCCGACCGAGAAGCCGCTGTCGGGCTTGATGCCTTTGGCCTGCGCGACCTTGGCCTTCTCGAGCTCGACGTTGGCCTCGGCGGCGGCGACGTGGGCGTCGGCCGCCTTGCGGTTCGCCTCGAGAAAGTCTTCTTTCTCGTCGAGCCAGGCGAGCTTGGCGTCGGCGGCCTTCACGCCGAGGTCGGCGGCGTCCTTGTTGTGGCGCGCGAGCGCGGCGCGGTTCTCGTCGCGCGACGCGATCGCGCCTTCCTGCTCGGTCGTCGCCTTCTCGACCTCGAGCTCCGCCTGCTGCTTCTCGGCCTTGGCGACGTCGGTGTCGCGCCCGAAGGCCTCGATCTGGCTCGCGGCCGTGCGGACCTCGCTCTTGGCGATCTCGACGTCGTTCTGCGCTGCGAACACGCCCTGGCGCTCGCCCGCGGGGATCGCGTCCATGGCGCTGTCGTCGACGCGGTACTTGAGCCCGCCGCCGCAACCGAGCGCGAAGACGACGGTGAGGGTGACGAGGAGAACCGAAAGGGGGCGCATCGGATTCGTCATGCGGTCATCGTGAGCCGCGACGCGGGACACGGTCAAGCGCCGCGCTAAGTCCCGGTGACGCGGTAGGGAGCGGTGCCGCGATCGCGCGGCGGCAGGGCGGCGAGGGCGGCGAATTGGGCGAAGAACTCGCGGAGCTTTTCTTTGCGGGCGTCGTCGAGGTAGTCGAAGTTCGTGCCGCGGTCGACGACCTCCCAGAACTGCTTCGAGGTCACCGACAGCAGCTCGTCGCGGATCGAGCGCAGGCGCTCGGGCGACTCGCCCGCCATGTCGTCGTAGATCGCGCGCGCGTAGGCCGTCTGCCCGCTCAGCAAATAGAACGACGCCAGCTTCGCCTGCGCCTTGCGCACGCCGCGCAGCGCGCGCTCCTCGGCGACGGTCTCGGCCTCCTTGTCGATCTCGAGGAACACCGACAGCAGGCGATCGTGGCAGGCCGCCGCCGCGTCGCTCGCGCGCTCGCACAGCGCGCACAGATCGTAGGCGGCCGTCTCGGTGACGAAGCCCAGGCCCAGGCCGTGCGCCAGCTGCGCGTAGTACTTGAAGTGCGCGCCGACCTCCTCGAGCGCCGACGTGATCCACGGGACCGTCGCCGGCGCGCGCAGCATCGCCTCGGCCAGCTGGCGGTACTGGTGAAGCACGTTGTAGCAGGTGCGCACGTCGCGCGCGTTGAGCGAGGCGCGCATGAACGTGTTCATGAACTTCACCGTGAGCGCGAGGACGTCGCGATCGCCGGCGTCGATCGCCGCCTCGCCCACGTAGCGCGTGTCGATGGCGACGACGTGGGTCATCTCGGGCAGCGTCTTGAGCGCCTCGGCGAATACCTCGCGAATCTGCCGCAGGCCGATCCACTCGAGCCACGTGCGCTCGCGCGCGAGCTCGTCGAGCGACTCGGGCGCCATGGCGACGAAGTCGGGGTGGCCCCGCAGCGCGCGGCCGAGCGCGAACCACGACGCCGGCAGGCCCTGCTTCTCGGGCAGATAGTCGACGAGCACCGTGCGCAGCGCGACCGTCGCGTCGGTGGCGATGGTCTTCTCTTTCTGCGCGAGCGCGTTCATGGCGATGCCGGCCAGCTGCTCGAGACCGCTCACGGCGCGCATCTGGCGCGCCTCCGACACGACCTCGGCGGTGCGCTTGCGGGGCGCGGCGCTGTCGAGCGTCTGCGCGCCGAGGCGCGCGATGACCTTCTCGGGATCGAGGAAGTCGAACACGTAGGCGAAGTACGGCACGAGCAGGAGCAAGCTCGCCGTCGCCATGAGCAGCGCGACGGTGATCGTCGCCTGCGGCACGAACACCTTGCCGACGCCGAAGGTCACCCACAGCGCCATGCTGCAGGCGACGACGAAGAAGCCCATGACGGCCAGGTTCGTGCGATCGCGGAAGAACATGTCGGTGACGCGCGACGTGTAGCGGTTCGCCGCCAGCTGCACGACGATCGAGACGACGGTGATGGCGATGCCGAGCACGGCGGCGATGACCTGCGCCAGCGTGCCGAGCGCGTTCTGCATCGTCTCGACGTCGTAGTCGAAGAGCTGCCCGAACGGCCCCTTCGAGCCGGCGTGCGCGGCGTCGATCACGAAGTAGTCGAGCAGCCAGAAGGCGAGGAACGCCGAGATCGCGAAGGCGGCGAGCAGGGCGAGGATGAACGCGGGCCCGCGCTGGCGCGTCGGTGAGCTCGCGGCGGGAGCGGAGGCCATGCGAGCGCCATGTTACCCTAATGAGCTTCGACGACCGCCATGCTCCTCGCCATCGACATCGGAAACACGAACCTCGCTCTGGGCCTGTTTCGCCTCGAAGACCACACGCTGGTCGCCGACTGGAGATTGGAAACGCGCGCCGCGCGCACGGGCGACGAGTACGCGGCGCTGCTCGCAGAGCTGTTCCGCCTCGCCAAGCTCGAGCTGTCGTCGGTGACGGCGGCGATCGTGTCGTCGGTCGTGCCGCCCGTGCTGTTCCCCATCGAGAAGTTTTGCCGCAAGCACCTCGAGATCGAACCGGTCGTCGTCGGACCCGGCACGAAGACGGGCATCCCCATCCTGTACGAGAACCCGCGCGAGGTCGGCGCCGACCGCATCGTCAACGCCGTGGCCGCCGTGAAGCGTTGGCCGCAGGGCGCGATCGTCGTCGACTTCGGCACGGCGACGACGTTCGACGTCATCACGGCCAAGGGCGAGTACGCGGGCGGCGTCATCGCGCCCGGCATCACGGTGTCGGCCGAGGCGCTGTTCTCGGCGACGGCGAAGCTCCCGCGCGTCGAAATCGTGAAACCGAAGGCGGCGCTCGGGCGTAACACCGTCGCCAGCATGCAATCGGGTCTCGTCTACGGATACGCCGGCCTCGTCGACGCCCTCGTCGAGCGCATCAAGGGCGAGATGGGCCCGGGCTACGAGCCGCGCGTCGTCGGCACGGGCGGCCTCGCGGCGCTCATCGCCAAGGAGACGCGCACGATTCACGAGTGCGACGACATGCTGACGCTGCAGGGGCTCGCGCTCATCTACGAGCGGAACAAGTGACGGCGCGCGCGGCGCTCACGGCGGCGGGCGCGTGGCTCGGGCGCGTGGGCCAGATGCTGGTGTCGCCGCGCGCGGCGCTCCGGCGCGTCGATCGCGAGGGTGGGGCGCTGCGCGACGTGTTGTGGCTCGTCGCCGTCGCGATCGTGACGTTCCGCTTCGCGACGCTGCTCGAGGCGCTGCTCGCCTTCACCGAGCCGGCGTCGAGCGCGTTCTCGACGCTGGCGGGCGTCATCGCGCGCGAGCTGCAAGCCGCGGCGTGGGTCGTCTTGCCGGCGGGCGTGCTCGTGACGTTGCTCGCGGGCGCGCGCCGCGACTCGACGAAGGATCTCGATCTCGCGTCGGCGTGCTACGTGCCAGCGTTCGGCGTGCACGCGCTCGCGCGCGCGTGGGCGTCGTTGCCGTTCGGTGGCGAGCTGCCGGATCGCCCGGTGCAGATCGCCGCGATCGGCGCCGCCCTCGTCGCCGTCGTGCTCGCCGTGCGCGTCGCCCGCGCCCGCATGGGCGGCTTCGGCGCGGCGCCGATCGTGCAGCCGACGCCCGCGGCGCGCGGCGCGGGCGCGACGCTCGTGGCCGTCGCCGTCGTGAGCCTCGCGGCGCAAGCGGCCTGGTCGGGCCGCCACCTCGCGGATCTGCTGCCGATGCGCAGCGGCCGTCCCGCGCCGGGCTTCTCGCTGCCGCGCGCCGACGGTACGCCGGGGCGCGTCTCGCTCGCCGAGCTGCGCGGCAAGGTCGTCGTCCTGGACTTCTGGGCGACGTGGTGCCCGCCGTGCCTCGCGATGCTGCCGACGCTGCACGAGCTCGACGCCGAGTGGAAGGCGCGCGGCGTCTCGTTCGTGGGCATCGACCAGGACGGCGCCGTCGATCCCGCGACGCTGCAAGAGTTCGTCGCCTCCCACGGCATCCCTTACCCCGTCGTCGCCGACGAGGGCGACGTGGGCGGCCTCTACAAGGTTCGCGCGCTGCCGACGATGGTCATCATCGGCAAGGACGGCGCGCTTCGCCAGACGTTCACCGGCTTCACGACCAAGGGCACGCTCGCGCGCGCCTTGGAAGACGCGGTCGGAGAGAAGTAGCCCTCACTCGCGGCGCGCGACCTCTTCGACGAAGTAGGCCGTGCGGTGGCGCGCGCCGGGCAGGTGGCTGTCCCAGCACGAGGCCGAACAGAAGACGAGCCGCACGCGGCCCGAGTTGCAGGTGCTCACCGAGCACTTGATGAGCTTGCCACCGACGGCGATCGGCTTGCGGCACATGGAGCAGACGAAGGCGGGGGACGACGACATGGAGGGCACTACGGTAGCCGTTCCGGCCGCGAAGTCGAGGGCCGATGTCGAGCGGCGCGCGGCGGGCCCACCCAGGAAAAGGCGCTTTTCCTGCGGTAAAATGCCCCCGCCGTGCGCCTTCCCGGGTTCGTCCTCGCCGAGCTGTCCGTCGCCGCGACGCTGGTCGCGGGCGGCGCGTACGGCGTCGCGCGCGGCGTGGGCGCGGCGCGCACGGTGCTCGCGACGCGCGAGGCGGCGCTGATCGTGCCGCCGGCGGCGCTCGGCGTGCGGCGCGACCTGTCGTCGATGGCCGACCCGCGCGTCGCCCTCGAAGCGACGGGCACGTTCCTCGGCATGTCCGACGAGGTCTTGCTCCAGCGCGTCCGCACACAGCCCATCGTGCGCTTCAAGGTGAACCACGGCGGATCTTCCTTGTCGTTCAGGATCGATTTCGCGGACGGCTCGCGCGCGGCCTGGAAGCCGCTGCAGACCAACACGCAGACGATCCCGCGCAAGGAGGTCGCCGCCTACCGCCTCAACCGCCTGCTGGGCCTCAACGCCGTGCCGCCCGCCGCCGAGCGCGCCGTGCGCAAGGAGGACATCCTCGCCCACCTGCACCCCGAGAGCGTCGAGGCGATCCCGCGCATCGAGGCCGAGACGCTGTTCGGCCCGACGGGGCAGGTCGTCGGCACGGCGTCGTACTGGATCCCCGTCATCAAGGACTCCGGCTTCGACACGCCCGAGGGCCAGCAGCTCGAGCAGTCGTGGCTGTCGGTGGGCCAGCCGGTCCCGCCCGACAAGGTGTCGATGGCGACGCAGCTGTCGGACCTCGTCGTGTTCGACTTCCTCACGGCGAACCCCGACCGGCTCTCGGGCGGCAACATGAAGATGTCGCCCGACGGCCAGACGCTGTTCTACATGGACAACACGATGTCGTTCTTCGTCGAGCCCGAGGGCAACAAGAAGTCGCGCGACGCGCTCATGCGCACGCAGCGCTTCTCACGCGCGCTCGTGAGCGCGCTGGACCGCATCGACGTGCCGACGCTGGAGCGCGTGCTGTCGGAAGAGACCGGCACGCCCTACGAGATCCTCACGCCCGCCGAGATCGGCGCCGTCGTCGCGCGCAAGAACGTCGTGCGCCAGTACGTGACTGTTCTCGTCGATCACTTCGGCAAGAACGAAGTCCTCGCCTTTCCGTAGTCGCTAAGCGGCGGCGGCCAGATCCGGCAGGACGCTCGCGAGCTGCGCGGGGCGCAGGCGGCGCAGGATGCGCGTGGGCTTGCCGCGTAGGCGCGCCTGCTTGCGCGCCAGCAGCACGGCCGCGTGGCTGTTGATCTCGGTGAGGATGATCACCGCGTCGACGCGGCTCACGAGCGCGCGCAGCGAGTCCGCGTGCGGCCCGCTCATGTGGCCCTTGTGGAACTCGAGCTCGTGCCCGCCGTCGCGCGCGGCCTGCGCCAGCTCGGGCGCGCCTCGATCGAGCCCTCCGACGATTCCGATTCGCATCCCGTGAGCCTGATCGAGGCGCCTGTCCAGTTCAAGATAAATTGTCTATTAAAATAGAATCAACCGTTTCCAAGGACATGTCTCGGGCGAGGCGGCCTTCTGCTAACCTCGCGCGCTTTCGCATCATGAACGTCCATTTCGTCTCGCTCGGCTGCCCCAAGAACCGCGTCGACACCGAGGTCATGCTCGGCCACGCGACGGGCGCCGGCCATCAGATCGTGACCGCGCCCGAAGACGCCGAGGTCATCGTCGTCAACACGTGCGGCTTCATCGGCGAGGCCAAGCAGGAGTCGATCGACGCCATCCTCGAGATGGCGCGCCACAAGGAGGCGGGCAGCTGCAAGCGGCTCGTCGTCACGGGGTGCCTGTCGCAGCGCTACCCGACCGAGCTCGCCGACGAGATGCCCGAGGTCGACCACTTCCTGGGCACCGACGAGGTCGCGTCGATCGCCGACGCCATCGGCGGCGCGGGCCGCCGCGTGCGCGTCGCCGAGACGCCCCGCTTCCTCTACGACGACATCGCGCCGCGCCGGCCGTCGATGGCCACGCACACCGCCTACGTGAAGATCGCCGAGGGCTGCGACCGCCCGTGCGCGTTCTGCATCATCCCCAAGCTGCGCGGCCCGCAGCGCTCGCGCGATCCCGAGTCGGTCGTGCGCGAGGCGCGCATGCTGGCTGAAGCAGGCACGAAGGAGATCTGCCTGGTCGCGCAGGACCTGACGACGTATGGCACGGACCTGCCGAACGCCAAGGAAGAGGGCGCATCCGCCAGGCCGAATTTGGCGTCGCTGCTGCGCGGGCTCGGCGCCGTCGACGGCCTCAAGTGGATCCGCCTCCACTACGCGTACCCCACGGCGTGCACCAACGAACTGCTCGACGTCATGGCGAGCGAGCCGCGCGTTGCGAAGTACCTCGACGTGCCGATCCAGCACGTCGACAGCGGCGTGCTGAAGTCGATGCGCCGCGGGTACGGCGAGAAGCAGGTGCGCGATCTCTGCGAGCGCGTGCGCGCGCGCGTGCCGGGCGTGACCCTGCGGACGACGTTCATCGTCGGTCACCCCGGCGAGACCGACGAGTCGTTCCAGCGCCTCTGCGACTTCGTGCGCGAGGCCGACCTCGATCGCGTCGGCGTGTTCAACTACTCGCGCGAGGAGGGCACGACGGCGGCGCTGCTGCCGAAGCGCGTGCCGCAAAAGGACATCGACGCGCGTCGCCGCGAGCTGCTGCGCATCCAGCGCGCCATCTCGAAGAAGAAGCTGCGCGCGATGCGCGGGCAGACGCTCGACGTGCTCGTCGAGGGCAAGTCGGACGAGTCCGAGTACCTGCTCATGGGCCGCCACGAGGGGCAGGCCCCCGAAATCGATGGGCAGGTGTACCTGTCGTTGCCCGCCGAGGCGGGCGAGCACCCCGAGCCAGCTCCGGGCACGCTCGTGCGCGCGCACGTCACGCACTCGGCCGAGTACGATCTCGCGGCCGAGATCACCTCACAATTCTGAGGGCGTGTGCGCGGCGCACGCGCGAAGGCCGTGACAAATCCTCGGCGAATCGTGGAGGCGGCGCGGGTTTGTGCGCGCGGCACATGACGTGCAAACGGCGGCGACCATGTCGATCTCTTCTCGTCGTTTCGCCTCGCTCGTGATCACGCTCCTCGTTGCCGGCTGTGGCGGCGGCACCGCGCTCGGCCCCGACGGCGGTGGCGGTGACGGCGGAGGCGGCGGCACGACCGGGAGCGCGGGTCACACGGGAAGCGGCGGCGCGACGGGAAGCGGCGGCGTCACCGGCGGCGCGGGTCACCCGGGCGGCGGCTCGACGGGCGCGGGCGGCCACGCCGCATGCGGCCCCGTTTGCGACATCTACTGCGAGTACGGCAACGTGCCCGACGCCAACGGCTGTCCGACGTGCAAGTGCAACCCGCCGCCGACGACCGCGGCATGCACGACGCAAGAGTGCGGCCCGGAGGGGACGTACGCCGGCCCGAATTGCCTGGGCACCATCATTCCAGGGACGTGCAGCCGCGGCGCCGACGGCAAGTGCGCGTGGTCGGCGCCGACGTGCAAGTCGATCTGCCCCGCGATCGCGTGCGCCTTCGCGTGCCCGTATGGCGCCGCGCCGCCCGACGCCAACGGCTGTCCGTCGTGCGCGTGCAACCGCTGCCCGAACGGCTACCACGAGGTCGCGTGCGACACGATCGCGTGCGCGCAGGACTGCGTCTACGGCTACGAGCGCGGCACCGACGGCTGCAGCACCTGCACCTGCCGCAAAGCGCCGACGTGCGCCGGCCCGGCCGCCACTTGCGTCTATTGCCCGTTCGGTTACCGCGCGGGGCCGAACGGTTGCAGCACGTGCGAGTGCGAGAACCCGCCCTCGGGTTGCGCGCAAACCCTCACTCGCTGACGCGGGCGGTTTCGGCGATAATCAGTCGCCTGACCTCTCGCTGTCTTCGAAGGAGCGCTGCATGAGTCGTCGGTTCGGTCTGGTCACGGTGGTTCACGTGGTGGCGATTGGGTTCGCGCTCGCGTTCGTCGTCGACGGCTGCGGCTCGATTGCCGTCAATGGCGACGACGGCGGCGCGGGCCGCACGGGCACGGGCGGAACGACCGGCTCCGGAGGCACGACGGCGAGCGGCGGCGACACGGGCGCGGGCGGCACGACGGCGACCGGCGGGAGCGGCGGCTCGCTCGGCGGGGGCGGCGACACCGGCACCGGTGGCGCGACCGCGAGCGGAGGCACGACGGGCGCGGGCGGGTCCACGGGCGGCGGCGGCACGACGGGCTCCGCGGGCACGACCGGTCACGGCGGC
>DASZRT010000122.1:0-26470 GCA_035549075.1 Polyangia bacterium | reverse complement strand
CCTGGTCGTGGGCGCCGACGTGTCGACCGGCTGGATCGGCGGCGCGCACACCGGCGCGGGCATCGATCCCCCGGTGCCCGACGACGAGGACGACGCGCCCCCGCCGCCCGCGCTCGAGCCGCCCGTCGCCGGCGTCGTGTCGCCGCCCGAGCCAGGCGTGGTGCCCGTGTCGCCGCCCGCGCTGCTTCCCGAATCTCCACCGGTGCCGCCCGTCGTACCGCCCGCGGGCGCACCGCCGTTGCCCGTCGAGCCGCCCGTGCCGGGCGTACCCGAGCTGTCGTTGCCGCAGGCCGCGAGCGTCGCGCCGAGCAGAATGAAAACCAGCGTCGAGCCGACGCGCCGTGAGTTCGTCAGGGGCATGGATCCTCCGTTTCAATCCAAAGATACGGACGGCTCACGATCGGCTCAGCGTCGGCGGCGCATCGAGTGCCCTCGCGATGCGCACCCTCGGAAAAGAGAGTCGATGTGGGGCTGCGCACGGGCAATTTTCGGCGCGCGCGAGCCAGCGATGTCGCGGGCTCGTCGCGGCGTCAGCGGATTTCTGCGAAATCCACGTCGTCGGCACCCGTGGCACGAAATCTGATGGGCGGTGCTGGCATGGACATCGAAGAGGTTCTGCGACGGCTGCTGTTGCTCGGGCTTCCTCTCGTGCCGCTCGGTTGCTCGAACGGCGGGTCGACCAGCGGGCTCGTGCCGATGGTCGGCGACGCCGGCGGGGGAACGGGCGGTGGAGGTGTGACGGGGACCGGGGGCGTGACGGGAACGGGCGGATCGACCGGAACCGGAGGCTCGACGACCATCCCCGTCGGCTGCGGCGGGGCGATTCCCGCGCTCGACGTCGTCGTCACCGTCGCGCGCAAGGATGCGCGCGATCGGGATGCGTGGGATCGGTGCTTCATCAACGACGACTGCCAAGCGACGTGTGAGGAAGAGCGAGGCGGCGTCTTCGTGGCGACGTGCGAGCGCCTCGATCCGCCGACGGACGGTGGGATCGATGGCGACGCGGGGGACGCGCGCGACGGCGACGCGGGCGATGCCATCTCCAACGACGAGACCGTCACGCTTCACGTCGCGGGGCCGGGCTTCGGCTGCACGGGGCGAAGGCCGGCGGGCTTCGTCGACGCGCGCGTCTTTGCGCGTGGCACGGCGGCGGGCCGTTGGCTCGCGCGCGCGGCGGCGCTCGAGAGCGCGTCGCTGCCCGCCTTCCGTCGGCTCGCGCGCGAGCTCGCGGCGCACGGTGCGCCCGAACGCCTCGTGCGCGCGGCGCGCGAGGCCGTCGCCGAAGAGGCGCGGCACACGGTGCTCATGGCGCGCGCCGCGCGGGCGCGCGGAGCGACGCCGCGGCTCGTCCGTAGCAAGCCACTCGCCGTGCGGCCGCTCGCGGCGGTCGCGGAAGAGAACGCGCGCGAGGGCTGCGTGCGCGAGACCTTCGGCGCGATGACGGCGATCCTTCAAGCCGAGCGCGCCGCCGACCCGACGCTGCGCGAGGTCTTCGCCGAGATCGCGCGCGACGAATCCCGCCACGCGCGCCTCGCCTGGGAGGTCGACGCGTGGGCGCGCGCCACGCTGCCGGCCGCCGCGGCGCGCCGCGTGGAAGACGCGCGCCGCGCCGAAGGCGACGCGCTCGTGGGCGAGATCGATCGCGCCGAGATCGCCCCCGCGGCCGCGCGCGCCCTGGGGCTGCCGCCGCGCGCGCTCTCGCGACGGCGCGTCCGCGAGGCGCGCCGTTTGTTGTGGGCGGCTTGAAATAGACGCTCCCGCGAGGTTGCGATACGAAAGGGGCATGTCCGATCCGACGTCGATCACCTCGGCCCTCGCGCCGGGCGTCGCGCTCACGAGCGCCGTCATCTATTGGGCGAACCTGCAGGGGCGGCTCGATACGATCTCGGGGCGCGTGCGCGGGCTCAACGCCGAGCTGCGCGGGAGCGTCGCGGGCACGCCGCGCACCGTGAGCATCGAGCGTCAGATCGGCATGCTGAGCCGACGCCTGCGCGTGCTGCACAAGGGCGTCGTGCTGTCGGTCGTCACGCTCATCGCGTTCCTGGTATCGAGCGCCGTGCTGTTCGTCTTCGCGCCCACGTTCCCGCCTCGACAGGCGATGGCCGAGGCGTTGTTCCTTTTGGGCCTCGCGACCTTCGGCGGATCCCTCGGCACGATGCTCTGGGAGATGCTGTGGTCGCGGCTGTCGCTCGAGGAAGACATCGCTGGCAGCCGCCCGCGCCCGCCCGCGGCGTGACGATTCAAACGGCGATGCGCGCGTTGTCGATGAGGCGCGTCTTGCCGACGAATGCAGCGATGAGCACGACGGCCTCGCGCTCGAGGCGCGTGATGGGCACGAGCGTCGCGGCGTCACGCAGCTCGACGTAGTCGACGCGATCGACCTGGCCTTCGAGCGCTCCGCGCGCCGACGCGACGAGAACGGACGCGTCGCGCTCGCCCACGGCCGCGCGCGCGCGGGCCGCGGCGATCGCACGCGACAACGACAGCGCGCGCGCGCGCTCGTCGGGCGAGAGGTAGACGTTGCGCGACGACATCGCGAGGCCGTCGGGCTCGCGCACGATCGGCATGCCGACGATGTCGACGCCGAGATCGAGGTCGGCCGTCATGCGGCGCACGACGGCGAGCTGCTGGTAGTCCTTCTCGCCGAAGAGCGCGACGTGTGGGCGCACGACGTTGAAGAGCTTGCACACGACGGTGGCGACGCCCACGAAGTGCCCGGGCCGCGAGGCGCCGTCGAGGCCTTGCGAGACGGCGCGCACCTCGACGTAGGTCTGGTAACCCGGCGGGTAGATGTCGCGCGGCTCGGGAACGTAGGCGACGTCGGTGCCCGCGCTCTCGGCCTTGGCGAGATCGCCCGCGAGGTCGCGCGGGTAGCGCGCGAGATCCTCGTGCGGCGCGAACTGCGTCGGGTTGACGAAGATCGACAGCGCGAGGCGATCGCCGCGACGCCGGCCCTCGCGCAGCAGCGAGACGTGGCCGTCGTGCAGCGCGCCCATCGTCGGCACGAACGCGATCCGCTCGCCGCGCCCGCGCGCGGCGTCGGCCCAGGCCGTCATCTCGGCGGGCGTGCGTAGAATGACCGGCGCGCTCAGTCGTAGCTCTCTTCGCCCGAGGGGAACTTGCCGGCGCGCACGTCGGCGGCGTAGCGCGCGAAGGCCTCGCCGACGGACTTGCCCATCTCGGCGTAGCGGCGCACGAAGCGCGGTTGCCACGCCGGCTGCAGCCCGAGGAGATCGTGCATGACCATGACCTGCCCGTCGCAGGCGGCGCCCGCGCCGATGCCGATCGTGACGGCGGGGACGGCGCGCGTGATCTCGGCGGCCACGTCGCGCGGCACGGTCTCGACGACGATCGCGTAGGCGCCCGCGCTCGAGATCGCCGTCGCGTCTTCGATGAGCCGCGCGCGCGCCTCTTCCGTGCGGCCCTGCACCTTGAAGCCACCGAGCTGGTGCACCGACTGCGGCGTGAGGCCGACGTGGCCCATCACGGGGATGCCCGCGCTCACGAGGCGGTGCACGAGCTCGGCGACGGCGACGCCGCCCTCGAGCTTCACGGCCTCGGCGCGGCCCTCTTTCATGAGGCGGCCCGCGGCGCGCAGGCCGTCTTCGATCGACGCCTGGTAGCTCATGAACGGAAGGTCGGCGACGACGTGGGCGCGGCGCACGCCGCGCGTGACGAGACGCGTGTGATAGACCATCTCGTCGAGCGTCACGGGCAGCGTCGTCGCCTCGCCCTGCACGACCATGCCGAGGCTGTCGCCGACGAGGATCGCGTCGACGCCCGCGTCGTCGGCGAGGCGCGCGAAGACGAAGTCGTACGCCGTGACGACGGCGATCTTGTCGGGCGACATCTTGCGCGCGCGCAGCGCGCCGGTCGTCACCTTCGCGGACGCATCGGCCATCGACGAGAGCGTAACATGCCCATGCATGCGATGACGGCGAGGAGCGCGATCTCACCGTCGACGGGCGCGCGTCCGGCGAACGCGCAGCCACCCGTGAACGGCGGTCCCACGGGCGCGCGCGCCGCTGCGTCAGCGGGAGCGACTTCGACGGGCGCGTCGTGCGGCGGCTCGGGCGTGGCCTCGGCGTCGAGATCGACCGTCGCGTCCGGCGCCGCGACGTCTGCGGGATCGCCGTCGGCCGCGCTCGCGTCGGGCACGGGCGTCGTCGGTTCGATCGGCGGGAGCACGTCGTCCTCGCACGCTTCCGGGCCGCGGCCGGGCGTCTGAAAGGTCGTGCCGTCGAGGCATTGGCTCGCGAACGTGTCGCGGGCGAGCACGACCTCGATCGTCGCGCTCTCGGCGCTCACGGCGCGCGCCGTGATGCGCACCTCGCCCGCCGGATCGACGAACGTGTGGCCCTCGGCGAGCGCCGCGTCCTCGAGCGCCGGCGTCGCGGGCGTCATGTCGAGCAGGTACGTGTGCGTGCCCGGTTGGTTCGCGGGTCCAATGGCCGCGCCCAAACGAATCTGCACCTGCGGCGCGAGCGGCGCGCCACCGACGTCGCCGTCGAAGTCACGCGGCGTGCGCAGCTCGACGTCGTAGTGCGTGAGCACGTCCACGCCCGCCGGCCCGCCGCCGCCCGCGGGCCGGTTGATGCTGAGCGGTCGCGTCGTCGCGATCCGCAGGAGCTGCGCGCCGTCACAACGCCGCTCGAGCGGCAGCAACGTGAAGGAGCCGCTGTCGTTGACGGTGACGCCGTTGCACCCGCTCAACCACCCTCGATAGTGCTTCTCCCACGCGTTCGGGTGCCGGCAGCCGCCGCCCATCGGATCGAACGGATCGCCGTACTCGACGACGAGGCAGCCGTTGGGATCGGCGAGCAGCGGCGCGCCCGGGCACACGAGCGCCGACGCGTGCTGCAGGCCGAAGTTGTGCTGCGGCTCCTGCGTGAGCGCGAGGCACGACGACACGCCGTCGAGCCACGTGTCGCGCGAGGGCGCGGCGCGCGTGCCCACCGTCGCGAGCGCCTTCCAGCCGCACACGTCCTGCCGCGTGCCCATGTACCAGACGTAGTGATCGAACGCGCCGGGCACCTGCGCGCGCAGACCGTTGGCGAGGCCGTTCGTGTCGCAGCCGGCGGCGAAGGCCCACCGCAGCGGACCGAAGACCTCGCCCGTGACGTCCTGCGCGCCGAACGAGCTCGCGAGCGTGTGGCGGCGCAACGAATCGGCGTCGTCGAGCAGCCGCCCGCGCGCGGCGGCCGGCGTGAGATCGACGCCGCCGCCCATGTCGACGAGCACGAACGCCACCGAGCGCGGCGGCAGCGGCGCGGGCGCGCGCAACGACGTGCGCGTGGGCTCGACCGTCGGCGAGCACGCGGCGAGCGACGAAAGAAGCGCGAGGCCGAAACCAGCGCCGCGTCGCAAGGACGCGGCGGCTCGCCTCACCCGCGGCTCCAGTGGCTCGTTCCCGTGCGCGTCGTGCGGATGACCTCGACGAGCTCCTTGCGGTGCTGCTCGTTGCCGACGAAGTCGATGTTCGACGCGTTGACGATGAGCAGCGGCCCCTCGTCGTACGAGAAGAAGAAGTCGGCGTAGGCGCGCGCGACCTCCTCGACGTACTCGGCGCGGATCGGCTTCTCTTCGGCGCGCCCGCGCTTGTGGATGCGCTCGAGCAGCACGTCGGTGCGCGCCTGCAGGTACACGACGAGATCCGGGACGACGGTGCGCGGCTTGAGCATCTGGTAGATGCGGTCGTAGAGCGCGAGCTCGTCGTCCGAGAGGTTGAGCGACGCGAACAGCCGGTCCTTCGAGAACAGGTAGTCCGACACGACGCCGCCGCGCGAGAACAGATCGTCCTGCGCGAGCTCGCCCTGCTGCGCGTAGCGCTGCAACAAGAAGAACAGCTGCGCCGACATCGCGTGGCGCTTGCGGTCTTTGTAGAACGCGCCGAGGAACGGGTTCTCCTCGGGGCTCTCGCGGATGATGCGCGCTTGCAGCTCGACGCTCAGGATTTCGGCGAGGCTCGACTTGCCGGCCCCGATGGGGCCTTCGACGGCGATGTATCGCGGCCGGTCGCTACGCACCCCTGCTTCTATACCCCGCCGCGCTGTGGGCTCGCTAGCGGTCCTTGCCGATGCCCACGAGCAGCTCGACGCGGACGTGCGTCGGCTTCGGCGTGTGCGGGCGCGGCACGCGCAAACCTGCCCGGAGTGACGCCTCCACGCAGCGCGCGAACGAGCCCTGCGCGAGCGCGGGCGCGGCGTCGACGGTCACGCCCGCGACGGCGCCCGCGGCGTCGAGATCGAGCTCGAGCGCGAAACGAAGCCCCGGCCGCACCTCGACGAGGCCGTCGCGCGCCGCTTCGTCGAGGCACGCATCGACGAGCCCGGGCCGTTGGCGCCAGGCGGCGTCGACGAGCGGCGCCGGCAACGGCCCGCGCGACGAGACCGTGCCCGCGGCGGTCACGCGCAGGAGCGGCGACGCGTGCGGCGCGGCACGGCGACCGTCACTGCCGTGCGCCTCGAGCGCCGCGATGTGGGCGCGCGCGCGCGCGAACCACGGGCTCTTCGGCGCGCGCGCGCCGAACTCTTGGAACGCGGCCTCGGCGTCGTCGACGCGCTCGCGGACCTCGGCGGCGAGGCCCAGGTAGTAGTAGACGTCGCCATCGGGAACGAAGAACACGTCGCCGTCGCCGGCGCGTGCCGCCTCGAGCAGGCTCGCCTTGGGATCGAGCGCGAGCGCGCGCGCCATCATCTCGCGCGCCGCCGTCGTCTGGCCCGCGCGATCGAGCACGACGGCGAGGCCGTAGGTCGCGAGCGTCGTCGCGTGGCGATCGTCGCGGCCCGTCCCCGCGTCGGCGCGCAAGGCCTCGCGGTAGCGATCCTCGGCCTCGCGCAAACGCCCCGTCGCCATGAGCAGCTCACCGAGGTTCGCGTGGACGATCGCCTCTCCGCCGCTCGGCGCGTCGACGTCGAGGCGCCGTTCGTACGCCTCGATCGCTTCGGCATGGCGGCCACGGCGCGAGCGCTCGACGCCGAGCCGGAACCAGCACGAGCGGACGGCGTCGTCGGGCGCGCGCGCGCACGCCCGTTCGAGACCGGCGAGCGCCGCGTCGGCGCGACCGGCGCGCGCGTCGATCTCGGCCAGGGCCGCCAGCGCGCGGAAGTCGTCGGTCGCGAGCGCGAGGGCGCGGCGGACGAGCGGCTCGGCGCGCGCAGCCCCCGCTCGCGCGTCGCCGTCGGCGGCGAGGATCGCCTCGGCAGCCGCCGACAACCGATCGGCCTCGACCTGTGGGCTCGCCGCCACGCGCTCCCAGAAGCCCGGCCCCGCCGCTGCGACGCGTTGGCTCGCGAGCACGCCGACGACGAGGGCGGCCGCAAAGCCCACCACCCGTCGAGGCTTACGCGGCCCCACGCCCCAGGCTCGGAGCCGCGCGAACGCCCTTCCCATGCGCCGAGATTATAGCGTGCGCCATTTGCGGTATTCGCGTATTGTCCGGCTCGTGAATTCGGACGGCCCGCGTCGATCTGCGTCCGTGTCCGGCGTCCTTGCTCTGGGGCCCGAAGAAAGTGGACCGATCTTGTCGGCCGCTGCCGCCTCGATCTACGACGACGGTTCCTCGACGGTCGACACCGAAGAGCAGCTGCTCGTGAACCGTTGCCTCGCGGGCGAGGTCGAAGCGTTCCGTCCGCTCGTCGCGCGCTACCAGCGCGTCGCGTTCTCGGTCGCGCTCCGCATGCTCGGGAGCCGCGCCGACGCCGAGGACATCGCCCAGCAGGCGTTCGTCGACGCGTTCAACGCGCTCCACACCTTCCACGCCGACGGGCGCGCGCGCGCCTTCGGCACGTGGCTGCTGCGCATCGCCGTCAACCGATCGAAGGACGTCCTCAAGTCGAAGAAGCGCACCGAAGAGCCGCTCGACATCGAGGTGCCGGGCGGCGAGGCCGCGTTCGCCTACGATCCGTCGAACCCGGAGTCGAACGTCTCGAGCGGCGAGCGCCGCCATCATTTGGAGACGGCGCTCCTGCAGGTGTCGCCGAAGTACCGCGAGGTGCTCATCCTGCGCGACATCGAAGAGATGTCGTACGAGGAGATCCGCGCGATCCTGCAGCTGCCAGTGACGACGCTGAAAATCCGCGTCGTGCGCGCGCGCGCGATGCTGAGGGACATCATTCAGAGAGAAGGCGTCACGTCGTGAGCCCGGGCGACGCGATCATCGAGGTCGCCGAAGAGCCCATCCGCGACCTGGCCCACCTGCGCGACGTCGCGCCGCCGCCCGCCCTCGTCGCGCGCGTCATGACCCGCGTCGCCGAGCCCGTGACGCCCACGGCCTGGCAGTGGCTGTGGCGCCCCGTCCGCTTCGAGCTCCACGTCTCCCCCGCCGGCATCGTCGCGCTGGCGACGCTCGTCGGCGCCGGCCTCGCGCTGTTCTTCGCGCGGTAGCGCCTCGGTCGTCAATTGGTCGCGGCGATCGGCGCCGCGGGCTCGGCGGCGACGGCGAGCGGCAAGCGCACCTCGAAGGTCGTGCCGGCGCCGGGCTGGCTCTTCACGGTGACGGTGCCGCCGTGGTCGCTCACGACCATGGCGACGACGGAGAGGCCGAGGCCCGTGCCCTGCCCAGGCGCCTTCGTCGAGAACAATGGCTCGAAGATGCGCGGCGCGATCGCGGGGTCGATGCCCGTGCCGGTGTCGGTCACGAGCAGCTCGACGGCGTCGCCGTCGGCGCGCGCCGTGATGTCGAGGCGGCCGCCGTCGGGCATCGCGTCGCGCGCGTTGACGGCGAGGTTGAGCAGCACCTGTTGGATCTGCGTCGGCGCGCACAGCACGGGCGGCAACGTCGACGGCGCGACGGAGCGAATCTCGACGTACGACGGCAGCAAGCGGCGGACGATCGCGAGCGTCGTGCGCACGAGCGGCGCGAGGTCGGTCGGCGTCTTGCCGTCGTGGTCGCCGCGGCTGTAGGCGAGCAGCTGCCGCGTGAGCGAGCCCGTGCTGTCGGCGGCGGCCTTGCCGAGCGTGAGCGCCTCGGCCGCGACGCCGAACGGCCGCACCTCGGCCTGCGCGCGCTCGAACGCCTCGTAGACGACGGTGAGCAGGTTGTTGAAGTCGTGCGCGAGGCCGCCCGCGAAGGTCGCGAGCACGTCGCGCCGCTGGGCCGCGACGAGCTGGCGCTGCGTCTCCTCGCGGCGGCGAATCTCGAGGAGGCGCGCCTCGCTCTCCTTCGCGAGTCGGGTCGCGAGATCGACGGCGTCGCGGCGCGCGCGCTCGACGTCACGAATGACGAGCGTCAGCCCCGTGCCCAGCATGAGCGTCAGCGCCGTCAGCATCATGCCGGCCGTCATCCAGTTGTTCGCGGCGTGTCCCCCGGCCTGGATCTGAGGATCGGTGGGCAACAGAGCGTGGAGGTGGCCCATCGCCGCGAGCGTGAACGCGAGCGTCAGCACGAGGAGCGCCGTCGTCGCCGCGCGCCGGCCGAGCAGCAACGCCGTCAGGAGGACGGCGGCGACGTGGAGGCCCGCCGATTCGAGGACATAGCCGCCGAGGAACCACGTGCCGATCGCGGCGAGGCCCATCGCCGCGCACAGGCCGCGCGCGCGCCAGCGGTACGAAAGGTCGCGCGCGACGCCGAGCGCGACGAGGCCGGCGCCCGCGACGCTGCTGAGCGTGACGAGATCCCAACGCGCGAGCTGCGCGTTCGTGTAGATGAGCACGGCGCAAACCGGGACGGCGGCAACGGCACCGAGGCGGCAAACGACGTCGAGCAAACGACGCCGCGACTCTCGCAAAGACGCGCCCGGGACCCCGGGCCCAGGTCCCGACTCCTCGACTTCGGCCACGATGGGTACGGTGCCCGTTTCCCCGCGGAAAACAAGGGACGATGCGGCGCCGGGCACGCGAAAGGCCTCGTTGCGGTTGGCGCAATGCGCGTCGCCTACGTTGCGGGGCTCATGAACGACCGGAGCACCTTTGTTATTTCGTTGCGCCAACGAACTGACGCTCCCATCGAAAGTGCGACCAGTCACGGTGACTTACGGGCGATGGGCGGGCAAGCGCAGCGGCCGCTTGGCGATCGC
Organism: Polyangia bacterium; assembly: GCA_035549075.1. Taxonomy (GTDB): domain Bacteria; phylum Myxococcota_A; class Polyangia; order Fen-1088; family Fen-1088; genus DASZFV01. The sequence goes on along the minus strand of DASZRT010000122.1, from coordinate 16,454 downwards.
ACCGACGACGATCGTGAGCTGCGCCGTCGCCGTGCGGAACAGGTGATCGCTCGCGTAGCCGTCGAGCTCGTGGTCGAGCTTCGCGAACGGCAAATCAGGGAACGCCTGATCCCACGCCACGTCCCACGGCGTGAGCGCGCGCAGCCGATCCGCGAAGACCGCGAGCTGAGGGCCGCGGTTGAAGAAGAGGTAATGGAAGATGAGCCACGAGCGCACCTCGAAGATGCCGAGCGCGCGGCCAGCAGGCGGATATTGGTGCGCGCGAATGACCGCCTCCGACGACCAACCACGGCCGACGTAGAGAGCGCGGCCCGGCGTCGCGACGCCCACGCGCGCACGCCCGGTCGCGCGATCGTAAGTGAGCGCCTCGAAGAACGTCGCGAGCCCTTCGCTGTACCAGATCGGTTGAAACGGCAAAAACCGATGCGACACATCGTGCGCGATCTCGTGGGCCGCGGCGCTGTCGTCTTCGCCGAGCTCACTCGTTCCCGCGAGCAGCAGCGTCGGGCGAAACGGCGGCTGCTTGATCCATTCGCCGAGGATTCCGTGACGAACGGCGGCGAGCTCGCGATCCGAGCGAAAGGCGACGACGTGCGTGCGCCCTGCAGGATCGGGCTCGTGCGGCCACGATACGGCCAGCATCGTCGCGCGCGCCTCTTCGAGCCGCCGCGCGAGCGCTTCGCCCGCGGCGTCGGGCAAATCAGTCCGCACGACGAAGTGCGGGCTCGTCACCTCGGTCCACACTGGCCCTCCGCGCGCGGGGCACGGAGGCAGCGACGCACAGCCGCCAGTCGCGAGGGCGATCCAGAGACCCACCACCGCGCGCATGGTCGCGCCTACCCTACAGGTCTAGGTCGGCTTGCGCGGCGCGTTCCATGATGAACTTGAAGCGCGCTTCGACGTCCTTGCCCATGAGCTCGGTGAGGACCTTGTCGGTCTCCTCGGCGTTCTCGACGGTGACTTTGAGCAGCCGGCGCGTCTTGGGGTCGAGCGTCGTGCGCGCGAGCTCGTCGGGCTGCATCTCGCCCAAGCCTTTGAAGCGCATGATCTCGGGGCGCGCGTTCTTCGGCAGCTCGGCCACGATGCGCTCGCGGTCGGCCTCGTCGAGCGCCCAGTGCGTCTCCTTGCCGTGGTCGATGCGAAAGAGCGGCGGCTGCGCGAGGTAGACGTGCCCCTGGCGCACGAGCTCGGTCAGGTGGCGGTAGAAGAACGTCAGCAGCAGCGTCGCGATGTGGTGGCCGTCGGAGTCGGCGTCCATCAACAAGATCACCTTGTCGTAGCGCAGCCGTTCGATCTTGAAGTCGGCGCCCACGCCGCAGCCGAGCGCCGAGACGACGTCCTGCAGCTCCTTGTTGACCATCACCTTCTGCAGCGACGCCTGCTCGGTGTTGAGCACCTTGCCGCGCAAGGGCAGGATCGCCTGCGTCTTGCGCTCGCGGCCCTGCTTGGCGGAGCCGCCGGCCGAATCGCCCTCGACGATGAAGAGCTCGCTCTTGCCGGGGTCGGTCGACGAGCAGTCGGCGAGCTTGCCCGGCAAGTTCAGGCGGTGCGAGACGGCCGTCTTGCGCGAGACGGCGTTCGCGGCCGCGCGCGAGGCCTCGCGCGCCTTGGCGGCGAGGGCGATGCGCTCGACGATCTGCGCGCCCGCCGTCTTGTTCTCGAGGAGGAACTTCTCGAGCGCGGGCCGCACGGCCGAGTCGACCTGGGCCTGCGCCTCGGGGCTGCCGAGCCGCTCTTTCGTCTGCCCCTGGAACTGGGGCTCGTGCATGTACACCGACAGCACGCCGACGACGCCTTCGCGGATGTCCTCGGCCGTGAGCGTGGCGCCCTTGGGCTCGAGGTTCGACGCCTCCATGAAGCTGCGCATCGCCTTGACGATGGCGCTCTTGAAGCCTTGCTCGTGCGTCCCGCCCTGCGTCGTCGGGATGGCGTTGACATACGAGCGGATCGTCTCCTCGTGCGACTCGGTCCACTGCAGCGCCGCTTCCAGACGGAAGCCGCTCTCGCGCGTCCCGTTGTCGGCGGCGCGCTCGAAGTAGAACACCTGCGGCGCCGTCGGCGCCTTGCCGCGATCGGTGACGACCTTCGCGAGGAAGTCGGCGATGCCGCCCGCGTGCTCGAGCACGTCTTCGGTGCCGGCCGCCTCGTCCTTGAAGATGATCTTGAGGCCCTTGTGCAGGAAGGCCTTGGCGTCGAGGCGGAAGCGGATCGTCTCGGCCGACAGCTCCTGCTTGCCGAAGATCTGCGGATCGGGGCGGAAGAAGATCGACGTGCCCGTGCCGCGCGCCGGGCCGAGCTTCTTGATCTTCGTGACGGCGCGACCGCGCTCGAAGCGCTGCTCCCAGTTGAAGCCGTCGCGCTTGATCGTCGCGACCAGCTCCTCCGAGAGCGCGTTGACGACCGACGAGCCGACGCCGTGGAGGCCGCCCGAGAACTGGTACTGGCCGGCGTTGAACTTGCCGCCCGCGTGCAGCGTCGTCAGCACGAGCTCGAGCGCCGACTTGTTGTAGGGCTTCTTGATGTCGATGGGGATGCCGCGGCCGTCGTCGATGACGGTGATCGACTTGTGATCCTTGTGGAGGATCACCTCGATGCGCTTGCCGAAGCCGTTGATGACCTCGTCGACGGAGTTGTCGACGATCTCCCAGACCAGGTGGTGGTAGCCCTTGCTGTCCGTGCCGCCGATGTACATGCCGGGCCGCTTGCGGACGGGCTCGAGGCCTTCGAGGACGGTGATGTCGTCTGAGGTGTAGGACGTCGTGCTCATGGGCTAGTTCAGCAGCGCGGGGGGCGTGGGGACCATGGGCGCGCTCGCGCGCACGATCTTGGTCTTGCGCGCGAGGCCGTGGCCTTTGCCTCCGCGCGCCGTGACGGACAGCCGCTCGGTGCCGAGCGGGATCTCCTTGCCGCCGTCGGTCTCGGCGACGAGCAGCACCTTGTCTTTGCGCGTGCCGACGCCGAAGCCGACGACGGTGACGCCGGAGTCGTCGTCGATTTTGATGACGGTGACGCCGCGGCCCGGGTTGGCGAGCTCGGGGATCTCGTCGACCTTGCAGAGGATCGCGTGCGCGTCGGACGTGACGGCGCAGACGAGATCACCCTCGGAGACGAGTGCCACGCCCACGATCTCGTCGCCCTCGGCGGGCTTGGCGAAGCGGCGGCCCGCGCGCGTCGACAGCTCGCGGTGGATCTCGAGGCCGAAGCGTAGACCGTAGCCGCCTTTCGTCAAGGCGAGCGCCAGCGCGCCCTTGGGCGTCGCCGCCTCGCTCATCATCATCGCCCCCACGACGCGCTCGCCGTCGCGGAAGTTGAAGAGCTTCTGGACGGGCTCGCCGTAGCCCGTCGACGCGGGCACATCGTTGACGCGGATGACGTAGGCGCTGCCGAAGTTCGAGAAGATCGCGACGGCCTCCTTCGTCGAGCCGCGCACGGCCGCGAGGACGGCGTCGCCTTCGCGCACGCGCGTCGCCGAGATGTCCTTGATCTCCCGCGCGCGCTTGAGCCAGCCGTCGCGCGAGAGGATCACGGTCGCGTCCTCGTCGACGATGAACGCCTCGGCGTCGAAAGCTACGTCGTCACCGCCGCCGCCGCCGAGCTTGGTGCGCCGCTTGTCGGGGAACTTGGCGGCGACCTCGGCGATCTCGGTGCGGATGACCTTCCACAGCTTCTTCTTGTCGCCGAGGATCGCGCGGATCTCTTTGGCGGCGGCCTTCTTGTCGCGCAGCTCGTCGAGGATGATCTGGATCTCGAGGCGCGCGAGCTTGTAGAGCTTGAGCTCGAGGATCGCGTCGGTCTGTACGTCCGACAGCTCGAACCGCTTGATGATCTTGTCGGCGGCGTCGGCCTTGCCTTCCGACTTGCGGATGATGCGGATGCACTCGTCCAGCGCGTCGAAGACGATCGCGAAGCCCTCGAGGATGTGGATGCGGCGCTCGAGCTCGGCCAGCTCGAACTCGAAGCGGCGGCGCACGACCTCCTCGCGGAAGTCGAGGAACTCGCGCAGCATCGCCTTGAGATCGAGGCGCATCGGGCCGGCGATCTCCTTGTTCTCCGTCGGGACGAGGCACGTCATGTTGACGAAGAAGCTCTGCTCGAGCGGCGTGTGCTTGAACAGGTACGACATGACGAGCGCGGGATCGGCGCCCGCCTTGAGCTCGAGCACGATGCGGACGTCGTCCGTCGACTCGTCGCGCACGTCGACGAGCAGCGGCAGCTTCTTCTCGATGATGACCTCGGCGATCCGCTCGACGACCGTCGCCTTCGACAGCGCGTAAGGAATCGACGTCACGATGATCGTATCCGCGCCGCGATTCCCCTTCTCGGTCTTCCACTCGCCGCGCAGGCGCACGCCGCCCTGCCCCGTCTCGTAGATCTCGCGCAGCTCTTTCTTCGAGCTGGTGACGAGGCCGCCCGTCGGGAAGTCGGGGCCCTTGACGTACTTGAGCAGGTCCTTCGTCTCGAGATCCTTGTCGTCGATGAGCGCGACCGCCGCCTCGCACACCTCGGCGAGGTTGTGCGGCGGGATGTTCGTCGCCATGCCGACGGCGATGCCCGTGCTGCCGTTGACCAGCAGCTGCGGGAACTTCGCCGGCAGCACGATCGGCTCCTCGGTCGTGCCGTCGTAGTTCGGACGGAAGTCGACCGTGCCCTGCTTGATCTCAGACAGCAGCTCGACGGCGAGCGGCGCGAGGCGCGCCTCGGTGTAGCGGTAGGCGGCGGCGCCGTCGCCGTCGAGCGAGCCGAAGTTGCCGTGGCCGTCGACGAGCATCCCGCGCATGGAGAACGGCTGCGCCATGCGCACCATCGCCTCGTAGCAAGAGGTGTCGCCGTGCGGGTGGAACTTGCCGAGCACCTCGCCGACGATCGTCGCCGACTTGCGGAAGCGGCCGTCGGGGTGGAGGTGCAGGTTCGCGTACATCGCGTAGAGGATGCGGCGCTGCACCGGCTTCAAGCCGTCGCGCACGTCGGGCAGCGCGCGCGACGTGATGACGCTGACGGCGTAGTTCAGGTAGCGCTTCTGCGCCTCGATCGCGAGCGAGGCGTCCGTCGGGCCCGGGGGAGGCGCGTCGTCGTCGCCGCCGCCGCGCTTCTTGCCGCCGCGCCCGCCGCCCGCGCCCCCGCTCTCTTTCGAAGACGCTTTCGCGCCGGACTCCGGGAGATCGAGCTGCCGAGACGCCATGAGCAGCTTCGCAAGCTAAAGGACGGAGATCCGAATTGCAAGATTGCGGCGGCGACGCGCCGCTCTCGCTCAGTTGCAGCCGGAGGTGTCGATGGTGACGGTCGTGCCGCTCGCGGGGACGACGGCGACGTCGGGCGCGATGTTGCCGGGGATGATGAGGGCGCAGCTCGACGCGCGCACGAGCGAGGCCGTCGAGGTCGTGCAGTCGGTAGGGCCCGCGAAGGTGTTGCCGGCCGCCGAGAGCGAGAGCGCGCCCATGCCCGTCGACATCGAGACGCAGAGGCCCGTGACGTCGGGGTTCGAGCCAACCGAGGCCTGCAGCACGTTGCGGCCCGGGTCGCCCGGCTTGCCGAGGTCGATCTGTGAGACGGCGTTGCCGCTCGCCGTGAGGTCGTAGTTCGTGACGTAGATGCCGTTGGCGAGGTTGGCGAGGAAGACGCTGTTGCGCACCTTCACCTTGCTGCCGCCGTAGACGCGCAGGCCCGACGCGGTGTTGGCCCACGACACGAGCCCGTCGATCGAGCTCGCGCCCGCGCCGGGCGTGTCGAAGATGCGCACGCCGGCCGAGGCATTGCCGGTCGCGACGATCGTGCCGAGGCCGTTGGGCGCTGGCGTCGTCACGGGCACGCCCGAGATCATGAGCACGCCCGAGCCGAGCACGTAAATGCCGTTCTGCGAGTTGTTGGCGAAGGTCGTCTGCGCCTTGCCCGAGCCGACGATGATCTTCACGGTGCCGCTCGTGACGTTGAGGCCGTCGCGCTTCTTCGTCGACGTGCCGGCGTTCTTCACGGTGACGCCCTCGCGGATCGTGAGCGTGCCGCTCGTGACGCCGATGCCGTTGCCGCCCGTGTTCTGCACGGTGACGTAGCTGAGGCTCGCCGACTTGTTCGTGCCGGGCGCAACGGCGATGCCGATGCCCGACGTGTTGCTCGAGCCGTCGATCGTGAGCGGCGCGCTGGGGTCGGGGACGACGCCCGAGAGATCGCCGCCCAGCTGGAAGCCGCCGACGGTCGAGAAGCTCGGGTCGGCGCTCGCGGGCAGCGTCACGAGGATCGGGCCGTCGCTCGTCGTGATCGTCACGTTGGCGGGCACGAGGATGGGGAGCGTCTCGGTCGCGGCGAGCGACGTCGACTGCCCCGAGCGGCCGATGATGACGATCTGCGTGCCGGGCGAGGCGAAGCCGCCCGCGACCTGCAGCGCGCGCGTCACCGTCTTGAAGCTGCAGCTCGAGTTCGAGATCGAGCCGATCTTGCCGCTGCCCGTGGCCTTGGCGTCGTTGCCGTTGATGGGATCGACGAGGTAGCGGTTGCCGACGACGGCCGAGCAGCCCGTGCAGTGGTTGTCGACGCAGGCGTAGCCGGCGCCGAACGACGGGTTGCCCGTGCAGTCGACGTCGGCGCAGCAGTTGCCGGGCACGCAGAGGCTGTTGCAGCAGAAGTCGCCGCTGTTGGCGCCGCACGTGCCGCTGACGTTGCACGCCGCCGACACGCACTGGCCCGTCGTCGCCTGGGCGGGCGCCGTGTTGCAGATCGTGCTCGAGCCGTAGATGGGATCCTCTTGGCACTGCTGATCCGACGAACAGGCGCCGCAGCTGTTGGCCGACGTGGCGCCGCACACGAGGCCGGCCTCGGCGCCGGTGCAATCGGTGCTCGTGCCGTGGCAGTCGCCGCGCTGGCACACGCCCTCGAAGCAGATCGTGCCCGCGCCGTAGTCGGCGTCGCCCAGGCACTGCGCGTCCGTCGCGCACGCGCCGCAGGTGTTGGCCTGCGACGAGCCGCAGAGCTGGCCCGTCGCGCAGTCGTCGGTGACGCGGCAGTCGCCCTGCGTGCACGCGCCCGCGAGGCAGAACGTCGACGAGCCGTAGCTCGCGTCGCTCTCGCAGGAGCTGTCGTTCTGGCAGGCGACGCAGGCGTGCGTGGGCGTGTCGCAGAGCTTGCCGCCCGAGCAGTTGGCCGACGTGCGGCACTCGCCCGTGATGCAGACGTTGCCCTCGCACAGGTGGCCCGCGCCGTAGGCCGTCGTGCACGCGGCGTCGCTCGCGCACGCCTCGCAGGCGTGCGTCGACGCGTTGCAAATCTGTCCGCCGCCGCAGTCGGCCGTCGAGTGACACGTGCCCGAGACGCACTGGCCGGCGACGCAGAGGTGGTTCATGCCGTAGCCGGCGACGCACTCGGGATCGGTCGAGCACGCGCCGCAGCTGTGCGTGCTCGTGTCGCAGAGGCCGCCGTTCGGGCACTCGGGCGACGTGCGGCAGCTGCCCGAGACGCACGCGCCGCTGATGCACAGGTGGTTCGGCCCGTAGCCGCCGACGCAGGCCGCATCGTTGGCGCACGTGCCGCACGTGAACGTGTTGGCGTCGCAGACCTCGCCCGTGGCGCAGTCGCCGGCGACGCGGCAGTTGCCGGAGATGCAGTTGCCGCCGACGCACAGGTGATTGGCGCCGAAGGCGGTCACGCAGACGGCGTCGTTCGCGCAGGCCGAGCACGTGAACGTCGACGTGTCGCAGATGCGGCCGCCGCCGCAGTCGGCCGTCGAGCGGCAGTCACCCGCGACGCACAGGCCGTTGTTGCAGAGGTGATTCGCGCCGTAGCCCGAGATGCAGGCGATGTCCGACGTGCACCCCGTGCAGGTGAAGCTCGCGTCGCACAGCTGGCCGGGCGAGCAGTCGGCGGCCGTGCGGCACTGGCCCGCGACGCAGCCGCCGCTGATGCAGAGGTGCGCGGCGCCGTACTGCGCGGCGCACACGGGGTCGCCGCCGCAGTCGGTGCAATGGTTGGCGGTGCAGACGCGGCCGTTGCTGCAGTCGCTCGCGGCACGGCAGTCGCCGGCGATGCAGGTCGCGCCGACGCAGAGGTGGCTCGGGCCGTAGCTCGACTGGCAGACGGCGTCGCTCGCGCACTGCGTGCAGAAGAGCGTGTTGCCGTCGCAGACGTCGCCCGCGGCGCAGTCGGCGGCCGAGCGGCACTCGCCCGGCACGCATGAGCCGGCGACGCAGAGGTGACCGCCGCCGTAGTCGGGGCCGCAGCTCGCGTCGCTCGTGCAGGCGTCGCACTCGCGGCTGCCGTTGCAGACGAGGCCGGTCGCGCAGTCGGCCGCCGAGTGGCAGCTGCCGGCGATGCAGGAACCGCCGTCGCAGATGTGATCGGCGCCGAGCGCGGCGACGCACGTCGTGTCGCTGGTGCACGCGACGCACGAGTTCGTCGAGGCGTCGCAGAGGTGGCCGTTCGTGCAGTCCGCGTTCGCGTGGCAGTCGCCCGAGACGCAGGCGCCCGCGACGCAGATGTGGCCCGCGCCGAGCCCCGTGACGCACGCGTCGTCGTCGGCGCACGCGAAGCAGGCGTGCGTCGTCGTGTTGCAGAGCTTTCCGCCGCTGCAGTCAGCGCTCGTGCGGCAGCCGTTTGTGAAGCAGCCGCCGTTGATGCAGAGCGTGCCGGCGCCGTAGACGGCGGCGCAGGCCTGATCCGTCGTGCACGGCAGGCAGACGTCGTTCATGCACAGGCCCGGATCACCGTTGGTCTGCGCGCAGTCGACGCCGTCGCAGCCCGCGAGGACGCCGCCCGTGCCGCCCGTGGCCGCGACGCCGCCGGTTCCTCCAGGCCCGCCCGTCGCGCCGCCGCTGCCGCCCGTCGCGCCGCCCGAACCGCCGCTCGCCCCCGCCGATCCACCAGCGCCACCCGTCGCCGCGACGCCGCCCGTTCCACCGCTGCCAGCGATGCCGCCCGTCCCGGCCGAACCACCGACGCCGCCCGTGCCCGCCGAGCCGCCGCCGCCGTTGCCGGCGATCCCGCCGTCACCCGCGACGCCGCCGTCCGCTCCCCCGGAAGCCCCGCCACCTCCGGAACCGCCGCTGCCGCCGCCACCGTTGCCGCCGCCACCAATCGTCACGCCGCCCGCGCCACCGCCGCCCACGCCGCCCGAGCCGAGAATCTGTGGCGAGATGTTGTCGCCGCAGCCGACCAAGAAGAGCGCAACCAGCCCGAAGGCGCGGGAGAACGACGTGGCGGATTTGTAGCGAAGCATGCGAAGGCGCGCGCGGGCGCTGACTGTCCGTCGTCAGGTTCGCGCCTGAACTTGACCGATCGCAGCGCGAGGCAGCCTGACTCAAACGACAGGCGCCGCGCGACCTTGGCCGCGCGGACGTCCGAGGCGAGCGGGCCTTCTAGCTCTGGAGCTTCTTGCGCTTCCAGCCGCGCGGCGGGCGCTTCTCCGCGGCGTTCGAGCCCGGAGGCGAGTAATCGATCCAGCGGTAGCTGGGCGGCGGGCGCACGTCGATGTGCACGAAGCCGCCGCGCGGGTAGAGGCCGATGCCCATGCCGCCGCCGTCGAGCGTCTCGGCGAACTCGCGGATCTTCTTCGGCGCCACGCCCTCGATGCGGATGTCGCTCGCCGTGCCCTTGAAGTGGTTGCTCGTCTTCTTGCGCTGGTTGCGGTAGCCCGAGACAATCTCGAGCGGCTTGCCGCCGAAGTGGTCCTCGACGTGCGACAGCAGCATCAACAGCTGCGGGTCGATGGGCTTCTCGGTCTCGGTGCGGCGACAACGCAGCACGTGGCTCGCCTGCTCGAGCGCGTCGAGGTTGTACGAGCCGTCCTCGTTGTAGATGTTGACCTCGACCTCGTCGTGGACGCCGGGGAAGATGAGGTGGAGGTGGCCCGACGGGCGCGCGAGCGGCTGTTGACGCAGCTGTTCTTCGGCGACGACGCGGCCCGTGACCAGGCCGTGCCGCCGCGACTTCTTCCCGCGGTGCTTCTTGCGGGGCGCCACCGGCGCTTCGGCCGGCGTCTCGGCGCCGTCCTCACTCTGCTCGGCGGCGGACGCGGACGTGCCCGTCTCGTCTTCATCCGCGTGTGCGACTCGCGACCCGGCGCCCAACATCAGCGACAAGGCCACTCCGAAAACAGCCAACCGGAGCATGGAGGGCAAGCCTCGCCTCCGCACTGGGTTCGGTCAACCCAAAATCGCCCTGTGTGCAAGTGGAGCCGCTGCGGCGCAACGTCTCACTTTTCAGGATTTCTGCGCCTTTTCCGGCGCGTGTGCGCCCTATCGCACCGGCGCGGGCACATGACTCTGCAGGTGCATGAGATCGATCGACAGTCGGCCCGCGACGTCGAAGATGCGATCGTCTCGGTAGAACTCGCCGTAGACGATGCGCCGAATGCCGGCGTTGGCGATCTGCTTGAAGCAGTTCCAGCACGGGCTGGCCGTCACGTAGATCATCGCGCCGTCGATGAGCACGCCGTTCTTCGCGGCCTGGATGATGGCGTTGGCCTCGGCGTGGATGGTGGCGACGCAGTGGTCGTTCTCCATCATGTGGCCGCCCTCGTCGGTGCAGTGGGGCATGCCGCGGATCGAGCCGTTGTAGCCCGTCGAGAGGATCGTCCGGTCGCGCACGATGACGGCGCCGACGAACTTGCGCGGGCACGTCGAGCGCGAGGCGACGACCTGCGCGATGTTCATGAAGTACTGGTCCCATGTGACGCGGGCGTCGGCCATCGAGATCGCTTTTACCACCACGCGGGACTTCGGGGACGCCTTTGGTAGTATCCGCGCGGCCGTGGACTGGAAAAAATCGCTCAACCTCCCGAAGACCGAATTCTCGATGCGCGCGGACCTCGCGAAGCGCGAGCCGCAATGGCTCGAGCGCTGGGCGAGCGAGAAGCAATACGAGCGCGTGCTCGAGGCGCGCGCCGCCGCCGACGCGACGCCGTTCGTGCTGCACGACGGCCCGCCCTACCCGACGGGCGGCATTCACTACGGGACGGTCCTCAATAAGGTCTTGAAGGACATCGTCGTGCGCTCGCAGCTCATGATGGGCAAGCGCGCCGTGTTCCGCCCCGGCTGGGACTGCCACGGCCTGCCGATCGAGCAGCAGGTCGAGAAGGAGCTGGGCAAGGACGCCAAGACGCTCGACGCGGCGGCGTTCCGGCGCAAGTGCGAGGAGCACGCGCTCAAGTTCGTCGACGTCATGCGCGGCGAGTTCAAGCGGCTCGGCGTCCTGGGCATCTGGGACGATCCGTATCTGACGCTCGCGAAGGACTACGAGGCGACGATCGTGCGGCAGCTGGCCGCCTTCACGCGCCGCGGGCTCGTCTACCGCGACAAGAAGCCCGTGCACTGGTGCCTCGTGCACAAGACGGCGCTCGCCGAGGCCGAGGTCGAGTACGAAGACCACGCCTCGCCGTCGATCTATGTCCGCATGCCGATCACGGACGGCGCCGCCGTCGCCAAGGCCGTGCCGGCGCTCGCGGGCAAGAAGGTCGCCTTCGTCATATGGACGACGACGCCGTGGACGCTTCCCGCGAACCTCGCGATCGTCGCGAACCCCGAGCTCGACTACGTCGCGGTCCCGCGTGGCGATGAGTTTCTGATCGTCGCCGCCGGCCGCGCCGAAGCGTTCTCGAAAGAGACGGGCATCCCGGTCGAGGGCGCGATCGCGATCCCGCGCGACGGTCTGCGCGCGCTCGAGCGCGTGCGCTACGAGGCGCCCTTCCCCGTCGACCTCGGCGTCGACGGCACGTACCGGCTCTACTTCGCGCGCCACGCGACGCTCGAGGCCGGCACGGGCCTCGTGCACACGGCGCCGGGCCACGGCGCCGAGGACTACGTCGTCGGCCGCGAGCACAAGCTGCCGATCTTCGCGCCCGTCGACGCCGCCGGAAAGCTGGACGCGAGCGTGGGACCCGGCGCCGCGAAGTACACGGGCACGGGCGTGTTCCAGGCGAACCCGCTCATCGTCGAGGAGCTCGCGGCGCGCGGCCTGCTGCTCAACAAGCCCGGCGATTCGATCAAGCACTCGTACCCGTGCTGCTGGCGCTGCAAGAACCCGATCATCTTCCGCGCGACCGAGCAGTGGTTCGCGCGGCTCGGCGAGGCCGACGACGCCGCGTCGCTGCGCCACGCGGCGCTCGCCGCGATCGGCGAGACGAAGTGGATCCCGTCGTGGGGCGAGAACCGCATCCGCGGCATGATCGAGGCGCGGCCCGACTGGTGCCTCTCGCGCCAGCGCGTGTGGGGCGTGCCGATTCCCGCGTTCCGTTGCGCGGGCTGTCGGAATGACCTGCTGTCGGCCGACGTTATGGACCACGTGGCCGAGGTCTTTGCTCGCGAGGGCTCGAACGCGTGGTTCTCGCGCGACGCGAAAGAGCTGCTGCCCTCGCCGGCCCCCGTGTGCACGTGCGGCGCCTCCAGCTGGGAGAAGCAGCACGACATCGTCGACGTGTGGTTCGAGTCGGGCGTGTCGTGGGCGGCCGTCGCCGACGGCAAGCTCGTGCCGCGCGGCGCGAAGGTCGACCTCTACCTCGAGGGCTCGGACCAGCACCGCGGGTGGTTCCACTCGGCGCTGCTCACGGGCACGGCGACGCGCGCCGATCACACCGCGCCGTACAAGGCCGTCCTCACGCACGGCTGGGTGCTCGACGAGCGCGGCAAGGTGTACTCGAAGTCGGAGATCGCCAAGGCGAAGGCCTCGGGAGCCAAGATCGACTACGTCGATCCCATCGTCTGGATGCAGAAGAACGGCGCCGAGCTGCTGCGCCTCTGGACGGCGGCCTCGGACTACCAGGGCGACATCGTGTTCTCGCAGACGATCCTCAACCAGCTGGGCGAGTCGTACCGGAAGATCCGCAACACGTGCCGGTACCTGCTGTCGAATCTCTACGACTTCTCGCCCAAGCGCGACAGCCTGCTCGACCCTGACCTGCGCGAGCTCGATCTGCTGGCGCTCGGCGTGCTGCGCGAGCGCGACCACCAGATCTTCGACGCCTACAAGCGCTTCGCCTTCCACGAGGTCGTGCGCCTCATGAACGACTACGTCGTGACGGCGTCGGCCGAGTACCTCGACCCGGTGAAGGACGCGCTCTACTGCGAGGCGCCCGGCGGACGCGTGCGGCGCAGCGTGCAGACGGCGCTCTACGAGATGACGACGACGATCGCGCGCTGGATGGCGCCCGTGCTGTGCTTCACGGCGCAGGACATCGCCGACGAGCTGTCGCGCGCGACGGGCGAGGCGTTCGACGTCCACGCGGCCGTGCGCCTCGTCGACGAGGGCGAGAAGCTCGGCAACCCCAACAAGCGCTGGATCAACGAGGTGCGCCCGCGCCGCGAGGCGATCCTGCAGCCGCTCGAGAAGTTCCGCGCCGCGGGCCACAAGCCGCTCGAGGCGCGCGTGCGCGTCAAACCGGCGAAGGACGAGCGACCGCACTGGCAGTGGAACCTCGCGCTGCTGACCGATCTCGTGGGCGTGTCGCGCATCGAGCTCGACGCGGCCGACGCCAATGTGGGCGACGCGACCGAGATCGAGATCGACGAGGCGCCTGGTCCCGAGTGCCCGCGCTGCTGGCGCCGCACGGGCGTCGCCTCGGGCTCGAAGCACGATCCCAACCTGTGCGAGCGGTGCGCCGCCGTCGTCGAAGAGTTGAGCCACACTGCCCCGGAGACCTTGTCATCATGAGCGCGAGCCCGTCCCGCAAGTACGTCCTCTTCGGCGCCTTCTCGGCGCTGTCGCTCGTCCTCGATCAATGGACGAAGGCGATGGCGCGCGCGAGCCTCAAGCCGCTCGGGCCGTACAGCCCCAAGGTCGTCATCGACGGCTTCTTCAACCTGCGCTACTCGGAGAACCCGGGCGTCGCCTTCGGCATGTTGCAGTCGCTGCCGGGCGGGCGGCTCTTGCTGACGCTGCTGGCGGTCGTCGCCTTCGCGCTCGTGATCGCCTACCTGCGCAAGACCGAGTCGGACGCGTCGCGCCTGCACGTCGCCCTCGGCCTCGTGGGCGGCGGCGCGCTCGGCAACGTCATCGATCGCGTCGCCTACGGGCGCGTGACCGACTTCATCGTGTGGCACGTCAAGGAGCACGAGTGGCCGGCGTTCAACGTCGCCGACGCCGCTCTGTGCATCGGCGTCGCGCTCATGGTGATCGACATGATGCGCGGCCGGCCCGCGGCCGCGTCCTCCGCCTGACGGCGGCGCGCGCGACGACATGCGGCCGACCTTTCTCACGCTGCACGTCGGTGCCCACGAGGTGGGCCTCCACAGCTACGGCATTCTGATCGCCGTCGGGCTCGCCGTCGGACTCTTCATCGCGGCGCGCGAAGCGCGGCGGCGCGACCTGGACGTCGGCCGCGTGCTCGACTTTGCCTTTTGGGCGATCGTCGCCGGCTTCGTCGGCTCGCGCGTCACCTACGGCCTGGTGAACCTGGGCGACTTCGCGCGCGCGTGCGCGGGAAGCGACGCCGGGCCGCGCGGTCTCGGCGACGTGCTTTCCGATTGCACCGGTATCCTCCACGTCTGGGAGGGCGGGCTCGTGTTCTACGGCGGCGTCGCGGGCGCGGCGATCGTGGCCGCCGTGTTCGCGCGACGAAACGGCTGGTCCTTCTGGGTCATGGCCGACGTCTTCGCGCCCGCGCTCGCGTTCGGGCACGCGCTGGGGCGGCTCGGCTGCTTCGCGGCCGGGTGCTGCTTCGGCAAAGAGACGACGGGCGGCTGGGGCGTTCCCTTCCCCGCGGGCAGCGTCGCCTTCGAAGAGCTCGGGTCACTGGGCCAGCTCGCGCCCGGCGCGTCGTTCACGCCGCCGCTGCACCCGACGCAGCTCTACGAAGCCGCGGGCGAGGCGCTGCTGGGGGTCGCGCTGCTGATCGCCCGCCCGCGCCTGCGCGCGCGCCCCGGCGCGCTCGCGTTGATGTACGGGTGCGCCTATGCGGCGCTGCGCTTCGGCGTCGAGCTGTTCCGCGGCGACGTCGCGCGCCGCTACGTCGTCGAGCTGGCGACCCCCGGCCTCGCCCGCCTGCTCGGTGTCCCGACGTCCGAGCCCGTTCTCTTTTCGGTCGGGCAGCTCGGCAGCCTGACGTTGCTCGTGGTTTGCGCCGTCGTGTTGGCTCGGCGACGCGGGGCCCCGCTCGTCGCGAAGCGCGGCTGAGCGCTTTTTGCGGGAATTCTCCGCGAAAATCGCGCCGGCGCCGCTCGTCGGTGGTACGCTTCAGACTTCGCGTCTATTTTTTCTTTCGTTTCGTCCTTAGTTTGGAAGGTCGCTCTTAATGAAGTCGTTGCTTCTTGGTTCCGTCGTCGTCTCCTTGATCGCCAGTTG
Source organism: Polyangia bacterium (assembly GCA_035549075.1). GTDB lineage: Bacteria > Myxococcota_A > Polyangia > Fen-1088 > Fen-1088 > DASZFV01. The sequence goes on along the minus strand of DASZRT010000122.1, from coordinate 1,199 downwards.
CGGCGGCTCGGATGCGCCCGCGGACGCGATGCGCCCCACGCCCTCTGGTGGCTCGACCGGATCGACGTCGACGGGCGGCGGTTCTGGGCACGGCGGCGCGGGCGGCACTTCCGTCTCCGACGGCGCGAAGGGCGGCACGACCGGCGGCGCCGCCGGCGGCTCGAACCTCTCGCCCAACGAGATCCCGGCGACGGGGACGGCGCCAGGTCGGTACGTCATGGACGCTTCGACCGCCGGCACGGGCCCGTGCGCGGGCGTCGCGCTGTCCACCGTGCTGGCCGCGATCCGCACGACCGACGAGTCGCTCGCCTCCGTCACGTCCATCTACAACCCGACGACGACCGTGTCAGGCGGCGACGGCAGCTTCATCTACCCGTACGCGCGCACGGACGGCGGCTTCGACGTCGTCTTCAAGGTCGGCTCGGGTGACTGCGAGTCGGGCTGCACGGACAACGCGTACACTTACTTCGCGACCGACGACGCGTGCCACGCCCAGAACGTCGGCCACTACCACGCGACGTGGGGCTCGGGAACGTGCCTCAGCGTCGACGGCGCCGCGATGTGGAACCATCCGCCCGCGCCCGATCCGGCGACGGTGTGTGGTCAGGACAACGCCGCGCGCGACCTGCGCGGTACGTATGTCCTTCACGCGAGCGGCACGCGCACGGCGTGCAGCACGACCGACGCCAAAGGCGCGACGATCGACGCCGCGATCAGCGTGCTCGTCGAGCAGGACGCCAAGAACCTCGCGACGGGCTTCGTGACGTTCACGGGCACGGGCTACGCGCTCGTCGACGGCGTGCGCCTGCCGGCGCAGTTCCTGCGCAAGCGCTTCGACGCCGCCTTGCAGTCGAGCAACCTGCCGAATGCATGCCCGCGCACGCAGTCGGTCACGAGCAGCTACGACTTCGAGGGCTACCAGCCCGGCAGCATCGAGGTCACGGAGACCGGCAACGACGCGTGCGCCGCCTGCAAAGGCGGCATGAGCGTCACCTTGACGCCGACGACAGCAACAGCAGCGCCGTAGATTCGATCGGGCTCGCTCGCTGCCGCTCGCCTCGCGATGCGCGAGGTAACGGGCTCGCTCGCTTTGCTCGCATGCGCGGCATCACTCCGGTCGTTGGGCTGGAGGTGTTCGGTGACTCGTCCGCGCTCCGCGGCTCGGGCGGGCCCGGCACGGCGCCAGCGGGTGTGAGGTC
>DASZRT010000121.1:0-5136 GCA_035549075.1 Polyangia bacterium | reverse complement strand
CGCTGGGTGCGCTGGCCCGCGCGCGCCTCGGCCGCGGTGACGCCGCCGCGGCCCTCGAAGCCTCGCGCGAGGCCGCCGCCGAGCTCGCCGCGCTCGGCGAGATCGAAGAGGGCGAGTCGAGCGTGCGCCTCGCCCACGCCGAGGCCCTCGACCAGAACGGCTTCCTCGACGAGGCCCGCGCCGTCGTCGAGGCCGCGCGCGAACGCCTGCTCGCGCGCGCCGCGCGCATCGAGGACGAGACCTGGCGCGCCCGCTTCCTCGACGACGTGCCCCTCAACGCGCGCATCGTCTCGCTCGCGACGCAGTGGTCGACCGCGTCGCCGCCGCCCGTGCTGCCGCGATCGTCGACGAGCGAGCGCCCCCGTCGCCCGACGGGCAGCGGCCCCGTGCGCCTCCCGCCCGTCTGACGATCGCCCGGCGATCTGAAACCCGGCCGCCGAAGTTTCCGTAGCGATCGGATTGTGAACTTCCGAGCGCTTGACTATTCTGTCGCCGGCCGCGTCCCCTCGCGCGGTGAAAGGCGCAAAACCAGAGATGGCCTCCGTCGACGTTCCGCTCAAGAGACTCCGCTTCGGACAGACAGCTCGCAAGGACGCGTGGTGGGCGATGCCGCTGCTCACCTTCGTCGTCTTCTCGTCGTTCGTCGCATACACGACCTGGGCGCTGTTCCAAGGCGAGAACTACTACTTCGGCAACTACCTGTCGCCGTTCTACTCGCCCGAGCTGTTCTCGCCGCCCGGTCACCCGTCGCCGCACGCTTGGTTCGGCGAGTGGACGGGGCCGTGGCTGCCGTTCATCAAATTTTCGCCGGCGATGCTCATCCTCATCTTCCCGCTGGCGTTCCGCATGACCTGCTACTACTACCGCGGCGCTTACTACAAGGCGTTCTGGGCCGACCCGATCGCCTGCACCGTCGGCGAGCCGCGCTCGGGCTACCGCGGCGAGAACAAGCTGCCGCTCATCGTACAGAACCTCCACCGCTACGCGCTGTACGTGGCGCTCATCGTCGCGGCGATCCTCGCGTCGGACGTGTGGAAGGCGCTGTGGTTCGACGACGGGCACGGCGGTACGAAGTTCGGCATCGGCCTCGGCACGATCATCCTCGCCATCAACGTCGTCGGCATCGTCGGCTACACATTCGGCTGTCACTCGATGCGCCACCTCGTGGGCGGCGTCATGGACGTCATGTCGCGCGCGCCGGTCCGCAAGAAGGCCTACGACTGCGTGAGCTGCTTGAACCGCCACCACCCGAAGTGGGCGTGGTTCAGCTTGCTGTGGGTGGGTTGGACGGACATCTATGTGCGCCTCCTCGCGACGGGCGTCCTTCACGACTGGAGAATCATCTGATGCCCGAGATCCAGACCCACGAGCACGACGTCCTCGTCATCGGCGCCGGCGGCGCCGGGCTGCGCGCCGCCATCGAGGCGTCGGCGGCGGGCGTGTCCGTCGGCCTCGTCTGCAAGTCGCTGCTGGGCAAGGCCCACACCGTCATGGCCGAGGGCGGCATGGCCGCGGCCATGGCCAACGTCGACGACCGCGACAGCTGGAAGGTCCACTTTGCCGACACGATGCGCGGCGGTCAGTACCTCAACAACTGGCGCATGGCCGAGCTGCACGCCAAGGAGGCGCCCGATCGCGTGCGCGAGCTCGAGGCGTGGGGCGCCGTCTTCGATCGCACGAAGGACGGCAAGATCCTCCAGCGCAACTTCGGCGGCCACCGCTACCCGCGCCTCGCCCACGTCGGCGATCGCACGGGGCTCGAGATGATCCGCACGCTGCAGGATCACGGCATCCACCAGGGCATCCACGTCTACATGGAGTGCGCCGTGACCCGCCTCTTGAAAGACGGCGCGCGCGTCGCCGGCGCGCTCGGCTACGACCGCGAGAAGGGCTACCTGCGCGTGTTCAAGGCCAAGGCCGTCGTGTTCGCGACGGGCGGCGTGGGCCGCGCCTTCAAGATCACGAGCAACAGCTGGGAGTACACGGGCGACGGCCAGGCGCTCGCCTACGAGGCCGGCGCCGAGCTCATGGACATGGAGTTCGTGCAGTTCCACCCGACGGGCATGGTGTGGCCGCCGTCGGTCAAGGGCATCCTCGTGACCGAGGGCGTGCGCGGCGAGGGCGGCGTGCTCCGCAACAGCGAGGGCAAGCGCTTCATGTTCGAGGGCATCCCCGACAACTACAAGGCGCAGACGGCCGACAGCGAAGAAGAGGGCTGGAAGTACACGCAGGGCGACAAGAACTCGCGCCGCCCGCCCGAGCTGCTCACGCGCGACCACGTCGCGCGCAAGATCAACATCGAGGTCAAGGCCGGCCGCGGCAGCCCCCACGGCGGCGTGTTCCTCGACATCGCCTGGATCAAGGACCGCATCAAGGCCGAGGGCAAAGGCGACGGCGCCGCGCACATCAAGAAGAAGCTGCCGTCGATGTACCACCAGTTCATGCAGCTCGCAGCCATCGACATCACGCAGGTGCCGATGGAGGTCGGACCGACGACCCACTACATCATGGGTGGCGTGCGCGTCGACGGCGACACGCAGATGACCAACGTGCCCGGCCTCTTCGCCGCGGGCGAGGTCGCCGCGGGCCTGCACGGCGCAAACCGCCTCGGCGGCAACTCGCTGTCGGATCTCGTCGTCTTCGGCAAGCGCGCCGGCGAGCACGCCGCGAAGTTTGCCAAGGACAACGGCGCCGTCACGATCGACGCCGGCCAGATCGAAGAGGCGCAGCGGCTGGCGCTCGCGCCGTTCGAGCGCGGCGCGTCCGGCGGCGGCGACCCCGAGGGCCCGTACAAGATCCAGTACGCGCTGCAGGACACGATGCAGGCGAATGTCGGCATCGTCCGCGTCGAAGCGGAGATGAAGAAAGCCCTCGAGGACATCGAGGTCCTGAAGAAGCGCGCGGCGAGCGTCGCCGTCGTGGGCAACCGCGAGTACAACCCGGGCTGGCACACGGCGCTCGACCTCCACAACATGCTCATCTGCTCGGAGGCGATCGCGATGTGCGCCCTCGAGCGCAAGGAGAGCCGCGGCGGTCACTTCCGCGACGACTTCCCCGACAAGGATCCGAGCTACGCGAAGTTCAACCTCATCGTCAGCAAGGGCGCCGACGGCCGCCCGCAGCTGCGCCGCGAGCCCATCAAGGAAATGCGCGACGATCTGAAGCAGGTCATCGAGGAGAACAAATAATGTCCACCGCGACGTTCAAGGTTTGGCGCGGCGAGAAGGGGCAGGGGGACTTCAAGGAGTTCAAGGCCGAGGTCGGCGAGGGCATGGTCGTCCTCGACGTCATCCACCAGATCCAGGCCGAGCAGGCCAACGATCTCGCCGTGCGCTGGAACTGCAAGGCCGGCAAGTGCGGCTCGTGCTCGGCGGAGATCAACGGCATGCCCAAGCTCATGTGCATGACGCGCATGTCGGACATCGACACGTCCAAGCCCGTGACGGTCGAGCCGTTGCACACCTTCCCGAACATCCGCGACTTGGTCACCGACGTCTCGTGGAACTTCCGCGTGAAGAAGGAGATCAAGAAGTTCAAGCCGCGCGCGCCCGACGCGCCCGACGGCACCTGGCGCATGCAGCAGGAAGACATCGAGCGCGTGCAGGAGTTCCGCAAGTGCATCGAGTGCTTCTTGTGCCAGGACGTGTGCCACGTGCTGCGTGACCACCACAAGCACGACGAGTTCATCGGCCCGCGCTTCTTCACGTACGTCGCGGCGCTCGAGATGCACCCGCTCGACACGGAAGATCGCACCGAGGAGCTCAAGAAGGCTCACGGCATCGGCTACTGCAACATCACGAAGTGCTGCACGAAGGTGTGCCCCGAGCACATCACGATCACCGACAACGCGATCATCCCGATGAAAGAGCGCGTCGTCGATCGCTTCTACGATCCGGTCAAGCGGCTGCTGCGCGTGTTCCAGAAGTAGGAGGGGCGTGATCGGGCCCCGGCAGGTTCTCTGTAGGACCGTCGTCGGGGTCGGCTTCGTTGTCCTCTTGGTCGTTGCTTCGGCGAGCCGCGCGCGCGCGCAGGTCGGCGAAGCGGAGGCCGCGCCGAGCCGCGAGGCGGCGCCCGCCGTCGACGCGCGCGACGACGAAGCCTGGCGCGCGTACCACGAGGCGTTCGCCGTGCTCGTCGCGGGCGATGTCGCGGGCGCGCGCGCGCGGCTCGCGGCGCTCGTGCGCGCGCACCCCGCGCATCCGGCGGCGGCGCCCGCGACCGCGCTGCTGGCGAAGCTGAGCGCGCCACCTCCGTCGAAGGGCCGATCCCGCAACGGGCCGTCGCTCGCGGGGCGCGCCGAGCTCGTCGTCTTCCAGACGTTGCACGGCATCGTCGCGGGCGGCGAGCTGTGCGCCGCCGTCGATTGCGCGGGCGTGCGGGCCCAGGCTCTCGCCTTCTCGGCGATGGGTGGTCTCGGGCTCGGCCTCTCGCTGGGGCTCACGCGTGACGGCGTGCGCGCCGGCGACGCGACGCTCATCGATTCGGGCGTCTTCTGGGGCGCCTGGAACGGCCTCGCGCTCACGCTCGCGAGCGGCGGCGACGAACCGTGGGCGCCGATGCTGGGCGGGCAGGTCGCGGGCCTCGGGCTCGCGCTCGGCGTCGTCTCGTCGGTGCACCCGACGACGGGCCAGGTCTCGCTCGCCAACAGCTTCGGCATCTGGACCACCGAGCTGACGGGCCTCGGCCTCCTCGCGTTCAGCAGCGACAGCCCGAGCCGCGGCGCCGTCTGGTTGCCGCTCTTGATGGCCGCCGACGGCGGTTTGCTCGCGGGCGCGCTCGTGGCGCACGGCTCGACGGTGTCGCGCGGGCGCATGCTGCTCGTCGACGCGAGCGGCGCGCTCGGGCTGTTGCTGGGCGCGCTCGTCGCCTCGGGGCAGAGCTCGGTGCATCCGGCCGCGGTCACGATGATGGTGGGCACGGCGCTGGGCCTCGGCGTCGGCGGCATCGCGACGTCGAGGTGGGACGCGCCCACGCTCCCGGGGCCGGCGTCGGTGAGCTTGTTGCCGGTCGCGCGGCCGGGCGGCGCGGGGCTCACGCTGGGAGGCACCTTCTGATGCGCGTGCTCGCGCTCGTGGCGGTGCTCGTCGTCGCCGTCGCGTCACCGGCGCGCGCGCAGGACGCCGCCGCCCGCGCAAC
>DASZRT010000120.1:0-6902 GCA_035549075.1 Polyangia bacterium | reverse complement strand
CAGCGATCACGCAGACTCAATTTCGAAGGTCGGCAATCGGGCGCGAGGATTCAACCACCGCGACGTCTGAGGTGGTTTAGCGGCAGAGCTAGCGAGTGCAGCGCGGAGGGGTTCGGGGACTGGGCCGCGCGGAGCTTCCAGCGCCTCTTCGACCTCACACCCGCTGGCGCCGTGCCGGGCGCGCCCGAGCCGCGGAGCGCGGACCAGTCCCCGAACCCCTCCAGCCAACGACCGTAGTGATGCCGCGATGCTTGCGCAGCAAGCGAGCCCGTTACGCCCTACATCGCGATGCGAGCGGCAGCGAGCGAGCCCGATCGCTTGGGTCTAAGTGGCGCGGGCCGCGCGGGCGGCCGGCCAGGGGCCGATGTCGTTGTAGGGCGCGAGGCGAATCACGACCTCGTCGAGGGCGAAGGGTTTGGGGAGAACTTCGACGTCGGCGACGCCGAGCTCGCGCAGCTCTTTGCGGACGATGTCGGGATCGTGGGCCGTCATGATCGCCGCGGGGACACGGAAGGCGTTACGCGCCCAGCAGGCGAGGTCGGCGCCGTTACAAGCGTCGGCGAGGTCGAAGTCCGTGAGCACGAAGGCCGGGCGTTCGCACGCGAGCATCGACAGCGCCGTGTCGACGGTGTGTGCGAGTAGGACAGAGTGCCCGCGCGATTCCAGCAGCCGCTTCACCGAGCGTGCGAGCATCACGTCGTCGTCCACGACCAAGATCATCATGTTCGCCTCCGCAGATTCGATTCGCACCGGAGACAACGCGTTGCACGGCCCGTGCCCGTCCGCGGCAAGTCTCTCGTGCGGCGCGGGCGCGGGGCGCCGCGGCGGACGCGCCAAGAAAACATGCACGCGCCCTGCGCAGTGTCCGCTTTTTGCGCAGCGACCCGACGGCAAGGGGGACGCAGAGGCGCGAGCAAAAGTCGGCCGAGAAGGTCGCCTCCACCGCGCCGGGCGGTTCCCCCTTCTCAATCGAACGTGAACTTCACGACTTGCTCGGCGCCCGCGCGGATTTGCACGTCACGAGCCTGACGATCGTCGAGGCGATGGACCTCGATCTTGTGCGCGCCCACGGGCACGGCGAGCGTGAAGCTGCGGCCGTCCTTGCCGCGCGCCTGCTTGTCGACGAAAGGCACACACCACGGCGTGCATTGAATCACGAGCTGGCCCGTTGCCACGTTGGCGGCGCGGCGCTCGGCGGCGCGCCTTCGTGTCGGTGTGGCGGGCGCCGGCTCGGGCGCGGGCGGCGGTTCGGGCGCAGGCGGCGGCGCCGGCGCGACCACGACAGGCGTCGGATCAGCCGCCGCGACGATCACGGGCGCGGGCGGCGGCGTGCGCGTCGCGACGACCGCGCCACCGATCACGGCCGCGCCCGCCAAACCGAGCAGCGTCAGCGGGGCCGCGAGGCGCGCGCGTCGTGCGGGCGGCGGTGGCGCGAGCGGCGTCTCGGCGCCCAGCACCTCTTCCACGAACGTCGCCGAGCGCCGATCGCGAAAGTACGTCTCGGCCACCGACTCGCCGGCCGCCGTCGCCGCGGGCTCGGCGCGCAGATTCTTCGTCGCGACGCCCGTGCCGGCCGTTCCCGCGGTCCCGCTCGTGCGCGCCGGCGGTGCCGAAACCGACGACGAAGACGGTGTCGACACGTCGTCGACAGGCGCGGGCGCGACCGCCGAGATGAGCGCCGCGAGCTCGCGCGACGCGCGTTCGCGCCCCACTCCCAGCGCCTGCGCCTCCGCCTCGAGCGCGAGCGACATCTCTTCGGCCGAGGCGAAGCGCGCGTCGGGCTCGGTCTGCGTCGCGCGCGCGAGCACGGCGCCGAGCGGCCCTTCGATCGTCGCTGGCACGCCCGCGCGCGCCTCGGCGAGCGCCTCCTCTTCGCCCCAGCCCTCGCGCTGCCGCTTGCCCGAAGCCGCCTCGGCGAGCGCGAGCCCGAGCGAGAACAGATCGGCGCGCCCGTCGACGCGAGCGCCGCGCGCCTGCTCGGGCGCCATGTACGCGATCGTGCCGCGCAACCCTGGCTCGGCCTCGCTCGCGACGGCGAGCGCGACGCCGAAGTCCGAGAGCTTCACCTCGCCGCCCTCGGAGACGAGCACGTTGCGCGGCGTGAGATCGCGGTGCACGAAGCCCCGTCGGTGCACGAACGCCAGCGCGCGGCAAAGCTCGATGCCCACGTGCGCGACGATCGCGGGCGGCAGCGCGCGCCCCGCCGTGCGCTCGGCCGTCACCAGCGTCGCGAGATCGGCGCCCGCGACGTGCTCCATCGCGATGAAGTACTCATTGCCGACGCGCCCGAAGTCGAAGACGGCGACGAGGTTGCCGTGCGACAGCGACACCTGCGTGCGCGCCTCCTCGAAGAACATGCGCAAGAGGCGCCGATCGTCGGCCAGCTGCGGGAGCACGCGCTTGATGACGAGCCGCTTTTCGAAGCCCTCGGGCCCGACGTACCGCGCGAGGAACACCTCGGCCATGCCGCCCCGCCCGAGGGGACGAAGGAGCTCGTACCGGCCGAAGCGCGCGCCCCCCGAGGCCATGGACGACACATGATACATTTCGCCGCGATGCGCGCCACGCTCTGCGGGCTCGGCGTCGTGCTGCTCGCGGTGCCGGCCGTCGCGGATCCGTCTTCGACCGCTTCGTCGACCGCTTCGTCGACGGCTTCGTCGACCGCTTCGTCGACGGTCGCGGTGTACTGGCAGCCGCCGGGGACGCCGGCCCCGGGTGCGGGCGCGCGCGACGCCTTCGCGAAGGCGACGGCACGCGTGGGGGCCCGGCTCGTCGACGCCCCTGCCCACGTGGCGGCCGCGCCCGATCTGACGACGCCGCTCGAGACGGCGAAGGCGGCCTACACGCACTTCGCGTTCCCCGACGCGATCGCGCGGCTCGACGAGCTCCAGCGCCTCGTCGACGCGTCGGGCGGGGGCGGCCTGCGGGCGCGCGGGCTGTCCGAGATCTTCCTGTACCGCGGGCTCGCGCGGCTCGAGACGGCGGGCGCCGAGGCGGCGTGGGATGACCTGGTGCGCGCGGCCCGCCTCGACCCGGGCCGCGTGATGGACCCGACGCAGTTCCCGCCGCGCGCGTTCGCGGCGTTCAAGCGCGCCGCCGGCGAGGTGGCCGCGGCGCCGCGCGCCGCGCTGACGATCGCGCTGCCTGCCGCCGTCTCGCCCGCGACGGCCGCCGTGCGCGTCGACGGGCGCGCCGTGTCCGACACGACGTCGGTCGCGCTCGGCCCGCACTTCGTCGCCGTCGCCGCCGAGGGCTACGAGCCGTGGGCCGGCGTCGTCTCGGTCGCGGGCGAGAAGGAGTCGTTCGCGCCGCCGCTGCGCGCCTACCGCCCGCCGTCGGGCGACGACTTGCTCGCGATCGCGGGCACGCCCGCGCCGGAGCGGATCATCCTGGGCGCGCTCGTGCCCGCGAGTGGCGCGGCTGCGGGCTGGCGCTTCGTCGTGTCGTCGATGACCTTGCCCGACGGGCGGCTCGTGAGCGACGCCGTCACGCTGGGCGACGTGCCGACGCGCGCCGCGGTCGGGGGCCTCGTCGAGAAGATCGCGCCCGCACCGCGGGCGCCCGAGAAGGCCGCGCGCCGCTGGCTGCCGTGGGCCATCGCCGCGGGCGCGGCGGCGCTCGCGATCGGCGCGGGCGCCACGCTGTACATCACGCGCGACAAGAGCTCGCCCAACGTCGTCGGGAACCTGGGCTCGTGGCAGCCGTGAAACGGATCGCCTTCGCGCTGGTCGCGCTCGCCGCGTGCTCGTCGACGCCGCCCGAGCTTTCGCTCGACATCCGCCTGCCCGACGATCGCTCGCTGTTCGCGGGCGTCGCCAGCCTCACCCTCAAGGCGACGCGCGACAGCGCCCCGCTCGCGCAGTCGACGTTCGCGGCGTCGACGCAGTCGGTGTCGCTCGAGGGCGTCTCGCACGGCGCGCGCACGATCGTCGAGCTCGACGGCGCCGACTCGACCGGCTCGGTCATCGCGCGCGGTCGCACGTGCACGTTCGACTTCGAGGGCGCGGGCACGACGGCGCCGCTCTATTTCGCGCCCACGAACTTCTTCGCGTCGACGGCGAGCGCGCCCGCGGCGACGCGCACGTACCCCGTCGCGATGGCGCTCAGCGACGGCACCGTGCTGCTCGCGGGCGGCGCCGACACCGCAGGCACGGCCCTCGCGAGCAGCGAGCTCTTCACGCCGGGCGCCGCGACCTTCGCGGCGAGCGGCGCCACGATGATCCACGCGCGGCGCAGCGCCGAAGGCACGCCGCTGCCGTCGACCGGCCTCTTCGTCACGGGCGGCGTCGACGCGACGGGCGCCGTCGTCGCCGACGCCGAGCTCTATCAAGAGAGCCTGAAGTCCTTCACGGCGATCAAGGCGGCGGCGATCGGCGCGCGCGTCGATCACCGCGCCCTGCTGCTCGCCGACGGGAGCGTGTTCGTGAGCGGCGGCACCGCGACGGAGGGCGGCGCGCCGCTCGCGACGACGGCGATCGTCTACATCGCGACCGACGGGACGTTTCAGGCGACGGCCGGCCCGACGCTCGTGACGGCGCGGCGCGCGCACGCGACGACGCTCGCGATCGGCGTGCCCGTCGTCATCGGCGGCTACGGCGCCGACGGCAAGCCGCTCGACTCGATCGAGATCGTCGACGTCAGCAGCGGCACGGCGACGACGGTGGGTCATCTGCAGACGGCGCGCGCCGACGCGACGGCGTCCGTGCTCGACGACGGCTCGATCCTCGTCGTCGGCGGCGTGGGCGGGTCGGGCGTGCTCGCGGACGCCGAGCTCTACAACCCCGTGCTCGCCGCCGAGCCGAGCTACAAGACGACGGTCTACAGCCTCGCCGTCGCGCGCCACGGCCACACGGCCACCGTGCTGAGCGACGGGCGCGTCCTCATCGCGGGCGGCTTCGGCGCCGACGGCAAGGCCGTCGACTCGGTCGAGCTGTTCGTCACGGGCGTGCGCTTCGTGTCCGAGCGCTCGCTCGGCACGCCGCGCGCCGGCCACGTCACCGTCCCGCTCTGCGACGGCACGGCGTTGGTGGTGGGGGGCGGCACCGGCGCCGAGCTCTACAACGGCCCCGCCGACTAGAACCCGAGGCCAATCTTGAAGGTCAAGCTGTCGTGCGTGACGTCCTTGAACTTCAGGCCCGCCGACGCGTTGGCGAGCATCGCCGTGTAGTCGGCGTTGCCCCAGGTGTTGCGCGTCCAGCCGAGCGCACCGAAGACGTAGACGGGCCCGAGCGCGTAGAGCTCGACGCCGGCGTCGACGCCGCGCGAGACCATCCACGTCGCCGCCGACGCGCCCGTGATGCTGACGCCCGTGCCGGGGATCGCGACGGCGCCGTCGAGCTTGCCTTCGAGGACGCCGCCCGCGAGGTGGCCCTCGACGAAGGGCGTGACGCGGGCGGGGACCTGAAACCCGAGGTCGAGGCCGAGCAGCCCGTACTTGAGCGACGCCGCCGCGCCGTACATCGTCGCCGAGCCGCGGCCCGCCTCGGTCTCGACGCCGATGCGGAACCACGGGCGCGAGATCGCGTAGAGGTCGAGGTGCAGCGCCTCGAGCGGGACGGCGCTGCCGTCCGTGTTGCCCATCGACAGGCGCTCGTAGGACAGCTTGAGCACGGGCCTGGGCCGCAGCGGCGTCGAGGGCGCGGGCTCGGGCGCCGCGCGCGTGACCGTCGTGGGCGTTTCGTTCAGCGGCGCTTGCGGCGACGTCGCGACCGTGTCGGGGCCGAGCACGTCGGCGGCTCGCGCGGCGGGCGCCGCGAGCGCGAGCGCGAGGATCGTCGTGGAGACCGAACCAGCGAGATGCTTCATACCTGCGTGTGTTGCACGCCACGCGCCAAAGGTTGCAGCGCGCGCGAGCGGCCGCGGATCTAGCGCCCGTACTTGTCGAGCTTGTACAGCAGCGCGCGGCGCGAGAGCCCGAGGCGGCGCGCGGCGCGCGTCTGGTTGCCGCCCTCGGCGTCGAGCGCCTCGCGGATGGCGCGCTCTTCCATCTCGGCGAGCTGCGCGCGCATCGGGCCCGAAGGCGCGCCCGCGCCCGCGGGCTCACGGATCGACGCCGGCAGGTGCTCCGCCTCGATCTTGCCGTCTTCTGCCAGAACGACGGCGTACTCCATGGCGTTCCGCAGCTCGCGCACGTTGCCCGGCCACGAGTACCGCCGCAGCACGCGCAGCGCGTTCGGCGTGAGCGTGGGCGGCGTCAATCCGGCGCGTTTTGCGAGCTGGCGCGCGAACAGATCGGCAAACAGCTCGATCTCGCTCGTGCGCTCCCGCAGCGGCGGCACCTCGACGACGAACGCCGACAGGCGGAAGTACAGGTCCTGCCGGAACTTTCCCGCCTTCGCCTCCTCGGCGAGATCGCGGTTCGTCGCGGCGACGACGCGCAGGTTCACGGCGATCTCCTCGCGCCCGCCCACGCGCATGAAGCGCCCGTTCTCGAGCACGCGCAGCAGGCGCGTCTGCATCGCGAGGGCCAGCTCGCCGATCTCGTCGAGGAACAGCGTGCCGCCGTCGGCCGCCTCGAGGTAGCCCTGCTTGCGCTTGTCGGCGCCCGTGAAGGCGCCCTTCTCGTGGCCGAACAGCTCGCTCTCGAGCAGCGTCTCCGGCAGCGACCCGCAGTTGAGCCGCATGAACGGCGCCTTGGCGCGCGGGCTCTGCTGGTGGATCTGCTCGGCGATGATCTCCTTGCCGACGCCCGTCTCGCCCAGCACGAGCACGGTCGTCGGCAGCGGCGCGACCTTACGGATGAGCTCGAAGACGCGCGCCATGCGCGGATCCGCGACGACGATGCCGGGCGGCGCCGCCGCGGCGGGGCGCACGGGCGCCGCGGGCGCGTCGTCGGCCGCCTGCCAGAGCGCCTCGAACGTGCGGCCCGCCGAAGGGGCGCGCGCGACGCCGACGACGGCGTC
>DASZRT010000119.1:0-10272 GCA_035549075.1 Polyangia bacterium | reverse complement strand
TCGCGGGCGGCGGCGGGGGAGGGGGCGGCGGTGGATCGCGCCCCGCGCCCAGCGCGCCCGCGCCGCAACCGGCGCCGAGCGCGGGCCCGCGCTCGTGGGCGTCGCCGCCCGAGGCCGCGAGACCGGCACCGCCGCCAGTCGCCGCGGCTCCCGCGCCCGAGCGTACGGCACCGCCGCCGCCACCCGCACCAAGCCACATCTCCCCCGACGAAGCCTGGCGCGCCGTGCTCGCACGCTTCTCTTCGAAGCCCGTGCTCGGCATGCGCCTCGCGCACGCCGAGATCGCGCAGGTCGCGCCGGGCAGCCTCACGCTCGCCTTCGGCGACAAACCGACGGCCGACGCCGTCGAGCGTTCGCGCAAGGAGGTCGAAGAGGTCGTCTCGTCCGTGTTCGGCCAGCCGACGCGCATCGACGTCACCGTCGGCACGAACGGCGCGCCCGCCGTGCTGCGCTCCGAGGTCGGCCTCGAGAACGACGCGATCTCGGCCGACAAAAAGAAGCGAGAGGCCGAGGCCCGCCAGCACCCGCTGATTCAAAAAGCGCAGGACGTCTTCAACACGTCGCTCAAAGAGGTCAAGACGCCCTGATGTCGCTCCCCGATCTCAAGAACCTCCTCGAGACCGCGCGGCGCTTGCAGTCGGAGGTCGCGCGCGTGCGCGAGGACCTCGGGCGCAAGACGGTGACGGGCGAGACGGGTGGCGGCCTCGTCCGCTGCGTCGCCAACGGCAAGGGCGAGGTCGTCTCGATCACGATCGACCCCGCGATATCGGGCGAGACGAAGATGATCGAGGATCTCACGACGGGCGCCGTGAACCTCGCGCTCGAGCGGGCGCGCGAGCTGGCCCAGGCGGAGCTCGGCCAAGCGACGGGAGGATTGCCGTTGCCGCCGGGGCTGTTCGGGAGCTGACGTGCTCGCGACGCCCATCGCGCGCCTCGTGCAGCAGCTCGCGAAGCTCCCCGGCATCGGCGAGAAGACGGCCGCGCGCCTCGCGTTTCACATCCTGCGCGCCGCGCCCGAGGACGCCGCCGCCCTGGCCGCCGCCATCACCGACGTCAAACAGAAGATCCGCCTGTGCGGCGTCTGCTGCGACCTGACCGAGGCCGACCCGTGCGCCATCTGCGCCGACGCGCGGCGCGACGCCACGCTCGTGTGCGTGGTCGCCCAGCCCCAGGACGTCGTCGCCATCGAGCGGACGGGCGGGTACCGCGGGCGCTACCACGTGCTGCACGGCCTCCTGTCGCCGCTCGACGGCATCGGGCCCGAGGACCTGCGCGTCGCCGAGCTCGTGCGTCGTTGCTCGGGCGACGGGGGCGCCGTCGGGGAGATCATCCTCGCCACCAGCTCGACCGTCGAGGGCGAGGCCACGGCCGTCTACCTCGCCAAGCTGCTGCGGCCCCTCGGGGTCAAGGCCAGCCGCATCGCCACGGGCGTCCCCATCGGCGGCGAGCTCGAGTACGCCGACCAGCTGACCCTGGCGCGGGCCATAGACGGCCGAAGGCCGTTGTAGAAGACGGCCGAAGGCCGCTCGGGGCGCTCTAGCTCTAGATCGTCGCGAAACGGCCGATGTAGGTTCGGTCGAAGCTTGAAAGCCCGCGTCACGAATGTTAATTGTGGACATCCCGCAGCGCCGCGCGACCTGACGCAAGGAGAGCAATGGCCGGCCCCGATGTGATGTTTCCCGAGGAGCAGCAGCAGATGACCATGGTCTGCCAGCGGCTCGCTCGGGACGCCAATGCCAAGGCCGTGCTCCTCATCGGGCGCGACGGCCAGCCGATCGCCGACGCCGGCGACGTCGGCGAGCTCGACGTGACGTCCCTGTCGTCGCTGACCGCCGGCAACGTCGCCGCGACGGGCGGCATCTCGAAGATCCTCCGCGAGAAGGACTTCACGAGCCAGTTCCACGAGGGCGAGAAGACGCACGTCCACATCACGCTGGTCGGCGGCCGCGCCATCCTCGTCGTGCTGTTCGACGAGCGCTCGTCGCTCGGCCTCGTGCGCCTGCGGGTCAAGAAGTCGTCGGACGAGATGGTGCGCTTGTTCGACGCTGTCGCGAAGAAGGCTGCCGCGCGCAGCCAGCCGTCGATCCTGACGGAGATCACCGACAGCGACATCGACAACCTCTTCAATGACTGACCGCCGCGTATGAGCTTCATCAACTACTCGTCACGCGAGATCAACTGCAAGCTCGTCTATTACGGTCCCGGTCTGTGCGGGAAGACGACGAACCTGCAGTACATCTACGCAAAGACGAGCCCCGACGCGAAGGGGAAGATGATCTCGCTCGCGACCGAGACCGAGCGAACGCTGTTCTTCGACTTCCTGCCGCTGTCGCTCGGTGAGATCCGCGGCTTCAAGACGCGCTTCCACCTGTACACCGTGCCGGGCCAGGTGTTCTACGACGCCAGCCGCAAGCTCATCTTGAAGGGCGTCGACGGCATCGTGTTCGTCGCCGACTCGCAGATCGAGCGCATGGAAGCCAACATCGAGTCGCTCGAGAACCTGGGCCTGAACCTCACGGAGCAGGGCTACGATCTCGCCAAGCTTCCCTACGTCGTGCAGTACAACAAGCGCGACCTGCCGAACGCGGCGCCGCTCGATCAGCTCAAGAGCGTCTTGAACCCGACCAAGGTGCCCGAGTTCGAGGCGTGCGCGACCAGCGGCGTCGGCGTGTTCGACACGCTGAAGGCCGTCGCGAAGTCGGTGCTGACGGAATTGCGCCGCGGCAGCTAGCCGCGGCTCGGGCTTCGTAGGGGCCAGCTGAGCTGCCCCGCTGGTCGCGGCAGCTGAGCCGCGGCCGATCGCCGCTGCGACAATTCGTCGCAGGTGTTTGCCCGTTACCTTGGGTTGACGGGTTGTTTCGGTGAGTGGTTGCGCGCGTAGCGATCTCGTTTCGTCGTGCAGATGCCAGCTCGCGGGCTTGGCAGATGGAGATCTGGGTTGGTAGGTTGCCGGTGTTGCACGACGCCGGGGACATTCGCACGCTGTACGAGCGCTACTGCCGTAGCGTGTTCGCCCGCGCGCGGGCGATCCTCGGCGACGACGCCGCCGCGAAGGACGCCATGCAGGAGGTCTTCCTGCGCGCCATGGGCCACTCGCGCGTCGTCTTGCGCGAGCCGTCGCCGATGGCGTGGCTGTTTCGCGTGACGACGAACCTCTGCCTCAACCTCCTGCGCGACGAAAAGCGCCGCAACGAGATCCTCTCGCAGAACGCGGCCAACGACGTCGACCCGGGTGACGCCGAGGTGCGCGTCGTCGTGGGCGGCATCCTGCGCCTCGTGCCCGTCGAGATGCAGGAGATCGCCGTCTACTACCACCTCGACGAGATGTCCCACGAGGAGATCGCGAAGCTCGTCGGCCTCTCGCGACGCACGATCGGCAACCGGCTCGTCGCGTTCCAGAGCGTCATCGACACGCTCGTCGAGAAGGAGCAGGCGTCGTGAGCGCGGTCGCGCGCGCGCGCCGGGCGCCGGGTTGCCCTTCGGAGCTCGCGCTCCACCAGCTCGCGACGGAGGAGCTCGGCGGCGGCGACGTCGTCGCGGCGCACGCGCGCGGGTGTGCGCGCTGCTCGGCCGTCGTCTCGCGGCTGCGGACGATCGCCGTGCCCGCGCCCGATCCCGAGTTTTGGCGCGCCGTCGTCCCGCCGTCGCGGCGCCGGCCGCGCGCTTGGGCCGCGTGGCTCGCGGGCGGCGTCGTGGCGTTGGGCGCGCTCGTGCTCGTCGCCGTGCCGCGGCCGAAGCCGACGTCGGTGGCGACGGGCGACGTTCGTACCAAGGGCTCGCTCGCGCTCGGCCTCGTCGTGCGGCGCGCGTCGGGGGCGCTCGATCGCGTCTCGTCGGGCGGTGTCGTCGCGCCAGGCGATGCGATACGGTTCGACGTGGCGCTCGCCGAAGCCGGCTACGTCGTCGTCCTCGGGCTCGACGCGCGGCCTTCGGTCTCGGTCTATGCGCGGACCGCGCAACGGACGCCGGCGGGTCAGGCGTTGCTCGCGGAGACGATCGTCGCCGACGACGCGCCCGGCACCGAGCGCGTCGTCGCGTTGTCGTGCCCGGCGCCGCCTGTCCTCGACGACGTGCGCGCGGCCGCGACGCACGCGCTCGCGGCGGCGGGCGGAGATCCGGCGAAGGTGGGCGAGCTCGCGGTGCCGTGCGCGCAAGCGTCCGTCGTGGTCTCGAAGGCTCCGCGGTGAACGCGCGCGCAGCGCGGACGCTCGCGGCGGCGGGCGCGCTGATCGTGTCGCTCGCGGGCGCGGCGGCGGCGCACGCCCAGCCGGGGCGCGTCGCGCTCGTCATCGCCAACGACGAAGGCCACGCCGAAGACGTGAAGCTGCACTTCGCCGAGTCGGACGCCGATCACCTCGCGCGCGTGCTCACGCAGCTGGGCGGCTTCGAGCCCGATTCGACGTTCGTCCTGCGCGGCCGCTCGGTCGCCGATGTGCGCCGCGCGCTCGGCGACGTGGGGCGCCGGCTGCGTGAGGCGCCCGGCGAGCCGCTGCTCTTCGTCTACTACTCGGGCCACGCCGACGCCGAGGGGCTCCACATCGGTCGGGAGTCGCTCTCGCTCGTCGAGCTCAAGGCTGCCGTGCTCGCGTTGCCGGCGGCCGCGCGCGTCGTCGTCGTCGACGCCTGTCAGGCGGGCGCCATCACGCGGCTCAAGGGCGGGCACGCCGCCACGCCGTTCGCCGTCGCGCCCGAAGAGGCGCCGCGCGGCCTCGCGATCCTCGCGTCGAGCGGCGACGCCGAGCTCGCGCAAGAGTCCGACGACATCGGCTCGTCCTTCTTCACGCACTACCTGCTGCTGGGTTTACAGGGCGCCGCCGACGACAACCGCGACGGCGACGTCTCGCTGGGCGAGGCCTTCGACTTCGCGTCGCGCCGCACGCTCGCGGCGACGATGGGGAGCGCCGCGGGTCCGCAGCACCCGATGTACCGACTCGACCTTCGCGGCCAGAAGGAGCTCGTGCTCACGCGGCCCGGCCTCGCCGGGTCGGGGTTCGGGCGCCTCGCGCTCGACGAGCCGGGATGGTTCTTCGTTCGGCGCGCGGGCGACGCCGGCGTCATGGAGGTCGTGAGCGGCGGCCGCGAGCAGATCGCGCTCGAGCCGGGCCGCTACGAGGTCGCGAGCCGCCTTCCCGATCGCCTGCAAGTCGCCGAGGTCGACATACGGTCCGACGCGGCGGCCTCGCTCGCGGCGGCGCCGTCTCGGCGCGTCGCTTTCGGACGCGTCGTGCGCAAGGGCGGCGGGGTTCGTCCGCTGTCGTTCGGGCTCGCCGCGCTCGCGGGCGCGCGCAGCGACGTCGCGGATCTCGGCGCCGCGTGGACCGGCGCGGTCGCGGCGCGCGTCGACGCGCCCGCCGCTTCGTTCGAGCTGCGCGTCGGCGCCGATCGCGCCGAGCTGCCCGCGTCGTCGGCGATCGGCGCGCCCAGCGTCGCCACGACGGCCGCGTTCGCGTCGCTCGCGGCGCTGCGGGCGAAAGATCTCCGCTACGTGACCGTCGCCGCCGGGCTCGAGGCGGGCGTCGTCCGCTTCTCGGAGCGCTTCGCGAGCGACACGACCGCGCGCGCCTCGCTGGGCGCGACGGTCGGGCCCACGGCGCTCGTCGAGCTGCCGCTCGGCCCTCGCTTCTGCCTGCGCGCCGACGCCGCGCTGCCGGTCTATCTGTTGCGCGAGCGCCAGTCGGGCGGCGGCGACGAGGTCCACGCGCGCTTCGCCGGGCGCGTCTCGGCCGGCGCCGGGGTCTATTTTTGAGCGCGCGCTCGGCGCTGATCCTCATCGTCATGGCCGTGGCGGGGTGCGGGAACGCGCTCGTCCCCGGCGACGTCGTGCGCGCGCCGATCTTCTCGGTCGCGGGCGTGACGTCGCCCGCGCCGGCGCCCGGCGAGGCGCTCCGCGTCGCCGCGCTCTGGGTCGATCCGCTCGGTTCGCTCGACGATCGTCCGTGGCCGCTCGGCGTCGCCGTCGACGCCGCGGGGTCGTTCCAGCTCGACCTCGCCGCTGCGCCTCCGGCGGAGCTCATCCGCAACCTCCCTTCGTCGATGGATCCCAACACGACCGTGGCGTCGTTCGCGTTCGCCGAGCTCGTCGCCTTCGACGATCGTGACGGCGACGGCACGTTCTCGGTCGGTCCGATCGCCGACGGCTCGCTCATCGAGAGCCCCGACGTCTACCGCGGCACGTCCGCGGCGCACGCGCTCTTCTACGTCGCGCAGCCCGACACCGCGGCGTCGATCCCCGAGCTCGACGCCGTGATCGCGCTGCCGCCCGGGTATCACCTCGCCGAGGTGACGTGCGATCCCACGGCGATGCGCGGGCGGTTCGAGGAGGCGATGGCCGGCGCCCAGGACCGGATCCCGCTCGTCCCCGACGCGAAGTCGCTGCCCGAGAGCCGCGGGTGCTTGCGCTCGCACGTCCCCACGCCCGCGCCGTGACGATCTAAGGACCGGTCGGCACGATCGGCTGGCCGGTCTTCGGATCGTCGACGACGAGGCTGCCGAGGTTGTTGGCGGTCACGTCGCGGCCGCGCAGTTGGCCCACGACGCCGCCCAGCCAGTTCCACTCGACGAACTTCGTGATCGACGACAGCTCGAGCGGCACGTGCGAGACGACGTTGGCGCGCGCGAACGGGCCGAGGGCGAGCAACGGCACGCGCGGGCCGTACGGCACGTGATCGACGGCGGAAGGCGGCGGGGGCGCGACGTGGTCGTAGAAGCCGCCGCCCGTGAAGTAGCCAACCAGCACGAGCGTGTCGTCTTTGTACGTCGGCGAGGCGAGCACGCTCGCGACGACGGATTGCACGAAGCGGATGCCGTCGGCGGCCACGCCCACGCCGGGGCGCTCGCTGAGCGGCGGCGGCGCGATCACGGCCGTCACCGGTGCGAGCTGCTGGTAGTCGACGTCGTGGAGCAGGGCGCTCACCGACCGCAGCGGCGCCCACTCGCCGTCGTAATAGATCGGCGGCACGTGTCCCCCGGCGTCCTGATCGGGATCGCCGAGGTAGAGCGCGAAGGGCACGTTCTTCTCGGTGAGCTGCGACGTGATCTCCTCGCCCCCTTCCGAGGCGACGCTGGCGCCGAGGCCCGCGCGCGCCAAGAACAGGAAGTTCACTTCGGCCGAGCCGCGGAACGACTGGAAGAACCGATCGGCGAGCGCGCCCTGATCGGCGAACGCGTGATACACGCCGACGTCGACGTCAGCCGCGTTCGGCGCCGCCACCGGCATGGCGCACGCGAAGTTGCGCGGATCGCCGCAAGACATGAGCGACGACGTCACGAAGCGATCCATGCGGCCGCCGTCGATCTCGTCGGCGAGGCAATCGCTCGTCGTGTTGGGCACGAAGTCGGACGTCTGCAGATCGATGACGCGGCAGCCGTCGTTCGCGCCGGGCGTCGTCGCGGGCATGGCCTCGCAGCACGCGGGCCCGTCGGTGCACGTGGGCGCGCTCCCCGGCGCCGCCTGGCAGCGACGGCCAAAGTAGCTGTCGAACGAGCGGCCGTCTTGCAGGATCAGCACGACGCGCTTGATGGCCGAGGTCGTCGGTGGCCCCCAGCCGTGCGGCAGCGACGTGAGGCTCTCGAAGACGATGCGGCTGATCGGCGCGCCGCTCAGCGGATCGGGCGCCGTGGCGTCGTACTTGCGCAGCGCGAGCTCGCCCGTGCTGCGGTTCCACACGAGGATCTTGTCGGTGTCGACGAGCAGGATTTGGTGGTCGACCGTGAGATCGCTCCACCGCCCCGACGCCACGGGCGCGTCGACGAACGCGTCGCCGCCCGCGCCCGACAGATCGAGCTTCCACACGCGGTACGCGCCCGTGAGGGGCACCCACTCGAGCAGGCGCCCCGCGCCGAGCGCGACCCAATCGTGGCCGCGCCTCAAGGCATCGAGCGAGCCGCTGAACGACGTCGCGGGCAGCGGGTTCGTCTGCTCATGGGCGCGATCGATGAAGAGCACTTGATAGGCGCCCGTGTCGGGCATCCACGACAGCAAGTGCGTGTCGTCGATCGTGACGAACGCGCGGCCCGACAGCTCGCGCCCGAGCGAGAACTCGTCGAGGCGCTCGGGCACGGGATCGCCGAGACCTTGCGCGTCGACGTTGACGGTCATGAGCTCGGCGCTGCCGTAACGCTGGTCGTAGCGCAGGACGCGCGCGCCGCCGAGGTTGGCGAGGACGTGGTTCGACTGCGGCGGCCAGTACGTCGTCGCCGTCGCCGAGAACGTGCCGTCGGCGCCGAGCGACCACATGCGCACCTCGCCCGTGCGGATCACCCAGCTCAAGAAGTGCCCGCCCCCGACGGGAATCAGCTGCTGCCACCACTCGTCGGCCGAGCCGCACAGCTGCTTCTCGTCCTGCTCGTAGCGGAGCACGGCGCGCGTCAGATCGGAGCAGCCCGCGACGGGCGCCGCGAGCTGCGCGGGTGTGCCCGCCGGGGCGCTGGCCGGCGCGCCGCACGCGGCGAGCGTCGTCGCGAGCGCGACCGCAGAGATGATTCGTCTCGACGGGACGGCCGCGCTCGGTGACATCGCGATTTCGAGCGGCGCACTCTAGCAGGCCGCTCGCGGCCGCGAGGTCAGTTCGTCGTCGGCGGGGGCAACGACATCCAGAAGTCCCACATCCCGTCGGTCGTGATGTGCGTCGTCGAATCGTCGCCGGGGTTGTGCTGCGGGTTCACGCCCGTCGTCGTGCAGAAGATCACCGGGTAGCCGGGCTTGCAGCCCATGTACTGCAAGCAGTTGACGGTCGCGCCCGTCGGGACGACGAGGCCCTTCGGCGTGAACGGCGTCGTCACGGGCGGCATCGTGCAGCCGTTGCGCTTGATCTTCTCGTCGCGGTTCGACGTCCCGGCGCCGTAGCTGTTGTTCGGGTCGGGGTTGTTGTGAACCTCCATGTACGCGATGGGCTTCGTGCACGTCCCGGCCGGGATGCCCTGGAGCTGGCCCGAGGCGTTGCCCTGGCCGCGGACGACGCCGGCGTCGACGCAGCCGATGAGGTTCGCGAGCCACGAGCCGCTGCTGAAGCCCTCGATGAAGACCTTGTTCTTGTCGACGCAGAGCTTGCTCTCGATCGCCGCGAGCGTCTGATCGAAGTAGGGCACCTCGGGATCGGGGAACGACTGCGAGTCGAAGCACTGGCGGCCCTCGGGATCGACGGCCGTCGACGGATCGAGGCCGACGACGATCGCGTTGTTGCCCGACGTGTTCTGCATCTGGATGCCGTGCAGGCCGTCGCTGCCGCAGCCGGGGCCGACGAAGATCAGCGGGTAGGCGCGCGACGGGTTGTAGTCCGTGGGCAGCCACACGTAGTAGTTGCGCGGCGACTTCTTCGTGTCGACGCCCGAGACCATCTCCATGTACTTCACGTACATGCCGAGCGCCTGAGGCGCGGGCATCCCGCAGCCTGCGGTCTTCACGGCGCCGTTGTCGCCGCCGGCGCCCGTGGTGCCGCCGCTGCCGGTCGTGCCGCCGCTGCTTCCGCCGTTGCCCGTCGAGCCGCCCGTGGCACCCGTCGTGCCGCCGCTGTTTCCCGTCGTGCCGCCCGAGCTTCCGGTCGTGCCGCCGCTCGAGCCCGTGGTGCCGCCGTTGCTCCCGGTCGAGCCGCCGTTCGAGCCGGTCGAGCCGCCGTTGCTCCCCGTCGAGCCGCCCGAGCTTCCGGTCGTGCCGCCGTTCGATCCCGTGGTGCCGCCGTTGTTGGGCGTTCCCGTAGATCCGCTGGCACAGCCCACGAGGGCCAGGGCGACGACCGGCAAAAAGACGCGCAGGGACGAACGAAGCGACGACATGGGCACGCTCTCCTCGTGAGGGGACGGGAAGGGGGTGCCGGCGTTTATACACCCCGCCGTCAGCGGCGATGTATCACGGCGGTGCCGAACAATGCAGCAATGCCGGCATGGGTCGCGAGCCAGGCGCGGTCCAGCACGTCCGGGACGAAGCTCACATCGACGGTGCCCGCGATCGCCGCGAACAGCAGCGTGCCCGCGACGCCGTAGGCGAAGCCGGCGAGGGCGGGCCGCAGGCGCGCGACGCCGTAGAGGAGGACGATGAGGCCGAGCGGCGCGATCGCGCTCCACACGAGGGGGTTCCCCGGCACGCCGAGCGCGTCGGACATCGTCTGCGCGAAGCCCGACGACGCGGCCGTCACGGCGGCGTGGACGCCCGGCACGACGAACGGCAGGACGAACAAGCCCGACGAGCCCGCGACCAGCGCCAGCACGAAGCCGAGGCCGAGCGGCTCGACGCCCGCGCCGCCGCGCCGCCGCAGCCGCGCGACGCCGAGCAGCGCG
>DASZRT010000118.1:0-97276 GCA_035549075.1 Polyangia bacterium | reverse complement strand
CATCGTGCTGTCGCGCCGCGTGCTCCTCGAGAAGGAGCGCGCCGAGATGAAGGAGCAGACGCTCGAGAAGCTGAAGGAAGGCCAGATCGTCGAGGGTATCGTCAAGAACCTCACCGAGTACGGCGCCTTCATCGACCTCGGCGGCATCGACGGCCTCCTGCACATCACGGACATGTCGTGGGGCCGCATCACGCACCCGTCGGAGATGTTCCAGGTCGGCGACCACGTGCGCGTCAAGGTCCTCAAGTTCAACGCGGAGACCGAGCGCGTCTCGCTCGGCCTCAAGCAGATCTCCGAGGATCCGTGGACGCACGCGCAGGAGAAGTACCCGCCGGGCACCGTCGTGCGCGGCAAGGTCGTCTCGCTCAAGGACTACGGCGCGTTCATCGAGCTCGAGCAGGGCATCGAGGGCCTCGTCCACATCAGCGAGATGTCGTGGACCCGCAGGGTCAAGCACCCGTCGAAGGTCGTGGCCGTCGGTGACACCGTCGAGGCGGTCGTGCTCGACATCGACCCGCGCCAAAACCGCATCAGCCTCGGCATGAAGCAGCTCGAGCCGAACCCGTTCGCCTCGCTCAAGGAGAAGTACCCGCCGGGCACGGTCGTCAAGGGCGTGGTCCGCAACATCGCCGACTTCGGCATCTTCGTGGAGATCGAGGAGGGCATCGACGGCCTCGTGCACGTCAGCGACCTCTCGTGGACCCAGCGGGTCAAGCACCCATCGGAGCTCTACCAGAAGGGTGACGAGGTCGAGTCGGTCGTCCTCAACATCGACTTCGACGGCGAGAAGCCCAAAGTGTCGCTCGGCATCAAGCAGCTCGTGCCGGATCCGTGGGATCGCATCCCCTACGACTACCCGCCCGGCAAGATCGTCGAGGCGAAGGTCATCAAGGTCCTCGACTTCGGCGCCTTCGTCGAGATCGAGAAGGGCGTCGAGGGTCTCATCCACGTCTCGGAGTTCTCCGAAGAGCGGGTCGAGGACGCGAAGACGTTCGTCAAGCCCGGGCAGACGCTCAAGGCCGAGATCATCGGCGTCGACACGGCCGAGCGAAAGATCGGCCTGTCGTTCCGCGGCGCCGCGCGCGCCGAGGAGCTGGCGGACGCGCAGGGCTTCACGGGCGGCGTCCCCACGGCGACGCTCGGCGACGTCATGCGCGACAAGCTCGCGGGCCTCGCCATCAAGGACAAAGGCGAGAAGAGCGAGTAAGGCCGCCCCGCGGTCTTCACCGTCATGAGCCCCGAGGAGGAACGCCCCCCCACCGGCGGCGCGCCTCCCTCGGGGCCGCCGCCCGGCGGCGACGGGCGCGCGCGCGTCGTCCCGTCCCGCACGCTCGCGTGGCTGCGGCAGTTCGCGAAGCTCTGGGGCTTCGCGCTGTTCTGCATCTTCGTCGTCTACCTCTTCCGAGAGGTCGCGCTCCCGTTCCTGTTCGCGATCCTCGTGGCGTACATCCTGGCGCCCGTCGTCGATCGCATGGCGAAGTGGCGCGTCGCGGGCCGTCCGTTCCCGCGCGCGCTCGCCGTCATCCTGCTCTACGTCAACATCCTCGCGGCGCTCGGCCTCTTCATCGGGTACTTCATCCCGAAGCTGTCGGGCGACTTCGCGCGGCTGTTCAGAGAAGCGCCGCAGCTGTTCACGCGCCTCAACAAAGAGGCGCTGCCGCGCGCGGGCGCGTGGGTCGACGCCCACCTCGGCGCGCAACAAGAGGGCGATCAGATCGCCTCCGACGCGGGCGAGCCGACGGCGCCACACACGCCGCGCGAGCTGCCGCACGGGATCGTGCTCGAGCCGCTGCCCGACGGGCGCTACCGCATCGACCTGCGTTCGCTCGCGCTCGAGGTGCAACCGGCGCCCGGCGGCAAGTTCATCGTGGCCGCGCCGCACTCCGAAGAAGCCGAGGTCGTCACGGGCGGCAAGTGGGAGCGCGCCATCAAGAAGTGGCTCACCGAGCGCGTGAAGTCGACCGAAGGAGAGAGCCACCGCGCCATCGAGTACGGCCAGAAGTTCGTGACGGCGCTCGTCTACGGCATCGGCCGCATGTTCCTCGTGCTCATGGTCGCGGCGTTCATCCTCGTCGACCTCCAGCGCGTCAAAGGCTTCCTACGCTCGCTCGTGCCCGAGGCCTACCAGGTCGACTACGACCGCATCATCGCCGGCGTCGATCGCGGCCTGTCGGGCGTCATCCGCGGCCAGCTGGTCATCTGCATGATCAACGGCGCGATGACGTACATCGGCCTGCTCATCTTTCACGTGAAGTACCCGCTGCTGCTCGCGGGCATCGCCGCGACGATGAGCCTCGTGCCGATCTTCGGGTCGATCCTGTCGTCGGTGCCGATCGTCGCCATCGCGCTCATCTCGTCGGGCACGTTCGATCTCAAGCAGGGCCTGTTCGTGCTCGGCTGGATCATCGGCATTCACCTCGTCGAGGCGAACTTCCTCAACCCGAAGATCATGGGCGACGCGGCCAAGATCCACCCCGTGCTCGTGGTGTTCGCGCTCATCGCGGGCGAGCACAGCTACGGGCTCGTGGGGGCGCTCTTCGCCGTGCCCGTCGCCTCGATCATCCAGACGATCTTCAGCTATTACCGCCGCCGCCGCTTCGCCCGCGCCGCCGCGCCCACGGCGATGTAGCTCAGAGCGTCGACACGGACGGCGCCCGATCGGCGCCGACGGTCAGCACCGAGTTCTCGGGGACGTCGGTCCAGCCGGCGCGGCGCTCGATCGCGCGGTCGGCCTCGACGATGACGGCGCGCAGGTTCTCGTGCGGGATGCGGCGGGTGTCGCGGCCATGATCGACGCGGCCGTGCGGCACGGGGCAGTCCGAGATGCCTTCGACGTGCAGGTAGCGCAGCGGGTGCGCGCCGTTCGCGGCGACGAAGGCGCGGCCGTTGGTCGCGACGAGCGCGAGCCGCACGGCGGGGCTGCCACCGGCCGCGAGCAACCGATCGACGAAGGCCAGGCTGTCGCGGAGCGCGGCGTGCACGACACCAGGCGCGGGGGAGGGTGTGTCGAGGCTGCCGGCGTCGTGAAGGAACGCGAGGAAGAGGTGAAAGACGTGCTCGCCCGGCGAGCGGCCGCGGATGTTGCGGCGAAGGAAGTCGGGCACGCGCTCGAGGAGCTTCTCGCGCACGCTCTGGAACCCGGCCTCGTCGACCTCGCCGACCGATCCGAACAACCAAGACCGGAAGCGGAACGGGTCGGCGTTCTCGGCGCTCGTGTTGGCGTCCGGGTCGCCCAAGCTGGTGCGCCCGAAGCCGATGCGACCAACGATGGCATCGGCGCGCAGGTCTTTGACGAGGCCGTAGAGATCGACGTCGCTCGTCTCGGCGCGCGGGCGCTTCTGCAGCAACACTTCGCCGCCCTGGACGAAGCCCAGGCCCCAGCCTTCGCGCGGTGCAGACGCGCGAGAGTGCATGGCTCCGCGCGCGGAGAACAGCGCGCAGGCGATGTTCTCGGGCTCGTTGCCAACGTACGCGACGAGGTGGCTCACGACGACGGATCAAGTATACGGATCGCGTTCGGCGTTGCCATGCGATCCGCGACGGCTCAGCGAGGAAAACGGCGGTCGAGCCACGCGACGACGTCGGCGATGACGGCGTCGCGCTCGGGCTCGAGGTACAGCTCGTGGAACAGCTGGTCGTACACCTTGAGGTCGACGATCGCGCCGGCCGCTTTGGCGAACGCGATCGAGGCTTCGCTGTCGACGAGGCGGTCGTCGCCCGCGACTGGCATGAAGGTGGGCACTTTCAGCAGAGAGGCCGACGCGCGCAGCCGCGCCTGGGTCGCGCGCACCTCGTTGAACCAGCGGGGCGTCGCGACGTGCCTCACGAGCGGGTCGGCGTCCATGGCCGCGCACGACGCCGGGTCGCGGGACGTCAGGGCGGACGAGATCTCGTTCCCCATCGCGAGCGTGGGCCAGATCGCGCCCATGACCGGCGAGATCACGCGCTTGTAGAACGGAACCTTCATCTTGAGGTCGAGGTACGGCGCCGCGGCGACGAGCGCGTCGAACGTCCCCACGCCGCGCAGCAGGTAATCGAGGGAGATGGCCGCGCCCTGGCTGTGCGCGGCGACGGCGACGGGGCGCCCGGGTGACAGGGCGCGGGCGCGGTCCAGCACGCGCCCGAGGTCGTCGGCGTAGTCAGAGAAGCGCGTGACGTAGCCGTGCCGCCCCTGCGAGCGCCCGTGGCCGCGGCAGTCGAAGGCGGTGACGGCGTAGCCTGCGCGCGCGAAGGCGTCGGCGACATGCCGGAACCCGCCGCAGTGAGCGGAGAAGCCGTGGACCATGACGACGACGGCCCGCGTCGGCGCGTCCGAAGGCGGATCGAAGCGTTCGACGTGGAGCTCGAGGCCGTCGAAGGCCTTCAGCGTCTCTTCGGCGTCGGGGAGGCGTGCCATGCGTGCTCCAGATCCTATACTCTCTCGCCGCCCGTTCGGATCCCGCCCCCATGAGAATCACAGAGATCTACGCCAGCGTTCAGGGCGAAACCCAATACGCCGGCCAACCGTGCACGCTCGTGCGCACGACGGGGTGCGATCTGCGCTGTGGCTACTGCGACAGCGCCTTCGCGTTCTACGGCGGCCGCGACCTCACGCTCGACGAGATCCACGCCGAGGTCGACAAGCTGGGCGCGCCGCTCGTGCTCCTCACGGGGGGTGAGCCGATGCTGCAGCGGGAGATGCCGGCGCTCGCGGCGCGGCTGCTCGCGGCCGGCTACCGCGTGATGATCGAGACCTCGGGCGCGCACGCGCTGGACGCGCTGCCCGCCGACGTCGTGCGCATCGTCGACGTCAAGACGCCGGGCTCGGGCGAGTCGCACCGCATGAAGTGGGAGGTGCTCGACGGCCTCGGCGCGCGCGACGCCGTGAAGTTCGTGCTCACGAGCGAGGACGACTACCGCTGGGCAGCCGACGTCATCCGCTCGCGCCGGCTGGCCGAGCGCACCGAGGTCCTGCTCTCGCCGATGCACGGCCAGCTGCCGCCCGACGCGCTCGTGGGGTGGATGCTGCGTGACCGCTTGCCGGCCCGGCTCAACCTCCAGATCCACAAATACATCTGGTCGCCCGACGCCCGCGGCGTCTGACCGAGGTGACAGAATCTCGCCGCGCGGCAGCGGCTAGCGCGGATTTTCCGTTTGACAAGCCGCGCGAACAGCTGCTAGCGTCCGGCCGCCTCTTAATTCTTCGTTAAGTGCTTAGGAACGTTGGGGAATCGCACCGGACTGAAAACGATTTGGCGATCATCGCGAGCCCACTCCACACACGTTCCGCGACGCGGGTCGTGACCTCGCGTCCTGAAGGTGTGTACGAAACTTGCCGAAGGGAGACGCTCGTGCCCGCCGCGATCACGACCACTTACACGACCCACAGGCGGTCTGGGAGGCCATGAGCGACTCACGCGAGCACTTCGGGAGCGGGCTGCGGCAGGCGCGTGAGGACCGCGCGTTGTCGCTGGGCGACGTCGCGTCGACGACGCGCGTGCCGCGCGCGTCGCTCGAGCTCATCGACGCCGGCGCGCTCGAGGGGCTGCCCGCCGACGTCTTCGTGCGCGGCTTCATTCGTTCGTACGCGCGCGCCGTCGGCGTCGACGAGGTCGCGCCGCTCCAGGGCTACGACCGCGCGCTGCGCGCCCGCAACGAGGCGGCGCGCGTTCAGTCGTCGCTGCCCGTCGTCGATCCCACGATGGCCGGACTGCCCGCGGCCGACGTCGCCGACGAGGTCGAGGTCGAAGAGGCGTCGTCCTCGCGCCGAGGCTTGGGCCTCGCCGTGTTCGTGATCGTGCTGCTCTTGATCGCGACGATCACGTTGTCGCTGCTCCTACGCCGCCCGCCGCCTTCGGGTGAAGGACTCTCGCTTCGCTCACGCGGGGGAGCCAGCTCCCCCGTGAGCCCCCTCGCAGACGTTTGAGAGCGAGGCGGCGCTGCGAAGCCGCGCCTACCGGTGCTTGGAACCGCGCGCGATGCGTGCTCGAAGTCGCCTAGACTCGTTGCGTGGCTGCAATGCTCACGACCGCGATCGTGTTGCGCGCCGTGAACTACGGCGAGTCGGACAAGGTCGTCACGTTGTTCGGGCGCGACACGGGGCGCGTGTCGGCGCTCGCGCGCGGCGCACGCAAGAGCTTGAAGCGATTCGCGGGCGGGCTCGGCCTATGCAGCGTGGGCGAGGTGTCGCTGCGCGAGCGCGTCGGCGCCGAGCTGCTCACGCTCGAGAGCTTCGACGTCGTCGAGAGCCACGGCGCCTTCGGCTCCGACCTCGCGCGTATGGCGCACGCCGCGTACGCCGCCGAGCTCGTGAGCAAGCTGTGCGCGCCCAGGCAGGTCGACGTCCCCGTCTACGACTGGCTCGCGGCCTTTCTCGATCGCCTCGACGCCGAGGGCGCGACGGCCGAGCGCCTGCGGGTCTTCGAGCTGGGCCTGCTCGGGCGGCTCGGCTTCGGACCGATGGTCGCGTCGTGCGCCGTGTGCGGCGGCACGCGCAGCGGCCCGCCGCCCGTCGCCTACCGCTGGGATCCCGATCGCGGCGGCGTCGTGTGCGCGGCGTGCGGCCGGACGGGCCGCCCGATGCGCGAGGTCGTGCGCGCGACGCTCGAGCGGCTCGCGGCGACGTCGTTCGCTGACGCCTCGCGGGAGCCCATCGACCCCGACGTCAACCGCGGCTGCCGGGACGCGCTGCTCGAGATCGT
Organism: Polyangia bacterium; assembly: GCA_035549075.1. Taxonomy (GTDB): domain Bacteria; phylum Myxococcota_A; class Polyangia; order Fen-1088; family Fen-1088; genus DASZFV01. The sequence goes on along the minus strand of DASZRT010000118.1, from coordinate 90,596 downwards.
CAAGCACCACATCAGCGGTCCGCTCCAGTCGCTCGAATTCATGGCTAAACTGGGGGCTCGCCCATGAGCCCGTCACCTTCGCGTCCACCGTTGCTCGGCATCCGCCACGTCGCGCTGTTCATGCGTGACCTCGAAACGGCGGAGAAGTTCTGGGTCGACGTCATGGGCTACGAGGTCGAGTGGCGGCCCGATCCGGACAACGTCTACCTGCACGGCGGCGCGGACAACCTGGCATTGCATCGCGCGAAGGCGGCGCCAGCCGCCGAGCAGTCCCTCGACCACATCGGCCTCGCCGTGGCGAAGCCTGACGACGTCGACGCTTGGGCGACGCACCTCGAAAGCAGGGGCGTCACGCTGGCGGCGCGGCCGAAGACCCACCGAGATGGCTCGCGCTCTCTCTACTTCCGCGCCCCGGGTGAGCTGCTGGTGCAGATCATCCATCACCTGCCTTTGACCACGGGGCCCTGAGAGGGTCCGTACCCCCGGTGCTCGCTCCGCCCAGCGGAGCTGGGCTGCACTCGGTTGGATCGACGTCCCGCGACGTTTCGACTAGAGTGCGCCGGCTATGCCGGCCTCCGCCCTCGAACAGATCGTCAGCCTCGCGAAAAGGCGAGGGTTCGTCTTCCCGTCGTCCGCCGTTTACGGCGGCCTCGGCAGCACGTGGGACTACGGTCCCTTGGGCGTCGAGCTCAAGAACAACGTCAAGCGCGCCTGGTGGCGCAGCACCGTCCACGAGCGCGACGACATGGAGGGCCTCGACGCGGCCATCCTCATGAACCGCCTGGTCTGGAAGTACTCGGGCCACGAGGCGACGTTCTCGGACCCGATGACCGACTGCCGCAACTGCAAGTCGCGCCCGCGCGCCGACCACGTCTTCGTCGCCCAGAAGGGCCGCGACCCCAAGGGCATCGCCGAGATCAACGAGGCGATCGCCAACAAAGAGTTGAAGTGCCCCAAGTGCGGCTCGACCGACCTCACCGAGGCGCGGCCGTTCAACCTCATGTTCAAGACGACGGTCGGCGCCGTCGACACGGGCGACGACTCGGGCCTCGCGTACCTGCGGCCCGAGACGGCGCAGGGCATCTTCGTCAACTTCCAGAACGTGCTCGATACGATGCGCCGCAAGCTGCCCTTCGGCGTCGCGCAGATCGGCAAGGCCTTCCGCAACGAGATCACGCCCGGCAACTTCACGTTCCGCACGCGCGAGTTCGAGCAGATGGAGATCGAGTACTTCGTCAAGCCGGGCGAGGACGAGGCCGCGCACCAGATGTGGATCGACACGCGCACGAAGTGGTACGCGGACCTGGGCATGCGCCCCGAGAACCTCAAGCAGCGCGAGCAGACGCGCGACGAGCTCGCACACTACGCCAAGCGCTGCGTCGACCTCGAGTACCGCTTCCCCATGGGCTGGAGCGAGCTCGAGGGCATCGCCAACCGCACCGACTTCGACCTCAAGGCGCACAGCCGCGGGCCTAACAACCCGGACTCGGTGCAGGAGCTGAAGTACTTCGATCAGGAGTCGAAGCAGCACATCGTGCCGTACGTCATCGAGCCGTCGGCGGGCGCCGATCGCGCGACGCTGGCGTTCCTGTGCGACGCCTACGACGAGGCGCTCACGAAGGAGCCGCCGGCCGAAGAGACGGCGAAGCTCAAGGAGCTCGTCGCGAGCTTCGCGAAGTCGGTCGAGAAGCGCGACGCCAAGCAGATGGAGCCCGACACTAAGACGCGCCTGCTCGCCGCCGCCGAGAAGATCATGGCGGGGCTGCCGGGCACGCTGCCCGACCTGCTCGCGCTGTCCGACGACGCCGACGCCAACAAGATCGAGCTCTTCAAGAAGGTGCGCGGCGTCTCTGAGAAGCTGGGCGAGGAGCACACACGGACCGTTCTCCGTCTGAATCCGCGGCTCGCGCCCATCAAGGTCGCCGTCTTCCCGCTCAAGAAGAACGAGCCGCGCCTCGTCGAGCTCGCGCGGAACATCAAGAAGGACCTCCAGGCCGCCGGCGTGCGCGCCGTCTACGACGACACGGGCGCCATCGGGAAGCTCTACCGCCGCCAGGACGAGATCGGCACGCCGTTCTGCGTGACCGTCGACTTCCAGAGCCTCGAGGACGGAACCGTCACTTTGCGCGACCGCGACACGATGGGCCAGGAGCGCGCCAAGCACGGCGATCTCGCCGGCGCCATCTCGCAAAAACTCTGATTTCCCAAACCCTCAAACCAGGTTAAACAAACGCCCATGCCAACCGTCAGCAAGTCGAAGTCCAAGTCCAAACCGAAGGTCGTGAAGCTCAAGAAGAGCGCGAAGAGCGCGCTGAAGATCACCCAGAAGAACGGCGTCAAGGTCGCGTTCGCCAAGGGCGCGAAGGTCCTCGCCAAGGCCGTCAAGACGGTCGAGAAGGCGATGGCGTCCGCGAAGGCCTCGAAGTCGACGGCCGGCAAGCGCGTGTACTTCTTCGGCGGTGGCAAGTCCGAAGGCGACAAGAGCATGAAGAACCTGCTCGGCGGCAAGGGCGCGAACCTCGCCGAGATGGCCAACATCGGCCTGCCGGTCCCCCCGGGCTTCACGATCACGACCGAGGTCTGCACGGAGTTCTACGCGCTCGGCAAGAAGCTCCCCAAGAGCCTCGACGGCGACGTCAAGGCGAACATCGCCAAGATGGAGAAGGAGGTCGGCGCGAAGTTCGGCGACGCCTCGAACCCGCTGCTCGTCTCGGTGCGCTCGGGCGCGCGCGCGTCGATGCCGGGCATGATGGACACGATCCTCAACCTCGGCTTGAACGACGCGACGGCCGCCGGCCTCGCGAAGAAGTCGGGCAACGAGCGCTTCGCCTACGACAGCTACCGCCGCTTCATCGCGATGTACGGCGACGTCGTGCTCGGCATGAAGCCCGAGAAGAAGGAGGATCACGATCCGTTCGACGAGCTGCTCGACGCCAAGAAGAAGGCGAACGGCGTGAAGCTCGACTCGGAGCTCTCGGCTGAGGCGCTCAAGGAGCTCGTCGGCGAGTTCAAGTCGGAGATCAAGAAGCGCGTCGGCGTCGACTTCCCCGAGGATCCGTACGCGCAGCTCGAGGGCGCCATCAAGGCGGTCTTCCAGTCGTGGCAGAACGACCGCGCGAACCTCTACCGCCGCCTCAACGGCATCCCGGCCGAGTGGGGCACGGCCGTCAACGTCCAGGCCATGGTGTTCGGCAACAAGGGCACCGACTCGGCGACGGGCGTCTGCTTCACGCGCGACCCGGCCAGCGGCGAGAACATGTTCTACGGCGAGTTCCTCGTGAACGCGCAGGGCGAGGACGTCGTCGCCGGCATCCGCACGCCCGAGAAGATCGAGAAGCTCGGCGAGATCATGCCGAAGGCTTACAAGGAGCTCCTCGCGATCCGCAAGACGCTCGAGAAGCACTACAAGGACATGCAGGACATCGAGTTCACGATCGAGGGCGGGAAGCTCTACATGCTCCAGTGCCGCAGCGGCAAGCGCACGGGCTTCGCGTCCGTCCGCATCGCCGTCGAGATGGTGGACGAGAAGCTCATCCCGAAGGAAGAGGCCATCCGCCGCGTCGAGCCCGAGGCGCTCAACCAGCTGCTGCGCCCCGTCTTCCTGCCGTCGGCCAAGAAGGCCGCCGTCGCCGACGGTCGCCTGCTGGCCAAGGGCCTGCCGGCCGGCCCCGGCGCCGCCACGGGCAAGGTCGTGTTCTTCGCCGACGAGGCGGAGTCGCTGGCCGCGAAGGGCGAGACCGACCTCATCCTCTGTCGCCACGAGACGAGCCCCGAGGACATCCGCGGCATGAACGCGTCGCTCGGCTTCATGACGGCGTTCGGCGGCATGACCAGCCACGCCGCGCTCGTCGCCCGGCAGATGGGCAAGGTCTGCATCGTCGGCTGCGCGGCGCTGTCGTTCGACTACCACGCGCGGACCATGACCGTTGATACGGCCAAGGGCACGACGGTCATCAAAGAGGGCGACTGGATCTCGATCGACGGCTTCACGGGCGAGGTCATCCAGGGCCGCGTCGAGACGGCGCCCAGCGAGGTCATCCGCGTCCTCATCGAAAAAAACCTCGATCCCAAGGAGGCGCCCGTCTACCAGACGTACGCCAAGCTCATGTCGTGGGCCGACGGCGCGCGCAAGCTCAAGGTTCGCGCCAACGCCGATCAGCCCGACCAGGCGGTCGCGTCGGTCGCGTTCGGCGCCGAGGGCATCGGCCTATGCCGCACGGAGCACATGTTCTTCGGCGAGGACAAGATCGGTCCGATGCGCGAGATGATCGTCGCGGAAGACGAGGCCACCCGCCGCGCGGCGCTCGCCAAGCTGCTGCCGCTGCAGCGTGAGGACTTCGCGGGTCTGTTCCGCGCGATGAAGGGCCGCCCGGTGACGGTGCGCACCCTCGATCCGCCGCTCCACGAGTTCCTGCCGCACGACGAGGCGGGCGTTCGCGACCTCGCGCGCGCGACGGGCAAGACCGTCGACGAGGTGCATGCGCGCATCGAGGAGCTCAAGGAGTCGAACCCGATGCTCGGCCACCGCGGCTGCCGCCTCGGCATCACGTACCCCGAGATCACCGAGATGCAGGCACGCGCGATCTTCGAGGCCGCCGTCGAGGTCTCGGCCGAGGGGTCGCCCGTGATCCCCGAGATCATGATCCCGCTCGTCGGCACGAAGAAGGAGCTCGACCTCCAGGCCGCCGTCGTCCGCAAGGCGGCGTCGGACGTGTTCGCCGCCAAGGCCAAGACGCTGCAGTACCTCATCGGCACGATGATCGAGGTGCCGCGCGCCGCGCTCACGGCCGGCGAGATCGTCGAGTCGGCCGAGTTCTTCTCGTTCGGCACGAACGACCTCACGCAGACGACGTTCGGCCTGTCGCGCGACGACGTCCCGAGGGTGCTCGCGTCGTACCTCGAGCACGAGATCTACACGGTGGACCCGTTCGTCAGCGTCGACCGCTCGGGCGTCGGCAGCCTCATGAAGATGGCGGTCTCCGCGGGCCGCGCCAAGAAGCCGAAGCTCAAGCTCGGCATCTGCGGCGAGCACGGCGGCGATCCGGCGTCGGTGGAGTTCTGCCACGAGATCGGCCTCGACTACGTGTCGTGCTCGCCGTACCGGCTGCCGATCGCGCGGCTCGCCGCCGCTCAGGCCGCACTCAAGACAACCTGACGTCGTCTTGCGCGGTCAAACCCGCATGTCCGCGCGGTCCGCGCTCGCGCTCTCGGCGGTGGCGCTGACGGCCTGCGGTCTCAACCAGCAGGGCGTCCCGCCGCCGCGCGATCGCATCGTGTACCCGTCGAGCGCGTTCGTCGATCCCGACGGGCACTGGATGTACGTCGCGAACTCGAACTCGGACCTGCGTTACAACAGCGGCACCCTCGTCGCCCTCGACCTCGATCAGGTCGCGGCCGACGAGGCGCAGGCGTGGGACGTGTGTCCGAAGCCGGACTTCGTGCGCTCTTACGACGCGCCTCTCGACGGCGTCGACGACACGGCCGATCACGTCCGGCGCTGCTGCTGGGACTACTTGGATCACAACGTGCTCGACTGCGACGAGCGCGCCTACGTCAACGAGCCGTCGACGATCGAGATCGGCAGCTTCGCGGCGGGGCTCGTCTTCCAGCCGTCGGCGCCCGGCGGTTGCACGCCGGGGACGCGGCACGCGTGCAGCCAAGGGTGCCAGGACGCGGCCGACGCGGGCGCGTCGGCAGATGCGGGCGCAGATGCCGGCGTGACGGCCGACGCGGGCACGCTGCCGGGCGGTGGCGCCAGCGTCGCGGGCCGCTTGTTCGTCGGCATCCGCGGCAACAGCTCGATCGTCTACGCCGACACGCAGAGCGCCGGTGGCAAGCCGGCCTTGTCGTGCACGCCGCCACTACCGCCGATGTCGCCGACCTCGACGACGAGCGCGAAGGGCTGCGCGTTGTCGGAGGAGCCCGACGTCAAACCGGTCGTCAACGTTCCCGAGGAGCCCTACGCGCTCTACCTCGACTCCGCGCAGGACCTCCTCTACGTCGGGCACCTTCGCGGCGACACCGCCCACCAGGACACGGGCGGCGTGTCGCTCTTCGACGTCCAGGGACGGCCGAAGTTCGTGCATCCTTCGCGCGCGTTCTTCCCAGCCGACGTCAGCGGCTCGTACGGCGTGACGTCGCTGTCGTACTCCGACGAGACGAAGCAGCTCTACGCGACGTCGCGCTACGTCCCGATGGCCGTGAGCCTCGCGACCTCGACCAACGGCGACAACGCCTGCAGCGAAGATCTGACGATGGTGACGATCTCGCCCAGCTCGGTGTCGTTCACGAGCCCCCTCGCGGGCTCGGAGATGCGCGGGCTCAAGTTCGTGTCGCCGACGCGCGCGTTCGCGCTCCAGCGCATCCCGCCGGCGCTCATCGGCTACCAGCTCACGAACGGGCCGCTCGGCAACGTCGCGACCGACTTCGTCGAGACGTGCGCGGCGCCCACGTTCCTCGACATGGCGGGCGAGGGCGACGCGCGCCGCTTGTTCGTCACGTGCTTCGAGGCGGGGCAGGTCTACGTCGTCGACCCGACGATCCCGCAGGTCGTCGCGACGATCGACGTGGGCCGCGGGCCGGCGGGGCTGCAGTTCTCGCCGCCGGGCGCCGGCCCCGCGCGCGCCTACGTCATCGGCTTCGGCCACAACAACGTCGGCGTCATCGATCTCGAGCCGGGCAGCCCGACGCAGTACCACGTCATTCACAAGCTCGGCTTCCCCAGCGTGTTGCCGCGATGAGAGCACGGGTCTTGATTCGGGTCGTCGCCTTCGTTGCGCTCGCCGGCGGGATCGCGACGCTCGCCGCCTGCACCTCGACGCCGCCGATCCTTCCGCAACGCGACTTCGATCGTCCGACTGACATCACGTTCGTGTGCATGGGCGGCAAGGTCGGCACGGAGCCGCCCGCCGCGCTCTCCGACGGCGGCACGTACTCTCCGCTGCACCTCACGGGACAGCCCATGCGCGCCTGCCACCCGCGCCTGGGCGCGACGCCCAACGATCCGCCCGCGAGCGCCACGCACCGCACGTTCGCGTTCTTGCCGAACAGCAACAGCGGCGAGCTCACGGTCATCGACGCCGACAACTGGTCGCTCGTCGATCTGGACCCCAAGACGGCGGGCTTCGGGCTCGCGCCGCTCGGCGTTCTTCCGGAGCAGATCGCGTCGAGCGACGACGGTTGCCGCCTCGTGACCGCGAACCACGGCTCGTGCGACTTCTCGGTCGTCGATCCTTCGGCGCTGCTCGCGCCGACGATGCACGTCGCCTATCCCGACGTGCTCGCGTCGACGGGTAACCCCGTCTACCGGCGCGTGCAGCCGCGCACGGCCTCGGGCCGCGTGCTCGCGCTCAACGCGGGTGAGATCGCCTTCCTGCCGCAGCGGGCGGACACGATCCCGAACGCCTGCCCGGACGACTGGTCGGGACGCGCGCTCGTGACCTTCCCGTCGTGCGGCCTGGTCGCGCTCATCGACCTGCCGAGCGGCACGATCGTCGACAGCCACTACGTACGCTCGGCCGACGGCGGCAAGACGGTGCAAATCGTCGCCGCGGGCAATGAGCCGGTATGCCCGGTGGTCGATTGCGGCGTGGCCGTTTCGTCCGACGCCGGTCCCTCCGACGCAGGCGACGCCGCGATGAGCGTCGCCGATGGTTCGGCTGACGGTGCCGCGCCTGACGGCGCTTCGACCGACGTGGCTCCGTCCAACGGCGACGCGTCGGCCGACGCGGAAGCGGGCGCGGCTGAAGCCGGCGCCGAGGCGCCGACGACGACGGTCGAGCCCGATCCTTCGTTCACGCTCGACGGCCCGACCCGGCCGTTCGCGATCGCGCTCAACCCGTACACCAACCGCGCCTACGTCGGGCTCACGAACGCGCCGTTCGTCCTAGCGTTCGACGTCGATCGCGCGCACGCGTTCGTGCCGACGGGCGGACCGACGGGGACCGGCGTCATCGGCCTCGCCGAGGGCGCGATCGGCGCGACGCGACTCCGCCTCTCGATCGATCCCTACCTCGACAGCGGCGACCCCGGAAAAGAGATCGCCGGCAGCTACGTCGGCACGACGCCCGATCCGAACGCCCCCGACGCGCTCGACGACCTCCAAGATCGCCAGTACCTGTACGTCATCGCGCGCGACGGCTCGGTGCGCGTCGTCGGTCTCGCCACGGGCATCGAGAGCGAGTGCGAGACGAACCTCGATCCCGGCTTGATCTCCGGGACGACGACGAACATTCGCGCGGCCTGCCTGCCCGTCGACCCCACCCACCGTCGCGCGACGGCCGTCGGCCCCGGCATCCGGCTGCCGTCACCGCCGGTCGACGTCGCGTTCGCGGACATCCGCAACCTCAACGACCACAGCGAGACGTCGACGGGCGGCGTCTACGCGTGGGTCGTCGCCGCCAACGGCAACACGTACCTCGTCAACATCAACCCCGTGCTGCGCGCGATCTCGTATTACGACACGAACGGCAAATACCTGGCGTGCAGCAACCCGGTCCTCTCACCGGACCTGTGCCAGCCCGAGCCGTCCCCGCCGCCCAACTCGCGGCACGACAGCAACTTCCTTTCGTACAGCCGCGCGCTCGATCCGTCGTCGGGCCCGCCGCGCCTCGAGTTCGCGCCCACGGCCGGCGTCACGGGTCCGCGCATCGAGAACATCTGGACGCGCGGCAGCGCCGCCAACCAAGCGACGATCTCGTCCGACTTCATCCGCACGGGCGTCTTCTTCCCCACGGGCGTTCAGCCCGTGGCGCAGACGTGGTCGGTCACGTGGGAGGGCGCGCTGCTCTCGGCGCCGCGCTTCTCGGGCCAGCTGGTCCTCGAGCCCAACGGGAACAGCGCGAAGATCAACGCGACGGCGAGGCTCGTCGACCCCGGCATGGACTTCTGCCGCGCGGGGTTGCAGCCGAACGATCTCGTCACGCTCGTCGGTTGCGTCACCGACCAGGACTGCGGCACGAACAAGGTCTGCACGCACGGCACCGAGGGCACCGAGGGCGCCGCCTCGCTCACGATTGGTGGTCTGTGCCTCCCCTCGACGACGCCCGCCACGGCGTGCGACTGGCTCCTCAAGACGGTGCGCCGCTACGACGCGCGCCCGATCGGCGCCGACACGGCGCTCACAGTGAACGCCGTCGAGCTGCTTCCCCACAAGGACGAGCTCGTGCTGCCGAACCAGGTGAAGTGCAAGAAGGCCGGCGCGACGAACGCCGACGGCGGCGTCGACGCGGGCGGCGGCGACGGTTCCGCGGGCGGGGCAGGGGGAAGCGGCGCGGACGATCGGGCGACGACGCTCGCGAGCCTCGCGCAGACCTGCGTCGATCCCACCGATCCCAGCACGGCGAACTTCGGCTGCTTCGAGAACAACACCCGTTGCTGGCAGCCGTGCACCCAGCCGGGCAGCGTCGGCACGTGCCGCGCGGGCCGCATCTGCGTGCGGTTCCCCGCTCAGAACCTGACGGGCTCGAGCCCGATGAGCGAGGACACGGGTTCGTGCGGGACCGCGGACGCGCCGACGTGCTTTTGCGCGGACGGCCCCGACCTCACGAAGGTGGACGTCGCGACCTGCCTCGGTGAGCTCTTTCCGTACCAGCTGAGCGTCGGCGGCGGCTACGTCGTGTCGGGGACGGCCTCGGGAACGCCGCTCACGCAGGCGGCCGACGGCGCCGGGCACTGCCAGAAGCTCGCGAGCTTGGATCCGCGGCAGGCGGGCCGGATCTCGCTGCGCAACACGGACTACTGCCCGACGAGCCTCGACGAGACGTTCAACAACCTCTGCGATCCGAACGTGACGCCCGTCGACGTCGCGTGCCGGAACGACGCGGCCTCACTCCTGACGCAGGAGACGTCGCCGTTCTCGCCGAACCCGTGCCTCTTCATCGGCGGCGCGAGCGACACCGACGCCAGCCTGGTCGGCAACCCGCGCCACGTGCAGGCGATGTTCCGCAACAGCGAGCTCAGCTTCATGATGACGAACCTCGAGCAGCCGATCGCCAACGGCCTCTCGATCGCGTTCGACGTCTCGGGCGGCACGCGCACGCAGAACGTCACGCTCCCCGCTGACGTCGAGATCACGATGCCCGCGCGCATCGTCGTCGGGCCGTTCGACTCTCGCGACGCGACCTCGAGCTCGAGCGCCGGCGACGTGCCGTACCTCTTCGTCGTCGATCAGCGACGTCTGGGCCGCGTGCAGGGTTCGAGCCCGGCGCGCGGTCAGTTGCTGCGCATCCACCCGCGCGGCAACCCGATCACCTCGCCCAAGGTCGGCTCGCAGCCGATCTACCAAGACCTGTCGGACAGCAACAACCTGTTCCCGATCCAGTGACCGCGCGGCGCCGTCGGCGCCCGGAAACTTGACGAGGGCGCTCTACGCCCTGAGACTACATGTAGGTGTTTATGCGTCCGTGCGCCGGGAGCGAGGGCCTGGCCAGGAAAGAAGACGAATGATGAGCGTCAGATACACTGCAACGGCCAGCATGAACGAAGCCGCGCTCCGCGATGAGGGTCGACTCAGGGACGTCGAGCGCTGGAAGGACAAGATCGAGGTCCGCCTCGACAACCGGCAGGTGTTCTTCCTCTTCTTCGGCAGCGCCGTGGTCGCGTGCATGCTGTTCGTTCTCGGCGTCATCGTCGGCAAGCGCATCGAATCGCGCGGTCGCGCCGAGGCGGCCGACGTGCAGGATCCGCTGGCGGCGCTCGATCGCGCGCATCAGCCGCCGTTCGTCGCGGGGCCCGTCGCGCCGCCGGCCGAGCTGCTGTTCCCGAAGGCGCTGCAAGCGGGCGCCGCGAAGGGCGCGCGCGCCGAGAAGGGCGACAAGGCTTCGATCGTCCCCACGCCGGCGGTCCCGCCCGTCGCGCGCGTCGTGACGCCGCCGGCGCCGAAGCTCGTCGCCGCCGCGCCGAAGCCCGTCGCCGCGAAGCCGGTCGCGCCGAAGCCGGCGCCCGCCGTCGACGCCGCGAAGGTGAAGGGCAAGTACACGCTGCAGCTCTCGGCGTTCCCGACGCGCGAAGAGGCGGACGCGTTCGCCGCGAAGTACGACGGCACCTTCGTGCTGCCGACGGATCTGCCGGGGAAGGGCACGTGGTACCGCGTTCGCTGCGGCAACTTCGCGAGCTTCCAAGAGGCGACGGCGGCGAAGCTCGCGTTCGAGAAGCAGAACAAGGTCATCGCGCTCGTCTCCGCGCGCTGAGGGCGCCGGGGTGCGGCCGGCGCTCGCACGCGCGCTGTTCTGCGCATTCCTGGCGGCGGTGGTCGCGTCGGCGGTCGCGCTCGATCTCGGACGCGTGCGCGCGCCGTGGGGCGGATGGGACGCGCGCGTCTACTGCGCCGCCGCGCGCGCCGCCGACGCGGGCAAGAGCCCGTACGTCGTCGCGAACCTCGAGCCCTTCGGCGTCGATCGTCTGTCGTTCTCCTACCCGCTCGCGACGCTGGCCGTGTTTCGGCCGCTGTGCGCGGGCGACGCACGCGCGCGCTTCGCGCTCTTTTACGGCGCGTGCCTCGTCGTCGCGTTCGGGCTCGCGGCGTGGGCCGCCTCGACGGAGCGCGTGCTGCTCGGCGTGTGGCTCCTCGGTGGCTTCGCGGGCGCGGCGTTCTGCTTCTGGACGCTCAACGTCGGCCTCCTCGAACTCGCGCTCTTCGCCGCGAGCGTCCCGCTCGTGGCGCGCAAGCGCCATGCGGCGGCCGCCATGGCGATCGGGCTCGCGGCGTCGTTCAAGCTGGTGCCGGTGCTGCTCGCGGCGCCGTTGCTCTTCGTCGCGCCCACGCGGCGCCTTCGCGTCGCCGGCGCGGCGATCGCGGCGCCCGCGGCGACGCTGGGTCTGTCGGCGGTCATGAGCCCGGCGTTCTTCCGAGACTTCGTCGCGAACGTCTTCGGGCGCATCCCCAACCAGCACGCGCCCGCGCTCGAGGGTTTGCCCGACGCGACGAACCCGACCTTCGTGCTGGCGCTCGAGGGGGGCCTCTCCGGCCTCGGGGTTCCGCGCGTCGTCTATTACGTCGTGCTCGTGGCGCTGCTGATCGTCGCCGTGCTCGTGACGCGGCGTCTGCGCGCGCGCGGCCTCGACGACGTGCGCCTCTTCGCGGTGGGCGCGCTGTTCGTGCTGTTGCTGTTGCCTCGGCTCAAGCCGTACTCCTTGCCCTTCGCGACGCTGCCGGTGTTCTTGCTCGCGCGCGAGGCGTCTCGTCTCGTCCAGGTCGTCGTCGTGCTCGTCGGCGTCTGGCTCCCGTCGCTGGGCTTCAACGGCCGCGTCGCTATGGCGATGGATCGACTGCCCGTCGCCGCGCGCGTGTGGGCGCGGACGAACCAGACGACGTGCTTGTTTCTTTGCACGGCGCTGCTCGTCGCCGTCGTCTGGCGCGCGCCCTCGGCCGCTAGAACAACAAGCCCACGTTGACGTGGAGGACGCCGATCTTCGTGTCGCCGGGGCCGGGATCGAGCGGCCATGCCCATGCGAAGCTGAGGTCGCCGATCGGCAGGCGCAGCAGCAGCGGTGACACGCCGACGCCGTGGCGGAACTTCGCGGGCGTGAGCCCCTGCATCGAGTCGGCGACGACGCCGTTGTCCATGAACACGGAGCCGTACCAGGGCGGGCTGATGGGGAACTGGAGGTCGATGTTCTGCAGGATGCGGAGGTTGCCGCCGATGGGGCGGTACTCGACGCCGACGAGGTCTTGGCCATTGGGCAGCTTGTACTGCGTGTACTCGACGATGTCGGTGCGCGCGCGGTCGAGGTTGTAGCCGCGGATCGTCGTGTCGCCGCCCGCGAAGTAGCGCTCGACCTTGGGCAGCAGCGACGCGCCGCCCAGCGGGAAGCCCTGGTCGAAGCGGAGGCCGTGGCGCAGGTAAAAGATGCGGCCCAGCGGCACGACGGCGAGCTCGTGCACGCCCACCTTCAAGAAGGAGTCGTCGCCCGTGGGGAAGGGCAGAGGGCGCAGCGGCGCCGACAGCGCGGGCACGGCCAGCTCGGCCGTCGCGTCGATGCGGAAGCCCGCCGTCGGCAGCAGGCGGTTGTCGAGGCGCAGCCACTGCACGTTGCCCGAGACGCTGCCGACCGTCGTCGAAAGTTGCGTGTCCTGCTGCGGCTCGCTCGCGCCCGCGCGGCGGATGAGCGCCTCGGTGTGCGTCGTGTTGCGCAGGTTGTAATGAATGCCCGCGTCGATGCCGGGGTACAGCTCGCGCGAGAAGCCGATCGAGCCGCCGCCCGAGCGGATGTCGCCGAGGCGCACCGTCGCCTGCTGCAGATAGGTCGCGCTCGCGTCGAGGCGGAACAACGTGCCGAAGAAGCGCTGGTCGAGGAACGTCGCCGTGCCCCGCCGCAGCGATTGACCGACGGCCAGGTTGGCCGTGAAGCCCCACGCGTGCCCCAGGAGGTTTCGGTTCTCGTAACCGCCGCGCACGTAGTAGCCGAACGGCAGCGTCGAATTGGGATCCTTCTGCTCGGTCGAGATGCCGCCGCCGAGGTGCAGCAGGCTGTACTGCTCGTAGCGCTCTTCGACGTCGACGACCATGGGCACGACGGGCCGGTTCTCGTCGCGGCCGGGGAACGAGATCGGCGTCGCGTTGTTGAAGAGCTGCATGAAGCCGAGGTTGCGCTGGCCGCGCTCGGCGCCCGTCGTCGTCAGCAGCGAGCCCGTCTCGAGCGGGATCTGCTCGAGGATCGTCTGGTCGGTCGTCACGAAGTTGCCGCGCACGAAGGTCGGGCCAACGCGGACCTGCGGCCCGAGCTTGAGCACCCACGTGAGCGCGACGCCGTCGCCCGTGCGCGTGCTCTCGGGCTCGGCCGTGCCCGTCGGGTAGCCCGCGTCGCCGAGCAACCGCTCGAGGCGGCGGTCGTCTTCCTTCACGATGGGCGGCGCGAACGCGTCGCCGGGTCGCAGCGCGACGCTCTCCATGAGGAACTTTTCGCCGTAGGGCAGGGGGCCGCCCTCGGCGCGGAACGTCTCGCTCTTCAGCGTGACGCGCGGACCTTCCTCGATCGTGAAGCGCACGTACATCGCCTTCGCGTCGTGCGCGTCCATCTCGGCGCTCGCGGCGACGGCGCCGATCGCGCCCAGCTCCGCCGAATCGGTCGCCGCCTCGCCGTGGGCCGTCGCCTCGGGAAAGCCGTGCGCGCGGTAGTACTCGACGATGCGGTCGGCGTCGCCGTCGATCTGCCGGCCCGTGACGTAGCCGCCCGTGCCGAGGCCCACGTAGCCGAGCACGGGGAACGTCCGCACCGTGACGACCTCGGCGAGCGTCGACGACTTCACGAGCGCGTTGCCGACGAACTCGATGCCGCGGACCTTGAGCTCGGGCCCTTCGTCGATGACGAAGGTGACGCGTTCGTCGTTGTCGGCGACGTGCTCGCGTCGCCAGTCGGCGCGCGCGAAGAAGTAGCCCTGCTGCTGGTAGTAGCGCTGCAGGGCGTCCGCGCTCGCGCCGACCTCGTAGTCGTCGTAGGCGCCGCGATCGATCATCGTGATCTTGTCGCGCAGCGTGCCGGCCGATTTGTGGTGGTTGCCCTCGAAGGCGACGGTGATGTGCTTGCGCTCGTTGATCGTGAGCGTGAGGTGCACGTTCTTCGCCGCGCGATCGACGCTCTTGTCGACGACGAAATCGTGCGTGACGCGCGCGCCGATGTAGCCCTTCGTACGGTACTTCTTGACGACCTTGGCGATGTCCTCGCGCAGGTCCTTCTGCGTGAACGGGCGCGGCTCGAGCCACAGGCGCCGGTACCAGGAGTGGCGAAAGATCGAATCGATCTCGTCGTTGGGGAACGCGTGGTTGCCCACGATGTTCAGCGGGCCCAGCGGGTAGTAGTCGCCGAGGCGGATCGACACGCGAAAGTCGACGGCGCCGTCGGTGTTGGTCGACGGCACGGCGTCGAGGCGCACGTTGGCGTCGAAGTAGCCCTCGCCGCGTAGGTAGTCGATGACGCGGCCGCGCTCGTTCTCGAGGGCCGCGTCGCGGTCGGCGCCGGGCGGCGGCAGCGGCCGCCCGGGGCGGATGGTGATGCGCCGCTGGATCTCGTCCTGGCGGACCTCGAAGTTGCCTTCGACGAAGATGTAGCGCAGGCGGTCGCTGCGATCGAGCGAGACGACGACGACGACGCCCCCGTTTTCAACGCGCGTCGAGATCGCCGAGCGGTAGCCGAGCGCCTCGAGCGCGACGCGCACACGCGGCAGAGTTCCGATGAGCACGCCGCCGATGCGATCGGCGGGCCCCGACTCGACGAAGGGCGAGCCGAGGGGCGAGACGCTCGCGAGAAGCGCCTGCAGCTTGGGCTCGGGATCGCCGAGGCGCCCCGACACTTCGTACGCGACGATCGGTCCCGGCGTCACCGGGGGCGCGGGGGGCGTCGCGGTTTCCGTGGGCGCGGCGGGCGGCGTCTCGTCGGCGGCGCGCGCGTGCGCGGACAGCGCCACGACGAGCAGCAGAGGGGAGAGGCGCTGGATCAGGCGGGCGGGCAACGTCAGCGTCGGATGGGGTAATCGAGCCGGAGCTCGGCGGACCAGTTCACCGGCAGCGTCTCGGATACGCCCTGCTGCGACGACAAGGTCACGCGCTCGACGCCGCCCGAGAGACCAAAGTAGTCGAAGCCCGTGAGGTCGAGCTGGGTTTTCCAGTGGCTGTTGTTCTGGAAGCCTTGCAGGTAGTCGGTCTGGAAGTTGAGCTCGCGGCTGATGCGCTTGCGGATGCGGCCCTGGAAGCCGTCGGGGCCGACGGTGAGCCGCAGGTTGAGACCGGTGAGCTGGAAGAAGGTGTCGTCGATGTACGGCTCCATGAGGTTGGCGAGCGTGTCGCGCGTGAGCTGGCCCGCGACGTCGGCGCCCGTCGAGATGTTGGCGCCCACGGTCGGGTTCGAGGTGCCGAAGCGCTGCGCGTCCGTCGTCGTGCGGCCCGTCAAGAGAAGAACCGCCGTCTGCGTGCGATCGAGGCCGTCGTCGGTCGAGAGATCCACCTGCGACTCACGCAGCGGGCCATGGATGCGCATGCGCACGTTGTGGTCGGTGCCGTTGGCGTCGGTGACGGTGCTCTGCGCCTGCACGTCCAGCTCGGGCGTCTCGCCGTCGGCGATGGACTTCGTGTCGACGAAGGTGATGTGGCTGGCGTCCTGGACGAGGTCGAAGTCGCCGCGCATGCCGGGCAGGTTGAAGCGGCCGTCGGTGGGGCGGACGTCGCCGGCGATCGCCGGCTCGGACAGCGTGCCGCCCACGTGCAGGAAGATCGTCACGTGGATCTCGGGCGCGAGGTTGTTCTGCACGACGAAGCCTTCGCCGACGGTGCGCACCGACAGATCGAGGTCGAGGTTCTCGAGCAGCGGGCGGCCCTCGTAGAACGGCCGCGCGGCCGATTCGTTGACGCGCGGGCTGATGACGAGGCTCTGCACCTTGAAGTCTTGGAGGTACCGGCCCGAGACCAGCCGGACCTCGCCTCCGAGCGCGAAGTCGTCCTCGACGTTTCCCTTGAGGTCGAGGTCGAACGCGAGGTCGTCGACCTCGAACGTGCCGGGGCTGCGGTAGACGAGGCGCTCGCCGTGGAGCGGCACGTCGACGTCGCCGGGCACGAACGGCACGAGGCTCGTGAAGGCGACGCGGCCCGGACGCACGCCCGAGGCGCCGATGAGCAGCGTGCCTTGCTCGTCGAGCACGACCTTGACGTCGTGGAGCACGGCTCCGGAGTTCGACAGCTCGACGACGCCGCTCTTGATCTGCACCTCCGTGCCGAGGTCGCGCATGCGGAAGTCGATGGCGCCGAGGTCGAGGCGGCCCGTCACCTGCGGCTGGGCCAGCGTGCCGCGCAGCGTGCCATGGATGCCGGCGGCGCCGTGCGCGTCGGTGACGACGTCGGGCGCGACGAAGGCGAGCAGCTTCGCGGCGACGTCGCCCGATAGGTCGGCGTTCAAGTTCTCGGGCGCGAAGCCGGGGCCCAGCGTGGCGCCGCCCGAGAGGCGCAGCGTCGAGCCCTCGACCGTGACGGCGAGGTCTTTGACGGCAACGCCGCTCGTGTCGAGCGCGAACGTGCCCGAGCCGATCGTGACGTCGCCCGGGAACTCGCGCGGGCGGATGACGATGGGGTGGGCGATCGCGATCTCGCCGCGCAGGTCGGGCTTGCTCAGCGTGCCGCCCGCCGTGAGGTGCAGGTCGAGATCGCCGTGCAGGCTCTGCACGCGGCTGCGCAAGAACGGCAGCACCAGCTCGAGATCGAGGTGCCCCGTCATCGAGCCTTTGATGGCGTCTCCGTCGAGGCGGCCTTCGGTCTCGAGCTTGCCTCCGTCGGTGGCGAAGGCGACCTTGTCGAGCACGACGTGATCGCCGGCGACGGTCACGTGCAGCGGCGACGCCGTCTCGACGCGCACGCGCTGCACGATCGTCTCGCCCGCCGCGCCGTCGGTGCCGCGCGCGACCGACAGCCACAGCTCCGAGAGCAGGACGTCGAGCGCGAGCGGCTTGCCGGGCGCGAGGTTGATCTCGACGCGACCCGAGGCGACGCCGCGCCCGTCGCCGAACGCCGCCAGCTCGGGCACGAGCGGCTCGAGCGCGACGCGGTTGAAGGTCACGACGCCGTGGGCGAGGGGGCCGCCCGCGATGAGCGCGCCCTCGGCGTCGACGTGGAAGCGGCTGAACAGCTCGCCGACGACGCTGACGCCGGGCGCGCCTCGCGGTCCGACCTTCGTCGGCGCGAGCGTCAGGTGCGCGGGGCCGAGCGCCGTGCCGCGCACGACGACGTCGGCGAGATCGATCGTGCCGGCGAGCTCGGGCTCGTCGGGGCGACCGCCGACGTGAAGGCGCGCCGAGAGCGTGCCTTCGACGGGCACGCCCGCGTCGGCGACGCCGGGCAGGCCCGCGAGCGGCAGCGCGGCGATCGTCACGAAGAGGTCGAGGTCCTTGTGCTTGACGCCCAGGTGGCCTTTGACGTCGACCGTGCCCCCCGCGTCGGTGACGCGCAGCCGGCGCACCTCGAGGTCGTCGCCCGCGAGCGCGACCTCGACGGGCCCGACGGTGAGCGACTGCCCGAGGGCGCCGATCTTCGTGCCCGCGGGGATCTCCGCGTGGACGGCGAGGGCGTCGAGCGGACCCTCGGCGTCGGCCGTGAGCGAGACCCGGCCCGTGACGTCCTGCGAGCCGAGCAGCGCCGACAGATCGAGATCGCGCGCGTCGAACGACAGCTCGATCTCGGGCGAGCGCAGCGGCTTGTCGGCGCGCTTCTTCCACAAGCGCGCGCGGCCCTTGGCGCGGATCTCGCCGCCGAAGGCCGCGCCCGAGAGATCGTCGAGGCGCGCGACGCCGTCGGCGAGGCCGAACTTCGCGCGCAGCTCGGGCAGGGCGCGCCCGCCCGCGTCGACCCCGCGCACGACGGCGTCGCCCGAGGCGTCGGGGTTCATGAGCGACCCTTTCGCGTTCGCGCTCAGATGTGCCGACTTCGCGAGCGGCGGCAGCCCCAGCTCACTCAAGAGGCGCGCGAGATCGTCGGCGACGACCTCGACGCCCGCTTCGACGAGCTGCTTCTCGAGCGCGAGGCGGCCTTTCGCGGTCGCGGACGCGCCCGTGACGGCGACGGTGAGGCCCGACGTGCGCACGACCTCGGGCGAGACGACGGCGTCGCCGTGCACCCGAATCACGCGCGGCAAACCGCCGCCGTGCGCGCGCGCGAGGCGCAGGTCGACGCGGCGGATGCGCGCCGCCTGGTGCGCGAGATCGGCCGACGCGTCGATGCGCCCCGAGATCGTGCCGGCCGCGAGCGAACGCACCGGCGGCGGCACGTAGCTTTCGGTGTGAAAGTCGTCGAGGCGCACGCTGGCGTCCAGCGCGAGCTTCGTGGTGTCGAGGTGCGCGTCGAGCGCGAGGCGGCCGCCGCCGGGCGCAGCGAAGGCGAAATGCTCGACGTCGACGGCGCCCGCGCCTGCGTCGAAGCCCAAATCGAAGCCGACACCCAGCGCGCGGTTGCCTTGGAAGCCGACGTCTAGGTTGTGGAACGCTGCCTCGACCTTGAGCTTCTCGAACGTGTCGTGCAGGTAGATCGAAGCCGATGCGCCGTCATCGCCCGCGCCATCGCCGACCGTGAGCCCTTCGATCTTGCGACCCGCCGCGACCGCTGCGAACGCGTCGCCCGCGTGCGTGAACGACGCGCGCAGGTCGATGCCCGGCACGTCGGTCGGGCCATAGATCCCCGTGAAGTACCCCTTGGCGACGAGCTTGCTCTTGCCCTCGATGCCTTCACCGAGGTCCAAGAAGATGTCGTCGGGGCGATCGGGCGTCGTCGAGACGCGGTTGATGACGACACGGTCGAAGGGCAGGACGTTGTCGTCCATGATCTTGAGGTAGCCGCCGCCCGTCGCGACGACGGGCCCCGCGTCGAACCCGAACACGGGGTGCTTGCGGTCGACCGTCGATTGAATCAAAGACGCGTTCGCGTGCGCGTGCCGCAGCTCGAGCCCCCACGCGCCCGGGAAGTCGAAGATCGCGTCGAGATCGCCCAGCTCCGAGCTCGTGATCTCGAAGAAGCTGCCGGGCCCCGTGTAGACCTCCTTCGGCGGAACTTTCGGCGCGAGCGCCGCGAGGAAGCCGATGCCTTCGGTCTTCTCCATCGCGGCGAAGCGCCACACGGCGCGCGGAACGCGCAGGTCGCTGATCGAGAAGCTGCCCCCAATGAGCGTGCGCAGCTTCACGCGCGCGTCGAGGTGCGGGACGTCGAGCACGACCGTGCCCTCGGGATCGATGATGCGGAGCCCGTCGACGGAGATGGGGCTCGGCGCGTCGGTCACGAGGTCGACGAGCGCGCGCAGGTGCCACTCGACGCCGCCGATCTCCATCTTGCCGGCGTTGGGCGGCAGCGCGCCCTCGATGAGGTGGCCGAGGCGAGGGCCCTGCAAGATCACCGACGCCGCGAGCACGGCGAACGCGATCGTGCCGCCGACGCCGAGGGCGGCGAGCCGGAGGACTCTTGCGACGCGGGACTTCGCCAAGACCGGGCGCCCATTTTGGCACAATCCCGTGCGCGGCCGGGCGTTTGCGATAGGTTACCGGCGATGTCCGTCGTCCCCGCCGACGCGCGCCCGAGCCTGTACGTCCTCGACGCGCTGAACTTCCTCTTTCGCGCCTTCCACGCGCTGCCGCCGCTTCGCACGACGAAGGGCGAACAGACGGGCGCGATCTATGGCCTCTGCCAGATGCTGCTCAAGATCGAGCGCGAGGAGCGGCCCACGCACCTGTGCGTCGTGTTCGACGCCCCGGGCGACAACTTTCGCCACGAGGTCTACTCCGAGTACAAGGCGCACCGGCCGCCCATGCCGCCCGAGCTGGCGGGGCAGATCGGCATGGTGCACGTCGTGATCGAGGCGTTCGGGCTCACGACGCTCGAGGTGCCGGGCTTCGAGGCCGACGATCTCATCGCGACGCTCGCGCGCGTCGGCAACGAGGCGGGCATGGACGTCGTCATCTGCTCGTCCGACAAGGACCTGCTGCAGCTGTGCCGCGACGGCGTGTCGGTGCTCGACACGATGAAGAACCGGCGGCTCGGGCCCGAACAAGTCCGCGAGAAGTTCGGCGTCGGGCCCGACCGCGTGGGCGACGTGCTCGCGCTCATGGGCGACTCGATCGACAACGTGCCGGGTGTCGACGGCATCGGACCGAAGACGGCGGCGGACCTCATCAACAAGTACGGCACGCTCGACGAGCTGCTCGCGCGCGCGACCGAGGTCAAAGGCAAGCGCGGCGAGGCGCTCGTCGCGTCGCGCGACCTCGTGCGCACGTCGCGGCTGCTCGTGGCCTTGCGCGACGACGTGCCGCTGCCGAAGACGCTGGCCGAGCTCCACCGCGTCGAGCCCAACCGCGAGCGTCTGCGCGATCTGTTCCGCGAGCTCGAGTTCGCGCGCCTCGCCGATTCGCTGTCGCCGCAGGGCGCGGCGGCGATCGCGGCCCACGCCGAAGAACAGCCTGCACAGCCGCAGCTCCCACTCGCGCCTGCCGAGGCGCCCGTGCCGGAGACGCTCGCGCCCGCGGCGCCGCCGCCCGAGGCGCAGCTCGTCACCGATCGCGCCGCGCTCGAGGCGCTCGCGCGCGCCGCCGAGGCCGCGGGCCGCTTCGCCGCCGCCTCGATCTTCGACGGGCCGTCCGCCGTGCGTGGCGAGCTCGTCGGCCTCGCGCTCGCCGTACCGCAACGCAAGGACGGCGAGGGCGTCGACCGTTTCTACCTGCCGCTTCACCATCGTTACCTGGGCGCGCCCGCGCAGCTGCGCGAAGCCGACGCGCTCGCCGCGCTCGGTCCGCTGTTCGCGTCGCCCGGGATCGCCAAGGACGTGGACGACAGCAAGCTGCTCGACGTGTTGCTGCGTCGCCGCGGCTTCGCGCTCGCGGGCGTCGCGTCGGATCCGATGCTCGCTTCGTACCTGCTCGACGCCTCGCGCGCGCGCCACGACCTCGACGTCGTCGCTCTCGTCGAGGGCGCCGCGCAAGTTCCCCAGCGGACGGCGTGGCTCGGCAGCGGCAAGTCCGCGCACCCCGCGGCCGACATCCCCGTCGACGAGGTGGGCCGGCGCCTCGCGCACGAGGCCGCCGTCACCGCGACGCTCGCGCCGCGCCAGTCGAACAAGCTCGTCGCGCAGAACCTCGACGGCCTCTACCGCGAGCTCGAGCTGCCGCTCGCGGGCGTGCTCGCGCGCATCGAGTGCCGCGGCGTCGAGCTCGACACCGACAAGCTGCGCGAGATCGGCGCCGAGGTCGCCGTCTCGCTCGCCGCGCTCGAAAAGGAGATCCACGAGCTCGCGGGCGCGCCGTTCAACATCAGCTCGAACAAGCAGCTGGGCGAGGTGTTGTTCGGCAAGCTGAACCTGCCCGTCGTGCGCAAGACGAAGACGGGCGCGTCGACCGACGCCGACACGCTCGAAGAGCTGGCCGCGCTTCACCCCGTGCCCGCGAAGGTCGTCGAGTACCGCGGCCTCGCCAAGCTCAAGGGCACGTACATCGACGCGCTCCCCGCGCTCGTGAACCCCGCGACGGGCCGCTTGCACACGTCGTTCAACCAAGCCGTCGCCGCGACCGGCCGCCTGTCGTCGAGCGATCCCAACCTCCAAAACATCCCGATTCGCACCGAGATCGGGCGCCGCATCCGCGAGGCCTTCGTCGCGCGTCCCGGCTACGTCATCGTCTCGGCTGACTACTCGCAGATCGAGCTGCGCATCCTCGCGCATCTGTCGGGCGATCCGGCGTTCCTCGACGCCTTCCGATCGGGTCAAGACATCCACCTGCGGACGGCCGCCGAGGTCTTCGGCGTGCCCGCCGCCGAAGTCACGGCCGAGCACCGCCGCATCGCCAAGGCCATCAACTTCGGGCTCGTGTTCGGACAGGGCGAGTTCGGCTTGTCGCAGGTGCTGCGCATCCCTCGCGCGCAGGCGCGCGACTACATCGCGAGCTACTTCAGTCGCTACGCGGGCGTGCGGAGCTACATGGACGAAGCCATCACAACCGCGCGCGAGAAGGGCGAGTCGGCGACGCTGCTCGGGCGGCGCCGGCCGCTGCCCGACATCAGGTCCACGCGCGCGCAAGAGCGCGCCTACGCCGAGCGCATCGCCCGCAACACGCCCGTGCAGGGTACGGCGGCGGACCTGCTCAAGCTCGCCATGCTGCGCGTCGACGCCGGGATCGAGCAGGGCGCGGCCGACGCCGCCGGCGCCGAGCTGTTGCTGACCGTTCACGACGAGCTCGTCTTCGAGGTGCCCGAGGCGCGTGTGCCGTCTTTCAAGATCTGGGTGAAGTCGGCCATGGAGAGCGTGTACGAGCTCTCCGTGCCGCTGGTCGTCGACGTCGGCGCCGGCCCCACTTGGAGCAGCGCCCACTGAGGCGTTCAGTTATGATGGGGGCCTCTCCGATGACTCGCGCGGCCGTTTGTAGCTGGGCGCCGCGTGCCGCCCTGGCGCTGCTCCTTCTAGAGGGAGCGGCTTGCCAGAAGCGCGTCGCGAGCGCGCCGCCCAAGGCGATCGCCGGGACGCCGAAGGCGTCGGTCGCGAGCGTTCCCGTCGCCAGATCCGACCAGACGTCCGATCAGAAGTCCGACGCGACCGAGCCGCCGCCCCGCCCGCTGCATCGCTGTTTCCCGCAGCGCCCCGCGTGGGTCGACGCGCCCGTCGCCGACCTGCTCGACCGCGCCGCCGATCTCTTCGACGCGGGCGACTTCGAGAACGCGCTCGGCTGCGCCGAAGAGGCCGCGCGCCAAGCCCCGCGCTCGGTCGAGGCGCACCACAACCGCGCCGCCGCGTTGTTGCGGCTCGATCGCGTCGACGAGGCGCGCGACGCCTTCGGCCTCGCGCTCGCGCTCGCGCCGGACGATCCCGAGACGCTCGAGGCCGCGGCCGATCTCTACATCAACCAGCTCGCGCCCACGGCCGATCGCTCGCTGCTGGGCCTCGAGTACGCGCGCCGCGCCGAGCGCCACGCGCGGCCCAAGGATCACGAGCGCCGCGCGCGCCTCGCGCTGCTCGAAGGGCAGGCGCTCATCGATCTCGGGCGCTCGACCGAGGCGCTGCACCGCCTCGACGCGAGCCTCGCGCTCGATTCGACGGCGCAGGCCGCGCGCTATGAACGCGGCGTCGCGCTGTTCGAGCTGTGCCGCTTCGAGGACGCGCGCCACGCCTTCGAGAAGATCGTCGCCGGCGACCCGAGCCATGCCCACGCGCTCTATCACCTGGGCCTCATCGAAGAACGGCTCGGCGCCGAGGCCGCGGCCGAGCGCCACCTCGCCGCGGCGTCGACGGAAGACCCGAAGGCCTTCCCGCCGCCGCCCGCGGTCACGCAGGCCGACTTCACGGCGCGCGTGCGCCACGCCGTCGACGCGCTCGATCCCGACATGCGCCGCGATCTCGCGGGCGTCTCCGTCGAGGCGGCCGATCTACCGGCCTCGGACGATCTCACGGCCGAGAAGCCGCCGCTGTCTCCGACGATCCTCGGCCTCTACCGCGGCTTGCCGCTCGACTGGAACGCCGGCGAACCTCCGCCCACGCAAGCGGGCCGCGCCGGCAAACGCGCCAAGGCGCCCGTCGGCGGTGAACAGGCGCCATCACCCGCGCGCTGCGAGCCCGAATCGCTCGACCGCACAATCGTCCTCTACCGCCGCAACATCCTCCGCACCGTCCGCGACTCGAAAGAGCTGGACGACGCCATCGCGAGAACGCTGCTCCACGAAGTCGGCCACCTCCGCGGCGAAGACGACGGCTCGCTGCGCGACAGAGGTCTGGAGTAGGGCGCGGGAGAGGCAAAGCCCCTTCCGCGAGCGCGAAGCGCTACATCTTCTTGGACTTGCCGTCGGCCTTTTCGGCGTCGATTCTCGCGCCGCCGACCTTCTCGACCGGCTTGCCTTCGAGCTTGATGTCCTGCGCGTCGGGCGGCAGCACGGCGTTGCCCTCGGCGATGACCTTCCCCGAAGCGTCCTGGAGCTTCTTGTGGATGATGAGGCCGTCCGACGCGGCGAAGCCCGTGATCGAGTTGATCGCGAACGTGCCCGTGACGACGAACTGGTCCCCGACCTTGGCGACGAGCGGCTTCGGCTTGCCGGTGTTCCAGTCCTTGATCGGGTAGTCGGCGACGAGCAGGCCGTGGTCGACCTTCGTCGTGGCCGTGTCGCCCAGGAAGAAGTGCGGCTGGTCGCAGGGGTGGCAGCCGTTCTTCATGGCGTCGGCGGCCTCGGCGGCGGGCGCCTTCGGCGGCGCGCCCGACTTACGCTCCTTCATCTTCTCTTTCTTCGTCTTCGCCGCGAGCTCGTCGTTGCACTTCCGCTGCTCGGCGGGGCACTCGTAGATCTGCAGCAGGTAGCCTTTGATCTGCACGTCCTTGTCGAGGTACTGGCTCATGTGCTTGCGGACGCCGTAGATCGACAGCTCACCCGTGGGATACTTCTCCGGCGCGGTCTGGACGTTGAAGTTGGGCGAGGGCGGGAGCTCGACCTTGATCGGGGGCAGGGCGTTGCTCTGCTGCGCGTGAGCGGGCCCCGCGGCGACGGGCATCAGCAGCGCCAATGCCATCGGCACCATGAGGTGATATACGGTCCGGGCTCGTTTCATGGCAGACCTCTCCTCCCGCGCGATGCGGTTCGCCCTGAATAACATGGTGGTTTTTGACGGGCAAGCATCGAGGCCGCTCCGTTCGTCGACGGACGCGCGCATGCACGGGCGTCCCAGTCCAATCCTGGGCGCGCTGTGCGTCGTCGCGGTTTTCGGCGGCGCCTGTCATTCGCAGAAGAAGCCACCGAAAGACGCGCCCGCGCGCGCCGTGACGAAAGAGGATCTCACGCCGCCCGCGCCCGAGGTGCCCGTGGCCGTGACGCTCCCCGATCCGTCGTCGGTGCCTCCGCCGCCGCGCGCGCCCGCGGGCACGCTGCGCGTTCACCTCGACGCCGAGCCCACGCACCTGCACCCGATCGCCGACGCCGACGCGTCGGTTCGCGCGATCACCGACGGCCTCGTCTACCAGACCCTGCTCGATTGCTCGGGCGGCGCCTACCGGCCGCTTCTCGCCGAGAGCTGGGACGTGTCCGACGACGGCATGCGCATCGCGCTGCGGATGCGCGCGGGCGTGCGCTGGCACGACAAGCACGCGTTCGGCGTGCTGGACGCGCAGGCGACGCTCGAGCCGCTGCTGCGCAGCTCGGGCGAGCCCTCGGTGCTCAAGGCCGAGCTGGCCGACGTCGCGTCGATCGAGCTGGTGACCGAGCGGACGATTCGCCTCGTGCTCAAGCGGCCGTCGGATCTCGCGCTGCGGGCCCTGTGCGACGTGCCGATGCTGCCGGCGCACTTGATCGAAGGCGTGCGCCCCGAGTCGTCGCCCATCGCGCGCGCGCCCATAGGCACGGGCCCGTTCCGCTTCGTGAGCTGGGAGCGCGGCAAGCGCGTGCGCCTGCAGCGCGCGCCCGACGCCTGGACGCTGCCGGGCGCGCCGAACGTCGGCGTCGAGGAGATCGTCTTCGACTTCGATCCCGACGCCGTTCACGCGCTCAACCGTGCGCGCCGCGGCGAGCTCGAGGTGCTGCCGCGCGTGCTCGACGTGCACTACCCCGATCAGGTCGCGCCCGCGACGCTGCACGGGGGCGCGACGCTCGTGCGGCTCGAGCCGCCGCGCACCACGTTCCTCGTCGTCAACCACAAGCACGAGCCGCTGGGCGATGCGCGCGTGCGGCGCGCGATGTCGATGCTGTGGGACCGCGAGCGCTTCGCGCACGAGCTGCACAAGGATCTGCTGCGGCCCATCGGCGGCCCCGTGTTCGGCGCCGAGCCCGCGCCGCGCCCGCCGGCGTTCGATCGCAAGCGCGCGGCGGCGATCCTCGACGAAGCGGGCGTGCGCGACTCGAACGCCGACGGCGTGCGCGATCGCGACGGCCACCCGATCCGCTTCACGCTGCTCGCGCCGCAGGGCAGTCGCACGCTGGGCGTCGAGGTGCACGCCTTCGTGCTCGAGATGCGCAAGACGGGCCTGCTCGTCGACGTCGTCAACGCCGATCCCGCGACCTTCATGGCGCGCCTGCGCCGCGGCGACTTCGATCTCGCGCCGCTCGTGTGGGAGGGCGCCGCCGACGAGACGCCGCAGCCGCTCTTCGGCGCGGGCGGCGCGTTCAACTACGGCAACGTCGAGCTGCCCGCGCTCGAGGCGCTGTGGGACGCCTTCCGCGTCGCGCCCGGCGAGGCAGGAAGGCGGCCGCTTCTCGCGCAGATGGCGCGCATCATCACCGATGAGCAGCCCATGATCTTCCTCTACCGGACCGACGTGCCCGCGCTCGTGTCGACGCATGTCCACGGCCTCGCCGCCGTCGGCGACCACCTCGACCTGAGGCGCGCGTGGCTCGATCCCTGAACCTTGCGTTTGCGCTCGTCGTCGCGGCGATGGCGTCAGCGAAAGCGGCGACTCCGAGCACGTGCCTCACTCCCGAGCCGGCAGCGGGTCCGGGGTCAATCGAACCTTTTCGAGCGCCCAAGGGCGAAGCGGTCGCGCTCAACGCCGCCGGCAAGATTCCATACCGCGCAGGCAAGTGGGACGAAGCGCGCGAGAAGTACCGCGCCGCCGAGAAGGTCGATCCCGAGTTCCTCGCGCCGCGCCTCAACGTCGCCTGCTCGTACGTGCGGCAAGAACGCTTCGCCGAGGCGACGGCCGAGGTGCTCGCGCTCCTCGATCGCGCCTACGTGCCATGGTCGCGCGAGATCGCCGAGGCCGCCGATCTCGGCGCGCTGAAGGTCAGGCCCGAGATGAAGCAGATCCGCGCGGCGATGGCGGCGTCGGCCGCGCGGTGGGGCGAAGGCCTCGACCAGAGCGTCCTCTTCGTCGCGCGACAGCGTGCGCCGCTCAAGGTGCCCGACGGTCCGGGCGTCTTCCTGCTCAACCCGCAGCAGGAGATCTGGGCGTTCTCGCCGCGGACCCGTCGGACGCGCCAGCTCACCGCCGAGGACGGCCACGTCGTCGCCTTCGCGCCGTCGCACGATCGGCGCAGCCTCATCTACGTCACCGCCGACAAGCTCGTGCGCGGCGCACGACCGAACGACGTCGCCTTGCGGGGCGTCTCGATCCGCCGTCTCACGCTCGCGACGATGGAGCTCGGGCCTCCTCAGTTCGTCGACGACGACGTGCGCGAGCTGGCGATCCACGATCGGGCGGTGCGCGTGAAGCGCTCGACGAAAGGAGCGACGACGTTTCGCCTCGGCGCGGACGGTCGTTGGGCCGAGGCCTCGTCAGCGGCCGGATTGGGCGAGCCCCTCGCGAAGCTGACTCCGACGGGCGTGGAAGCGCCGTCCACGGACAAGGTCGGCGACTGCGGAACCGCGAGCGGCAAATCCGGTCCCGTGCACGGGCTCCAGTTTCAGGCTCGTGGGGGTCCCTCCATCGATCTCGGCTCGCCCTTCGGCGCGGGTTTGCGGGGCCTGCCCATTCCTTGAAGCGCGGTTTTTGGACGGGTACGTGAAGGTAGGTTACCGTCGCACCATGTCGGGAAACATCCGCACGTTGGGAAGCAGGGCGGCCATCCTGGGCTCGCTGGTCGTGACCACCTGGATCGCGGTGCGCGCGATCGCCGGCTCCGGGCCCGTGCTCGACGATCCGCCGCTCGCGGCGCGCGCCGAGCTCCGCGACGACGGCCTCGCCGACGCGATCCATCGGCTCGCTGCCGCCGCGCGGACGGGGCACGCGACGGTCGCCTCGCGCTGACCATGATCAGCATGACCGGCTTCGGCCGCGCGACCGTCGACGTCGACGTCGACGGGGGCGCGCGCTTGCGTTTGCGCGTCGAGATCCGCTCGGTGAACCACCGCGGCCTCGATCTCAAAGTGCGTGCGCCGCAGCCGGACGCTTTTTGTGAAGCTGAAATCGGGCGCGCCGTTCGCGCCGCCGTCGAGCGCGGCTCGGTCACCGTGCACGTGCGCGAGGAGGGCGCCGCCTCGCGCGGCATCGTCGACGAGGCACGCGTCCGCCAAGTCCACGCGACGCTCGAGCGCCTGAGCGGCGAGCTCGGCCTCGCTGGCGCCGTCGATCTCATGGCGATCGCGGCCTTCATGTCGGCCTCGGGCGGCGGCGGCCTCGAGGGCGAGGCGCTGTGGGAGGCGCTGCGGCCCGCGGTCGAGCGCGCGCTCGCCGAGCTGGTCGCGACCCGAAAGCGCGAGGGCGCGGCGCTCACCGAAGATCTCCGTGGCCGCGTCGAGAAGCTGGGCGCGCTCGTCGCCAAGCTGCGCGAGGCGACGGCGCCGCTGCCCGAACGCTTCGCGCGCAAGATCGAGGAGCGCCTCGCGGCCCTGCGCGGCCAGCCCGGCTTCGAGCCCGCGCGCATCGCCCAGGAGGCGGCGCTCATGGCCGAGCGCCTCGACGTCAGCGAAGAGCTGACGCGCCTCGCGACGCACCTCGCGCACCTCGACGAGCTCACGCGCGCCGCGGGCTCCGTGGGCCGCAAGCTGGACTTCGTCGTTCAAGAGGTCGGCCGCGAGCTGAACACGACCGGCTCGAAGTCGCAGGACGCGGGCGTCGCCGCCCTCGTGATCGAGGCCAAAGCCGAGCTCGAGCGCCTCCGCGAGCAGGCCGCCAACGTCGAATAGCGACGTCTTTCCGTCGGTGAGCCACGGGCGAACGCGGCGCCGGAATGGTACGATAACAGGTCATGGCAGACGCGGACGCAGGCGCCCGGCGCGGCATCTTGATGGTCGTTTCGTCGCCCTCGGGGGCGGGCAAGACGACGCTGGCCCACCTGCTGGCCCAGAACGAGCGTCTCGAGTTCTCGGTCTCTTATACGACGCGCGCGCCGCGCGCCGGCGAGCGCGACGGCGTCGACTACAAGTTCGTCACCGAGGACGAGTTCTCGCGCATGGTGAGCCGCGGCGAGTTCGCCGAGTGGGCCGTCGTCCACGGCAACCGCTACGGCACGGCCGTCCACACCGTCAACCGCGCGCTCGACGAGGGCAAGGACTACCTCTTCGACATCGACTGGCAGGGCGGGGCGCAGCTGCGCCGCCAGTGGCCCGACGAGAGCGTGCTCGTGTTCATCTTGCCGCCGTCGATGGCCGAGCTCGAGCGGCGCCTGCGCCGGCGCGCGACGGACTCGCCCGAGGCGATCGAGCGGCGGCTCGCGATGGCGACGCGCGAGCTCGAGCACTTCTCCCAGTACGACTACCTCGTCGTGAACGACAACCTCGAGACGGCGCTCAAGGAGCTGTCGTCGATCTACGTCGCCGCCCGTTGCGCGCGCGCGCGCCGCGGGCACTACGGCAGCTTGCTGCTCACCGAGGCGCGCTCGCGCGACGTCAAGCCGAACGGGGGTGGCCCCGCTTGACCGCAACCAACGCCGCGCCCGCCGCGCCGACGAGCGAAGCGAACCCGATCGAAGAGATCACGCGGGCGCTCACGGCCTACGACCCCGCGGCCGACGTCGGCCTCGTGCAGCGGTGCTACGAGTTCGCGGCGGCGTGCCACGCCGGCCAGCGCCGCCGCTCCGGTGAGCCCTACGTCGTTCACCCGCTGGCCGTCGCGCGCACGATCACCGAGCTGCGGCTCGACGTCGCGTCGGTGTGCGCGGGCCTGCTCCACGACTGTGTCGAGGACACGAGCGCGACGGCCGAGGACATCGGCCGCATGTTTGGCACCGAGATCCAGTTCCTCGTCGACGGCGTCACCAAGCTCGGCCAGATCCCGTGGACGACGCGCGAGGAGCGCCAGGCCGAGAACTTCCGCAAGATGCTGCTGGCGATGGCGCGCGACATCCGCGTCATCCTCATCAAGCTCGCCGACCGCGTCGACAACATGCGGACGTTGCAGCACATGCCGCGCGAGAAGCAGGAGCGCATCGCACGCGAGACGCGTGAGATCTACGCGCCGCTCGCCAACCGGCTCGGTATCCAGTGGATGAAGATCGAGCTCGAGGATCTCGCCTTCCGCTACCTCGAGCCCGAAGAGTTCCAGCACCTGACGTCGCGCATGGCCGAGACGTCGGACCAGCGCGCCGGCTACATCCAAGAGGTCGTCGACAAGCTGCGCACGGCGCTGGCCGAGGCCGAGATCCCCGTGCAGCTGTCGGGCCGCGCCAAGCACCTTTGGTCGATCTTCCAGAAGATGAAGAAGACCGGGCGCGACCTCGAGCAGATCTACGACGTCATCGCCTTCCGCGCGCTCACCGAATCGGTGCGCGACTGCTACGCCGTGCTGGGCGTCGTGCACTCGAACTGGACGCCGGTGCCGGGCCGCTTCAAGGACTTCATCGCGTTGCCCAAGCCCAACCTCTATCAGTCGCTGCACACGACGGTGATCGGGCCGCGCGCCGAGCGCATGGAGGTGCAGATCCGCACGCAGGAGATGCACCGCATCGCCGAGCAAGGCATCGCGGCGCACTGGAAGTACAAAGAGGGCAGCAAGGCGCCCGGGCAAGACGACGGCAAGGCGTTCGCGTGGCTGCGCCAGCTCATGGAGTGGCAGCGCGACCTCAAGGACCCGACGGAGTTCATCGAGACCGTCAAGATCGACCTCTTCCAGGACGAGGTCTTCGTCTTCACGCCCAAGGGCGACGTCAAGGCGCTGCCCAAAGGGTCGACGCCGATCGATCTCGCCTACGCCGTGCACTCGCAAGTCGGTGAGCACTGCTCGGGCGCGCGCGTGAACGGCCTCATCGTGCCGCTGCGTTACGCGCTTCGCAACGGCGACACCGTCGACATCCTCACGTCGGCGAACCAGAAGCCGTCGAAGGACTGGCTCAAGTTCGTCGTCACGTCGCGCGCGAAGACGAAGATCCGCCACTACATCCGCATGGAGCAGCGCGAGCGCTCGGCCCACCTCGGGCGCGACCTGCTCGGGCGCGAGCTTCGGAAGAGAAACGCCGCCCTCGCGAGCGCCGAGCGCGACGGGTTGTTGGAAGAGGCCGCCACGCGCCTGCGCGCCGGCACGCCCGAGGATTTCCTGGTCGCGATCGGCTACGGCAAGATCAGCGCCGAGCACGCCGCCGACGCCGTGCTCTTCGATCGCCAGAAGATCGAAGGCGAGGGCGCCGCGCCCTCGAGCGTCGTCACGGAGATCCCGTCGGCCGGCGCGCGCCGCGCGCCGCCCAAGCGCTCGATCGCGGGCATCCGCGTTCAGGGCGAGGCCGACATCCTCGTGAAGTTCGCCAAGTGCTGCACGCCCGTGCCGGGCGACTCGATCATCGGCTTCGTGAGCCGCGGCCACGGCGTCACCATTCACCAGCGCGACTGCTCGAAGGCGCTCGACCTCGATCCGCTCCGCCGCGTCGACGTGTCCTGGGACGACGAGGCGCGCACGCTCCGGCCCGTGTCCGTGCAGGTCACGTGCGAGGACCGGCCCGGCCTGCTGGCGTCGATGTCGAAGCTGTTCACCGAGAACGGCGTCAACATCGCCCAGGCCAAGTGCCGCACGACCGAGGACGGCCGCGCCGTCAACACGTTCAACGTCACCGTGGGTCACCTCGAGCAGCTCAAGGCCGTCCTGCGCAGCCTCATGACCATCGAGGGCGTCGTCTCCGCGACTCGCTTGTAAGGGGTTTGACCCGCCGGGCCGAGCCTGGTAAAAGGCGTCCCGCTATGGCCTCGAATTCCCGCAAGACCTGGAAGCGCCGCGTTCGCCGTCACTCGAACATGGGCAAGAAGCGTAAGGCGATCGACAGCAAGCGCTCGACGCCCTCGGAAGAAGCTCTGTTCGCCGGCCTCGGCGAGCCCGGCAAGAACGCCTGAGCGCTCCGGCGCGAGCGTTTCGTTCGGGATCCGACCAAACGCTCCGTGCGCGCGCGCGTCTCGCGACGGTCGTGCACGTAATTGATCTCTCGCCGGTTTTCTGCGTTAACATGTCGCAACGTCGCTCCTGCCGTCAGGGGCCACGGGGCGGTGTTCTAACAAGCGTCACGACGCCAGGAGCCGGATGAAAGTCTGCCCGAACTGCCAGACCAAGTACCCTGACGACGCGAACTTCTGCCCGCAGGAGACGTGCGCGACCCCCGAAGGCCCGCGCCGCCTGGTCGCCGATGCACCGCCCCCGCGCTTCACGCTGACGTCTCGCCTCGGCGGTGGCCGCAGCGGTGAGGTGTGGCTCGCCCAAGATACGCAGACGGGCGCGAACGTCGCCTACAAGCTGGTGACGCCGGCCGTGTTCTCGTCGCCCGCCGCGGGCGAGCGGGCGCAGCGCGAGCTCAAGCAGCTGCAGCGCGCCGAGAACGCGCACCTCGCGAAGATCGTCGACTTCGGGCGGGGCGGCGACGGACGTCTGTTCGTGGCGACCGAGCTGTGTGACGGGCGCCCGCTCGATCAGCTCGTCGCCGAGTCGGGCGCGATGCCGGTCGACCGCGCGAAGAAGCTCGTCGCGCAGATCGGCGAGGCGCTGCTCGAGGGCCAGAAGGTCGGCGTCGTGCACCACGACCTTTCGGCGAAGAACGTGCTCGTCGGCACGGGCGACGTCGTCAAGGTCATCAACTTCGTCACGCCGTGGCCCGTGACCGACACGGTGTTTGGCGTGCCCGAGTACCTGTCGCCCGAGCAGGCCGAGGGCAAGCTCGTCGACCAGCGTTCGAACACGTACAGCTTGGGCGGCATCTTCTACTTGCTGATCACGGGGCGCGCGCCCGCGTCGGGCGCCGACTCAGCGGCCGTTCTGCAGCAGGTGCTCACGGGCGAGGTCACGCCGCCCAGCCGCCTCTCGCCGGGGCTGACGCCCGAAATCGATCGCGTCGTCCTCAAGGCGATGGACAAAAATTCGAGCCGACGGCCGCTCACGATGCGGCAGTTCCTCGCCGAGGTGGCGGGCGTCGTCGGCATGCCGGCCGGGCCCGCCGCGGTCCAAGCCGGTGGTCAAAAAGGTGCGGCGTTCGCCAAGACCATGATGTTCGCGGGAGGAGCACCCGAGGTGCAGAATCTGGTGAATCAGGCGGTGGCTGCCCGCGATGCAGCCAACGGTTCCGCCCCGCCGGCGGTGGTGCCTGTCGGCCCGACGCCGGCGCCTCCGGCGCAAGCGCTCGCGCCCGAGGTGGCCGCGGCCGTCGAGGCCGCGCGTCGTACGCACGGCGCGGCCGTCGCCGCGACGATGGTCGCGCTGCCGTCCGCGGGCGCGGCGATCCCCGGCGTGATGCCGGGCGCGTCGCCTGCGGCCGGTACGCCTCCGCCCGCCATGCAGATGGCAGCGGGCGGTCCGGCGGGCGGCGGGGGCGGCGGTGCCGGCGGCGGTGGGGGTGGCGCGGCCGGCGGGGGCGGCGGCAGCGGATCGGGCGGCGGTGGTGGTGGCGGCTCCGGGGCGTTCCGCGAGACGCTGTGGTTCAAGAAGGGCGACGTCGAGCAGATGGTGGCCGAGGCGAAGGCCAAAGCGGCCGCTGCGGCCGGGAAGGGCAAGCCCGCGCCGACGACCGCTCCGGAGGACGTCGCCGCGGCCGACGAGGCCAAGCCCCTCGAAGACCGCTACAAAGACGACGGCTCCGTCACCGTCGACGATCGCAAGAAGTTCTCGTTGCGCAGCGGCTCGACGCAGACGGCGATGCCAACCGTCGGCGGCGTCATGCCGGGCGAGCGCATGAGCGACAACGAGATGATCAACGAGATCGGCAGCGGCAAGAAGATCGTGATCATCGCGGTCGCCGTCGCCATCGTCATCGCCGTCGTCGCGGTCATCGCCGTCACGATGCACGGCAAGAAGAGCGCAGGCGCGGCCGCGGGTGAGCAACCGGCGAAGGTGGCGGAGGTGCCGGCCACGGCGCCTCCTCCACCCGCGCCGCCTCCCGCGGCTGCTGCCGCGCCCGCTCCCGTCGCGGCTCCGGCCGCGGCGGCGGCGGCGCCCGCTGCCGCGGCGGCGCCCGCCGCGCCCAAGATCGAGGCGCCCGCGAAGGCGCAGGCCAACACGGGCCCGCCCAAGCACCACGTCGCCAAGGCGGCGGCCAAGAAGAAGACGGCGTCCTCCTCGAAGAAGCACCACTGACGCGCCGCTGATCGCGATCTCGAAAAGCACTCGACGCCAAGTCGAGAATTTCTCGAAGTCGCGGCTGAAGTCAGGATCGCTCTTTTAGGACTCGATCGATCTCCGCCGCGATGGTGCGCGCGACCTCGTCGACGCTGCCGCGGCCGTCGACGACGACGGCCGTCGCATCGGCTGCTGCGAGCGCGCGGTAGCGCTCGGCGACGCGGCGTTGGGTCTCGTCGGCGTCGTAGCGCTCGACGACGCGGCCGGCGGCGCGCCGTCGCTCGGCGGCGACGCTGACGGGGACGTCGAGCAGCAGCGTCAGCTCGGGCGGGCGGACGTCGCGCGCGAGGGTCGTGACCCAGCCGCGGTCGGCCTCCTCGGCCTGATACGCGAGCGACGACATGAGGTAACGATCCGAGACGACGTCGACGCCGGCAACGAGCGCGGGCTCGATCTCGCGGCGCAGGTGGTCGCGCCGATCGGCCGCGAACAGCAGCGCCATCGCGTTGCCGTCGGCGGGCGTTCCGTCGGGCAGGGCGTGCTGGCCCAGCAGCAGCTCGCGCAGCAGGCGCCCGACAGGACCCGTGCTCGGCTCGCGCGTCGCCACCGCGCGCCGGCCGCGCGCCTCGAGGTGAGCGACGGCGCGGCCGAGCTGCGTCGTCGTTCCCGACCCGTCGATCCCCTCGAGGACGACGAAGATGGCGCGCTGGAGCGTCATGATGACGTCGTATAACTAACACCGCTGGACGCAGCCGTGGCGGAAAGGACGACATCGCAGGAGGCGTCACGTGGCGCGCGCGCGGCGGTGCTCGCGGGCGTGGTGCTGGCCGCGCTGGGCGTCGCGTGCCGGCGCGACCGCGGCCCGTCGACGGCGCCGAACGCCACGTCGACGCCGCTCGACGCGCGCGACGTCCGCTGCGTCGAGCGCCCCGAGGGCTGCATCTATTGCGAGGGCCGCTTGCCGACGGCGCCGCTCGCCGATCCCGACACGTTGCCGATGTCGAGCTGCGATCCGAAGGACCCGGGCAGCTGCGTCGACTTCTGCACGACGCTCGCGCCCGATTGCGCCGTGCCGTGGCACGCGGGCGCGAGCTGCTTGCTGCCGACCGAGCTCGAGTTTCGCCGCGACGTCTTCCGCCGCGACACCGCCGATCGCGCCGAGGCCGTCGTGCAGGGCCGCGTGAGCGACGAGGCCGGCCACCGCGTCGACGCCGCGAAGATCCGCGTGTGGTTCCAAGGCACGCCGCTGCTCGACGAGACGTCGGCGAAGGACGGCGCGTTCCACCTGCGCCTGCCGTCGGGCCCGTGGCCGTACACGATCCGCGTGAGTCACCCCGGCTTCGCGACCGAGGTCTCCGAGCTGCACCTCGATCGCGGCGGCGCGACGACGCACAACTTTCGCCTCGACACCGAGGTCGTGCAGAAGGGGCGCGTCACCGACGCCGCGGGCACCGCCGTCGCGGGCGTGACGATCCAGGCGTTGCGCAACGCCGACGATCCCATCGCCTCGGCTGAGGCGCTCACGGCCGAAGACGGCACGTTCGCGCTGGGCGGCCTCGACGCGCGCCGCTACACGCTGCGCGCCTCGAAGTTCGGGTGGCTGCCCGTGACGCTCAAGAACCCCGTGACCGTCCCCGGCCCGCGCGTGACGTTCAAGCTCGTCGAGACGGGCGTCATCCGCGGCCGCGTCCTCGACGCCGACGGCGACGAGCAAGCGGGCGCCACCGTCGTCGCGCTGCCGTCGGGCGGCGTCGGCGCGGGCTCACCCGTCATCTGGACCGTCGATCCCAACGGCAGCTTCGCCGAGGATCGCTTCGAGCCCGGCACGTACTACGTGTGGGCGCGCCATGGCGAGATGCTGCTGTACCCGCCGGAGAAGCTTGAGATCACGCCCGAAGATCTCGAGGCCGAGCTCGAGCTCAAGCTGTCGCACCGCGGGGCGCGCGTGCGCGGGCGCGTCGTCACCGTCGCGGGCACGCCGCTCGATCCCGACGCGCGCGCGGTGCTCGTCGGCCGCTCCCCGCTCGCGCTGCCGCGCAAGGCCGTGGGCGAGATCGATCGCGAGGGGAAGTTCGTCGTCTCGGGCTTGCTGCCCGGGCCCTACGAGATCTCGATCCGCGTCGGCCCGCGCGTCCTGTCGATCGTGAACGGCGCGCGCGAAGCCGAAGTCCCCATCGAGCCCGGCGCCGCCGTCGACTTACCCGACCCCATCACCGTGCGGCCGCGCGCCGAAGAATAGTTAGTGAAGGACCCTCATCTTCGCGAGGCAGTCGGACAGCAAGCTGTGGCCTTCGCTCTCGAAGGCGGTGAACCGAACGGCCATGCCGGCGACGGCGCGGTTCGACCCGCCTTGCGTGAAGTTGATGAAGTAGTGGTTCTTCACCTCGCCCGTCGCGACGACCTCGCCCGAGCCGTCGGGCACGGGGAAGCACACGCGGACGGTGGCGCCGAGGGGCAGGGGATCGGCGATCTCGAGGAACACGCCGCCCGCCGAGATGTTGCGCGCGACGCAGTAGATCTCGCCGAAGAGCAGCGACTCGACCCGCACCGAGAACATCTTGTCGAAGCGCAGGTGCTCGCGCTGATCGGCGCCGCGGAGCGCGGGGATCGCCGACGTCGCGACGTCGCGCGCGTCTTCAGAGGAGGCCTCGCCGTCGACGGGCGGGAAGGGCAGGTCCGATTGGGTCGCCATGCCAAGCATCTTACCTTGTGCCCCAATGAAGTCAAAAAACCTACATGTGGGATAACGTGAAATGCGCGTGATGACTGGCTTTGACACCTTGTGCCAGTTCCGACGACCCGGTACCGTGGAATTCATGACGACGCGGGCGCGGCTGTGGCTGCCGGTCGTCGCGTGGTGCGCGCTGCTGTTCGGGTTGTCTTCAATCCCCGGGGCTGCGATCCCGAAGGTGTCGATCCCACAGCTCGACAAGCTCGTCCACGCGACCCTCTACGGCGGCCTCGGCGCGCTGGTGGCGCGTGCATCATGGCCGCGAACGGCGCGGTCGCGCGCGCGCACCGTCGTCGGCGCCGGCTTGTTCGCCGTCGCCTACGGGATCACCGACGAGCTCCACCAGCTGTTCGTGCCGAGGCGGTCGAGCGACGTCCTCGATGTCGCGGCCGACGCTGTCGGTGGCTTCCTGGGCGCGTGGCTCGCGACGAAGTGGCTCATCGCGATCGACCGTAGAGGAAAATCGAAGGCTGCTTTATGATGTCGCCGGGCTCCGTGTCGATGCTCCCCGACGAGAGGACCACGCACAACCAAGCGCTGTCGCTGCCGAGCGATGTCGAAGGGCTCGTGGCGGCGTCCGACCGCGCCGTCGCGCGGCCGTTGCTCGATTTCTTGCGCGGGCAGGGCATCAACGTGCAGACCTCGGTCGACGCCGACGCCGCCTTCGAAGAGGCGCTGCTGCACCCGCCCGACGTCGTGCTCGTCGACGACCGCCTGCCGCCCGCCGGCGGCATCGAGCTGTGTCAGCGGCTCAAGAGCAACCCGCGCACGCACTTCACGGCCGTCATCATCGTCGCGCCCAACGACGTGCGTTCGCATCGCTTGCGCGCGTGGGCCGCGGGCGCCGACGCCGTGTTCGGCCCGGCCACCGACGCGCAGGAGCGGCGCACGCGTCTGTGGGCGCTGCTGCGCACGCGCGCGCTCACGCGCCAGCTCGAGCGCAAGCAGCGCGAGCAGGGCACCGAGATCGTCGACCGCCGCCGCTGGCTGAGCCACTTCCTGCACGATCTGCAGGGCCAGCTCGCCGCGCTCAACGTCAACGTCGACTACCTCGCGAAGCACGGCCCCGCGCCGGGGGATCTGCGACTGGCGAATTTCCTCGAAAGCGTCGAGGATGCGCGCACCGTGTTCGCGCAGATCATGGCCCACGTCCGCACGGTGCAGGATTACGACCGCTACGAGACGGGCCGGCTCATCCCGCACGAGACGAGCCTCTCGCTCGGTGAGCTGGGCGCCGACGTCGCCGAGGAGCTGCAGCGTCACGCGACGAGCGCCGAGAAGGCGCTGTCGTTCTCGCGCCCGCCCGGCGAGTCCGAGCGCCGCGTGCACGGTGACCGCGAGCTGCTCCGTCGCGCGATCCTCAACCTCGGCATGAGCGCGCTCCGGCGCGCGCCCGCGCGCGGCCACGTCGCCATGAGCGTCGTCGAGACCGACGTCGGCAGCCGCTTCCGCGTCTCCGTTCCTGGCGAAGTCATCCAGGGCGCCGACCGCCTCAACCTCTTCGAGCCGTACGCGCACCTGTCCGTGGGCGCGGGCTACGGGCTCGGCCTCGCGCTCGCGCGCGCCGTCGTCGAGCTGCACGAGGGCCACCTGTGGATCGAGGACCTGCCCGAGGGCGGCTGCGCGATCGCGTTCGAGCTCAAGGGCCAGCGCCGTGGTCCCGTGCCCATGCGCGGCGGCGCCGAATCGGAGCGCTCGTGAAGGGCCGGTTCGCGGCGCTCGTGGCCGCGCTGCTGCTGGGGGCGACGCTGGTCGCGCGCGCGGCGCCGCAGGTCAAGATCGACGACCTCTGCAAGGCGCTGCTCGAGGACGCGAACTACAAGGTGCGCGTGCAGGCGGCGCTCGTCCTCGGGCGCCTCGGCGACCCGCAGGCCGTGCCATCGCTCATCAAGGCGCTCGACGATCAGAACAAGACCGTCCGCGCGATCGCGGCGCAGGCGCTGGGCCAGCTCGGTGACCATCAATCGGCCGATCCGCTGCGCGAGCTGCTCAAGCGCGAGGGCGATCCCTTCGTGCGCGCGCAGACCGAAAAGGCGCTCGCGTTGGTGTCGGCCGAGACCGGCTCCAAGAAGGCGAAGATCTACTTGAACTTTGGTCCGTTCACTGGCGGCGTCAAAAGCGCAAACGCCGACGCGGCCAAGATCCTGCACGACGCGCTTGCGCGGGAGCTCGCCAAGCTCCCCGTCGTGACGCTGACGCTGGCGCCCGCCGATCAGAAGGTCTTCCCGAAGACCGGGCTCGTGGGCTTCTACATCGACGGCAACATCACGCGCCTCGACGACGTGCCGGCCGGCGGCAGCTCCGAGACTTCATGCGACGTCAAGGTGATGGTCGCGAAGTGGCCGTCGAAGAGCATCATTCTCTGGACGAACGCGGGCGCGAGCCTGCAATCGGGCACGCGGCCCCAGGACAAGGTCGGGGCGCACAAGGACTGCCTCGAGGCGTCCGCCGGGCAACTGGCCGAAGACCTCGGAAAATTCTTCAAAGCTCAAGGTGGCTAGTATGCTGGGACACAAGAGGGCGGATCT
Source organism: Polyangia bacterium (assembly GCA_035549075.1). Classification (GTDB taxonomy): domain Bacteria; phylum Myxococcota_A; class Polyangia; order Fen-1088; family Fen-1088; genus DASZFV01. The sequence goes on along the minus strand of DASZRT010000118.1, from coordinate 50,974 downwards.
GATGCGGACTTGGAGGCACTCATGAACAGCAGCGATGCGGCGTCGTCGCCGCGGCCGGTCTACAAGCGCAGGGTTCGCAACTACCTGCTGGACGTCGGGCTGCAGCTTCGTTACACGGCGACGATCGTCGTCGTCGCGATCTTCCTGACGGCGTTCCTGGGCTTCAAGATGTACCAGGCGACGCGCGACGTCTCGAAGATCATCCTCCTGACCAGCGTCGTCGACCCGTCGAACGCCGACGAGCTGCAGAAGCAGTTCGCCAACAGCGATCGCGTCGTGCTGTGGGGCATCGTCGGCTTCGGCGTCGTGCTGATCTTGTCGATCAGCGCCGTCGGCATCCTCATCACGCACAAGGTCGCGGGGCCGCTGTACAAGATTGCGTCGTTCTACGGGCGCGTGCGCGACAACCGCCTGGGGCCCGTGCCGCAGAACTTACGCAAGGGCGACGAGCTCCAGGAGTTTTATTCGGCGTTTCGCGAGATGCACCAGTCGCTGCGCGCGCGCGCCGAGGACGACCTGCGCGTCATCTCGAGCACGATGGCCGTGCTCGAGACCTCGGCGGAGCCACGTTCTCCGTCGATGCAGCGGGCGCTCGACGAGCTACGCGACCTGCGCAAGCGCAAGGAAGAGAGCCTCGAGAAGACCGGCGACGACCCGAGCGGCGTCGTCAACGCGGGCTGACCGGCGGGCGACTCAGCGCGAGCGCGTCTGCGCGGCGCTGACCAAGCAGAGGCCGTGCAGGAACAGGCCCGGCAGGAAGAAGCACGCGTAGCCCATGAGCGTCGTCGCCATCCAGGCGATGCCGGCGCCGGCGCGGCCCGCGTAGATGTGGCCGGCGCCCGGGATCAGCATCGACAGCATCACGGCCGTGACCGGGTTCGCGCGCGGCCGCAGCGTCATGAAGAACGGATCGCCGGCCGAGATCGGCGGCGGCCCAATGTGGCCAGCGCCGAGGCCGCCGACGGCGGGGACGTTGCCGTTGACGGCGATGGGCTTGCGGCCCGGGTAGACGTACTCGACGATGCCCGCGGTCGACGTCCGCACGAGCAGCGTGCCTTGCTCGACCATGCGCGCGAGGTGGCGCTCGGCGGTGCGGACCGACACGCGGCCGAGGTAGGCGACGTGCGCGGCGGTCACGGGGACGTCGGTTTCGAACAGCACCTTCAGGACCAGCTGTTCGAACTCCTCGAAGTCCATCTCTTCAACACTAGCATACGGCTGCTGGACGCAATTCCTGAACAGCACGCGCGAGCGTCGACGATGCGCACGAGGCGAGACGTTCAGCGCGCGAACGTTTCCAGCTCGTTTCTCCTCGATGAAGGGAGAGCGATTTCGATCTCGAGATGGGTGTGCGGATCGAACGCGGCGGTCGTGCCTCTGTCTCGCGCGTGGAAGGCGCGCCGGACGTCGAACCGATTCGAGGGGGCGTGCGTTCGGCCCGCGACCCGATTTTCGTCGTTCGCCTAAGTTAACAGAATGCTTATTATCGGACAATTGGGTTCGGGCGAAGCGGGGCTCGGACGGAGCCGCGGGCCGAGCCTCAGGCGCCGGTGGCCGCCGCGGCCGTCAGGCGAAAGTAGACCCGGCGCACGACGCCGCGAACCAGCGACGCGGGTCGCGTCGCGTAGAACGACATCTCGAACGGCTTGTGATCTTCGCGGGCGTTCCAGCGGGACTTCCACAGTTTCGAGCCCGGCGGGAACTCGATGCGTCCGCGTCCGCGCTCGATCGACATGCGGACCATCTCGGCGGTGATGACCGTGAGCGGGCTGTAGCGGTGATAGCGGGCGTCGAAGCCCGAGTAGTAAATCGAGACGCATCCCGGGCTCTCGAGGAACACCTGGGCGGCCACGACCTCGCCACGGATCTTCAGCGTCATGATGGCGATCTGGTCGCGCATCGCCGCGCGCTGGAACCACGCGTGCAGGAACGCCGCGTGGTGGGCCGTCGGGATGTGATCGATGTGCTTGAGGCCCGTCGTCGCTTGGCTGCGGGCGTGGTGCAGCGCCACGAGCGCGCGCGCGGCCTCGGCCACCTCGTCGGGCTTGCGCGCGACGGACATGGACCACTGGCCAATCTCACGCGACAGCTTGCGCGGGTAATACGAGACGTTGTCTCGCATCGACTTCGACAGGCCCGCGAGGAACGCCGGCCAGCTGCGGGCCAACGGGACGACGAGCGGGCCCTCGCCGAGGCGCGTGACGCCGAGCGCGCCCGGCGCGCCGCCCACCTGTTTCTTCTCGAGCTTGTCGCCGCCCGAAGGAACCCACATCGTCGCGACGTCACAGCGGCTCCCCCAGCGCGCCAACACGTGCTCGCGGATCGCCGCCGTCGCCTCGACCTCGGTGCCGCTGCGGAAGATCGCGATCGGCTCGTCAGTCATCGGCTCGAACGAGTTGCTTCGGCCGAACGGCTGCAGGATGTGACCGAACGCCGCGATGCCCAGGTTTCGCTCGAGATAGAACGGCGCGATGGCGACGTCGTTGCCCGCGGCGTCGACGACCACGACGACCTCGAAATCACCCGTCGCGCCGCCCACGCGGCCGCGCACGAAATGCCGCAACCACTCGTCGGCGAAATCCCATGAGAAGTATGGTGATTGAAGCGCGGCGTTCGACAGCAGCGTTCGCCAGCGCCCTTCGAGCGCTTCGAGCTCGGCCGGCGTCGTGACGGAGATGCAGCGAACCTTGCTGCCGACGAGCGTCACCTTCGCCTTCGCGGCGCGCTCGCCCGGCGTTCGATCGGACGGGAGCGTGACGCTGCTTCCGTCCAGTGTCGGGACTACGGCGACGGCCATGCGTCAGAATATCGGCGCCGCGCCTAAGTCCTTGACTCCCTAGGGGCGAAAGTTTGTCCCGCATCACAGGACCGGTGTCGTCGCGCCATGAAGCTGACGAGCCTGCGCCCTACCCGGCGCGCGCTCGACGGCTCACCAGGGCGTGACGAGCACGGGGGTCTTGCCGGCCGTCGAGTCGGTCACGCCGAGCTCGCCGTTGTCGTTCGTGCCCCAGCACTTCACGGAGCCGTTCGCGAGCACCGCGCACGCGTGCGTGGCGCCGGTGCAAACCGTCTTCGCGCTGGTGAGGTTCGAGACGCTGCCGGGCTGGTTGGTGTCGTCCGAGGCATTGCTGCCGAGGAGGTACTTGGCGCCCCAGCAGCGGCCGGTCCCGTCACCCAGCACGCCGCACGTCCCGCCGTCGCCCGCGGAGAGCGACACGAAGCCCATGAGGTTGCCGTACGGGGCGACGGGGGTCGCCGAGGCGGCCGGCGGGAAGCTGGCGTCGCCCAACGGCGCTGTGCCCCAGCACTTGATGGCGCCGCCCGCGCCGTAGATGGCGCACGCGTTGCCGCCTTCGCTCACGGTCACGCTCGTCGCGCCCGAGAGCGAGGACACGGTCTCGGGCACGAGCGCGCTGCCGCTCGCGCCGACGCGGCCGCCCCAGCACAGGACGCCGCCCGTGCCGAGCGCGGCGCACGTGTCGCCGTAACCGGCGTCGACCGAGACCGCGCCCGTGAGCGCGGCGCCGCCGTTGACGAGCACGCTCGTCGGGAACTCGGTCGTCGAGGTCGTTTGATTGCCGATCTGGCCGTTGTAGTTGTTGCCCCAGCACTTGATGCCGCCGCCGGCGACGAGCGCGCAGGCGTGGTGGTCGCCGACCGCCACGGCCGTCGCGCCCGTGACCATCGGGACCGCCGACGACGCGTCGCGGTTCGCGGGCGCCGAGGCGTCGCCGTCCTGGCCGTAGGCGTTCTCGCCCCAGCAGCGCACGGTGCCACCCGAGATGACGGCGCAGGTGTTGAAACGTCCCGCGCCGATCGCGATGGCCTTGGCGGACCCGAGGCCTTGGACGACGACCGGCGTCGGTGAGTTGACGCCCTGGTTGTTGTTGCCGAGCTCGCCGTCGCCGTTGTCGCCCCAGCAGCGCATCGAGCCGTCGGCGAGCACGGCGCACGTGTGTGTCGCGCCACAGGCGATCTGGACGGCGTCGACGTGGCACTTGCCGTCGCTGCCGCAGAAGCTGGTCGCGGCGCAGTCGGCGTCGGCGGTGCACGAGGTCTTGCAGGCGCCGGCGCTGCACGCGAAGCCGCCCGAGCACGTCACCGGCTGCGGCGTCATGCAGGTTCCGGCCGAGCACGTGCCAGCGCCGACGAGGTCCGTGGTGCCCGAGCACGTCTTGGAGCCGCAGGTCGTCGTCGGGAACGTGCACGCGCCCGTCGTCGCGCCCGCGCACGTTCCGGCGCACGTGCCCGTGCCGCCGCACGCGCGGCCGCCGTGCGGCGTCGAGCCCGAGGCCAGCAGCGTGCACGTGCCGAGCGACGTCGCGAGGTCGCACGCCTTGCACGTCTCGGTGCAGGCGGTGTTGCAGCAGACGCCGTCGGCGCACGTCGTGCCCGTGATGCAGCCCGCGGCGACGGTCGTGCACGCCTGGCCCTGCTTGCTGTGGCAGGCGCCGTTCGCGTCGCACGTGCCCTTGCAGCTGTCGGTGTCGTCCTTGCTGACGACCTTGACGCACATGTTGTTGACGCACGACTTGCACTCGCCGGCGCAGTCGCTCTCGGCGCAGCAGCCGGACGTGGGGATGCACGTTTGTCCGCACGGCATCGTGCCGCTGCCGCAGGCATAGCTGCACATGTGCGTGCTCGAGTCGCACTGGCCGACCTTGCCGCCCATGGGCGCGCACTCGCTGTCGTCACAGCAGGCGGTCATCGCGATGCAGGCGCCTTTGCACGCCTTCAGGTTCCCGGTGCACGTGAAGCCGCAGTTCGTGCCGTCGCAGGTCGCCGTCGCGTTCGCGGGCGGCTTGCACACGTCGCACGAGCCGCCGCAGTGGTCGATCGATTTGTTGTCGACGCAGCTGCCGACGCAGAGGTGCTTGCCGGTGTCGCAGCCGGGCGCGCCGCCCGTGGCCATCGCGCCACCCGCGCCGCCCGCGCCGCCCGAGCCGGTCGTTCCGCCGCCCGACGCGCCGCCCGTGACGGTGCCGCCGCCCACGCCCCCGGTGTCGCTGCCGCCGCCGGTGCCACCAGTGGTGTCACCGCCCTGCCCACCGGTTCCGACCGTCGTCCCGCCCGTGCCGCCGTTGCCACCGGAGCCGGCGCCACCGTCGGGACCTCGGGCGCCCTTCACGCAGACGTCGTTCGTGCGATCGCACGTGTACGGCGAGGGGCATTGATGGTCGGTCGAGCACTTGAAGCTGCCGCTCGGAAGGTCGAGCTTGAGGCACGCGGGGCCGAAGACGCCGACGACGAGGCACGTCGCGATCGCCGCGAGCCGCTCTCGATGAAGGTGCGCGCGCATTAGAAACGCCCGCCGATCTGCAGGACGCCGCCGCCGGGGACATAGCCGAACGCGACTCTGGGTTCGGCCGCCGGCTCGGCGTCTCGGTTGAGGACGTAGAGGACGACGCCCGTCGCGACGGCCGCGCCACCCACGGCGATGAGCGCGATGCCCGCGTCCCCCAGCGTTTGGTAGTTTCCGTTCGCCGTGTCGTACGGCTTGTGGTTCGCGGCGTCCTTCTTGATGGCGTCGAGCTTCGACGAGCCCGCCTCGTAGACGACGACGCCCGCGACGCCGAGCGCGACGCCGGCCGCGCCCGTGACGATGCCGGCGATGCGGCGCGCGCGTTTGCCGCCGTCGTTCGGCGTGGCCGCTTCGGCTGGCTCGCTCGGTGTCGGCGACGTGGCGCTTTCAACTGGTGCAGGTGGCGGTGCCGCGGGAACGGGCGGCGGCATCTGGACCTCGACGCGCGTCGAGGCGCCAGCGGAGACGGAAGCGACCTTCACCTCGACCGTGCGCCCGTCGGCCGCTGCGACCGAAATCGAAATGGCGACGGCGCTCGGCGCGATCCACACGACGCCGTCGGCCGGCACGTCGAGCGTGCGTGCTCCAACCGTCACGCGCGCGCCGCTCGGCGCGCCGACGAGCTCGACGCGCGCGAGCTTCTTGCGTGCATTGGTCCGCGCCGTCTCGAGGCTCGCGTGGTTCTGCTCGACCCACGGGTCGTTCGTCGCGAGCGCTTCGGTCAGGTGCGTCTCGGCGTCGGGCGCGCGGTCGAGCGCGAGCTCGACGAGGCCGAGCTGCGCCGCGCTCCGCGGCGTATGAGCGACTTGATAGGCCCGCTCGAAGTACCCGAATGCGGCGCCGTCTTTTCCAGCGCGCCGGAGGGCCACGCCCTGGCGAATCAGCTCCTCGGCGTCCTCGGCGTGCGCGGGCGCGACGGCGGCGAGCGAAAGGACGACGACCAACGATGAACACCCAATCAAGCGAGACGATTTCATTTTCATTCGAGCCAAGTTTGGCCCGCATCATCACATGAAATCCCGTCGCCGCCACCGACGGAGTGTCGCGACGATGTGGTGGTCTCAGCCGCGGCTCGGCGGGATGCGCATGCGCAGCGACCACACGAGCGTGAGCGCCTCGAAGAAGATCGTGCCCGACATCTTCGACTGGCCGACGCGACGGTCGATGAACCTGATGGGAACTTCCGTGACCTTGAAGCCGTTGCGGAGCGCGCGGAACGTCATCTCGATCTGGAAGCCGTAGCCCTTCGCCGAGACGGCATTCAGATCGATCCCCCGCAGCGTCTCGGCCTTCCACGCCTTGAAGCCCGCCGTGAGGTCCTGGATGCCGACGCCGAGGACCGTGCGCGCGTAAGCGCCGCCGCCGCGGCTGATGACGCGGCGGCCGAGGCCCCAGTTCTCGGTGCCGCCGCCTTCGACGTAGCGCGAGCCGATCGCGAGGTCGGCGCCGGCGTCGAGCGCCGCGAGCAGGCGCGGCACATCGGCGGGGTCGTGCGAGAAGTCGGCGTCCATCTGGACGATGCGCTTCCACTTCGCGCCGCGGTCGGAGTCGAGCGCGAACAGGAACGCGGAGAGGTACGCGGCGCCGAGGCCTTGCTTGTGCGCGCGGTGCAGGACCTGGACGCGCTGATCGGCGGCGGCGAGCTCGTCAGCGAGCTGACCGGTGCCGTCGGGCGAATTGTCGTCGACGATCAGCACGTCGGCGTCGGGCGCGGCCGCCCGCACGGCGGGCACGATTTGGCGCAGGCAATCCCGCTCGTTGTACGTCGGGATGATGATGACCGTCGGTGCGCCCTGCATCGGCGGCAGAGCTTAGTCTAGGTGCGGGCCAGCCAGGCCAGAAAGTCGACCGCCCACGACAAGTAGACGGCGACGGCCGCGACGACGGCGGCGCGGCCGAGCGCGGTGGTGATGCGGTTCGGGCGTCGTCGCCGATTTTCGGTCAGTGCGGCGCGCGCGTGGCCCAGCACGCGTGTCGTGAGCGCGTCGGACGGCGGTGGCGTCGGCGCATCGCGAAGCGCGGCGTCGATCTCATTCATCTGCTCGACGTTCGTCATGGCGTCTTCTCCTGTCGGTTCAGGATCTCGGCGAGCGCGGCGCGCGCGCGGTGGAGGCGCTGGCGAGCGGCCTCGGGCGTCAGGCCGAGCGCGCGGGCCGCGTCTTCGACGGCGAGGCCCTCGCCCGCAACCAACGACAAGATCTCGCGCGCCGAGGTCGGAAGCTGGGCCATGGCTCGTTCGACGCGCGCCCCAACGTCGGCGGCGATCGCCGCAGATTCGGGCGCCTGCCTGTCGGACGCGTCCAAGTACCACCAGCGTGCGAGGGCCTCGAGGCGCTCGCCGTCGAGGCCGGCCCAGCGCGCGTGATCGCGGTGCAGGTTGCGCGCGACGGTGAGCAGCCACGCGCGCAGGTTCGTGTCGGCCTCGAGCCGGCGCGCGTGGCGCGCGAGGCGCACCCATGTCTCTTGGAAGAGATCCTCGGCGAGGTCGCGGCGGCCCGTGAGGCGCACGAGGAAGCGCAGCACGTTGGGCGCGTGCGCCGCGTACGCGGCCGCGAGGGCGTCGGCGTCTCCCTCGCGCAGGCCGCGAAGCAGGTCGGCGTCCACGGCGGCGTGGTCCATGTGCGAGCAACGAACGGGCGCGGCGCGCGTGACAGGAAAAATGCGCGTCACGCGAGGGCGGGCCACTCGTCTTCGAGGCAGGAGGAACAAGACATGCTCGATCTCTTGAGAGAAGGCGGCGGCCCCATGTTGTTCGTCGTGATTTTTGGCGCGTTCACGTTCGGAGCGTCGGCGATGTTCGCGGCGCGCGGCGACCGGCGGCGGCTGGGGTTCATCGTCGCGATGGCGGCGGCGACGGGGCTCTCGGTCGTGGGGGGCGTCGCGTCGGACTTCGCGGCCGTGGGGCATCATGGGCTCCAGGCGTGCGCGGCGCATGGGCTCGAGCCGGTCGCGTGCGTGCTGGTGGGCGTCGCCGAGTCGATGGCGCCGGCGATCGTGGGATGCACGTTGCTGTCGTTGGCGGCCATGTTGGTGGCGGTGGGGATGAGCCGGACGGCGCGGGAGGCGTAGAGCCATCAGGCGAGCGAGGCGACGAAGCGACGGGCGCCCTCCTGCCATTCCGGCATGGTGTCGAGGCCTAGGGCGGCGAGGGCTCGGTTCTCGAGCAGGGCGCGTGGGGGGCGCTTGGCTTTGAGGGGGAGCGCGGCGTTCGAGACGACCTCGACGCGGTCTTCGGGGAGGCCGAGCTCGCGCGCGAGGTGCTGGGCGAAGCCGGCCCACGTCGTCTCGCCGTGCGCCATGCAGTGGTAGAGGCCGTACGCTTCGGTGCGCGCGAGATCGCCCGAGACGCGCGCGACGTCGTCGACCCACGAGGGCGCGCTCCAGCGGTCGCGGTCGGCGCGGATCGTCTCGCCGGCGCGGAGGCGCGGCAGGATGCGAGACGGGAAGTTGCGGCCGCCGGGGCCGTAGAGGCCGCCGACGCGCACGACGAACGCGCGCGTCGTGCCGGCGGCCGCGCGGCGCTCGCCCTCGACCTTCGAACGCGCGTAGACGCTGAGCGGCCCGACCGGATCGCTCTCGACGTAGCGGCCGGCGCGCGCGCCGTCGAACACGAAGTCCGTCGAGTAGTGCACGAGCGCGGCGCCCACCTCGCGCGTCGCGCGCGCGAGGCCGCCCACGGCCTCGGCGTTGACGGCGAAGGCGAGGTCGCCCTCCCCTTCGCTGCGCTCGACGTCGGTGAACGCCGCGGCGTTGAAGACGACTCCGGCGCGGCCGCCGAGCGCGTCGGCGAGCAACGCGCGCACGGCGCCCTCGTCGCGGATGTCGCACTCGGCGCGGCCCGCGGCGGCGGCGACGCGCCATCCGTGGCGCGGCAGCGCGCGCACGAGCGCCGCGCCCAGCAAGCCGCCCGCGCCGAGCACGACAGCGAGCGGCTCGCGCGCGGGCGCCATGCCCCAGCCCGTTACGACGTCGGCGCGCGGCCCGCGAGCGACGTGCGGACGTCTTCCTCGTCGGCCTTGACCATCATCTCGATGAGGCCCTTGAACGTCACCTTGGGCTTCCACCCGAGCGCGCGCATCGCCTTCTGCGGGTTGCCCTTGAGGTGGTCGACCTCGGTCGGGCGGAAGTAGCGCGGGTCGATCTCGACGTACTTCTTCCAGTCGAGGTCGAGCGCGCCGAACGCGACGTCGAGGCACTCGCGCACGCTGTGCGACTCGCCCGTCGCGACGACGTAGTCGTCACCCTTCTCTTGCTGGAGCATCATCCACATCGCCTCGACGTAGTCGCCCGCGAAGCCCCAGTCGCGGAAGGAGTCGAGGTTGCCGAGGTAGAGCTTGTGCTCGAGCCCGTGGCGGATGCGCGCCGCCGTGCGCGTGATCTTGCGCGTGACGAACGGGATGCCGCGGCGGGGCGACTCGTGGTTGAAGAGGATGCCGCACGAGATGTGCATGCCGTAGGCGTCGCGGTAGTTCTGGCAGAGCTGGTGCGCGAACACCTTGGCGCACGCGTACGGGCTGCGCGGGATGAACGGCGTGTTCTCGTCCTGCGGCGGCGCCGCGGCGCCGAACATCTCGCTCGACGAGGCCTGGTAGAACTTCACCGACTTCTCGAGGCCCGACTCACGGATCGCCTCAAGGAGTCGCAACGTTCCGATGCCGACGGTCGAGGCCGTGTACTCCGGAACGTCGAAGCTCACGCGCACGTGGCTCTGCGCGCCCAGGTTGTAGATCTCGTCGGGCTTGACGGTGCGGAGCACGCGGTTGAGCGAGCTCGCGTCGTCGAGGTCGCCGTAGACGAGCTTGAGGCGGTAGTTCGCCGCGTGCGGATCCTGGTAGATGCCGTCGAGGCGCTCGGTGTTGAACGAGCTCGACCGACGCACGATGCCCGTGACCTCGTAACCCTTGGCGAGCAGCAGCTCCGCGAGGTAGGAGCCGTCCTGCCCGGAGATGCCCGTGATGAGGGCGCGCTTCATCGTTCGATGTCCTTTCTGTGGGTCTCGAAGTAGGTCACGGTTTTGGCGATGCCTTCTTCGAAGGGGGTTTGCGCGACGAAGCCGAAGCGCTCGCGCGCGCGTGTGACGTCGAGCTGCCGGCGGGGCTGCCCGTTGGGCTTGCTCGTGTCCCAGATGAACCTGCCGGTGAACCGCGTCGCGCGCGCGATGTGCGTCGCGAGGTCCTTGATGCTGATCTCGATGCCGTTGCCGAGGTTCACGGGATCGCTCGAGTCGTACTTCTCGGCGGCCAGCAGGATGCCGCGCGCGGCGTCCTCGACGTAGAGGAACTCGCGCGTGGGCGAGCCGTCGCCCCAGAGCGTGACGTCGGTCTGGCCCGCGTCGCGCGCGGCGACGCACTTGCGGATGATCGCCGGGATGACGTGCGAGGTGTGCAGGTCGAAGTTGTCGCGCGGCCCGTAGAGGTTCACGGGGAACACGACGACGCTGTTCATGCCGTACTGCTCGCGGTAGCCGGCCGACTGCACGAGCATGAGCTTCTTGGCGATGCCATACGGCGCGTTCGTTTCCTCGGGGTAGCCGTTCCAGAGATCGTCTTCCTTGAACGGCAGCGGCGCGAACTTCGGGTACGCGCAGATCGTACCCGTCGCGACGAGCTTGCTCACCTTGGCGAGGCGGCACTCCTCGAAGAGGTTGAGGCCCATCATGGCGTTCTCGAACAGGAAGCGCCCGGGGTTGTCGCGGTTGGCGCCGATGCCACCCACGCGGGCCGCGAGGTGCAACACGAGGTCGGGGCGCGCATCGGCCAGCAGGCGGTGGACGGCGCCCCGGTCGACGAGGTCGTACTCGGCCGAGCGAGGGACGAAGGTGGTCGCGCCCTGCTGCTCGAGCGAATCGACGACGAAGGAACCAAGGAAGCCCGCGCCGCCGGTCACGAGGACGCGCTTGCCTTGCCAGAAAGAGCTCATCGAGCGCCGCAATCTATACGGAAGCCGCCGTCACGGCTAGATCGCGGCTTTCAACGCTCGGACGAAGGCCGACAGGTCGGGCACGGGGTCGCGGCGCGCGTCGACGGCCTTGCGGATGACCTCGACGGCCGCGCTGCCGACGACGACGCCGTCGGCGAACTCGGCGACGGCGCGCGCGTGCTCGGGCGTCTTGACGCCGAAGCCGACGACGACGGGGATCTCGTCGGCCGTCGCGGCGCGGATCGCGGCGACGTGGGCACGTGGCTCGCCGAGATCGGTGAGCGCCGCGCCCGTGATGCCCGTGAACGAGACGTAGTAGATGAAGCCGGCGGCGGCGGCGGCGGCCGCGGCGACGCGCGGAGGTGTCGACGTCGGCGCGAGGAGCGGGATGAAGTCGAGCCCCTGCCCCGCGAGCGCCGTCGTGAGCGCGGCGTCCTCGTCGGGCGGGTAGTCGACGCAGAGCACGGCGTCGGCGCCCGCCTCGTGCGCTTTCTTGGCGAACGTCTCGGGGCCCATGACGACGAGCGGGTTCGCGTAGCCGAAGAGGACGAGCCCGGCGTCGGGGTGCGCCGCGCGCACCTGCTTGCAGATCGCCAGCGACTTGCCGAGACCGCCTCCGGCCGCGAGCGCGCGCGTCATGGCCGCTTGGATCGCGGGGCCGTCGGCCGAGGGATCGCTCCACGGCATGCCGATCTCGACGATGTCGGCGCCCGCGTCGATGGCGGCGTTGATGAGGCGACCGCTGGTCGCGATGTCGGGATCGCCCGCGGTCAGGTAGATCACGAGGGCCTTGCGGCGCTGCTCGCGCGCGCGCGCGAACACGGCGGAGAGGCGGCTCACAGCGTGACCCCGAGGCGCTTGGCGATCGTGCCCATGTCCTTGTCGCCGCGGCCCGAGAGGCACATGACGATGACGGCGTCGCGGTCCAGCTCGGCGGCGACGCCCTTGAGCGCCGCGATCGCGTGCGAGCTCTCGAGCGCCGCGAGGATGCCCTCGGTGCGCGCGAGCAGCTGGAACCCTTCCATCGCCTCGGCGTCCGTGACCGAGAGGTAGCGCGCGCGACCCGTGTCTTTCAGATGAGCGTGCTCGGGGCCGACGCCGGGGTAGTCGAGGCCGGCCGAGATCGAGTGGGCCTCGGCGATCTGGCCCTCGTCGTCGCAAAGCAGGTACGACTTCGCGCCGTGGAGGACGCCGACGCGGCCGCGCGTGAGCGTCGCCGCGTGGCGAGGCGTGTCGACGCCGTCGCCCGCCGCCTCGACGCCGTACAGCCGCGTGGCGGCGTCGGGCACGAACGCGTGGAAGAGGCCGATCGCGTTCGAGCCGCCGCCCACGCAGGCGACGCAGGCGTCGGGCAGCCGCCCTTCCGCCTCTTGGATCTGCGCGCGCGCCTCGCGGCCGATGACGGCCTGGAGCTCGCGCACGAGCAAGGGATACGGGTGCGGGCCCGCGACGGTGCCGATGACGTAGTGGGTGTTGCGGACGTTCGTGACCCAGTCGCGCAGCGCCTCGTTGAGCGCGTCCTTGAGCGTCGCCGTGCCCGCCTTGACGGGGTGGACCTGCGCGCCGAGCAGCTTCATGCGGAAGACGTTGAGCGCCTGGCGCTCGACGTCGACGGCGCCCATGTAGATCTCGCACGGCAGCCCGAAGAGCGCGCACACCGTGGCCGTGGCGACGCCGTGCTGGCCCGCGCCCGTCTCGGCGATGATGCGCGTCTTGCCCATGCGGCGCGCCAGCAGGATCTGGCCGATGACGTTGTTGATCTTGTGCGCGCCCGTGTGACAGAGGTCTTCGCGCTTGAGGTAGACGCGCGTGCCGCGGCCCGCGGCGATCTCGGTCGAGAGGCGCGCGGCGAACGTCAGCGGCGTCGGGCGACCCACGTAGTCCGTGAGCAGGCGCTGGAACTCTTCCGAGAAGGTGGGGTCGACGCTGGCGCTCGCCCACGCGGCCGCCAGCTCGTCGAGCGACGGGATCAGCGTTTCGGAGACGTAGCGGCCGCCGAACTCGCCGAAGCGGCCGGGGCGTGATGACGCGGGGGCGGTGCTCATGAGCCGCGAACTATAGCTTGCCGGCCTTCGCGGCGGCGACGAAGAGCCTGACTTTCAGCTCGTCCTTCACGCCGGGCGCGCGCTCGACGCCGCTCGCGACGTCGACGCCATCGGGGCTCGTCGCCGTGATCGCGGCGCGCACATTCTCGGGCGTGAGCCCTCCTGCGAGCCAGAACGGACGCCGCGCGTGCTTCGCGATCAGCGCCCACGGTGCGGTCACGCCGGCGCCGCCGTAGCCGGCGACGTGCGCGTCGTACATCAGGATGGGCGTCTTCCAGCCGTCCGCCTCGGTGAACGAAGCTTCGTCGCTCACGCGCACCACGCGAATGAGGGGCGATGGATCGAGGCGGGCGAAGTCTTCGGCGCGCTCGTCGCCGTGAAGCTGCGCACGGTCGAGGCCGAGGTCGATGCGTTTGGCGCGCACCTCGAGCGGCGGCAGGTTGACGAACACGCCCACCTTCATGACGCCCTTCGGGACGGCGGCGAGGATCTCCTTGGCGCGCCCGTCGGTCACGTAGCGCTTCGACCCGGGCCACAGGTTGACGCCGATGGCGTCGGCGCCGGCGGCGGCCGCCATCCGCGCGTCCTCGGGCGAGGTGATGCCGCAGATCTTGACGAGGACGCGGCCGCTCATGCCGTCCCGAGCAGCGCCCGCAGCGCGGCCCCGGGATCCGGCGCGCGCATGAGCGACTCGCCCACGAGCATGGCGTCGACGCCCGCGTCGCGCAGGCGCGCGACGTCGGCGGCGTCGCGGATGCCGGACTCGGCGACGACGACGCGGTCGCGCGGAATCTCGGCGCGCAGCCGGATCGCCAGCTCGCGGTCGACGGTGAAGGTGCGCAGGTCGCGGTTGTTGATGCCGATGATGGGCGCGCCGACATGAACGGCGCGCGCCGTCTCCTCGGCGTCGTGGGCCTCGACGACGGTCTCGAGGCCGTAGATCGTCGCGACGGCCAGCAGCGCCGCGAGCTCGGCGTCGGACAGCGCCGCGACGATGAGCAGCACGGCGTCGGCGCCCGCGGCGCGCGCCTCGGCCAGCTGGTAGGCGTCGACGACGAAGTCCTTGCGCATGACGGGGACGGGCACGACCCCGCGCGCCGTCGTGAGGTCCGAAAGCGTGCCGCCGAAGAACGGCTCGTCGGTGAGCACGGACAGCGCCGCGGCGCCGGCGGCCGCGTAGCCGCGCGTGATCTCCTCCACGCGCGAGCCCTCGCGGATCCAGCCCGCCGACGGCGAGCGCCGCTTGTGCTCGGCGATGCAGGTGATGCCGGCCGCCGGCTTCGTCTCGGGTCGCAGCGCCTTCAGCAAGCTGCGATCGGTCGGGCCCTTGGGCAGGCCCTTTTCCAGCTCGGAGAGCGGCCGCGTGATCTTGCGGGCCGCGACGTCGGCGCGCGTGCGCGCGAGGATGTCGTCGAGGATCATGTCGAAGCCGCCTTGGGCGTGAGGCGGCGCAGCGTCTCGAGCACGGCGCGCGCGGCGCCGCTCTGGAGCGCCGCGTGCGCGCGCTGCGTGCCCGCGCGCAGGTCGTCGGCCTCGCCCGCGACGTAGAGCGCGGCGCCCGCCGTCATGAGCGCGACGGCGCGGACGGCGTCGTGCTGGGGCACGCCGTAGAGGACCTCGTTGATGACGAGCGCGTTGAACTCGGGCGAGCCGCCGAGGAGCCCGATCGGGTCCGACGGCGGCAGGCCGAAGTCGGCGGGCGTGACGTCGTAGCTGCGCACGGCGCCGTCGCGCAGCTCGGCGACGTGGGTCTGGCCCGTGGGCGCGAACTCGTCGAGGCCGCTCGCGCCGTGGATGACGAGCGCGCGCTGCGAGCCCAGCACGCCGTGCGCGCGCGCGACCAGCTCGCAGCGGTCCTTCGCGAACACGCCGTTGACGTGGAAGCGCGCGCCCGCGGGGTTCGTGAGCGGGCCGAGGACATTGAACATCGTGCGAATCCCGAGCTCCTTGCGCGGGCCGCCCACGTGCTTGGTCGCGCTGTGGTACATGGGCGCGAACAAGAAGGCGAGCTTCGCCTCGCGCAGACACTGCGCCGCGAGCTCGGGCGGCGGCGCGGCGTCGAGGCCCAGCGCCTCGAGCACGTCGTGCGAGCCCGAGCGCGACGACTGCGCGCGGTTGCCGTGCTTGGCGATGACGACGCCCGCGCCCGCGACGATGAAGGCCGCGAGCGTCGAGACGTTGACCGACTGCGAGTTGTCGCCGCCCGTGCCGCAGGTGTCGACGATCTTCTGCGCCGAGAACGGGACCGGCGTCATGCGCTCGCGCATGGCGCGCGCCGCGCCCACGATCTCGCCCACCGTCTCGCCCTTCATGCGCAGCGCGACGAGCAAGCCGGCGATGAGCGCGGGCGTGCCCTCACCGTTCATGATCTGGCCGACGACGCGCGCCATCTCGTCGGCCGACAGGTCGCGCCGATCGACGACGCGCGCGATCGCCTCTTTCAGGCCGAACGTCGCCGGGATGCCGCCCGAGCCCGTTGCCGTGATCTCCGCGCCGACGGGCGCCACGACGCTACGGTCTCCCCTTGCGCTCGAGGAAGTTGCGCAGCAGGTCCTTGCCCGACGTCGTCAGGAACGACTCGGGGTGGAACTGCACGCCCTCGACGGGCAGCGTCTTGTGACGCACGGCCATGATCTCTTCGTCCCACGTCTTCGCGGTGACCTCGAGGACGTCGGGCACGCTCGTGCGCTCGATGAGCAGCGAGTGATAGCGCGTCGCCTCGAACGGGTTGGGCAGGCCGGCGAAGACGCCCTTCTCGTCGTGGAAGATCTTCGACGTCTTGCCGTGCATGACCTGCTTGGCGCGCACGATCTTGCCGCCGAAGGCCTGGCCGATGGCCTGATGTCCGAGGCACACACCAAAGATCGGGAATTTGCCCGCCCATTTCTCGATGACGCTGAGGCTGATGCCCGCCTCGTTGGGCGTGCACGGGCCGGGCGAGATCACGATGTGCGTCGGCGCGAGCTTGGCGACGTCTTCGACGCCGATCTCGTCGTTGCGGACGACCCGGACGTCTTGGCCGAGCTCGCCCAGGTACTGCGCGAGGTTGTAGGTGAACGAGTCGTAGTTGTCGATGAGCAGCAACATCGCCCTACCCGACCTTCTTGGGCTCGTAGGAAGCGCCGCTCGCGCGGCGGGCGATCTCGACGGCCGACAGCACGGCGCGCGCCTTGTTGAGACACTCTTGGTACTCGGCCGTGGGCTGGCTGTCAGCGACGAGCCCGGCGCCCGCCTGCACCGTGATGGTGTCGCCCTTCGTCACCAGCGTGCGGATGGCGATCGCCGTGTCGAGGTTGCCCGTGTACGAGATGTAGCCGACGGCGCCGCCGTACAAGTTGCGGCGAAACGGCTCCTGCTCTTCGATGATCTCCATGGCGCGGATCTTGGGCGCGCCGCTCAGCGTGCCGGCGGGGAACGAGGCGCGCAGCACGTCGCCGGGGCGCGTGCCCGGCTTGACCTGCCCGCGCACGTTCGAGACCAGGTGCATGACGTGCGAGTAGCGCTCGGTGACCATCGTCTCCGTGACGCGTACCGAGCCCGACGTGCTGACGCGGCCGACGTCGTTGCGGCCCAGATCGATCAGCATGACGTGCTCGGCGATCTCCTTCGGATCGTCGCGCATCTTCTTTTCGAGCGCGGCGTCCTCGGCGGGCGTCGCGCCCCGCTTGGCCGTGCCGGCGATGGGCCGCACCTCGACCTGCCCGGCCTCCATGCGCACCATGACCTCGGGCGACGCGCCCGTGACGACGGCGTCGGGGAACTCGAGGTGGAACATGTACGGCGACGGGTTGGTCACGCGCAGCGCGCGGTAGACGTCGAACGGATCGATGTCGCCGCGCGGGATCTCGAGGCGCTGCGAGTACACGACCTGGAAGGCGTCGCCGGCCAGGATGTACTCCTGGATCTTGCGCACGCCGGCCTCGTAGGCGGGCTGCGTGACCGACGCGCGCGGCGCGGGCAGCTGCGCGGGCGGCTCGGGGTCCAGCGGACGCAGCGGCGCGCTGGGCGCGGCGAGGCGCGCGAGCACGTCGTCGATGCGCGCGCACGCGTCGTCGTAGGCCCTGCCCGCGTCGCGGCCTTCGCCGACGTCCGCCGCCGCGACGACCTTGAGCGTGCCGCGCAGGTTGTCGAAGATGACGACGGTGTCGGTGATCGCGAAGCACAGCTCCGGGATGCCCATGAGATCCGGCTTCGTCGACGGCAGGCGCTCGAAGCTGCGCACGATGTCGTAGGTCAACCAGCCGACGGCGCCGCCGAAGAAGCGCGGCAGGCCCGGCGGCACGGCCGGCGACAGCTCGGCGAGGTAGGTGTCGAGGAAGCGCACGGGCTCAGGCGCCTTGACGCGCTCGGTGACGTGGAAATCACCGCTTTCGTCGGGGGTCAGCACCTCGACCTCGTCGCCCTTGGCGCGCACGACGGCGCGCGGCTTCACGCCCACGAAGCTGTAGGCCGCCCACTTCTCGCCCCCGACGACGCTCTCGAGCAAAAACGAGTACGGGCCACGGCCGAGCTTCGCGTAAGCGGAGACGGGGGTGTCGGCGTCAGCGAGCACCTCCTTGTAAACGAACGCGAGGCGACCGCGCCGGGAGAGCTCCGCGAAACCGGAGCGATCGGGGACGAATCGCATGGGTCAAGGACCCTACCACATCGATCGGCCCGGTCGCGGTCGCTCGGCTATAGTCCCGCCCCGAATTGGAGCCCTCGCAGCCGCAACACGCGTTGCCCCGAACGCGCCGCTTCGTCGATTGGACGCTGCGGCATGGCCGGCTGCTGTGGGTGATCGCGCTCTTGGTCGCCGTGCCGGCGGCGATGCGCGCCGCCACGCTGTACCGCAACCTGCGCAGCGACGTCGAGGAGCTGCTGCCGCGCGACGCGCCCAGCGTGCAGGCCATCGACGAGCTGCGCCGGCGGTTCACGGGCCTGCAGGTGCTGGGCGTCGTCGTCGAGGCGCCGCCGGGCAACGTGGACGCCCTCGGCGGCGGCGAAAGGCTGCTCGACGATCTCGCGGCGCGCGTGCGGACCTACCCCGCCGACCTCGTGACCGACGTGCACGTCGGCTACGACGTCGAGCGCGCCTTCGTCGAGAAGCACGGCTCGATGCTGATCGCGCTCGACGACCTGCGCACGATCCGCAGCCGCATCGAGGATCGCATTCATTGGGAGTACGGCCAGGCGACGGGGACGTTGCTCGACGACAGCGAGCCGGCGCCGAACGTCGACGTCTCCGACATCGAGGCGAAGTACCGCTCGCAGCTCGGCGGCGGCGACGTCGAGGCGACGCGCTTCTCGAGCCGCGCGCGCGGGCTGTCGCTCATGCTCATCGAGGTCGGTGGCTTCTCGACGAGCGCGTCGCAGGCGAAGGCGCTCATCGCGCGCGTCAAAGCCGACCTCGCGGCGCTGGGCGGGCCGGCCCACTATGGCGCGGGGCTGCGCGTCGGCTTCTCGGGCGACGTCGCGATCTCGGCCGAGGAGATGGAGGCGCTCGTCGAGGATCTGTCGATCTCGTTCGGGCTCGTCGGCGGCGCCGTCGTGCTCGCGCTCATCGTCTTCTACGGCTGGCGGCGCGCCGTGCCCGCGCTGTTCTTGCCGCTGGCCGTGGGCGCGATCGGCGCCTTCGCGCTCGCGAGCCTCCCGCCGTTCGGCGTGACCGAGCTCAACTCGAA
This sequence comes from Polyangia bacterium, assembly GCA_035549075.1. Lineage (GTDB taxonomy): Bacteria > Myxococcota_A > Polyangia > Fen-1088 > Fen-1088 > DASZFV01. Next base: position 32,045 of record DASZRT010000118.1, on the reverse strand, counting down.
CACGGCGTTCCTCGGGTCGATCATCATCGGCAACGGCGTCAACTTCGGCATCATCCAGCTCGCGCGCTACGTCGAGGAGCGGCGGCGCGGCGTGCCCATCCGCGAGGCGCTCGTCATCGCGCTCGACGCGACCCGCAAGGGCACGTTGTCGGCGGCGCTGGCCGCGGGCGTCGCCTACGGCTCGCTGGTCGCGATGCACTTCCGCGGCTTCCGGCAGTTCGGGATCATCGGCGGTCTCGGCATGTTGCTCGTGTGGTCGGCCACGTTTCTGTTGGGGCCGCCGCTCGTCGCGTGGCTCGACGGTGGGCGTCTCACGCCGCGCGACGAGACGGAGAAGCGCGTGCAGCACCACCGCTTCATGGCGGCGCTCGCGCGCTGGGTCACGGGGCACCCGCGCAAGATCGCCCTCGCCGGCCTCGTCGTCACGCTCGTCGCCGCCGCCGAGCTGCGCCACTTCGGCGCCGACAGCCTCGAGTACGACTTCTCGCACCTGCGCCGGCGCGACACGTGGAAGTCGGGCGAAGGCTACTGGGGCAAGCAGATGGACGCGCTCATGGGGCGCTACCTCACGCCCACGGTGCTGCTCACCGACACGGAGGCCGAGGCGCGTGCCATCGCCGCGAAGCTGCGGGCCGAGGTGACGAAGCCGCCGCTCGACACGATGATCGCGTCGATTCGCACGTACGACGATCTGCTGCCGCCCGATCAAGACGCCAAGCGCGACGAGCTGGCCGTCATCCGCAAGAAGCTGACGCCCAAGCTGCGGCAGCACATGACCGCGCAGCAGAACCACGACGTCGATCGCTTGCTGGGCGACGGGCCGGCGGCGCCCGTGACCGAGGCCGAGGTGCCGCCGTCACTGGCGACGGGGCTGCGCGAGCGCGACGGCCACCGCGGGCGCGCCGTGCTCGTCTACCCGAACCCCGCGACCAGCTGGTGGCGCGGTGAGACCATCGCGACGTTCGTGGGCGCGCTGCGCGCCATCGCCGAGACGCCCACCGCGACGGGCGGCCGCGCCGCGCGCGTGGCCGGCGGGCCGCCGCTCACGGCCGACATCATCCAGTCGATGCGCCACGACGGCCCCCTCGCCTCGCTGCTGGCGTTCCTCGGCGTGCTCGCGACGGTCGTGTTGATCTTCCGGCGCGGGCTCGCGACGCCGTTCGTCGTCGGCTCGCTCGTCGTGGGCGTCGTGTGGCTGCTCGCGGCGGCGCTGTTCCTCGGCATCAAGATCAACTTCGTGAACTTCATCGCCTTCCCCATCACGTTCGGCATCGGCGTCGACTACGCCGTCAACGTCATGGCCCGCTACGTGCGCGACGGCGCGCGCGGCGTCGAGGCGGCCATCCGCGAGACGGGCGGCGCCGTGGGCCTGTGCTCGCTCACGACGATCATCGGCTACTCGTCGCTGCTGGTGGCGAAGAACGTCGGCCTGTTCTTGTTCGGGCTGCTGGCCGTGCTGGGCGAGGTCACGTGCCTCGTGACGGCGCTCGTCTTGTTGCCCGCCGTGCTCGGGCTGCGCGCGCCCTCGGTATCCGTCGCGTCAGAGCCAGCCCAGCGCGCGGCCGACGGCGAGTAGCGCCGCGCCCCACACGCCCGCGGCCACGTCGTCGAGCACGATGCCGGCGCCGCCGCCCAAGCGCTCGGCGGCGCGCGCGGGCCACGGCTTGAACTGATCGAAGATGCGAAACAGCACGACGCCGACGATCAACCCGCGCCACGTCGCGGGCGCGGCCGTCCAGGTCACGAACACGCCGGCGACCTCGTCGATGTTGACGATCTGCGGGTCCTTGCCGCCGAGGCGCTTCTCGACCTCGCCGCCCGCCCAGATACCGACGAGCGTGACGACGACGGCCACGGCCGCGACGGCGGCGACGCCGTGCGGGCGCACGAGCAGGTACAGCGGGATCGCGCCCAGCGTGCCCATCGTGCCGGGCGCGGGCAGATGCCCGAGGCCGAACCACACGGCGAGCACGTGCGCGACCCAGCCCTTGAGGCCGCGCGGCGCCGCGTCGGTCATGCGCGCCAGGATCCGTCGCGCGCGAACGCGTCGAACACCTCGGCGAGGATCGCGAGGCCGTTCTTCGCCGTCGCGGCGTCGATCGTGAGCGCCGGCTGGATGCGGAAGCTGGGCGCGTACGACATCGTGAGCAGGCCGCGCTTCACGCACTCGAGGAAGATCCGCTGCGTCACGGCGCGCGGCAGCGGCTCCTTCGTCTTCTTGTCGCGCACGAGCTCGAGGCGCAGGAACAGGCCCGCGCCCTGCGCGAAGCCCACGAACGGGTAGCGCTCGACGAAGGCCTCGAGCTCGCGCAGCATCAGCGCGCCCACCTCGGCGGCGTTCTCGGTGAGGCGCTCCTCGTCGATGATGCGCAGCGCGGCCGCGCCCGCCGCGGCGCCGAGCGGGTTACCGCCGTAGCTCGACGACGAGCCCGAGGGCACGCTCCATGGCTTGGCCTGCGAGATCTCGTCGGTCGTCAGCACGCCCGACAGCGGGAAGCCGCCGCCGAAGGCCTTGCCGAGCGTGACGATGTCGGGCCGCGTGCCCGTGTGCTCGACGCCCCAGCGCTTGCCGGTGCGCCCGAGGCCCGTGATCATCTCGTCGGCGATCAGCAGCGCCCCCAGCTCGTCGGCCAGTGATCGAACCGCGGGCAGGAACTCTTTCGGCGGGACGATGTTGCCGGCCGTGCCTTGCATCGGCTCGACGATGACGGCGGCGACCTCGCCGGCCGACGCCGTCTTCACGTGCTTGCGCCCGAGCTCGACGCAGGCCATGCCGCAGCCGGGGTACGTCTGCGCGAGCGGACAGCGGTAGCAGTCGGCGTAGGGGATCTGGTGCGCGCCCGTCGGCATGGGGCCGAGGCCGTCCTTGAACGTCGAGCCCATGAGCGCGAGCGCGCCCATGGTCTTGCCGTGGAAGCCGCCCCAGAAGCTGACGAGCTCGTACTTGCCGGTGTGCGACTTCGCGAGGCGCAGCGCGCTCTCGACGGCCTCGGCGCCGCCCGAGTAGAGCTGCAGCCGGTGTACGCCCGGCGCGGGCGGCTGGGCCGCGAGGCGCTCGACGAGGTCGACGCGCGCGCGCGAGGTGAACGACCCGACTGATGCCTTCTCGACCTGCGTCTTGACGGCCTCGACGTAGCGCGGGTGCGAGTGCCCCAGGGCGTTGACGTTGATGCCCCCGATGAAGTCGAGGTACGTGTTGCCATCGACGTCGGTGACGGCGCTGCCCTTGGCGTCCTCGACGACGACGCCCGCACTGACGGCGTAGCTTTGCAGGCCGGGCGCCATGTGCGCGTCCTCGCGCGCGCGCAAGGCGCGGCTCTGGGGGCCCGGGATCTCGGTCTTCAGCGTGGCGCGCTGGTCCTTCGGTTGTGATTCGTTCATGGGGAGGGGCGGCGCGAGAATACAAAGAATCGCTGCAACGGGTAGTTCCAAGCGTTGCTCACGACGACGGAGGTGATGACGCGGGCGAGCAAATATTGAAGCCCGAGCACGTTGTGGAAGAGCGCCTCGCCGCCGGCGTTCAGCGCGAGGCTGCCGCCCGAGACGAGCGCGTAGCGCCAAGCTTGCCCACCGAGCGGCTCGGATTCGGCGTGATAGGTGAAGGCGCGGCCGAGGGCGAAGTTCGAGGCGCCGCCGGCGAGCGCGCCGATCGCCGTCGCGGGCACGGGCGCGACGTGCGCGAGCTCGACGCACGCGATCATGACGCCGTAGTCGACGGCCGTCGCGACCACCGACGCGACGTGGTGGCGCAACCACTGCCAGAGCGTGGCCCGGGAGCGCGGCGGCGCGGCGGGCGCCGCCTGCGTCACGGGACGCCCGGCGTCTTGGCTTCTTCGACCGGCGCCGGAGGCGGCACGACGGGCGCCGGCCCGCGCACGCGCAGCTGCTCGATGATGATGCCGAGGCGTTTCACCGTCGAAATGTTGGTCACCGCGGCGACGAGCGCGAGCGCGAAGATGATCGGGAACTCGCGCAGCACGAGCGAGATCGAGTCGCCCCACAGCGCCTTCGTCACCGCCGTGAGCGCCGCGCCCGCGAACAGGTAGACGGCGCGCTCGGGCCGGCGCATCGCGCCGCGCGGCGGCTCGACCTTCATCGCCTCGGCCTTGGCGGTGGTGTAGCTGACCATGAACGACCCGAAGAAGGCCGCCATCACCAGCAACAGGCATTTGACGTTGTCGCGGTAATAGACGGCGAGGCCCGCGAAGAAGAAGAACTCACCGTAGCGATCGGCCGCGGCGTCGAACGCCTCGCCCGCGTCGGACGCGACGCCGAGCCGTCGCGCCAGCAAGCCGTCGAGGATGTCGCCGACGGCCGACGCCGCCGCGAGCACGCCCGCGAGCGCGAACCACCCGAGCGCGATCGCGACGCCCGCGAGCGCCGCCGGCACGAGCGACAGCGCCGTCACCTGCGTGGGCGTGAGCCGCATCGCCACCAGCATGTCGACGAGCGGATCGATGCCCCAGTAGGCCATCTCCATGATCGACTTGCCGAGCAGCACGCTGCCGCCGTCTTTGTCGATGCGCGCGTGGCGCGCGCGCCCGCGCACGAGCGAGCGCACGACGTAGGCGACGACGAGCAAGCCGATGAGCCCCCACGCCGCGAGGGCGAGGTGGATGTCGCGCACGCCGCTCACGAGCGCGGCGTGACCTCGTGCGCGCCCACGGCGCGCGCCCGCCGCTCGGTCACGTCGTCGATCTCGATGGCGTCGAGCCCACGCAGCGGCAGCTCGCGGCTGCCGTCGCGCGCCGACGCGTACGCCGTCGAGATGAGCTGCACGCACAGGAAGGCCGCGCGCGCCTCGTGCCCCACGAAGTCGCCGCGCGCGATCGCCGACTTGAAGTCGTCGAACAGCGAGTTGAACCAGTTGACGTGGCTCGAGTCCATCCAGTCCGACGGAATGGCCTCGCGGTCGAACTTCCAGCCGACGCCGCCCTTGCCGTCCGGCGCCTGCGTCGCGATCTCGATGGCGTCGTCCTCGACGCGAATCGCGCCCTTGTCGCCGTGGATCGTGTACAGCACCTTGCGCACGCCGGCGTTCCACGACAGGTGCGCCGACGCGACGCCCGTCGGGAAGCGCAGGCTGCACGTGAAGTCGTCCTCCGTGTCGAACGCGCCCATCGTCTCCATGCGCGCCGTGATGGCCGTGGGGTACGCGCGCAGCCACTCGAACGCCAGGTAGAAGGTGTGGCTGCCGTGGTCCATGGCGATGCCGCCGCCCGAGTGCCGGCGCTCGCGTCGCCAGTGCGGCCGCCACTCGCCCACGCCCTTGGCGTGCGTGTTGCGGAAGGTCTGCAGCGTCACGAGGTGCGGCTTGCCGACGCGGCCCGCGTCGATCGCGGCGCGCACCGTCTTGATGACGGGCGCGTGCTTGTAGTTGTGGCAGGGGTACAGGACGCGTCGCGCCTTCGCGGCGTGCTGGAGCATGCCGCGCGCCTCTTCGACCGACGTCGCGAGCGGCTTCTCGCACAGCACGTGGACGCCGGCTTCGAGCGCGGCGTGGGCCACGGCCGCGTGATCGGCCGGCGGAACGGCGACGTCACAGAAGTCGAGGCCCGTGCGCTCGGCGTCGAGCAGCGACGTGTGATCGGCGTAGATGCGGGCTTCGGGGAAGTGCGTGCGGGCCAGGACGCGTCGCTCTTCGGAAACGTCGGCGATCGCGACGATCTCGACGTCGCCGCGGCCGCGGTAGCCGGCGGCGTGGCCGCTCTCCATGATGAATCCGTAGCCGACCAGGGCCCCACGGACTTTCTTGTTAAGGTTCGCCATCTTCAGGTTGCCCGAAACATTACCTTTCACGAGTTGTTTGGCAACTCGGATCCCAATTGACTGCCGTCGGAGCGGGGACTAGCTTGCGGGCGCGATGTCGATGGACGCCCTGAAAGCCGAGGATTCACAGGTCTATGAGCTGTGCGCCGCCGAAGAAAAGCGGCAGGCCAACACGATTCGACTCATCCCGTCGGAGAACTACGTCTCGAAGGCCGTCCTCGAGGCGTCTTCGTCGGTCTTCGCCAACAAGTACAGCGAAGGCTACCCGGGCAAGCGCTACTACGAGGGTCAGAAGTTCGTCGACCCGCTCGAGCAGCTGACGATCGATCGCGCCAAGGCGCTCTTCGGCGCCGACCACGCCAACGTGCAACCCTACTCGGGCTCGCCGGCGAACCTCGCCGTCTACCTCGCCTTCTGCAAGCCGGGCGACAAGATCATGGGCCTCGCGCTGCCGATGGGCGGCCACCTGACGCACGGCTGGAACGTGTCGATCACGGGCAAGTTCTTCCAGTCGGTGCCCTACGGCGTTCGCAAGGACACGGGACGTCTCGACTACGACGAGATCCGCGACCTCGCGAAGAAGGAACGCCCCACGCTGCTGTGGGCGGGCGGCACGGCGTACTCGCGCATCTGGGACTTCGAGACGATGGCCTCGATCGCGCGCGACGTGGGCGCGAAGCTCATCGCCGACATCGCGCACATCGCGGGCCTCGTCGCGGGCGGCGCGCACCCCTCGCCCATCCCGCACGCCGACGTCGTGACGACGACGACGCACAAGACGCTGCGCGGCCCGCGCGGCGGCATGATCATGTGCCGCGCCGAGCACGCTTCGGCGATCGACAAGGCCGTGTTCCCGGGCCTGCAGGGCGGCCCGCACGTGCACAACACGGCGTCGCTCGCCGTCGCGCTCAAAGAAGCGGCGCAGCCGGCCTTCAAGGACTACGCGAAGCTCGTCGTCGCCAACGCCAAGGTCATCGCGGCCGAGCTCGTCGCCAAGGGCTACCAGGTCGTCTCGGGCGGCACGGACAACCACCTCATCCTCGTCGACCTCACCAACAAGAACGTCCCCGGCAAGGTCGCGGCGCGCGCGCTCGATCGCGCTGGCCTCGAGCTGAACTACAACACGGTGCCGTACGACACGCGCAAGCCGTTCGATCCGTCGGGCATTCGCCTCGGGTCGCCGTCGGTGTCGAGCCGCGGCATGCGCGAGCCCGAGATGAAGCAGATCGCGGCGTGGATGGATCGGGTCATCTCCAACCCGACCGACGACGTCGCCGACAAGGTGCGGGCCGAGGTCGAGGCGCTGTGCGCGAAGTTCCCGGCGCCGGGCATCCTGGTTTGAGCCTCGACGGTCGAAGGGGCGTGGAAAGGTCCATGCCGAGATACGTCGTTCGTGCCTCCGTGGCGCTCGCCCTCCTTTGTTTGTCCGCGGGCGTTGCGCGCGCCGAGGTCATCGAGCTCGTCGACAAGACGAAGATGAACGCGCGCATCGTGCACTTTTACGACGGCGTCTACAGCGTCGAGGCCAACGGCCAGACGATCAAGCTGCCCAAGGAGAAGATCCGCAGCATCACCTTCACGCTGCCGCCGGCGCGCCCCGAGTTCTCGACGCCCGAGAAGACGTTCGAGCGCTGGCGCCAGTCGCTGGCCGCGGGCGCCGTCGACAAGATCATCGACTGCTACGCGCTCGTCTACCAGGGCCTGCTCGCGACGCAGATGGGCCTCGGCGACGCGCAGGGCGGCCTCAAGAAGATGCAGAAGGAGATCGAGGGGACGAAGTTCTCGATCAAGGGCTCGACGACGAAGGGCGACACCGCGACCTTGAAGGTGTCGCGCCAGAAGGGCGACGAGAACGACACCGGCGAGATCGCGTTCGTCAAAGAGAACGGCGAATGGAAGATGCTCCCTCCGCAGTGACGGCGCGCGGGTGGGACTTCGTCCCCCCCGCGGGCCCCCCCATTTGCTGATGGGGCCGGCGCAGCGAAGCTGCGCCTCTCGGCATTGAACCCGCTCGCGATGCTCGCTCGACCTAGACCGCCAAAACATTGACCGTGAAAAAGACTCTCGTCGCCTTGATCGCGTTCACGCTCCTCGTCCTCGGGGCGACGCGAGCGCGCGCGGAGATCGGGCTCGATCCGTTCAAGCACGCTCGGTCATCGACGCTCGATCCGTTCCGCGTTGCCGACGCCGATCCGGCACCCGTCGCGACGCCTGCCGCGAAGCCGGCGGCCGGCGTCGGCGCGGCGTGCGCGTCCGACGATCAGTGCCCCGTTGACACGATCTGCGAGCAGAGCGCCTGCCAGCCGGTGCCGGCGTCGATCAACATCGCCTACCTCTACTACCGCGACGGCGCGTTCCGTGAGGTGCTGGGTCTGTGGTGGACGAAGCGCGGCGCGAGCGGGTTCAACTTCGTGGCGCCGTTCTACTGGCACACGTGGAGCCCGACGGGCCGCGCGCACGTCGTCGCGCCGCTGTTCTGGCAGTTCGAGACCTACAAGGATCGCGACACGCTCACGCTCGCGCTGCCGTTCGTCGTGCGCTCGGCGAACCCCGACAGCGCGTTCACGTGGGTCGCGCCGCTCAACTTCTTCTGGCACGGCAAGAACGACGACGGCGTCGACGAGTCGCACCAGCTCGTCATCCCGTTCTTCTACCGAACTTCGCGGACGGCTTCCAAGGATGGCGGCTCGTTCTTCTCGTGGTTCGGCTACAGCGCGAAGAGCGGGCCCTCGACCGAGGGCGCGGCGATGTGGCTGTGGTGGTTCGGCGAGGACCGCAAGGCGCACACGGGCTACAACGTCGTCTTCCCGATCGTCTGGGACTTCACGGACCACGACTCGCGCGCGACGGTCGTGTTCCCGCTCGTGTGGCGCTTCGCTTCGGGCGACGCCGTCACGTCGGTCGTCGGGCCGTGGATCCACTCGAGCAAGGCGACGTCGACCTTCGATACGGTCCTGCCGCTGTGGTGGAGCGGTCGTGACGACAAGGCGGCCACGGCGTTCAAGATGCTCGTGCCGCTCTTCTATTGGCAGTCGAGCGACGCCGGCAAACGCGAGCTGTGGATCTCGCCCATCGGCGGCTACGCCGGCGACGACATCGAGCGGTCGCGCACGCTGTTCCTGTTGCCGCTGCTGACGTTCTGGCGGCACGACGCCGACCGGACGATCCGCGTCTTCACGCCGCTGTACGTCCACGGACGCTCCGAGGCCGCCGACTCGACGACGAACTGGCTCGGCCTCGCGCTGTTCTACCGGCACACCGAGCCGGCCGGCTCGACGACGGCGCTGACGCCGCTGTTCTGGCGCTTCCACGACGTGGCGACCGACGCGACGGCGACCGCGCTGCTGCCGTTCTTCGCGCGCCGCGACGGCCCGCGCGACACGACGACGTTCGCCGGCGTGTTCCCCCTGGGCGCGTACTGGCGCAGCTTCAAGGGCGGCGGCTGGAGCGCCGGCATCTTCCCGATCGCGTTCTTTGGCGACAACGGTGGCCGCCAGCACGACGTGATTTTCCCCCTCTTCTGGCACTTCGCCGAGGGCCAGAAGAGCACGGCCTTCTTCTTCCCCCTGTTCTACGAACGGACCGACGCGCACGGTTTCGACCGGGTCGTATTCCCGCTGCTGACGGCGGAAGGCGCTCACGATGGCGACACCTACAAAGTCATCGCCCCGCTCTTCTGGCAGTTCGCCAGCAAGCGCCAAGGGACGTCGACCACCATCACCCCGCTGAGTTACTACCATCGCGACCGAGAAGGTTGGAGCGCGGGCTTCGGCCCGATCCTCCCCCTCGTGTGGCTGCGCGGCGGGCGCGACCGCTCGCACTTCGTGCTGTTCCCGATCGTCTGGCACTTCCGCGACGAGAAGGAAGATCGCTCGACGACGGTGGTCGGTCCGTACTGGCACCGCTCGTGGGGGGGCGAGACGACCGACGCCCTCTTCCCGATCCTTCACTACCGCCGCGGCGCGCGCCCCGGCGGCACCGACGAGACGAGCTTCACGCTCTTCCCGCTGCTCCACTACCACCGCGACGCCGAGACGCGCGTGTTCGCGTCGCCGCTCGCGATCTTCGCGCGCGGGCCGAAGCGCGCCGCCGGCTTCATCGGTCCGTACTTCTGGTACCGCGACGACCAGCTCGACGCGAGCTTCGTGCCGCTGCTGTACGCAGACGTCGGGCGCAAGGACACGGGCGAGCGAACGCGCCAGATCGGGCCGTGGTTCCAGCTCGACGGCCCCGGCCACCGCGCGCGCGTGCTGTTCCCGCTCGCCGGCCACTACAGCGACGAGCACGAGAGCGACACCTACGTCTTCCCGACGTTCTTCCACATGCGGCGCGACGACGGCACGCGCGTCGACACGCTGCTCCCGCTGTTCTGGCACTCGGCCGGCCCCGACCGCTCGACGACGATCGTGACGCTGTGGTTCCACCACACCGAGCCGGGGGGCAAGTCGTACGGCGTCGTGCCGTTCTGGCTGCACGCCCACAACAAAGAGCGCAGCCTCACCGTCTCGCCGCCGCTGCTCTTCATTCACCACGAGAACTTCACCGAGGACACCGAGCACCTGTGGTGGACGCTGCTCTGGTACTCGCGCGACCACGACAAGACCCGCACCGTGGTGTTTCCGCTGTGGTGGGCGCGCCAGTCGGACGACGGCGGGTACAAGGTCCTGTTCCCGCTGTTCTGGCGCACGAACGATCAGAAGAACCAGACGACCTCGACGCTCGCGGGTCCGCTGTACTGGTCGTCGTGGGGCAAGGGCCGCACGTTCGGCCTGCTGCCGATCGTGTGGGTGGGCCGCAACCGCGAGGACGGCAGCGGCTCGACGGGCGTGATGCCGCTGTTTTACGAATCGCACGGTCCCGACCGGTTCGCGTTCGGCACGGCGCTGTTCGGCTTCGGCCATTCGCCGACCGATCGCTTCAGCTACTTCGGGCCGGTCGTCCCGCTGTGGGTCTCGCACACGAACGTCGCGAAGGACACGACGACGCACGTGATCCCGCCGCTGCTGTTCTTCCGCCGCGCCAGCCCCGAGGCGGCCTTCACGACGGCGCTCTTGCTCTACTGGCGCAGCAGCGACGTGACGTCGTCCACGACGCTCGGCCTCCCCCTTTATTACGACTTCCACGACTACACGCTGTCGCGCACGACGGTGTTCGTGCCGTTCGTGTTCCGTCACGCCAACGAGGTCGCGGGCACCGTCACGTGGATTGCGCCGCTCTTCTACCGCCACTCGACGCCGACCGAATCGACGACGGTCGCGTTCCCGTTCGTGTGGGACTTCCGCGAGGGCACCGACCGCACGACGATCGTCTTCCCCTTCTACGCGAGCTGGCACCGCGACGATCACGACTCGACCTGGGTCTTCCCGACCATCTATCGGCGCACCGGCCTCGCGCCCGACGGCCAGCCCGACGGCACGTGGCACACGGTCGTCGCGCCGTTCTACGCGGCGGCCGTGAAGCGGCCCGGCGATTACATGTGGGAGGTCCTCGGCGGCCTCTTCGGCCACGAGCGCGTCGGCCGCAACCGCTACCTCAAGCTCTTCTTCATGCGCTTCGAGCAAGCGCCCGCCCCGCGCGCCCAAACCGCCTGGTACAGCCAACCGGCGAGAACGTCACGTCGCGAGGTCGTCCGCGGTCTCTCGATGAACACCTGGTAGGCGCTCGCTTCGCTCGCTTCGTGGAAGGGGCTTCGCCCTCCCACGGGCCCTCCCCAAGTCCTCCGCAATGTGAGCCGGCGCGGCGAAGCCGCGCCTCACCGTTCTTGGACCCGCTCGCTGCGCTCGCTCCGATTCGTTCACACAGGATCGGAGGTCGGGGCGGGGTCGACGGGTTCGTTCAGGAGGTGGGCGCGGAGCTCGCCGACGAGGAAGATCGAGCCGGCGACGAGGACGAGCCCGTCGGGAGATGCGATGTCGCGGGCGAGCGCGAGGGCGTCTCGCGGGTCGCGGACGGTGTGGACGCGCGCGCAGCGGGGCGCGGCGAGCGTCGCGAGCTGGTCGGCGGGAAGCGAGCGCGGGTTGCGGGAGGCGGTCGCGACGATCGCGGCGACATGGGGCGCGAGCCCATCGAGGATCGCTGCGGCGTCCTTGTCGCGGACGACGGACGTCACGAGCGCGACCGGCCGACCGCCCGCGAGGCCGGGCAGCGCCGCCGCGAGCGCCTGGGCGCCTTCGACGTTGTGGGCGCAGTCGAGCAGCACGTCGTCGGCGACGCGTTCGAGGCGGCCGGGCCAACGCACGTGGGCGAGGCCGCGCGCGATCGCCTCGGCGGGCAGCGCGCGTCCAGCCGCGGCCACCGCCCGTCGCGAGAGCTCGACGGCGATCGCGGCGTTGGCGCGCTGGTGCGGCCCGGACAGCGCGGGGGCCGCTTCGACGGGCGAAAAGTCGCGGCCGAGGCGCAGCAGCGGCGCGCCGACCTCAGCGGCGACGCGCGCCAGCTCGTCCTCGACCTCGGGGGGGAATGTGCTGCGCGCGGGCAGCAGGCACGGCACGCCGGGCTTCGTGATGCCGGCCTTCTCGCGCGCGATCTCGCGGAGCGTGTCGCCCAGGTAGTCGGTGTGGTCGAGCGCGATGCTCGTGATGGCCGTGGCGGCGGGCTCGCAGGTCGTGACGGCGTCGAGGCGGCCGCCGAGGCCCGTCTCTAGAACGGCGACCTCGACGCCGGCCTCGGCGAAGGTCAGGAACGCGAGCGCCGTCGCGACCTCGAAGTAGGTCAGCGGCACGCCGCAGGCGGCGACGCGCGCGTCGAGCGCCGCCAGGTGGTCGCCTTCGGCCTCGACGCCGTTCACGCGGATGCGCTCGGTGAAGCGCGCGAGGTGCGGCGAGGTGTAGAGCCCCGTGCGAATCCCCGCGGCGCGCAGGATCGCTTCGGTCATCGCCGCGGTCGAGCCCTTGCCGTTCGTGCCGGCGATCTGCACGGCGGCGAAGCGCCGCTGCGGATCGCCCATCGCTGCCAGCGCGCGCCGCACGCGCTCGAGCCCGAGCTCGACGCCGAGCGCGCGCACCCTCTCGAGGCGCGCCAACAGGTCGGCGTAGCGCGGCGTCGCCACGAAACGTCTCAGCCGCGCGGGCCGAGCAGCCGCACCAGGCGCCCCAGCGTCTCGCGCATCTCCTTGCGCGGCACGATGTGGTCGAGGAACCCGTGCTCGAGCAGGAACTCGGCGCGCTGGAAGCCCGGCGGCAGGCGCTGGCGGATCGTGTTCTGGATGACGCGCGCGCCGGCGAAGCCGATCTGCGCCTTGGGCTCGGCGAGGATGACGTCGCCCAGCATGGCGAAGCTCGCGGCCACGCCGCCCGTCGTCGGGTGCAGCAGCACCGACAGATAAGGCAGGCCCGCCTCGCGCAGGCGCCCGAGCGCCGCCGAGGTCTTGGCCATCTGCATGAGCGACAAGACGCCTTCCTGCATGCGCGCGCCGCCCGAGGCCGAGAACACGATCGCGCCCGTGCGGCGCTCGAGCGCGCGCTCGAACACGCGCGTCACCTTCTCGCCCGCGACCGACCCCATCGAGCCGCCCATGAACTCGAACACGAAGATGCCGACCTGGACGGCCTGCCCTTCGATGGCGCCCGCGCCCGAGAGGACCGAGTCCGCCGGGCCGGCCGAGCGCCGCGCCGACCGTAAGCGCTCGCCGTACTTCTTCGAGTCCTTGAAGCCCAGCGGGTCGACGCTCTCGATGGTCGCGTCCTCCTCGACGAAGCTGCCCGGGTCGAGCAGCAGCTCGAGCCGGCTGCGGGCGGTCATGGGAAAGTGGTGCTCGCACTGCGGGCACACGTTGGCGTTCTTCTCGAGGTCGGCGGTCAGCAGGGGCGCGCGGCACCCCGGGCACTTGGTAAACACGCCCGCGGGGACGCTCCGCTTCTCCTCGGCGAGATCGTCGTCCCGCTCCTCTCGTTTGTACCAGGCAGCCATCGCGTTTTCTTGAGGGGAAACAGCATATCAGCTGTGCTTTCGCCGCTTCAGTTTTGTTATGCTGCGGCCGTGCATTTCGGCGCTTGGCACCCCATCTTGGAGGCGAGCGCGGTGGCCCCCGACGCTTCTGGCGTGTTGCAAACACGCGCCGAAGGGATCATGGATTACCGCGCGGGGCGGAGCGCCATGGTGATGTACGCCTGCGCCGGCCCCGGTGAGACGCTGCGCAGCTACGTCGCGGGCCGCGGCGCGCGCGAGCTGCAGCGGGCCGTCGCCGCGGGCGCGCGCTGGATTCGCTTCGCCGAGACCGCCAACGCCTCCGCCGAGCTCGAACGCCTGCTCAAGGGCTTCGTCGAGCGCTTCGGCTCGTTGCCCATAGGCAACACGGGCGCGGCCGCTCGGCGCGCCGTCGCCGACCGCGATCCGAACGAGTGAGGTTTCGCCCCCGCCATGTCGCAGTCTGAAAAGCAGGGTCTGACGTATCGAGAGGCCGGCGTCGACATCGACGCGGGCGACGCGCTCGTCGAGCGCATCAAGGGCCACGTCAAGCGCACGATGCGCCCCGAGGTCTTGGGCGGTCTGGGCGGGTTCGCGGGTCTGTGCGCGCTGCCGACCGGCTACAAAGAGCCGCTCCTGGTCTCGTGCACCGACGGCGTCGGGACGAAGCTCAAGCTGGCGTTCATGACGGGCAAGCACGACACCGTCGGCGTCGATCTCGTCGCGATGAACGTCAACGACCTCGTCTGCTGCGGCGGCGAGCCCCTGCTCTTCCTCGATTATTTTGCGTCGGGCAAGCTCGAGGTCGGCGTCGCCGAGCAGGTGATCTCGGGCATCGCCGACGGCTGCAAGCTCGCGGGCTGCGCCCTCGTTGGCGGCGAGACCGCCGAGCTGCCGGGCTTCTACGCCGCGGGCGAGTACGACCTCGCCGGCTTCTGTGTCGGCATCGTCGAGAAGAGCGCGCGCGTCGACGGCCGCGCGATCCAGCCGGGCGACAAGCTGCTCGGCCTCGCGTCGTCGGGCTTTCACTCGAACGGCTACTCGCTCGTGCGCCGCGTGCTGCTCGAGCACATGGGCCTCGCGCTCGACGCCAGGCCGGCGGGGCTGTCGCGAACGCTGGCCGAGACGCTGCTCGAGCCGACGCGCGTCTACGTCAAGTCGATCCGCGCCCTCTACGCCGCGGGCTTGCTGCGCGGCGCCGCGCACATCACGGGCGGCGGGCTCGTCGACAACCCAACGCGCATGCTCCCGGCGGACGCGAAGCTCAAGCTGCGCATCCGACTCGGCAGCTGGGAGGTGCCGCCCGTCATGCGGCTGCTCGCGCGCGGCGGCAACGTCGCCGAGTCCGAGATGATCCGCACCTTCAACGCCGGCATCGGCATGCTCGCGTGCGTGCCCGCGGCGCGCGTCGCCGAGGCGCGCGCGATCCTCGAGGCGGCGGGCGAGCGCGTGTTCGAGGTCGGCGACGTCGCCGAGAGCGACGTCCCCTCGGACGTGGCGCCCGTCGAGTTCGCGGGCAGCCTCGACCTTGGTCGAGATTTCGGGACCCCGTCGTGAACGTCGGCGTCCTCGCCTCGGGCAGCGGCACGAACCTTCAGGCGCTCGTCGACCGCGCCGCCAAGGGCGAGCTGGGGCCGGCCAAGCTGCGGGTCGTGGGCGTCAACGTGCCCGACTGCGCCGCCCTCGGGCGGGCGCGCACGGCGGGGTTGCCGACCTTCGTCGTCGATCACCGCGACTACAAGACGCGCGTCGACTTCGACCGCGCGCTGCTCGCGGCGCTGCGCGCGCACCAGGTCGACCTCGTCGTGCTCGCGGGCTTCATGCGCGTCCTCGGCGAGGAGGTCCTCGCGGCGTTTCCCCAGCGCGTCGTCAACGTGCACCCGTCGCTCTTGCCGGCCTTCCCCGGCGTCCACGCGCAGCGCCAGTCGTTCGACTACGGCGTGCGCGTCGCCGGCTGCACCGTCCACTTCGTCGACGGCGGCGTCGACACGGGCCCCGTGATCGCGCAGGCGGCCGTGCCCGTGCACGACGACGACGACGAGGAGTCGCTGCGCGCGCGCATCCTCGCCGAGGAGCACCGTCTGCTGCCGGCCGTCGTGCGCGCCGTCGCCGAGCGCCGGGTCGTCGTCGAAGGGCGCCGCGTGCGCGTCCTCGGCGCCGCGCCGTCGGGCGAAGTCATCCGCAGCCTCTGACAGGCGGGATGCCGTGGACACGAACTATTACGACGTCGTCGTCTGCGGCCCTGAGCTGACGGGGCTCGTCACGGCGGCGCTGCTGGGCCGGCGCGGCTTCCGTGTCCTCGTGCTGGGCCACGACGCCGATCGGCCGTCGTTCGAAGCGGCCGGCCATACGCTGTCGCGCGCGCCGGCGCTGCTGCCGCCGCTCAACGCGCCCAGCGTCGCGCGCGTGCTCTCCGAGCTCAACTGCGTCCAGGTCGTCAAGCGCAAGGCCCCTGCCCTCACGCCTGGCCTGCAGATCGCGCTGCCCAAGCACCGCTTCGACCTGGGCGCCGATCCCGAGGCCGTCGGCCGCGAGCTCACGCGCGAGTTCGGCGGCGAGCGCGCCGCCATCGAGGCCGCGCTCGCGCGCGTCGCCGAGACGAGCGCCATCGTCGACCCGATCCTCTCGACCGACATCACGCTGCCGCCCGACGGGTTTTGGGAGCGGCGCGAGATCGGCCGGCTCGAGTCGCTGCTGCCCAAGCGCGGGACCGATCTGCTGGCGACGCTGCCGGCCGCGCACCCGATGCGCGCCGTGCTCGCGGCGCCGGGCGCGTTGTTCGGCACGGTGGCGCCGGGCGAGACCGCGCTGCTGAGCCAGGCGCGCGCGTTCGAGACGGCGCGCCTCGGCATGCACCGGATGGAGGGTGGTTACGCGGCCTTGCACGCGCTCTTTCGAGAGAAGCTCGAGACCTTCTCGGGCGGCAAGCGCGACAAGCTCACGGCCGTCGAGGTCGTCATGCGGCGAGGGCGCGTCGCGGGCGTGCGCGTGCAGCCGCGCGACGAGACCATCGGGTGCGAGCACCTCGTGTGGGCGGCCCCGGCGGCTGGGCTCGCGGCGATCTGCCCCGAGAAGCCGCCGCGGCGCGGGCCGAGCGGCGCGCCGGGCCTGCATGTCGAGGCTTACCGCTACGCCATTTCGCTGCTCGTGCGGCCCGAGGCGCTCCCCGAGGGCATGTCCGACCGCGTGCTCGTCATCGGCGATCCGGTGCGGCCGCTCGTCGAGGAGAACGCCCTCGCCGTCACCGTGGGCCAGCCGGCGCCGCGCCAGGCCGACCAGATCCCGATGTGGATCGAGTGCATCGTGCCGGCGCCACCGGTCGACGCCGGTCCCGGCTACCTGCGCGCGCTGCGCGGCCGCGTCGTCGAGCGCTTCGAGCGTCTCGTGCCGTTCTTCCGCGAGCACCTCGTCGTGCTGGCGTCGCCGCACGACGGGTTGCCGCCCGAGCTGCCGGCGCCCGTCGCGTCGTCGGCGTCGCCCGCGTCGTCGCGCAAGGCCGCCGCGCCCGCGCCCGTGCCGGCGACCCCGCTGCCGCCCGTCTACGGCCTCGAGGGCGACAGCCGCTTCGACGTCGCCGCGCTCCCGCATTCGACGGGCATCAAGAACGTCTACCTCGCGGGCCGCGAGAACTTGCCCGGCCTCGGCATCGAGGGCGAGCTCATCGCCGCCTGGGGCGCGATGCGCCTCATCGGCGGCATGCAGCCCAAGCGCGATCCGCTGCGCCGCGAAGTCCTGATCAGCG
The DNA here is from genome assembly GCA_035549075.1 of Polyangia bacterium. Taxonomy (GTDB): domain Bacteria; phylum Myxococcota_A; class Polyangia; order Fen-1088; family Fen-1088; genus DASZFV01. Next base: position 14,629 of record DASZRT010000118.1, on the reverse strand, counting down.
AGTGACGACTTACGCCGGCAGTAGCCGCTGATCTACTTACGCCGGCAGTAGCCGGCGATCAGCTTTTCGTGGTCGGGCCGCAGCGCGATGAACCGCACGCCCGTGCGCCGGAAGCTGCCCACGACGTCGTCGTTGACGACGATCCCTTTGGCGGCGATCTCCTCGCGCGAGCCCGGCAGCGCGAACGAAAGTGACAACTCTGTGCGCGGCGCGACGTTCGTGCCCCGCGGGCGCCGAATCGTCATTCCCGAAGGTCCAATGTCCTCGGCCTGGCACAGCGACACGCGCCCCGCGATCGAGTTCACGACCGCGAAAACCGCTGGCGTGCGCGACGACGACCGTCGATCCGAGCTCACTCGCCTGCGCTCAAACATCATAGAAGAGCTTTGCTCATCGCTTCGGAGCACGCAAAAAAAATACGGTGATTTGCCGACGGCGGGCCGGCTTTCCCGTCGCTACAACGGTTTTGCGTCGTCGATGAGGAAGTTGGGGATGTCGTCGTTGACGAGGTAGGCGAGCTTGCAGGCCGGGCACTCGAAGGCGCTCTCGTCGGCCCGCAGGGTCAGCGGGCCCTTGCACTTGGGGCACGCGAGGAGGTCGACGAGGTCCTTGTTGAGCGCCATGGCGAACATATAGCGCAATCTCGCCCGGTTTCGGGGCGTGCGTTACGATGAGCGCACCCCCATGAAACGCGTGCTCTTCGCCGCCCTCTTGGCCGCCGCCCTCGGGATGTTCGCCTGGACGACGAGGCGCTTCGTGCGGATGTTGCGCGCGGGCCGCCCCGACGATCGCACCGACCATCCCGACGAGCGCTTCGATTCGGTGCTGCGCTACTTCTTCGGGCAAAAGAAGGTCGTCGAGAAGACGTCGCTGCCCGCCAAGCGTCTGCCCGCCTTCGTGAGCGCGCTCGGCAGCAAGTACCACTTCGTGATCTTCTGGGGCTTCATCGTCATCACGATCGGCACGGGCGAGACGATCCTGCAGGGTCTCTTCCCGTCGTTCTCGCTGACCTGGTTCTTCGGCGGCGTCGTGGGCCGCTTGCTCTACGGGCTCATCGACTGGTCGACGCTGCTCGTGCTGCTGGTCATCGGCTTCGCGGTCGCACGCCGCGTGGTGCTCCAGCCGCGCCTCATCCCGATGAGCCGCGACGCCGCCGCGATCCTGTCGGCGATCGCGCTGCTCATGATCACGCACTTCGGCATCCACGGCCTGCGCGGCGTCGCCGAGGGCCGCCCCGAGCCGGGCTTCCCCGTGTCGGCCGTCGTCGGCGATTGGTTCGCGGGCCTGCCGCGCGGCCTGGCCGGCTTCCTGTCCGAGGCCTCGTGGTGGGTCCACGTCGTCCTCGTGCTCGCGTTCCTGAACTACCTACTCTACTCGAAGCACAGTCACATCCTCGCGGCGCTGCCCAACATCTACTTCCGCAAGCTGGGCCAGCGCGGCGTGCTGCCCAAGCTCAACATGGAGGCCGATGACATGGCGGCCACGGGGGTCGTCATGGAGAGCAAGGACTTCACGTGGAAGTCGCTGCTCGACGGCTACGCCTGCACCGAGTGCGCGCGCTGCTCGAACTTCTGTCCGGCGTTCAACACGGGCAAGCCGCTGTCGCCCATGCAGGTCATCCACGACGTGCGCGACGACCTGCGCACGCGCATGCCCGACCGCGGCCCGCTCGACGCGATGATCGAGCGCTTCCAGCACGGCGCGGGCGCGGCCGCCGATCAGGTCCAGCCGCTCATCGGCGGGCGCACGTCGGAGGACGTGCTGTGGGCGTGCACGACGTGCGGCGCGTGCCAGGAGGTGTGCCCCGTCTTCATCGATCACCCCGAGAAGATCCTGCAGATGCGCCAGAACCTCGTGCTCGTGCAAGAGAAGGTCCCGTCGGACCTCGCGCGCACGTTCACGAACCTCGAGCGCAACGGTAACCCGTGGGGCATCGGCGCCGACAAGCGCATGGACTGGGCCGACGGCCACGACGTGCCCACGCTCGACGACAAGCCCAACGCCGAGTACCTGCTGTGGGTCGGCTGCGCGGGCGCCTACGACGATCGCATCAAGAAGCAGACGCTCGCGCTCGTCGACGTCCTGCGCGAGGGCGGCGTCGACTTCGCCGTGCTGGGCGTCGAAGAAGGCTGCACGGGCGACCCGGCGCGGCGGTCGGGCAACGAGATGCTGTACCAGATGCAGGCGCAGCAGAACGTCGAGACCATGAACGCCAAGAGCGTCAAGAAGGTCATCACGGCCTGCCCTCACTGCCTGCACACGATCAAGAACGAGTACCCGCAGCTGGGCGGCAACTTCGAGGTGCGCCACCACACGCAGGTCATCCGCGACCTCGTCGAGTCAGGGAGGATCGAGGTCGACAAGGCCGTGCTCGCGAGCGGCGAGCGCGCCGAGGCCGGCGCCGCCGCGCTGTCGTCCAAGAAGATCGCCTTCCACGACCCGTGCTACCTCGGCCGCTGGAACGGCGAGTACGACGCGCCCCGCGCCGCGCTCGACGCCGTGAGCAACGGCCGCATCGAGCTCGAGCGCAACAAGGAGCACGGCTTCTGCTGCGGCGCCGGCGGCGGCCGCATGTGGATGGAAGAGAAGATCGGCACCCGCGTGAACCACAACCGCACCGACGAGGTCCTCGCCTCGGGCGCCGACACCGTCGCCACCGCCTGCCCCTTCTGCACCATCATGCTCCGCGACGGCGTCCAGGACCGCGGCGCCGGCGACAAGGTCCAAGTCCTCAACGTGAGCGAGCTCGTCGCCAAGTCGATGAAGCGCAAGCGCGAGCTCGACGCGGCGAAGCCTGCGCCCGAGACCGTGTAAACGAAAAAGGCGGCGCGCTCGGCCCGGTGCCCGGAATCTTTCGCGACGCGAGGCGCGAGGCCGGTGGTACCTTGCGCGCCCATGAACGCCGCTCGCACCTCGACGCTTCTCGCCTTCGCGCTGGCCGCGCTCTCGATCTCCTGCACGACCGCCGACGTCACCCGCATCGGACGCGCGTACCCGTCGAAGGGGGCCGGCTGCCACGTCGACGTGTTCCCGGCCACGAAGCCGCCCTACCCGTACGAGGACATCGCCAACGGCCGCGCCGGCTGCTCGTTCCGCTCCGGCTGCATCGAACGGCTGCAAGCCGAGGCGTGCGACGTCGGCGCCGACGCGATCTACGCCTTCGAAGAGGGCATCGCCCAGAACTCGACGTTCATCAGCGCGACGTTCGTCCGAAAGACCGGCGACGCGCCCGAGGACGCGGGCAACGAGTCGCCGGCGCCGTCGCACAAGAAGCCCAGCTGCTCGCCGCCCTGCTCGCCCGGCTTCTCGTGCGAGGACGGCACGTGCGAGCCGCAGTGCAACCCCGCCTGCGCCGCCGACGAGATCTGCACGCAGAAGCGCGTCTGCAAGCCGTCGCCGTAAACTAATAGACGAGAAGATCCAGCGCCGCCGCGACGCCCGCGAGCCGACGATCGTGGGTCCACAGGCGACGTCCGTCTCGTTCCGCGCTTGCGAGTAGGTTGGCGTCGACCCACCCGATACCAGTGCCGCTGAGTCTGCGCCTGCCGATGAGATCGTGCACCACCGCGGCGGGGACTCTCGACGTGGACGGCAGCGTCCTCAAATAATCGAGCGTGCGAGCTCTGTTCGGCAGGGTGCCGAGTGCGAGCTCGCCGAGAACATCCTCGTGGCAGACGATTCCGTTCGCTTCGATGAGTCGGCGGACCTCGAGGGCGGACGGGCGACCGCGAAAAAAATCGATCCAAACCGACGTGTCGACGAGGATCACACGGTCCGCCGGGGCCGCCTACGAGGCGGAGCTTTCGCTCCAGGATCGGAACCGTAGAGAGCTGCGAGCCGCTCGCGAGCCACCTTTTTGAGCAGCTCCTCGAGGCCCTGCTCGATGACGGCGGTCTTGGTCCGCGCCTTCGTGGCGGCCATGGCCTTCTTCACCAGCTCCTCGTTCAGATCGAGCGTCGTGCGCATGCATATAAAATGACATAACTATATGCATGGGCAAAGACGGAGGTCGTCACTCCTCGTCGCCGCGGGCGGCGGCCAGCCGCGACAGGACGCCCAGATCTTCCAGCGTCGTGACGTCGCCCTTGGCGACGCCGCTCGTCGCGATCTCTTTCAGGAGGCGGCGCATGATCTTCCCCGAGCGCGTCTTGGGGAGCGCGTCGGTGAAGCGGATCTCGTCGGGGCGCGCGAGCGCGCCGATCTCCTTCACGACGTGGTCGGACAGCGCCTTCTTGATCTCGGGCGTCGATTCGACGCCGCCCTTGAGCGTGACGAAGGCGAAGATCGCCTGGCCCTTGAGCTCGTGCGGCGGTCCGACGACGGCGGCCTCGGCCACCGACGGGTGGGAGACGAGCGCGCTCTCGATCTCGGCCGTGCCCAGGCGGTGACCGGCGACGTTGAGGACGTCGTCGACGCGGCCCATGACCCAGAAGTAGCCGTCCTCGTCGCGGCGCGAGCCGTCGCCCGTGAAATACACCCCTGGTATCTCGGACCAGTAGCTCTTCTGGTAGCGCTCGGGATCGCCGTGCACCCCGCGCAGCATCGACGGCCACGGCTTCCTGATGATGAGGAAGCCGCCCTCGTTGGGGCCGCAGGGCGTGCCGTCGCGCTTGACCACCTCGACGTCGACGCCGAAGAACGGGCGCGTGCAGCTGCCGGGCTTCGTCGACGTGATGCCGGGGAGCGGCGTCATCATGATGGCGCCCGTCTCGGTCTGCCACCAGGTGTCGACGATCGGGCAGCGCCCGCCGCCGATGACCTCGTGGTACCACATCCACGCCTCGGGGTTGATGGGCTCGCCCACGCTGCCCAAGAGCCGCAAAGAAGACAGATCGTGCTTCGTGACGTGCTCGTTGCCCCAGCGCACGAAGGCGCGGATGGCCGTGGGCGCCGTGTAGAAGACGGACACCTCGCGGCGCTGGATGATGGACCAGAAGCGATCCTTGTCGGGGAAGTCGGGCGCGCCTTCGTAGAGGACGGTCGTCGCGCCGTTCGACAGGGGGCCGTAGACGACGTAGCTGTGGCCCGTGACCCAGCCGATGTCGGCGGTGCACCAGTAGACGTCCTCCGGGTGTAGGTCAAAGACGAGCTTCGTCGTGAGGTGCGCGCCCAGCAGGTAGCCGCCCGTCGTGTGCACGACGCCCTTTGGCTTTCCCGTCGTGCCCGACGTGTAGAGGATGAAGAGCGGGTGCTCGGACGGCAGGCTGGCCGCGGCGTGCTTCGTCGACGCGCCTTCGACGACGTCGTGCCACCACACGTCGCGACCGGCCTTCATGCCGCCGTCGCGAACTTGCGCATCGCCCGTGCGGCGCACGACGACGCAGCTCTGGATCGACGGCGTCTCGGCGAGCGCCTTGTCGACGTTGGCCTTGAGCGGCACGGCCTTGCCGCGCCGCCAGCCGCCGTCGGCGGTGATGCACAGCTTGGCGCCGCAGTCGTTGATGCGGTCGCGCAGCGCCTCGGCCGAGAAGCCGCCGAAGACCACCGTGTGGGGTGCGCCGATGCGCGTGCAGGCGAGCATCGCGATCGCCGCCTCGGGGATCATCGGCATGTAGATCGCGACGCGATCGCCGGCGGCGAGGCCCAGCTTGGTGAGCGCGTTGGCGAAGCGGCACACCTCGGCGTGCAGCTCGCGGTAGGTGAGCTTGCGCTCTTCGATCTGACCGCCCGGCTGTGGCTCGCCTTCCCAAACGAGCGCGACCTTGTCGCCGCGCGTGGCGAGGTGGCGATCGAGGCAGTTCGCCGAGACGTTGAGCTCGCCGCCGTCGAACCAGCGGGCCCACGGCAGCTTCCAGTCGAGCACCTTCGTCCACGGCTTGGTCCACGCGAGCTCGCGCGCGGCCGTCTCGCCCCAGAAGCCCTCCGGATCGTCTATCGAGCGGCGGTACTCGCGCTCGTATTCGGCGGCGTCGCTGATCAGGGCGCGCTTGGCGAACGTCGCGGGCGGCGGGAAGCGCCGCGATTCGCGCGAGACCGATTGAATGACGCCCGAGGCGTCGGTGCCCTTGGTTCCCTCTTGGCTCGCCATGCTCGGCCTCCCCTCGGATCTATTTCAGCTCGAAGCTTACTGCGTCGCCGCGCGCCGGCGTCCACTCGACGTCGACGCCCGTGACGTGCGACAGCGGCGGGCCCACGCGCAGCCACGTCGCGTAGGTTTCGGCCGCGGCGTCTTCGCCCTCGGCCACGGTCTCGACGGTGCCGTCGAAGAGATTTCGTACGAAGCCCTTGAGGCCGAGACGACGCGCTTCGGTGGCGGCGCTCGCGCGGAAGCCGACGCCCTGCACGCGCCCGCGCACGACGGCGCGCAGGCGTTTCACGGCTGCACGCGCAGCGCGGGCAGGCGGCGCGCTTCGGCGCCCGCGCGCGGCGCCGCGAGGAGCGGGATCGACTTCGGCGTGCCGGGGCGCGCGTCGTTCGGCGTCGCGTACAAGCGGAGCGAGCCGTCGGACGCGACGAGCGGCGCCAGCAGCCAGCGCCCGTCGGGCGTGAGGTCGGCCTGACCGAAGCGCCCGGGCTCGGCGAGCATCGTCGTCGCCGCGTCCTCGGCGCCGACGCGGAACACGGCGCCCGAGGTCGCGGACGCGCGCGAGCGTCCGCTCACGAACACCGACGCGCGCTCGGGCGGCAGGCGGATCGCCGAGCCGCTCGCGAGCGGGATCGTGCGGCCCGCGGCGATGCGCTCGGGCGCGGCGCCGTCGGCGACCGTGACGGTGCGCGCGAGGCGCAGCGTCGGCGCGCCGCCCTCGCCGGCCTCGACGCGCGCCGCGATCACCTGCGTGGGCTGCGGCCCGCTCGCGCGGCTGCGGGGCGTGTCGCCCGCGACGATCCACAGCGTGTCGCCCGTGGGCGAGAACGTGACGTCGGCCAGCACGCCCTCGCGCACGTCGGGCAGCACGTCGAGCGACGCGACGACGGCGGCCGCGGGCACGCCGAGATCCAAGAGCACGACGCGGTTTCCGGTCTCGCTCGCGACGGCGAGGCGCTTGCCGTCGGGCGACAGGTCAGCGGCGGCGACGCCCGCTTCGCGCACCTCGACCGGTAGCGGGCGCGTCGGTCCGCGCGCGGGCCGCAGCGCCGACGACAGATCGACGAGCGCGACGTCGCGCGCGCGCACGACGGCGAGCGTCCACGCCCGCGCCGCGGCGGCGACGGCGACGACGGGGTCGGGCCCGAGGTCGAGCTCGCCCACGACCTTGGGCCCGCCGTTGGCGGCGACGTCGACGATCTCGACGAGCGAGCGCGAGCCGTCGACGAGGTAGGCGGCGCGTCCGTCGGCCGACAGCGCGAGAAAATGCGTGCCGGTGGCGCGAAGCGTGCCCGCGGCGATGGGTCCGTTGGCGCCGACCTCTGTCCAGGCGACCTCCCCGGCGTCGGCGTCGAGCACGCCCGCGAGCCGCCGCACGTTGATGGCCCGCGCCCCGCGCCCCGCCTCGTTGGAGACGACGACGTCGCGCGCGCCCGGCGCCGTCAACGGCGGCACGCGAACGAGGATGCCGCCGTCGCGCGTGCGCGCGAGGACCGCCGCGGGTCGCCCGCCGACGGTGACGGCGGGCTGTCGCCCGAACGCGTTGCCGTGGATCCACAGCGTCTCACCGACGACGGCGAACCCGTCGGACGTTTCGGTGTGTAAGAGCCCCTGCAGCGGCACGTCGCCGCCGCCGAGATCGGCGACGTCCGTCACGGCGGGCGCCGAGGACGACTCGGACACGTCGAACCGATCTTCGACGATCTGCTCGCGCGGCGCCGCGCACCCTGCCGCGCTCAGCGCCACGACCAACGCCGCGCGCCCGCGCCGCATGTCAGAGCGGGCCTTCGGTGACGCGGAAGCCGATGAGGTTGTTCGGGACGAAGGGGTACTCGTCGTACTTCGCGACGAGGTTGTTCGACGCGTCGAGGACCTGAACCTTCGACAGCGTCACCATCTGGACGGGCCCGTTCGGGGGCGCGCACGAGGCGATGTAGCCGATGACCTTGGAGCCGGTGTCGAACTCGAAGGTCACGCGGTGGCTCACCATCTCGCGCAGCGATTTGTAGTCCGGCATGGCGGCGACACTACCAGATCGGGTTTCGCCGTCTACCCTACGGATGGCCGGGCGGCAGGGCGCCCCCGCCCATCGGTCCACCCCCGCCCATTTGCATGGGCCCGCCGTGCGGGTTCGCGCCCGTGAGCGACTCGTCCTCTTTCTGGAGCTGGTCGAGCGGCAGCTTCACGTTGCGCGCGCCGACGTGGACCTTCGGCAGCGTGCCGAAAACATCGCCCTTGAGGCGCGTCATCGGGTCGTTGTCCTTGTCGTCGCGGATCGACAGCGTGACGTCGCCGTCGAACGTGCCGCCCTGGAACGGCATGTCGGCCGCCGAGAGCGTGAAGTCGAGCGGCAGCTTCGCCGCCGAGAGCTTCTTGACGGCGATGAGCGAGCCGCGCACGCCCGGCGTCTCCGAGGGACGGCGCGCGACGAGGAACAGCGTATCGGTCGGCAGGACGTGCGCCTTCACGCTGGCCGCGACCGTGATCTGCCCCGTGATCGTCGCGTTGGGGTCGATCGAGTCGGGACCCTGAGAGGGTCCCGAACCCCCGGCGCTCGCTCCGCCCGGCGAAGCCGGGCTTCGCTCGGGTGGCGGCGCCGCTGGGGCCGGCGGCGGCGCGGCAGGGAGCGGGGGAACCGACGCGGCCTTCGACGCGTCGTCGCCCTTCGAGCACGCGGCCATCGAGACCAGTCCGGACGCCGCGAAGACCAGCGCCATGCGCGAAATACGAGAGGGGTTCGGCATGGTCGGAACCTAACACACTCGGATATGCTGGCGCCGATGCCGGGCCCCCTCGTCGCAGCGCTCAAGAGCCGTGCCCACATCGCGCCCGGCATCGTCGACCTCGTGTTCGAGCTGCGCGATCCGCCGCGCTTCGCGTTCAAGGCCGGCCAGTTCGTGTCGTTCGCCGTCGTCGACGCGACGGGCGCCGCCCTGCCCCGCCGCAGCTACTCGATCGCCTCGCAGACGACCGAGGACGATCGCCTGCGCTTCATCGTGCGCGTCATCGAAGGCGGCGCCGCGTCGGATCACCTCATGGGCCTCGAGATCGGCGACGAGCAGTCGCTCACGGGGCCGCACGGCTTCTTCACGCTCGACGCCGCTCACGCGGGCGACGTCGTCTTCGGCGCGACGGGCACGGGCATGGCCGCCGTCATGCCGATGCTGGGCGAGCTCGCCGCGCGCCCCGAGACCGGGCGTCGCTTCGTCTACTGGGGCGCACGCCAAGAGTCGGATCTGTTCGCGCGCGCCGAGATCGAAGCGCTCGCGGCGCGCGCGGGCGCGACGCTGTCGATCCACCTCACGGCGCCAGGCCCGGCGTGGACGGGCGGCCGTGGACGCATCACGGCGGCGATCCTCGAGGCGCTGCCGGGCCTCGCGTCGCCGACGTTCTACCTCGTCGGAAACGGCGCCATGATCACGGAGCTCAAGCGCGAGCTGGTGGCGCGCGGCGTGAACCGGAAGGCCCAGATTCGCACCGAGGCCTTTTTCGACTGAAGGCGATACTATGACCGCGATGAGGCTTCCCGCGAGCGCCCGCGTCGGCGTCGCGTCGCTCTTCGCGTTGACGTGCACGAGCGCGGAGGCGCCGGTGGGCGTCACGGGCGTCAGTCCGGCCGAGGCCTTCAACGACAAGGACGTTCCCGTCGTCATTGCGGGCGGGCCGTTTCGTCCGGCCTACGACATCGACACGACGGCGGGCAGCGCCACGGCGCAACAGGGCGCCTTCGGCGGCGTGCTCTCGCCGTCGAGCGGCTTCGGGCCGCAGTACGCCGTCGACGGCCTCACCTGGCTCAGCTCGACCGAGCTCGCCGCCGTCGTGCCCAGCGACATCGTCGAGGGCGTCTACGACCTCGAGGTGCGCGATCCGCGCGGCGTCGCCGGCACGCTCACGGGCGGCTACCGCTCGCTCGGGCCCGACAAGACCGCGCCCGCGCTCTCGGTGCTCGAGCCCACCGACGGCGCCGTCGTCGTCGCGGGCGCCGACGTCCCCGTCGCGTTCCAGGCCGACGACGATCTCGGGCGCCTGGGGCTCATGCGGTGGTCGGTCCTCGATCCGACGGGGACGCCGATCATGGGCGGCAGCTGCGCGATCGATCCCAACGCCGCGAAGGCGACGTGCCGGTTCGTCTACACGGTGCCGTTGGTCGAGCACTCGCAGATCGAGACGCTCTCCGTCGAGGCGCGCGACACGGCCGGCAACCGCGCCACGCGGACGTCGACCGTCGTGGTCGCGTTGGCGCCCGTCGTCACGAGCGTGGCGCCGCTCGAAGGGTCCGCGTCGGGCGGAACGCCGCTCGTCGTCACGGGCGACAACTTCGTGGCCGGCACCGAGCTGCTGCTCGACGGCACGCCGCTGTCGCAACCGGGGGGCGTCTACGTGAGCCCGCAGATGCTCGCGGCGAAGACGCCCACGCACGCGGCGGGTTCCGTCGCGCTCGCCGTGCGGTCCGGCTCGGCGGTCGTCCAAGCCGGCGTGTTCGCGTTCGTGGGTCGCCCCGTCGTGCTCGCCATCAGCCCGACGACGGGACCGCTCGCGGGCAACATCCCCGTCGTCATTGGTGGTCGCAACTTCCGCGACGGCCCGAACGGCACGACGATCGAGGTCGGCCCCAGCGACGGCCCGCGCGTCGCGCTCGGCTGTCCCGAGGTCGTCAACGAGAACCGCATCACGGGCGTGCTGCCGCCGGGCATGGGCGCCGTGTCGATCTTCGCGAGCGATCCCATCGGCGGCGCCACCGAGACGCCGCTGGCGTTCACCTACCTCAGCGACGACGACGCCGACGGCGGCGAGACGTCCGACGGCGGCGACGCGGCCGACGCCGCCGTCCAGGGTCCCGCGACCTGCATCAAGACGATGGGGTCGCCGTGAAGCTGCGGCGCAAGCTGACGCTGCTCGCGCTCGGCGTCTCGGCGGCGCCGCTCGCGATCGCCGGCTTCGGCGCGCTGCGCATCAGCCAGCGCGCGCTGCGCACCGCCGTCGAGGAGAACGAGCTCACCGTCGCCAAGCAGGTGGGCGAGCACGCCGCGAGCGAGCTCGGCAACCTGCTGTCGATCCTGCGCACCGACGCGCACATCTTCGATCTCACGCGCGCCGGCACGGGCGACGCGCCGTCGGCGCAAGGGCTGCTCAAGTTCCTGCAGCTCGTCTATCACCAGAGCGACGACTTCTGCGCCGTCGCGATGTTCGACGAGCACGGCGCGCCCGTGGGCCAGCCCGCGTACCTCGAGACGCCCGCCGCCTACGACACGTTCCGCAACCACGAGCCCATGCGCCCGACCGACGTCGAGGGCGTCGGGCTCATGGCGCCGCTCGGCGAGGCGCTCGAGCGAGGGCAAGGCGTGGGGCCGGTGTTCTTGGGCGGGCCCCGCCGCGTGCCGCACGTCGTGCTCGCCGTCGCCTTCGACCCCAAGCTCGGCGGTGGCAAGCGCGTGTTGGCCGCGGAGATCTCGCTGCGCCGGCTCGGCGACTACGTCGCGAACCTCTCGGACCGCGACACCGACGTCAAGCTGGTCGACGCGCGCGCGCGCCTCGTCGCCGCGGGCGGCAAGGGCGGCGTCGCGCACCTCGAGGCGCAGGCGACGCCCACGGGCGAGCTCGCGGCCGGCTCGGTCGTCGCCGAGTACACGACCGACGGGCGCGCCGTCGTCGGCGCCTACGCGCCCGCGGGGCCGGGTGGCTTCGGCGTGCTCGTCGAGAAGCGTCTCGACGCCGCGCTTCGCACGGTCGACGTCATCTTCTGGGCGACGGTGTTCTGGCTCGCCGTCTCCGTCGTGGTCGGCTCGGTCGTGGCCCGGCTGTTCGCGCGGCGGCTCGCGGCGCGCGTCGAAGGGCTCGCCGCGGGCTCGCGCCAGATCGCCGCCGGTCACCTCGAGGCGCGCATCCCCGCCAACGCCACCGACGAGATCGGCGATCTGGCGGTGACGTTCAACAAGATGGCCGAGGCGCTCGACGGCGCGCGCGAGAAGATCACGCAGCAGAACAAAGAGATCACGATCTGGAACCAGTCGCTCGAGCGGCGCGTCGACGAGAAGACGCGCGAGCTGCGCGACGCCCAAGACCTCTTGCTGCGGTCGCGCTCGCTGGCGGCGATCGGCCAGCTGGGCGCCGGCGTCGCCCATGAGATCAACAACCCGCTCGCGGGCGTCCTCGGCATCACGCAGCTCCTCCTCGTCGACCTGCCGCCCCACCACCCGGCGCGGCCCATGGTCCAGGACGTCGAGACGCAGGCGCTGCGCATCCGGCGCATCGTGCATAACCTGCTGCGCTTCGCACAGCGTCAGGGCGGCGAGGCGTTCGGGCCCGTCGAGCTTCCGCGCGTCATCGACGACGCCATCGAGCTGTGCGGGCCCAGCGAGCTCGAGGCCGCTGGCATCCACGTCGTCCGTCGGTATGCTGACGGCGTGCCGATGATCCGTGGGAGCGCGACCCAGCTGCAGGAGGCGTTCATCCAGCTGGTGCAGAACGCGCGCGTCGCCATGACGGGGCCGGGGCAAGCGCAAGGCACGCTCACCTTCGACGTCGGCGCGACGGCCGATCGCCTCGCGCGCGTCACGGTTCGCGACACGGGCCGCGGCATCAACCCCGAGCACCTGTCGCGCGTGTTCGATCCGTTCTTCACGACCAAGGCGGGCGACTGGGCCGGCATGGGCATGGGCCTGTCGGTCGTGCACAAGACCGTCGAGGATCACGCCGGCACGATCCGCGTCGAGAGCGAGGTCGGCAGGGGCACGACGTTCACGATGACGTTCCCCGCGCTCGTCGAGAGAGGGCCGCTCGCATGATGGGCGGACCGCCCCTCTTCCCGCCGCCGAAGAGGCGGCGCTTCCCCGTGGGCGCGGTGGTCGTCGTCGTGCTCGTGGGCGCGGGGCTCTTCGCGGCGACGCGCGTGTCGCGCGTGCTGTTCGAGCATCCCGCGCCGCCGCTCGTCGCGGCGCCCAAGGCCGAAGCGGCGGCGGCGACGCCCGACGCGGGCGAGGCCGAGGCGCGCATCTTCCACGTCGTGTCCGCCGACGGTCAGGTCGACGCGTTTCGCGACGGCCGCTGGATCGCGATTCACGCGGGTGACCGCCTCGCGCACGACGATCTCGTGCGCACGGTGCCGGGCGCGCACGCCGTGCTCGCGCTGTCGGCGGGCGGCGAGATCGAGCTGCGCGAGAAGGTCGAGATTCGCCTCGATCGCCTCGCGGCCGACGGGTCGATCGTCGACCTGCGCCACGGCAAGGTCGTCGCGCGCGTCGGCAACGACTCGCACGACACGCTGGCCATCACGGCGCGCGAGACGCGCACGTCGACCGAGGGCCCGGCTCACATCGTCGTGCAGGCCGACGAGCACGGGCAGGTGTCCGTCGCGGCGCTCGAGGGCACGGCGCGCTTCGCGGCGGCGGGCAAGACGGTCGTGCTGCCCGAGGGCACGCAGACGCGCAGCAGCCGCGCCGGCGCGCCGCCCGACGATCCCGAGAAGATCCCCGAGGAGGTCCTGCTGCAGGTCGTGTGGCCCGAGGGCGAGCGCCACGGCGACGCCGCGACGATCGAGGGCCGCGTCGAGGCGGCGTCGGCCGTCACGGTGAACGGCGAGCCCGCGCCCGTGGGCGAGGACGGCCGCTTCCACGCGTCGGTGTTGCTGCGCGAGGGTCAGAACCACGTCAGCGTGCGCGCCGAAGATCTCGCGGGTCGCACGCGCGGCGCGAGCGGCACGATCATGCGTCGCCCGACGCGCCCCCCCAAGCTCGCGGCCGAGCCGCGGGAGCTCTGGAAGAAATGAGCCGCGAAGAGGATCTCGAGCGAGAGATCGGCCGCTTGAGAGATCTGTTGACGTCGGCGGGACGCCTCGCCGAGTTCGGGCGGTTCGCGGCGCAGCAGATCCACGAGCTGCGGCAGCCATTGTTCGCGATCAAGGGTCTGGGCCAGCTGCTCCTCGAGAAGGAGCGCGTCGAGCTCGAAGAGGTGCTGGACTTCGCGCGCCACATCGTCGACCAGTCCGAGCGGCTCACGGGCCTCGTGTCGAACCTGCGCCAGATGTCGGCGCCCGCCGTGCCGAACGCCAAACGCCGCGCCGAGGTGGGGCCCGTGCTCATGCGCGTGACGTCGCTGCTCGAGTACCGTCTACGCAAAGGGCCCGTGCTGCGCACGCAGATCGCGCCGAATGTCCCGCCGCTCGTCGTCTTCCCGCACGCGCTCGAGCAGATCCTCATCAACCTCATCTCGAACGCCCTCGACGCCGTTGCGAGCGTGCCGACCCCGGTGGTCCAAGTGCGCGCGCAGATCGTCGCCGACGATCCGCGCTTCGTGGCCGTCGAGGTCGCCGACAACGGCGCGGGCGTCGCCAAGACCGTGCGGCCGCGGTTGTTCGAGACGTTCTTCACGACGAAAGGTGAAGAGCAAGGCACGGGGCTCGGCCTCGCCGTGAGCCGCGAGATCGCGCGCAGCATGGGCGGCGAGCTCGTGCTGCTCGACGAGCCGGGCAAGTGGCTCGAGCCGGCCGTCACCGTGTTCCGGTTGACCCTCCCCGTCTCGCAGGAGCTCTGATTGGGGCGCGGGCGCTGGGTCGTCCTCGCGGGCGCGGCGGCGGCTCTCGCGGCGCGCGAAGCGGCCGCGGAGCCG
>DASZRT010000117.1:0-19630 GCA_035549075.1 Polyangia bacterium | reverse complement strand
CGACGCCGACGGGTGGCTCGGGGGGCGCCGGCGGCAAAGGCGGTTCGGGTGGCAGCGGCGGTTCGGGTGGCAGCGGCGGCGCGGGCGGCAGCGGTGGCACGACGTCGGCCGGCGGCAGCGGCGGCGCGGGCGGCAGCGGTGGCGCAGGCGGCGCGGCGCCGTTCGCGAATTACTGCTCCTTCGTGCATTGGACGGCCACGGCGTCGGCCGTGGGAGGCGCGGACGTTGCCGCCAACGCCATCGACGGCGATCCGAATTCGCGATGGACGCCCGGAGCCAACCAAGCGAACGGCCAGTACCTCCAGATCGACTTCGGCGGTACGGTGAGCCTCACGCAGGTCACGCTCGACAACACGGCCAACGGCAATGATTACCCGCGCGGCTGGGACGTCAGCGTCTCGAACAGCGCGACGACGCCCGTCTCCGTCATGACCGGGGCGAACGCCGCGGCGGTGACGTCGACCGCCGTCACATTCCCGGCGGCGAAGCAGGGCCGCTACTTGCGCATCACCGAGACCGCCGCAGCCAACGTCTACTGGTCGATCGACGAGCTCAAGGTCGGCTGCACGCTGCCGGGCGGCGTGCCCGCGGGCGCAGTCGATCCTTACGATCCCGCGAACTGGATGGCGACCGCGAATCCGCCGGGCAACGCCGGCCAGACGGCCAACATGGCGATCGACGCCGCGGGCGCGGCGACGCGCTGGACCACCGTGGGCGACGAGGCCGGCGGCGAGGTGTTCACGCTCGACATCGGCTCGGTCGCGCCGGTCTCGCAGATTTGGCTCTCGAACGGCAACGACTTCCCGGCGATGTACAAGCTCGAGACGTCGACGAACAACACGGCCTTCGCCGTGGCGCCCACGGCCTCGACCGTGGGCACCGCGGGGACCACGAAGATCGTCCTCAACACGACGACCTCGGCGCGTTACTTCCGGATCACGCAGACCGGCACGTCGACCACGTGGTGGTCGATCTACCAGATCTTCGTGAAGCCGTAGCGCGCCGGAGGCCGTTGCTCAGACGGGGCGGCCTTCGATGACCGAGAGCATCGGGTTCGCGGGCACGATGCGCGCGAGCTCGAAGCCGCTCGCGCGGTAGAGCGCCGCGAACTCGTCGGCCGTGCGCTCGCGGCCGCCCGTCATGACGAGCATGTTGATGTCGAGCAGCTTCGGGGGCGCGCCCGCGCCGCTCGCCGGATCGACGACCGACTCCATGATGAGCACGCGGCCGTCGGGGCGAATCGCCTTGCGCACGTTCTTCAGGATCGCGATCGAGCGCGCGTCGTCCCAGTCGTGGACGATCATCTTCAGCGCGTAAGCGTCGCCGCCCGAGGGCACGCCCTCGAAGAAGTCGCCGGCGACGACCTCGCACCGGCCCGCGAGGCCGCGCGCGCCGAGGGCCTCCTTCGCCCGCTGCGACGGCTGCGGAAGATCGAACGTCACGCCCGAGGCGCGCGGCGTCTTCTCGAGGATCGCCGCGAGCAGCGCGCCGTTGCCGCCGCCGATGTCGACGATCTTCTGGAACGGCGAGAAGTCGTAGGCCGCGACGACGGCCGCCGAGGTCGCCGCCGTGTAGCCGGCCATCGCCTCGTCGAAGGCCTGGCTCGCCTCGGCGTCGGTCGCGAGGTATTCGAAGATCTCCGCGCCGAAGACCTTGCGGAAGGCCGTCTCGCCCGTCTTCACGGCGTGCGTGATCTCGGGCCAGGCGCGCAGGTGCAGCAGGCCCGTGCCCAGCGCGAGGCCGTGCATCGAGCCCGGCACGCCGGGGCGCAACGCGAGCGACAGTGGCGTGTGCGCGAACGTGCGGCCCGGTCCCTCGACGAAGATGCCGAGGCCCGCGAGCGCGCGCAGCAGGCGGTAGAGCGAGTCGGTGTCGGCGCCCACGGCGCCCGCGATCTCACCGATGGCGCGCGGCGCGTCGCCGATGGCGGCCGCGACGCCCAGCTTGGCGGCGGCGTGGATCGATCCCGTGACCCAGTACCCGTTGATCATCTGCGAGAGCACCGCCTGCGGCGGCGGCGATCCCGTGCCCGGCCCCGTCGTGTTCGTCGTCGTCATGTGTCCCTCCGTGAGACGCACGTTCGCGCGGCGCGCGTGTGGCCGGAAGCGCCCAAAGCCGCATGGCGCGCGTGCAATACTGCGGGGAGGGGGACGAGTGGGGTACGACTGGAATGATCTTCGGTATTTCCTGGCGTGCGCGCGCGTCGGATCGCTCGCGGGCGCGGGCCGCGCGCTCAAGGTGGACCAATCGACGGTGGGCCGGCGGCTCGCCGCGCTCGAAGAGGCGCTGGGCGCGCGCTTGTTCGATCGCAAGCCCGAAGGCTTCACGCTCACGGCGACGGGCGCGCGCTTGCTCGAAACGGCGCAGATCGTCGAGCAGGCGACGATCGATCTCGAGCGGCGTGCGACGGGCGCCGACGCGCGGCTCGAAGGCGTCGTGCGCGTCGCGACGAGCGAGACGCTGTCGGCGACCTTCCTCGCGGCCGAGCTCGTCGCTCTGCACGCGGCGCACCCCGACATCGAGGTCCAGCTGGTCACGGGCACGATGTCGCTCAACTTGCTGAAGCGCGAGGCTGACGTCGCGCTGCGCGTGGGTCAGAAGCCGACGCATCAGTCGCTCGTCGTGCGCCGCCTCGGCGCGATCGCCTGGGGTCTCTACGCCGCGCGGAGCTACCTCGATCGCCACGCGCCGGTCGTCGTCGATGCCTTGGTCGAAGGCGAGGGCGTTCGCTTCGACGGCCACGAGCTCGTCGCGCTCGACGAGGAGCTCGCGCAGATCCCGCCCGCGCGCTGGCTTGCCGAACGCTCGGCGGGCGCGCGCGTCGCGCTGCGCACCAACAGCATCCTCACGGCGACCGCCGCCGTGCGCGCCGGTTGGGGGATCGCGGCGTTGCCCAGCTTCTGCGGCCCGGGGCTCGAGCGCGTCTACCCGCGGCTCGTCACGCCCATCGACGTGTGGCTCGTCGTGCACCCCGACCTGCAGCACACGGGGCGCGTGCGCGCCGTGCTCGATCACCTCGCGGCGGCGATGGCGCGCGCGGGCGTCATGACCGGGGACTGACTACTTCGTCGCGAAGCCGGCCTTGGCGCGCGCGATGCCTTCGAGGATGAGCTTCTTCGCCTCGGCGGCGTCTCCCCAGCCGAGCGGCTTGACCCACTTCTGCGGCTCGAGATCTTTGTAGTGCTCGAAGAAGTGCTGGATCTGCTGCACGGTGATCTCGGGCAGCTGCTTGACCTCGTTGATCTGATCGTAGCGGCGCGTGAGGCGCGACGCGGGCACGGCGATGATCTTCTCGTCGACGCCGGCCTCGTCCTGCATGAGGAAGACGCCGATGGGGCGCACGGCGATGACGGCGCCCGGCACGATGCCGCGCTGGTTGGCGATGAGCACGTCGAGCGGATCGCCGTCGCCCGAGAGCGTGTGCGGCACGAAGCCGTAGTTCCCGGGGTAGCGCATGGACGTGTAGAGGAAGCGATCGACGACCAGCGTGCCCGCGTCCTTGTCCATCTCGTACTTGATGGGCTCGCCGCCGACGGGCACCTCGACGATGACGTTCACCTCTTCGGGCGGGTTGCGCCCGATCGACACGGCTTCGATTCGCACGTGTTCTTGATATCACGGCGACACGCCGCCGCGCGTGAACGCGCGGTCAAAAGAGAGGTGCCCGGTCTAGTGCCTCGGCCGACGCGTAGCGATCACAGCTGGCGCCGTGGATTTCGCGGGCTGGCTAGGCGCAAGGAGGGCGCATAGTCGAACTACGCAACCGACGAGCAACGACGCCAGCACGCGAAAGACCAAGCCAGATGTGGTCGATACGCGGCGGCCGAGGCACTAGCGTCGCGCGCGACGACGAACGACGAGCATCGCGAGCGCGACGGCGAACAAGCCGCCGAGCCGCGCGTCGCTCGCGGCCACGTTGCAGCCGCCGCCCGACGACTTGCCCGTGCCCGTCGTGCCGCCCGTCGCGGTCGCTCCGCCCGCGCCCGTCGAACCGCCGCTCGCCGTCATGCCGCCCGCGCCCGTGGTGCCGCCCGTCGCGCCGGTCGTGCCGCCGGTCGCGCCGGTGGTGCCGCCCGTCGCGCCGGTCGTGCCGCCCGTCGCCGTCGATCCACCCGCGCCGGTCGTGCCGCCGGTCGCGCCGGTCGTGCCACCCGTCGCGCCGGACGTGCCGCCCGTCGCGGTACCGCCGTCGGTCCCCGTCGAGCCGCCCGCGCCGCCGTCGATCGTGCCTACCGCGCCGGTCGCGATGCCCGTCGCGCCCCAGAACACGAGGTAGCCGGGCAGCCCGGCGCGCTCGACCTTGACGCTCATGAGCGTCTTCGTCGCGTCGGTGACGTCGACCTCGACGCCGAAGATGCGGTGGCCGCCCGCCTCGGCGATGCCCGTCGTCTTGCTGTACTTCGCGAGATCGGTCGCGAGGTTGAAGACGTTCGCGTCGGAGGGATCGGCGAAGAAGTCGGGGATCGTCGCCTTGAGCACCTGCGTCGTCGCGTCGGCGAAGCTCAGCGTGAGCGTCACCTTGGTGCCGCCGTCGGCGCCGTGGAAGAACAAGAACATCTTCGAGTACGTCGCGGGCGGCACCGGGAACGTGAACGTCCCGTTCGTCGGGTTCACCATGTGCGTCTGCGGCGCCGTCGGCGACGCGTCGTTCGAGAAGTGCAGCACGACGTCGGGGTGACGCGCGTTCGCCGGGAACTTGCCGTCGTCGGGCACGGCGTGCGACGTCGGGTTGCCCTTCGACGTCGCGACGGCCTGCGTGACGAAGCCGTTCTGCAGGTTGCCCGTCCCGACGTCGCCGCCGCCGCCGTCGATCGTGAGGTTGAACACCGTGAGCGTCCCGCCGCTGATGGTCGTCACGCAGCGCGCGTCGAGGATGCCGTCGAGCGGCACCTGCACGGTGGTGTCGGCGAGCGCCGCGCGCGCACCGAACAGGGTCAACGTCGTGGCGAGGAGCATCGAGGGGGCGATCCGCGTCATGGCCGGCAGCATACCCTCGTCTCAGAAGATCTCCCCAGCGGCAAAATAGGCGCCGATGGGCGTCGCGTCGGGCGACCACGCGACGTCGAGGCGCAGCAAGAACGTGCGGCCCTCTTGCAGGCGGATGCCGCCGCCAATGCCGTACTTGAGACCGAGGCCCGTGCCGTCGAGCTCGGGGTGCGCGTGCGTCAGCTCGGTCCACGAGCGGCCCGCGTCGAAGAACACGGCCGCGCCGAGCACGTACGCCTTGTTGCGCAGGTGAAAGGGCCACAGCGGGCTGATGGCCTCGAGGTTGCCGAAGGCCTTCACCTTGCCGTAGTAGCGCTGCGCAGGAACGCCGCGCACGGCGTTGACGCCGCCGATCGCGTTCGTTTCATCGAAGCGCGCCAGCTCGTAGAACGGCGGATCGCCCAGCAGCGCGTCGCCGACGACGCGCGCCGCGAGCGTGAGCCAGCGATCGGACGGCGTGCGGTAGATGCGTGACGTGAGCGTGAGGCGTTCGTAGCCGTAGGGCAGGGCGTCTCCGACCCGTGGGCTCGCGCGAAAGCGCAGCGTGTGGAATTGGCCGTGCCGCGTGACGATCTCGTCGTCGCGCGTGTCGATCTGCGCCTCGGCCGTCAGCAGCGCGACGCCGTGCCGATCGAAGTTGCCGAGGATCGCGCGCACCTCGGGCGGGCCCATGGCGTGGTCCTGGGCGAGGATCGTGTCGGCGCCCACCGAGAGCGCGTCGTACGTGTAGTTGGCGCCGCCCAGCACGTAGAACGAATCGAAGACGCGCGTGCGCACCTCGAGCGACGCCGTCGGGTGGATGCGGCCGTACTCGCTGCGCGCGATCTCGTCGCCCTCGGGCGGCGGCGGCGACGCGTTGCCGAGGCCCGAGTACTTCATCGTGCGCTCGTCGGTGTACGACAGGCGCGCGTCGATGCGCAGGCGCTGGCCCGGGCCCGCCTTCGGAACGACGAGCTCGAGGTAGTTGTCGGTGTACGGCACGATGAGGTGGCCGTTCTGCGGCTTGAACGTCGTGATGCTCGCGAGCTCGAGCCGCCACTTGAACGCGGGGTGCCCGGGCGCGAGCTGCGCCCAGTCGCCCAGCACGCCGCCGCCCACGCCGACGTCGCTGTTGCCGCCGATGAGCGGCACGAAATTCAGCTCGCGCTTGGACTGCGCGCCCGCCTGGCGGGCCGCAACGAGTGAGAGCGCGCCCGCGACGAAGGCGATCGCGCGCGCTCGACGAGACATGAAGACCCAATCGTGGGTCTTCCGCGGCGACCGTCAAGCGGCCGCCGCGCCGTTGCTAGATGATCTCGATGCCGTTGATGAAGGCCGCGTCCTTGATCGTCTGGAAACCGATCGTGTACTTGCCCGTGCCGTCGGTGGGGAGATTGAACTCGATCACGTAGGCCTTGTTGGCGCCGCCGGCCGACTGGAAGATGTCGATGGCCGAGATCTGCTGGACGCCGTTGATCGAGACGTTGAACGAGCGCTGGTTGGCCGAGGTCCAGTGCGTCTCGGCGAAGTGCAGGCGGATCCGGTGCGACGAATTCGCCGTGTACCCCGCGAACGTGTACGTGAAGTCGCCGTAGCGCTGGCTCTGGTAGACGGCGGCGGGCGCCGGGTTCGGGACGCCGGTCGTCGTGATCGTGTTCGTGCGCGTCTTCTGCGTGCCGCCCGAGGAGTTGGCGTCGGCGGCGAACGGCCACACGGCGCCGGCGCCCGCGTTGATGCGCACGGGCGGGCGCGGCGTGCCCAGCGTCGCGCCGGCGGCGTACACGTTGGTGTGACCCGCCATCGCCGCGAGCGCCGACGTCGAGGTCGACTTCGCGTCCCAGTACAGGCCGCCGAACGACTGGCCCGAGCCGACGGCCTGCGGCGACATGCCGAGGCCCACGAACGTCTGCGACGTCGCGCCCACGAAGGCGAGGTCCCAGATGCCGTTGCCGTCGAAGTCGCCGGCGACGACCTGGTTGCCCGGCGTCGACGTCGCCGCGGCGATCGTCGGGTTGTCCTGCGTGCCGAAGTTCACGACGGTGAAGCCGGGGGTGGAGCCCGTCGCGCCGCGCGAGAAGGCCATGGGCACGCTGGCCCAGCCGAGGCCGCCCGTGAGCGCGATGTCGCCGAAGCCGTCGCCGTCGAAGTCGCCGCCGACCGCCGTCACGTTGTACGTCGACGCCCAGACGTTGAAGTCGCCCGCGCTGCCGCCCGACGGCGGCGTCACCGGGACCTCGACCTTGCGGAACGCGCCGTAGCCGCGGTAGCGGTTGTTGGGATCGGGCTTGGCGTAGGCGACGGCGATGTACGAGCGGCCCACGTTCGGCGATGACAGGAGGCCCACGAGCGCGAGGTCGGCGAGGCCGTCGCCGTTGAAGTCCGCCGACACGAGCTGCGGCGGGTTCGTGCCCGCGTTGTTGGCGACGTACGAGTTGAAGCCGCCGTCGCTCTCGGCCGTCGCGTAGAAGCCGCCGTTCGAGCCGAACACGCCGAACGCGATGGGGATGACCGTCCAGCCCGGGCCGCCGACGAGCGCGATGTCCATCGCGGCGTCGCCGTTGAAGTCGCCCGTCACGGGGCGGATCGACGTTTGCGTCGTGGACAGCGGGAAGTTCGCGCCGACGTAGGGCGCGAGCTCCGGCAAGTTGCTCGTCGTGTAGAAGCGGCTCGTCGTCGAGAAGAGCGTGCCGCCGTTGCCGTAGTTCGGCGTCAGGGTGATGCCCGTCGCCGAGCCGCCGACCGTCGCGACCTCGTTGAAGCCGTTGCCGTCGAAGTCGCCCACGAGGACGCTGCCGGTCTTCTGCGCCGCCATCCACGTCGCGTCGGTCGTCGCGTCGCGCGCCGTGAGCGCCGTGTTCGTGCTCTGGTTGGGGCCGCTCTGCGCGTAATGCACCTTCGTGACCGTCGTGCCGGGATCGGTGTCGCCCGCGAGGACGACGGCCGTCGTGCCCAAGCTGCCGAGGTCGCCGACCGCGCCGGGGTTGTTGCCGACGCACATGCTCGCGACGTTCGACCAGATCATCTGCACCGTGACGGGCGACGAGCCCGTCGTCACGACCGATTCAGACACGCACGGGTCGGCGATCTGCCCGCAGTCCTGGCCGGGCGCCGAGTCGTACCAGCCGCCGTACGGATCCGACAGCGCCTCGGCCAGCTCGTGCGACTCGACCATCGTCATGTTGTCCCAAGGCGCGACGCCCGTCGTGGGGCAGCCGACGAGGCAGCCGCCCTTCGTCATGTCCGGCATGATGATGTAGTGGATCGACTTGCCGTCGCCGCCCGTGAAGGTCTGCGGGTTGGTGTTGTAGGCGCAGGTCTGCGGGCTGGTCCAGTGCTTGCCGTCGCTGCCGCCGCACAAGAGGTTGTCGGTGCCGCCGTTGTAGGTGAAGACCGTCGACGGCAAGTGGATGATGTAGAGCATGCTGCTCACCGAGTGGTTCGACGACAGCGGCAGCGTGCCGTCGTTGATGTGCGCCATGATCTCGGCCTGGATGTCGGCGGGGCTGATCGTCGTCTTGCTGGCGTTCGCCGCCGTGATCGCCAGGCGCTTGATCGGCTTGGTCGCGATGTTGGGCAGGTGGTACTCGTGCTTGAGCCACGTGAACCACGGGCTCACGCCGAGGAACACCGACGAGAGGAACGTGTCGATCTTCGTGTCGGTGAAGCCCATCGTCGCGTTGGTTCCCCAGATCACGGGGACGAGCGTGACCGTGTTCGAGGCGTTGTCGCCCTGCATGGGCTGCCCGCCGTGCAACGTCATGTGTGACGGCTCGCAGTTGTCGTCGGCGGGCAGCGCGCCGTAGGCGTTCACGGGCGGCAGCGTCCCGCCCGAGCGGCCGCCGACGTCGTCGCAGTCGAACTGGCAGTCGCCGTCGTCGCCTGAACCGCCTTGGCCGCCGGCCGCGCTTCCCCCGTGGTGGTGATGGTGGCGGTGCTGCGAAGCGGGCGTCTGGAAGCGATGGTGGCCGTCGTCTGCGTGCGGACCGTCGTCGGTGCGGAGCTGCGCCTGCAGCGCCTCGGTCGCGGGATCGCCCGCGCCCGGCTCGCCGCAGGCGTTCGCGAGCAGCGTCACGACGAAGAGACCAGGGAGCAGCGTTCGGCGCGTCGACGTTGAAATCATTTCGCCGCGCAACATAGACCGACGCGGTGCCGCGCCGCCTGCGACAAGATGCCGCACGCCAATAATCCGCGTCGCGCTTTTTGAAGACGCCCGCGCCGACGGCAAGCGCGTCGTCCTTGACGTCTACGGCGGCTCGACGCCGCCGACGAGCGTGCCTTTGAGGTACGCCGTGACCTTCATGTTGGCGTGCGCCGAGCGGTCGGCGCAGTCCTGCGAGTAGTCGTCGGTCTGATCGATCTGCGTGTAGTCCATGTTGCGGAGGCGCAGCTGGATGCGGCCCGTCGTCCCCATCGTGTCGACGGCGCCCGGCGGGAACGACAGCTCGGCGAAGACGTTCGCCTTCGCGCGGTTGACGACGACGAACTTCGACTTGATGTTCGGGCACCCGAGGCGCGCGTCGTCGCAGTCGAGCTCTTGCGGCTTCGTGGGATCGTCGGTGTACCAGTAGCGCACGGTGAGATCCTGCGTGAGGAACACCTGCTGACCTTGGTTGAGGATCTCGAGGACGAACGTCGCCTGATCGGGCGCGTCGCTGAGGCACGTGTACTGGACGACGACCTTGCAGCCGGGGCAGGGCGGCGTGGCGACGGCGCCGCCCGTGCCCGCGTTCGTCGCGCCGCCGGTTCCGGTGACGCCACCCGTGGCCGTCGTGGTCCCGCCCGCGCCGGTGACGCCGCCCGTGGTCGTCGCGCCGCCGGCGCCCGTGACGCCGCCCGTCGCCGTGTCGCCACCGGTGCCGAACGGATCGCCGTTGCCCATCGGCGTGCCGCCGAACGGATGGCCGCCGCCGCCGTCGGGCATCGTCGCAGACGAGGTGCGGTGATAAGGATCGGCGCCGCACGCGAGCGCCGCGCACGACAACGCGGCCACGAGCGTCCACACCGGGAGCCGAGATGCGCCGTCCGCCATCGGTCGTGTGTGTCCGGCGGTCCATGAATCCGTCGCACGGATTTGCTTCGCCGCGAGCACTCACTCCCACCATGAGATTTCGCGCGAGCCTCGTGGCGCCGCTGGCGCTCGTCCTGCTTGCGTCGTCTTCGGCCGCCGCCGCCGACGCCGACCCCGGCCCGAGCGCGATCGACCGCGTCGTCGACGCCAACCGCGAGGCGCTCTCGGCTTACAAGAGCGGTCAGTTCGCGCAGGCGCGCAAGCTGCTCATGACGGCGCTCGATCAGTGCGAGGCCGCGGGGCTCGAGCGGCACCCGGTGGCGGCGCGCACGCACGTGCACCTGGGCGTCGTGCTGCTCGGCGGCTACGGGCGCAACGACGCGGCGTCGAAGCAGTTCGCGCAGGCGTTCGCGATCGAGCCCGGCATCCAGCTGACGCCGGGCCTGGAGACGCCGGTGATCCGCGCCGCGTTCGACGAGGCCGCCGTGCTGGCGCCGGGCGCGGCCTCGGCGTCGGGCGTCGCGCCGGCGAGCGCAGCTCCGGACCAGGTTTCGCAAACCGAAGCCGACGGCAGCGACGCGCCGATGCTGGCGCGCACGCTGGCGCGGCCCGACGACGCCGACGATCAAGACGAGGCGGCCGCCGCCGCGGGCGACGTTCACGTGAGGCACGGCCTCGAGCTGCGCTTGCTCGGCGGCCCGGGCGGCGGCTGGGCCAACGGCGCGGGCGAGCTCAACGTCGACTCGCAAACCGGCGCGGCGCCGTTTTCGGGCGAGGCCTTCAATCACCTGACGGCGTCGGTGGGGTATTGGTTGCGGCCCACGTGGATGCTGTCGCTCGACGGCCGCTTCCAGCGCGTCGCGGGCCCGACGATCGTCGACGCCGGCGGCCGCACGTACCACCCGGCCTCGGGCGCGATCGCCGCCTTCGCGACGGCGACGTGGTCGCCGCGCACGGGCTCGTTGCGGCCGTTCGTGTCGGCGTCGCTCGGGGCGGGGCACATCCGAGAGGTCGTGACGTTCACGCAGCTGCACGACTGCGGCGCGGGCCACCATGCGACGTGCGTCGACACCGTGGGCGGCGGCCCGGCGCTCGCGGGCGCCGCGGCGGGCCTCACGCTCGACGTCGCGGCGCGCGTCTCGCTCGTAGCGAGCGTGGGCGCGCAGGCCGCCGCGCCCACGTCGACGTTCAACCTCGACGCCAACCTCGGCGTCGCCGTTCGACCTTAGTCATGTCCCAGCGCCGCGGTGATGAACCTCAGCGCCTCGGTCTCGAGGCGCTCGATCTCGTCGGCGTCGTCGCCGCCCGTGGGCACGAGCGCTTCACCGACGTCGACCTCGATCCGGCCGGGGCGCGGGAAGCGCGCGTGCTGCGACCACACCCCGGCGACGCCGCAGACGCCGATGGGCACGACGGGCACGCCCGCCGTGACGGCGCAGCGAAACGCGCCGGCGTGGAACGGCCGCAAGCGATCGTCGTGCGAGAACGTGCCTTCGGGGAACAGCAGCACGCTTCGCCCCGCGCGCAGCGCCGCGACGATGCGGCCCAGCGCGGCGGCGCGCGACGCCGCGCGCTCGCGATCGACGGGGATGTGGCCGCCCGCGCGCGTGAGGCGCGAGATGATGGGCCAGCCGAGCAGCTCGCTCTTCGTGACGAACACGAAGTCGCCGCCCAGCGCCGCGAGCATGAGCGGGATGTCGAGGTACGAGGTGTGGTTCGCGACGAGCACGCGCGCGCCCGTTCCTGATGGCGGCCACGCGCCGCGCACGACGAAGCGACACCCGAGCGCCGCGAGCATGAGCCGCGAGGCGAGGCGCTGCAGCGCGAGCGCGCGCGCCGGTCGCCGCACGAACAGCGTCGCGAACCACGTCGGCACCATGACCGCCGCGATGACGGCAGCGCCGTAGACGACGTAGGCGGCGCGCGCGGCTCGGCGCGGCCAGCTGAGCACGGGCGGCATCGTCGTCGTCGTCATGTAAGGGATCGGCCCGTCGGGCGTGCCGGGGCGCCCATCGTCCCCAGCCGCCGCCCTCGAATCAAGTTCTCGGCGGCGCGCTCACCGATTCTCGAAGACACCTTCCGAGATCCGGAGTGTCGGGCCTCTCATCGGTGCTCCATCTCGCGAATTTCGTTGGCCGTGTGCGGAACGGCGGCCTGGCGTGGGCGTTGCTGGGAGGTCGGCCCATGAACATGAGAGCTGGATTGATCCTGATCGCGCTCGGCGGCGCCTCCGCGCTCGCCGGCTGTAATGTCGGCGGCGCCGACGCGACCAACGGTGGACCCACGTCGGACGTCGGCTCGCTCGCCGTCGCGCTGCAGCTCGCCTCGGGCGCGACCGTCAACACGTTCTCGTACACGCTCACGGGCCCGACCTCGAAGACGGGTTCGATCCCCGTGTCGACGTCGACGACGGTGAGCGCGCTCATCAGCCCGCTGGCCGCCGGCTCGGGCTACGCGATCTCGCTCTCGGGCACCTCGACCGACGGCAGCACGACGTGCACCGGCACGTCGGCGTCGTTCGCCGTCGTCGCCAAGCAGACGACGCAGGTCTCCGTGAACATCGCGTGCAAGGCGCCGTCGACGACGGGCAGCGTGCTCGTCAACGGCACGATCAACGTCTGCCCGACGATCGACTCGATCTCGGCGAACCCGCCCGTCGGCACGGCGATCGCGCTCGCGAGCGCGGCGCACGACGCCGACGCCGGCCCCTCGGCGCTCACCTACAAGTGGACGGCCGCCTCGGGCTCGTTCGTCGACGCGACGGCGCAGAACCCGACGTTCAACTGCGCGGTGCCGGGCCTCGTCAACGTGACGCTCTCGGTTTCGGACGGCGACACCGCCTGCGGCGACACCTACAACACGGTCCTCAGCTGCCCGTCGGACGCGGACCTCGGTGATTCGGCGTGGGTCGAGCTCGGCGCCAACAACCAGGCGATCGCGCGTCTCATCACGCCGTACACGGCCTGCCCGTCGATCACGATCGACGGCACGACGTCGCCCATGAACCTGCGCGTCGGCCCCGGCACGATGGCGATTCGTCCGAGCTCGAGCGACCCGACGATCACGGCGTCGACGGTCAACACGAAGGCGTCGGTGTTCCCGGTGTCGACGTGCGAATTCAACATCCCGTCGGGCGCGCTGGCCGCGACCGTCGCGGGCAAGAAGCTGCCGTTGCCGAAGGCCAACGTCCAGCGCGTCGTCGTCGTCGGTGACACGGGCTGCCGCCTCTCGATCGGCAACCCCTGGCAGGCCTGCAACGACCCCGCGCAGTGGCCGTTCGGCACGATCTCGTCGGTGGCCGCCGCCATGAAGCCGGACCTGGTGCTCCACGTCGGCGACTACCAGTACCGCGACAACGCCTGCCCGACGGACGGCACGCAGCCGCAGTGCCAGGGCATGTCGTGGGGCTACGGCTACGACACGTGGAAGGACGACCTCTTCACGCCGGCCGCGCCGCTCCTCGCCGCCGCGCCGTGGATCATGGTCCGCGGCAACCACGAAACGTGCAACCGCGCCGGCCAGGGCTGGTACCGCTTCCTCGACATCAACCCGTACTCGGCGACGAAGAACTGCAACGACCCGGCGAACGACGACCTGGGCAACTACAACGACCCGTGGGCCGTCACGTTCGGCGACACGCAGGTCATCGCGTTCGACTCGGCCAACACGTCGAAGAGCGCCTACGCCCCGGCGACGAAGCCGGCCGACGTGACGCCGTTCAACAACTACACGACCGAGCTCGGCGAGGCGCAGGTCTTCTCGCAGAACGCGTCGTTCCTGTCGATCTTCGCGGTCCACCACCCGATCCTCGGCTACACGCCGGGCTCGCCGCTCACGGGCGGCAACCCCGGCATGCTGTCGGTCATGAACGCGAAGTACCCGTCGGCGTACTACCCGCCGGGCGTGGGCCTCGCCATGCACGGCCACGTGCACGACTTCCAGGGCATCAGCTTCGCGAGCGGCCACCCGGCGACGTTCGTCGCCGGCCACGGCGGCGACAACCTCGACGCCGCGCTGCCCTCGTCGATCACGATCCCGCCGGCCGCCAACACCGTCGTCGACAAGATCGCCTACTCGGCCAGCTTCGGCTTCATGGTCATGGACAAGGTCGGCCCGCAGAACTGGACGTACACGGCGTACCGCGTGGATGGTACGGTCCTCACGCAGTGCACGCAGGCGGCGACGACGGCGTGCCCGATGGGCATGTGCAGCGACCCGACGCCGGGCAAGGCGATCACCTGCAGCAACGTCGGCTCGTTGATGTGAGCCGAAGCGGAACCTTCGTTCCGCTGATCGTGGGCGCGACGCTCGCGGCTTGCCGCGGGCGCGCGCCGGTTGCGCCCGAGCGGAAGCCGACGATCGAAGAGGCGATCGCGGCGGCCAAGGTCGCGCCGATTCCGTTGCACCCGGTGGTGCCGGCGCGGCGCACGAACGTCGTCGTCGCGCCCAAACCGACGCGGGTCGAGAACGCGGCGCTCGTCGCCGTCGGCAAGGAGATCTTCTTCGACGAGAGCTTGTCCGAGCCCGCGGGCACGAGCTGCGCGAGCTGCCACGATCCGAAGACGGCGTTTTCGGGTGCGCACGGCTCGATGATCGGCGTGCCGCTCGGCAGCCGGCCAGGGCACTTCGCGCGGCGCACGGCACCTTCGGTCTTGTATTTGCGCTACGTCCCCAAGTTTCACACCTTCGAGGACGACGAGGCGGCCGAGCCTGCGCCCTTCGGCGGCTTCTTCTGGGACGGGCGCGCCGACAGCCTCGCCGCGCTCGTGCGGCAGCCGCTGTTCAACCCCGACGAGATGAACGCCGGCGATCCTCGGCGCGTCGCCGCCAAGGTTGCGCGCGCGCCTTGGCGCGACGAGCTGCGCGCCACGACCGGCGACGCGCGCTCGCCCGAGGCGATCCTGAACGCGCTCGGCGCCGCGCTCGAGGCGTACCTCACGAGCGACGAGATGACGCCCGCGACGTCGAAGTTCGATGCGTGGGTGCGCGGCGAGGCGACGCTGACGCCGCAAGAGCAGCGCGGCCTCGAGGTCTTCAAGGACGGCGCGCGCGGCGGCTGCGCCGGTTGTCACCGTTTGAACGAGGCGTCGACCAACCCGCAGAGCACGATGTTCACCGACTACGGCTTCGACGCGATCGCCGTGCCGCGCAACCGCGCGCTGCCGCGCAACCACGACGCCAGCGCCTACGACCTCGGCCTGTGCGAGCGCAAGGACACGCGCACGCCGTCGAGCGACGGCAAGTGGTGCGGGAGCTTCCGCACGCCGTCGTTGCGAAACGTCGCCGTTCGCGCGACGTTCATGCACAACGCCGCCTTCACGAAGCTGCGCGACGTCGTCGCGTTCTACGCGAACCGCGCGTCGTCGCCCGGGCGCTTCTACGCGCCTGGACAAAGGTTCGACGATCTCCCCGAGAAATACCGCGACAACGTGAACGTCTCCTCGAACCCCTACAACCGCGCCGAGGGCGGCCCGCCCGCGATGACCGACGAGGACATCGACGCCATCGTCGCGTTCTTGGGCACGCTCACGGACGCGGCCTATCGGCCGGGGCCGTCGTGAGCGGCGGCGCGCGGCGCGCGTTGGCGGTCGCGCTCGGCCTGGGCGCGCTCGTCGCGGCGCGGCCGGCGCGCGCGCACACGGTGGGCCTGTCGAACGGCGACTACCGCGTCACGGGCGCGACGTTGTCGGTCGACCTCGGCATGGCGGAGCGCGAGCTGGCGACGTTCGTGCCCGAGCTCGATCGCGACCACGACGGTCAGCTCGACGCCGACGAGGTGACGGCCGGCGGTGCGGCGCTCACCCGCGCCGTCGTCGACGGCATCCGCGCCGAGGCCGACGGCGTCGCGTGCCCCGGCGCGCTCGTGCGCGCGTGGCCGCTCGAAGGCGAGGCCGGCGTCGTCGTGCAGGCGCGCTACACGTGTCCGCACGAGCCGTCGCGGCTCACGATCAGCTGGCCCATGTTGAGGGGCCTCGCCGCGGGCCATCGCCACGTCGCGCACTTCGCGTTTCGCGGGAAGATCGAGACGACCGTCCTCGACGCCACGCACGCGACGTGGACGCTGGGCGCGAGCGCCGCCGGCCTCGCCTGGTCGATGGTGAAGCTCGGCGTCGAGCACATCCTCACGGGCTACGACCACCTCGTCTTCCTGGTTGGTCTGATTCTGGTCGGCGGCACGCTGCGTTCGCTCGTCGGCGTCATCACGGCGTTCACCGTCGCGCACTCGATCACGCTCGCGCTCGCGGCGCTGGGCGTCTTCGCGCCGAGCCCGCGCCTCGTCGAGCCGGCCATCGCGCTTTCGATCGCGTACGTCGGCGTCGAGAACCTGTTCGTCGAGGACGCGAGCCGCCGCTGGCGCATCACCTTCCCGTTCGGCCTCATCCACGGCTTCGGCTTCGCGAGCGCGTTACGCGCCATCGCGCTGCCGCACGCGCAGATCCCCGTCGCCCTCGTGTCGTTCAACGTCGGCGTCGAGATCGGCCAGCTGGGAGTCCTCGCCATCGCGTTGCCGCTCACGACGGCAGCGCGCCGGTCACCGATGTTCGGTGCGCGCGGTGTCAAGCTCGCGAGCGTCGCGATCGCCGTCGCCGGCCTCGTGCTGTTCGTCGCGCGGTTGGTTTCGAAGAGTTAGCTCTTCCGGCGCGCGGCGGGCTTCGCCTTCGATTTCGCCTTGGCCTTCGGCTTTTCATTCTTGGGCGGGAGCGCCGCGGCGAGCTTGAACGATCGCGACAGCCAGCGGCGCAGCTCTTTCGGCGAGCGCATGAAGCGCTCGGGCAGCATGACCTTGTGGCTGCGCGCGCGGCCGTCGCCCATCGGATCGAACGGCCCCGCGCCCTCGAGCGCCAGCGCCTCGGCGCGCTCTTTCTCGGGCAGCTCGACGATCGCCGAGAGACCGAAGAGGCCCGCGAAGAAGTGTCCGTTCACCTTGGCGGCGATGCCGCCGAACATCGGTCGCGTCTCGACGCGCGGGTCGTCGGGCAACGCCGCGAGGAAGATCGGGTGGTTCTCGGGGGGAACTTTGATCCAGGCCATGGGTCTCCTCAGCGGTAGACGCCAGCGCGCAGGAAGCGGCCGGGTGGCTCGCCCGTGACGGCGCGGAGCTCGCGGTTGAAGTGGGACTGATCGTAATAGCCGGCGTCGAGCGCGAGCGCCGCCAGCGATGCGCCCGGGCGGTACGACTCGAGCGCGCGGCGCAGGCGCAGCAGCGAGGCGAACTGCTTGGGCGACGCGCCCACGACGCGGCGGAAGCGCTTCTCGAGCGGGTCTTGGCTGATGGCGAGGTGGCGCGCGAGCGCGCGGATCGGCAGCGCGCCGCGCGCGTCGTCGAGCAGGCGCACGGCGGCGGCGACGACGTCGTCGGTCTCGGGCCGCAGCCGCGCGACGAGGAACGCGTCGAGCGCGGCGACGCGCGCCGCCTCGGTGGCCGCTTCGGACACCTGCGTGCGCAAACGATCGACGTCGGTCGCGGGCACGAGCGCGTCCAAAGAGAGCGTGGCGCCAAACAGCTCGTGCAGCGGCGTCGCGAAGAACGCCGCCGCGCCGCCGGGCTGAAAGCGCGCGAGCACGACGCCGCCGCCCGCCGCCGTGCGCATTCGTCGCGCCGTGCCCGTCATGCCCGCGAGGCTCACGTCAGGCAGCTGCGTGGCCGTCTCGCCCGCGAGCACGCTCGCCGCGCCCGCATAGCGCACGCCCAGCACGAGGCCCGGCTCGGGCAGCCGCACGTGCGTCACCTCTTCGCGCACGTCGACGATCATCATCTCGCGCACGAACGGCGCGAGCGCGGACGAGGGCGCGACGATCTTCACGGCCCGATCAGCCTACGCCCGGCGCGCGCGGCGCACCACGCCCGCCGCCACCGGCGAGCGCGATCGATGAATTCGTACAATTCGCCGCCGCCGCGGCTTCCTAGTGTGAGGGCATGTCGAAGCTCAACCACGTCCTCGCGTTCGCCGCCGCGCTCGTCTCGAGCGTCGCCGTGGGCGCGCCGGCACCTCGGAGGTCCGCCATGCCCGAATTCGCGTTCATCTTCCGTCCGACCCGCGTCGTCCCCGCCGCCGATCTCCCGCGCCGCAACGACGCCGCGCGCGAATGGGCGCTCGCCCGCCGCCGCGACGGCGTGCTCGGCGGCGCGCACCCGCTCGAGGACGGCGGCGCCGTCGTCACGGCCGCGGGCGTCCGGCCCCTCTCGTCCGAACGCCCCGTCGCGTCGGTGCTCGTCGTCGCCGCGGCCGACCTCGACGCCGCCATCGCTCTCGCGAAGACCCACCCGGGCCTGGCCTTCGGCTCCGAGATCGAGGTGCGTCCCGTCAAAGCCGTCGCGCCGCCCACGCCGTGAATGGAGTATCGTGACGCCGCTTGATCGGCGTCTTCGACTCGGGCTTCGGCGGGCTCACCGTGCTGTCGTCGCTCCTCGCGCGCCTGCCCGCTTACGACTACCTGTACCTGGGCGACAGCGCGCGCGCGCCGTACGGCTCGCGCAGCCACGACGCCGTCTACCGCTTCACGCGCGAGGCGGCCGAGTTCTTGTTCGACGCCGGCTGCCCGCTCGTCATCCTCGCGTGCAACACGTCGTCGGCGCGCGCGCTGCGCACGCTGCAGCAGCGCCACCTGCCGGCGCGTCGCCCCGATCGCCGCATCCTCGGCGTCGTGCGGCCGTCGGCCGAGGCGCTCGCCGGCCTGCCACCGGGCGCGATCCCCGGCGTGACCGAGGCCGCGACGATCACGGGCACGGTCGGCGTGCTCGGCACGACGGGCACGGTGATCTCCGATTCGTACCGCCTCGAGCTCGCCAAGCTCGCGCCCAACTTGAACGTCGTCCAGCAAGCCTGCCCGATGTGGGTGCCGCTCATCGAGGCCGACGAGCTCGAGGGCCCGGGCGTCGATCATTACGTTCGGAAGTACCTCGACCCGTTGCTCGCGGCGCCGACGCCGCCGTCGCGCCTGCTGCTGGCGTGCACGCACTACCCGCTGCTGCTGCCGCGCCTGCGCGCGCACGTGCCAGACGACGTCGCGTTGCTCACCCAGGGCGACATCGTCGCCGAGCGCCTCGAGGATTGGCTGCGGCGTCACCCCGAGATGGAGCGGCGCCTGGGCCGCGGCGGCGCGCGGCGCTTCGTGACCACGGAGGACGCGGCATGGTTCCAGGAGCGGGGCTCGCGTCTCTTCGGGCGCCCGATCGTCGCGCAGACCGTGCGTTTGCCGTCAATCGACGACGCTTGAAACGCGCGTCCGTCTCCGCCGACCGCGGCATAACGACCGCGATCTGATTTCATTTGAGAAACGCGTCGGAAATTCGTGAGGCATTGGTTGCCCTCGAAATGCACGCGCCCCCCAAATGAGTTGTTTTCTCGCCAATCAGCCGCTCCGCTCGGCGACTCGTAAACCGAGGTCTCCTTGACCCTCCCAAAGCACACCTGTAAGGTCCCGCGCATGAATTTCGACGCGCGTACGTGGGGGCGACCGGCGACGAGTGGTTGGCGAGGGCGCGTCGGCGTGCTCGCGTTGAGCGCTTTGGCGCTAGTTTCGGTTCGTTGCGCGTCGAGCAAGTCGTCGCCGCCGCCGGGAACGGGCGGGACGACGGGATCGACCGCGGGCACGACGGGCACGGGCGGCGCGACGGCGTCCGGCGGCGCCACGGGCGCGGGCGGCGAGACCGCG
>DASZRT010000116.1:0-11248 GCA_035549075.1 Polyangia bacterium | reverse complement strand
CGGCGCCCTCGCCGCCGGCGTCGCGCGCGCCACGCGCGCCGTCGCCGTCGAGATGGAGGAGCTGTCGGACTTCGCGTTCGTCCAGGCGCTCGTCGACGCGCGCGCGCGCGGCTGCGACGTCGCCGTCGTCGTTCCGGGCGTCGGCCGCGCGGCGGCGACGACGGCGGCCGCGCGCCAGCTCGCCGCGGCGGGCGTCGTCGTGCGCGCCGTCGACACGCCGACGATCCACGCGAAGGCGATCGTCGACGACGACTGGCTCTACGTCGGCTCGGCCAACCTCACGGCGGCGTCGCTCGACGCCAACCGCGAGGTGGGGCTCGTGCTCGCCGACGACGACGCGCGCACCGCCGTCAGCGCGGCGATCGCCGCCGACCTCGCCAGCGGCGAGGCGCTCTGACCGTCGTCGGTTTATGATGGGGCATGGCCAGCGACGAGCCCCGCGACCGCCGGGCCTACCTCGAAGAGCAGATCGAGAAGCAGAAGCGCGGCGAGCCCATCGACGTCGATTGGGTGCGCGAGGAGCTCGCGCGCGTGCGCGCCGAGCAGGCCAACGTCAACGCGTCGATGCAGCGCAACCTGCGGATGGTCGTCATCCTGTGCGCCGCGCTGTTGCTCGTGCTGTGGCTCAAAAAGGGCGGCTTGTCGGCGCCGGGTGGCGTTTGGACGCTGGGCCTCATCGTCATCGGCGGCCTCGCCGCCTGGGTCCTCGGCGCGCGCCGGCGTCAGTAAGTCAACGCGAGGCCCAACCGGAAGAAGCCGCCGCGCGGGGCGAAGTCGGGGAGCGTCGTCGCGCCGGCCTTGTCGCGATCGGCGACGGCGAGCTGGGGCGTGAAGGTCATCGTCTGCGTGGGCGCCCAGCCGTAGCCGCCCTCGCCCACGGCCCACACGCCGACCGTGGACCCCGGCGCGTTGAGGCGCGCCTCGACGCCGGCGCTCGCGTCGACGGCGATCGTCGAGAACGAGCGGCCGAGCGCGACTGGCAGCGACGGGTCGTCGAGCGTCGCCCGCCCCGTGAGCCACGCGGGCGCGAGGCGACCGACGACGCGCGCGTGTGGTCCCAGCGCGAGCCGCTCCTCGAGCAGGACGCCGAAGCGCGTGAGCGAGAGCTGCGCCTGCGCGCCGCGCGCGTCGGCGCTCGCGTCGCCCCACTCGAAGAGCGCGCCCACGGCCGTGGCCCAACGCGCGCGCTGGAGGACGGCCCAGGACGCGCGCGCCGACGTCTGCGAGAACGCATCACTCGACGAGAACGGATCGAAGCCCGCTCCCTTGAACAACGACGTCCGCACACCGACGGTCACCTCGAAGCGCCCCGAGCCGGGCGCGGGCTCGCCGCCCACCTGTTCGATCGCGGGGGCCAAGTTGTCGGCGGCCGCAGCCGGGCCAGCCGCGAGCAGCGCGAGCCCGAGCGCGACGCGCTTCGTCGTCTCGATGAACGTCATGGCGTTCCCTCCGTGAGCAAGGCGCCGAAGATCTTGCGGTGATCCTCGTCGGGGTTGGTGGCGTCGAGGGTCGTCGCGCCCAGGCCGCCGAGCGCGTGCAGCGCGACGAGCGTGCGCCCGCCGCCGCCGTTGCCGATCTCGAACACGCCCGTGACGGCGGCGTCGAGGTGCAGGGTGCGCACGTGCTTGGTCGCGATGTCGGTCGTCGCGAGATCGGACTGCCCAGGCGCGAACGTCCACACGCGCGTGCCGGTGGGCGAGACGACGAGCGACACGTTCGTGGCCGCCGTGAGCAGCGGCGTCGCCGTGCGCTGCGCGAGATCGAGGACGTAGAAGACGCCCGCCGCGCCCGTGCTCAGCACCTTCGACGTCGTGTTGGTCTTCGCGACGTCGAGGACGCTCGTGACGCGTTCGGTGATCGCGACCGTCTCGAGGCTGCGGAACGGGCGGCCGGCGGCCTGCCCCAGCTCCCAAAACGCCACGCCGGCCTGCCCCGCGTCGCCGTTCCACAAGAGCGCCGTGTCGGCGCTCGACGTCGTCGAAGCGGCGTCGCTCGGCGTCACGAGCGAGATCGATCGGTAGTCGGCCGGCAGCGCAACCGTCGTCGTCAGCGTCGTGGCCGGGTCGACGAGCACGGCGCTGTCGTGACCGGGCACGAGCGCCGCGAGCCGCAGGCCGCCGTCGGTGCGCACGAAAGCGATCGCGCTCGGCACGCCGCCGACGTCGGTGACGTTGGGCGTGGGCGTGTAGCCATTCGCGCCCGACGACGGCTCGAGCTGCAACGTCATGACGCTCGTGTCGTTCACGAAGCGCAGGCCGATGCGCGCGTCGTCGGTGCGCGCCGGGTCGCCGTCGTCGACGACGATCTCGGCGGGCTGGGGCGTCGTCGCCGCCGCGGCGTCGGCGAGCCGCACCGTGATCTCGGCGCGGTCGGGGTGGTCGAGCTCGAGCAACGACAGATCCTGTTCGCTCTCGACGATGAGCAAGTGCGTCTTGCCGCCGGGCAACGACAGCTCGGGCGCGAACACGAGCTTCTCGGGACGGCCGCCGAAGCTGTGCAGGCTCACCGAGACCGGCGCGCCGTCGGCCGCCGTGAGATCGACCACGACGAGCTCGTTGGGGTTCGTGACGAACGCGCCGCCGTGCACGCCGCTCGCGTACAAGACCGCCCACCGCCCCGTCGGATCGAGCGCGAGCCCGTCGAGCGGATCGGACAGCACGCCGCCGAGATCGATCGTGCGCGTCGTGGCCGCGGCGGCGCTCCCGTCGACGACCATGAGCGCGGGCGCCTCGTTCTTCTGCGTGTCGCCGAGCATGGCGCGGTGACCGGCCGAGAGCAGGAAGAGCCGCGCGCCCGCAGAGTCGACGGCCGTCGCGACGACGTCCGTGCCCGTCCCGAACGACGACGCCGACAGCGCGCCGTCGCCCGACGCCGTGAGCGCGACGACGCGCTGGGCGTTCACGTCGTGCAGGACGACGGCGTTCGAGAGGCCGTAGGCGTTGGCCGACGCCGGCCGCGACCAGACGTCGGGGCGGCCGCCGCAACCGAGCGCGAGCGTACCCAACGCGAGCGCCGCCGAGGTGAGAGACATCTTCATGGCTGGCTCCAATCGACGACGCGCGCGCCGAGCTCGTAGCCCGTCAGCGTGCGCGCGTCGCCGCTGTCGAGCGAGATGAAGGTGATGCGGCCGTCCGGGTGTTGCTGCGCGACGTAGCCGCGCTTCGCGCCGCCGACGACGCCGGTCGCGATGGGCGGGCTCGACAGCGGCGCGTGCTTGACCTCGAGCGACGGGAACACGCCGAGGTACGTGCCGTAGATCGCCTTGGCGTCGTCGCGCACGGTGACGAGCGCGGCGTCGCTCATCGGCGAGACGGCGACGGCGCGGATGGGGCCGTCGGCCATCTCGATGCGCGGCGGCTGCGTGCCGTCGAGCGGCGCCAGGCTGAAGGCGACGGCGGCAGGGAGCGGCGCGGCGGCGACGACGCCGGCATCGGCGGCGCCTCCGTCGGCCGCCCCCGCCGTCGGCTGAGCGTTGGGGGGCGCATCCGCGGGGTGGAGCACGACGGCGAACTTACCGTCGGGCGTGGGGAACGCCGACAGCACGGCGGCGTGGAGCTTGACGATGTGGAGCGCCGGAGCGCCCGCGCCCAGCGTGAGGACGACGATGCGCTCGGAGGCGACGGCGTTCGAGTACAGGACGGCCGTCGTGCCCGAGCCCGTGAGCGACACCTGGCCGACGATCGTCCCCGTGGGCGCCGCCACGTGGGTCGCCGTCGTGGGCGCCGTGCCCGCGAGCGTGAAGACGGCCACGTCGCCCGTGTCGCGCGCGACGGCGACACCGCGCGCGCCGTCGTTCGACACGTCGACGTCGGTCACGGGCCCGCTCAGCGTGAGCGTCGTGTGCGTGCCGGCGTCGAGGTCGACGACGCGCACGTCGGCGCTGCCGTCGCGGCGCACGACGGCGAGGCGGCCGTCGGGGGTGATCGAGACGTCGCGCGTGTCCTCGACGTCGGTCGTGACGCCGTCGGCGCCCAGCGCGACCGTCGACACGACAGCCTCCGTCGCGAGCGACAGGACCGACACGCCATCCTCGGTGACGGCATAGGCCTTCTTGCTGTCGGCCGAGAACGCAAACGAAGCGGGCCGGTAGCCGACGGCGAGCGTCTTCGTGCCGGCATCGGTCGCGGCCGCTTTGAGATCGATGATCGTGACCTCGTGGAAGCCTTGGGTCGACGGCGCGTTCGCGATCTGGCGCGCGTCGGTCCAGGCGATGGCGAAGCGGCCGTCGGGCGAGACCGCCCATACGTTCGAGCCGGGCGCGACGTCGGAGAACGTGCGGCTCGTGAGCGTCGTGCCGCTCGCCTGCAGGTACGTCGCGTCGTTCGACAACGTGTTGAGCACGACGACGGCGTCGGCCGTGCCCGGCACGACGGCCATCGCGCCCGGGCCGTCGCCCGCCTCGACGGTGCGCACGGTGAGCGCCGTGGCGTCGACGTAGGCGATGCGGCCGCTCGTCGCGTTCGCCGTCCACACGAAGTGGCCCGTCGCGACCGGGACTTCGTACGTGCTCTCGACCTCTTGTTCAGGCGGCAACGGCGCGCCGCCGGAGCCCACGGAGCCGCCCGATGACGCGGTGGCGCCCCCCGCGCCCGTCGTGCCGCCGAAGCTGGGCTGGTCCGCCGAACCGTTGCCGCTTCCGAACGTACCGCCGAACCCGGTGCTTCCAGCTGGTGAATTCTCGCTGGACGCTGCGCACGACAGCACCAGCACCAGAGCGCCCGCGATTCCCGCGCGCTCCATCGCCGTGGGTTTCGTCATGCCGAGCCACCAACGCAAGGCGAGTGCCACGCATAGAAATCGGCGTTTTCGCGCGGCGCGCGCGTCCGCGGCGACCGGGTCGCGACAGCGATGTCGCGTCTTCGTCGTGCGCGTCGTCAGCGACCGAGGCCACCGAGCGCGACGGCGACGCGCTCGAGCGCGGCGCGGCGCTCGCCCACCTCGACCTCTGCCGCTTGGCGCACGACGGGCAAGAGCGCGTCGTCGGGGAACGTGAGCAGGCGCGCCTCGGCCGCGTCCGCGAGGGGACCGGCCTCGCGTAAACGTTCGACGAGGAACACGCCTGCGTCGAGCGTGCCGACGTCGGCGATGGCTTCGAGCGCGGCGGCGCGCACGCGCTCGTCGCGCGCGTCGCGGAAGATCGCGACCAGCGCCTCGAAGCCCGCGGGGCGCCCCAGCTGCTGGAGCGTCGCCAGTGCGGCCTCGAACACGACGGGCGTCGGATCGGCGAGGCCCGCGCGCACGAGGCCGAACGTGCGCAGCAACGGAACGCCCGCGATGCCCTTCATCACGGCGGCGCGCACCTCGGCGCTCGCTTGTGCCTGGTCGAAGATCCGTTCGAGCGGGCGCAGCACCGGGTAGAGGCGCACGCGCGCGAGCGCGAGCGCGAGGCGGCCGGCGAGCCGGGCGTCGTCGGGCGCCGCCTGCGCCGCCCACGCGACCAACAGCGCGCGCAGCGCGAGGCGCGCCGATTGACGATCCTCGGGCCCGACCTCGACGACGAGGCGCGCGAGCACGGCCACGGGATCCCCGTCGAGCTCCCACTCGACGAGGTCGTCGCGCGTGACGTCTTGGTACGCGCCCACGCGGCGCAGGTGCTCGGGGAACCCCGGGGCCGGCGGCGCCGGCGTCACGAGGCCCGGCCCGCGCGCCGCGAGCCGGCGGTAGCGCTCACGCTTCGCGGGCGGCAACGGCAGCGCGGCGAGCGCCTCGTAGAAGCGCACGCAGCGCGCGCCGTCGTCGAGCTCGGAGGCAGCCTCGATCGCGGCGTGCAGCGCGTTCTCCGACAGATCGGTCGGGCCGCCCGCCGCCTCGTTGCGCGCGGCCGTCTCGGCCCAGAGATCCGCCGCGCGCTCCAAGTAGTGGCGCTCGAAGACCAGCCCCGTCTTCAAGCTGTAGGCGGCGGCCTCGCGCGCCAGCGTCGCCGCCGCGTGCAGCTCGCCGCGCCCCACGGCGTACGACAAGAAGTCGTCGTAGTACTGGAGCGCGTAGTTCTTGCGGTCCTCGGCGACGAGCAGGCGGATGCTGTTGAGCGTCGCCTCGGCGACGTTCTCGAACGAGCCCGTCTCCTTGGCGATGCGCAGCAAGATGACGTAGCACTCGAGCGCGCGCTCGGCGTCGCCGCGGCCTTCGCGTTCGTCGGCGAGCGCCTCGAGCAGCCGCTGCGCCTCGCCCAGCTCGCGCGCGCCGCCCGCGCGATCGCCCGCCCTCCCGAGGCACTCGCCGAGCGCGACGTGCACGAGCGCCGTCTCGTACGTCGCGCCCACGAGGCGAGGTTCGGCCAGCACGCGCTCCCACTCGAGCCGCGCCGCCGCGAACGTGCCCGCGGCCTCGAGCTCGAGCGCCGCGAGCACGTGGCGGCCCGCTTCGGCGTAGACGCGCGCCGCCTCGGCGTGGCGACCTTGGTGAGCCGCCGCGAGCGCCCATTCGAGCGGCCGCTCACGCGCGGGCAGCCGGCGCTGCGCCTCCCCGAAGCGGCGCAGTCCCAGGAGCACGAAGCCCGCCTCGCGCGCGCGGCCGAGGCGCTCGAGCACGGTGAGCTCGCCCTCGAGCCACGCGTCGTAGCGCGCCGCCTCGAACGTCTCGACGCGCGCGAGCAGCTCGCCGTAGAGCGAGAGCGCCTCGGGGAACCGCTCGGCGCGCACGGCCCGCTCGGCGCGCTGCCGAAGGTCGACCTCCTCGGGCGTCGCCATGTCAGCGGACCGCCGTCGCGGTGACGATGTCGAGCGCGCGGCGGCGCTTCTCGGCGGCGCGCGCGAGCGTCTCGGCCGTGACGACGTGGTGGCGCCGCAGCCGCGACAGATACGGCAAGTCGAGCGGCCGCGACGGCAGCACGAACACACCCGTGAGCGCCGCCTCGCGCGCGAGCGCGTCGACGGTCGCGGGCGGGATGCGGCACTCCGCGTGCGAGATGAACGTCACGGCGATCTCTCGGGCGCTCTCGCGGCGCAGGCGCCCGAGCTCGACCCCGAGGTCGCCGAAGACGCGCGCGTAGTTGCGCCCGCGCTCCGAGCGAAAGGTCAGGAAGCGCGGCAGCTCGCGGCGCGGCGCGCGCGCGACGTCGAAGCGCTCGTGCAGGCGGCTGTCGAAGAAGCGCAGCCACACGTCACCGCCCCGGAGCGTGAGCGCCTTCGCGAGCGCGAGCGCGAGGCCGCGCGCGAACACCTCGCGCGCGCCGCGCATCGACGCGCTCGCGTCGACGAGGACGTAGTTCAAGCGGCGCGCGGCGTCCTGGCGGCGCTCGTGGCCGTAGTAGAGAAGATCATCAGACAGCGCCTTGAGCTCGAAGGTCTCGTCGTCGTGGGCGAGCTCGCCCGGCAAGAGCGCGTCGAGCGAGCCGCGCCGCTCGACCGACGCGTAGCCGTCGATCGAGAACAGCTGCGCGGCGGCGCGCCGCTTCGTCTCGAGCAGCGACGGCAACAGCTGCAGCGAGAAGTCGACGACGTCGGCGGCGGCCGTCGATCCGACCAAGCGGTAGAGATCGGCGAGGTCCGTGAGATCTCGGCCCCCGGCGCCGCCGCTCGCCTCGACGGCGAAAAGACCCAGCACGCGCAGCGCGCCGACCTCGATCTGATCGAGGCGCGTGAGCACGCCGCGCTCGTGCTCGACGAGCCGCTGCACGAACGGCAGCGCCCAGGCCGGATCGTGCGCGCGCGCGAGCTCGCCGGGCGCGCGCGCGTAGAGCGGGGACACGACGGGCAGCGGCCCCGCGTCGGAGAGCGCGAGCCGCGGGCGCCCCGTCCACCGCGCGTAGACGTCACCGACGACGCGCGCGAGCACGACGGCGACGACGGCGTCGGCCGGCGACGCCGCCCGCAGATCCGCCGCGGCGTCCGACGCGGCGGCCGCGGCGACGAGCGCGTGGTAGCGCTCGAGGATCTGCCCGCCCGGCGCGGCCCCGCCGCCCCGCCCCACCTCGCGCGCCGCCGCCTCGTGCGCGCGCGCGAGGAACAGCCCGAGGTCGTGGACGACGACGAGCGGCAGCTGCACCCCGAGCCGCGCGAGCGCGTTCCACCACGCGACCGCCTGCGCCGCCTCGGCCGCGCCCGCGGGCCGCACGCGGCTCCACGCCAGCGTCGCGAGCTGCCGCGCGAGCGCGAGCTCGGCGCCGGTGGCTTCGTCGGCCATACGACGATCGTACCAGCTCGTGAGGGCGGCGGCCTACGAGCGTCGCAGCAGGAGCAAATGCTCGCGGCGCGGGCGATCGCGGAAGATGTCTTTCAAGCGGCGATCGTGGATGGGGCGCGTCTCGGAGGCGCGCGCGACGGGCTCGAGGCCGAGGGGCGCGGCGGCGCTCGCGACGCCGTCGGGCGCGTCCTCGGGCAATCCGTCGAGCACGCCGTCACCGACGACGAGCAGCGCATGGCCGCCAGGCCGGAGCACGCGCGCGATCTCGCCGATCCACGCCCGCTGCGCCTCGATCCACGCCCGCGCCCACACGCCGCCGCCCGCGCCGCGCGCGCCGAGCTGCGTCTTCTCGAAGTTGTCGCGCGGCAGCCCGAGCCACAGGAAGCGCGCGTCGTGGAGCGCGGCGTAGTCGTACGTGCCGGCGTACGGCGGCGATGACAACACGAGCGTCGCCTCGCCGCGTTTCACGGCGTCGAGCTCGCGCGCGTCGCCGAGGATCACGCGGGGCGCGGGCGTGCCGGCGGGCGCGCGATCCTCGAGCGCCGCGAGGCCCTGCGCCAGCTCGCGCGCGCGATCGGCGAGCATGCGCGACGGGACGCCGCGCGCGATGCGCTTCGTGTCGCCGTCGCGCGGCGCCTCGGGCCCCGCCTTCATGAACTTCACGAGCAGCGACGACAGCGCGAGGCGCAGCGCGTGGCCGACGTCGTCCTCCGGCGTGTCGAGCACGAGCTCGCGCAGGCCGAGCAGCTCGAACAGCACGTGCGCGTGGAAGCGGCGGATCTCGCCGCGCGCCCACGCGGGCACCTCGGGGCGCTGGCGCTTGCGCGCACGCTCGCCCGAGGCCTCGGCGATCTCGGCGGCGACGGTCACGAGCCGCTCGCGGCCCTCGGCGCCGAGCAGCGTCGTGCGCGCGCGCGCGATGGCGACGCCGAGCGGGCTCGCGTCGATCCCGACGGCGCGCCGCCCCGCCGCGAACGCCTCGACGAGCACCGTGCCGCTGCCGCAGAACGGATCGACGACCAGCTCGCCCGGCTTGGTGAACGCCGCGATCCCGCCGCGCGCGATCGAGGGGTGCATCCGCCCCGCGTAGCTGTGGAAGCCGTGCGTGAGCGCGCGCGCGAGCCCCGCGTCGACCTCGAGCAGCTTGCCGAGCGTACGCGCCGCCGGCCCCTCCCCGCCCAGGTCGACGGGGCCGCCCATCGTCGAAAACGCGCGGCGCTGCCGCGGCGCGAGCAATGCAGATCGCTCGGGTCGCTCGGGCCGCTCGCTCGGATCGCGCCTGTCCGTGTGGCGCGCAGGCCGCTTCGTCGTCGGCGGTTGCTTGGGGGGACGCGGTCTCACGGCAGCCGTTCTACCTCAGCCACGCGTCAGCCGTTCCATTTGGACGACTCGAACACGCCCTCGAGCAGCTTGTCGACCTCGGCGGCCATCTTTTGCGCCGTGTCGGTGCCGAGCGCCTGCAGCGCGGCGCGCACGTCCTGCAGGTTGCGCAGCTGCGAGAACAGCTGC
The DNA here is from genome assembly GCA_035549075.1 of Polyangia bacterium. Classification (GTDB taxonomy): domain Bacteria; phylum Myxococcota_A; class Polyangia; order Fen-1088; family Fen-1088; genus DASZFV01. The sequence goes on along the minus strand of DASZRT010000116.1, from coordinate 1,615 downwards.
ACGTCGGAGAGCGGCTCGCCGCCGAGCAGCACGCCGCGGATGACGCCCAGCTCGGCGAGGATGCCGTCGAGGTCGGCGGCCGAGACGCGCGCGCGCCGCTCTTCGGGGTGCTCGCGGTGGTGGCGGTCGAGCACGGGGTTGACGATGTCCTCGAGCAGCGGAATTTGGTCGACGCTGTTCCACACGTGGCGCAGCACGAAGAAGTCGCCGTCGTTGGCGGCGACGCGGCCGTCGACGAGCGCGCTCGCCGCGAACAGCTTGAGCAGCTTGACGACGCGGCGATCGGACAGCGTCACGCCCTCGGACCGGATCTGGAACACGAGCCCTTTGTAGCGAGCCAAGAACTCTTCGGAGAAGCGCATGAGCGCCGGCAGCCGCGCCTGCGCGCGCCGCACGTCGGCGATCGCCAAGATCGGCGATGCGGGACCGGCGGCAGCTCCCGCGAGCGCCTCGGCTTCGGCGCGCAGGCCGCGCTCGACGAGGCCGTGAAAGTGAAAGCTGTCGAGGTTCTCGGACTGCGCGCGTACGAGAAAGCGATCGAACACGGCCGACAGCGCCTCGTCGTTCGGGACTTCGTTCGTCGCGCCGTAGAGCGAGCACAGCGGCACCTGGATCGTCGCGCTCCCCGTGAAGAAGCGCCGCTCGTTCAAGATGCTGAGCAGCGCGTTCAAGATCGCCGAGTTCGACTTGAAGATCTCGTCGAGGAAGACGATCTCGGCGTCCGGCAGCATGGCGTCGACGCGCCTGACGAACGTGCCTTCGCGGAAGGCCTTGATGTCGACGGGGCCGAAGATCTCGTTGGGCTCCGAGAAACGCGTCAGGAGGTACTCGAAGTAGCGCGCGTCGACGAGCCGCGCGAGGTGGCGCACGAGCGCCGACTTCGCCGTGCCGGGCGGCCCCACGATGAGCATGTGCTCGCCCGCGACGAGCGTCACGAGCAAGAGGCGCACGATCTCCGCCTTGTCGAGGTAGCGCTCGTCGAGGGCGCGCGCGACCTCGCGCAGCTTGTGCGCGACGCGCGCGAGCTCGCCGTCGACGGCCGGGTGCTCGGCGCCAGGCACGGGCTCAGGGGCGGACATCGACCGCCATCATATCCCGCGCGCCGTGCTTCGACGTCGCGAAGTCGACCACGCCGCGGGCCGCGCGCGACGCCGCTTCGTCGACGGAGGTCGCGACCGCCGCGAGCGCGTCGAGACGAACGCGAAAGGCGCGGCCGAGATCCGAATCGGGCGCGACGTCACGCGGCCACACGAGCGCGGGCGCGCGCGCCGCGGCCGCCGCGAGCAGCGACGCGAGCGCGCCGGGTCCGACGGGCAACGCGCGTTCGCCGAAGAGCACGTCGAGCCACACCAGGTGCGCGAGGAAGCGCAGCCCGAACGCGACGGCATCGGGCGTGGCCGCGGCGCCGCCGGGCGGATCTTGAAACGACGCGAACCGCAGCAGCGCGGCACCGAGGCCGTCGCCGGCCTGCGCGACGCCGACCTCGAGCAGCCGCCCCGCGACGATGCGGCCGAGGCGCGCGCCGCGCAGCACGGGCAGGATGCGGCTCCACGCGAGCGGCGGCTCGAGGCGCAGCGGATCGAGCGCCTCGCCCAGCGGGCTCGCGACGGCGAGC
>DASZRT010000115.1:0-24393 GCA_035549075.1 Polyangia bacterium | reverse complement strand
AGGCCGCGGACATTCGCGAAGCCGCGCGCCGCGAGGGCGAGGCGGCCGGCCGCGCTGAAGCCGGCGCCGCGCTCGCACGCGTGCTGGCCGCGGGGCGCGCCGAGGCCGATCGCCTCGTCGCCGAAGCCGCCCCGGCGGCGCTCGCGATCGCGGCGAAGATGGCCGAGAAGATCGTGGGCCGCGCCGTCGCGCTCGATCCGACGGTCGCGGGCGAGATCGCCGCCGAGGCCGTGGCCGCGTGCCACGCGCGCGGCGGCGTCGTCGTCTTGCGCGTGCATCCCGAGGATCTCGCGGGCGTCGAGGTGCGGCGTCGCGCGATCGAAGACCGCCTCGGCGCGGGCGCGCTGCGCATCGTCGCCGACGAGACGGTGGGGCGCGCCGGTTGCGTCGTCGACACAGCCGTCGGGCGCGTCGACGCGCGCCTCGACGCGCAGCTCGCCGCGCTCGTGAAGGAGCTGCGTGGCTGAGCCGCGCCCGCTGCTCGATGTCGAGCGCGCGCTGGCGCGGCTCGAGCGCGCCGAGCCGCGCCGCGAGGCCGGCCGCGTCGTCGAGGTCACGGGCCTCGTCGTGCGCGCGACCGTGCCCGGCATCCGTGTCGGCGAGCTGTGCTGGATCGAGACGCCGACGGGCGGCGCGCGGGTCGAAGCCTTCGGCACGTCGGGACGGACAACCCACCCTGCCTCCCCCGCCGCCTCCGGCGGCGCCCTAGCCGAGGTCGTCGGCTTTCGCGGCGACGAGGCCGTGCTCATGCCGCTCGGCGAGCTCACGGGCGTCGGGCCCGACGCGCTCGTGACGACGACGGGGCGCCCGCTGTCCGTCGGCGTCGGCGAGGGTTTGCTCGGGCGCGTGCTCGACGGCTTGGGGCGCCCGGCCGACGGCTTGGGCCCGATCGAAGGTGCGACGCCGTGGCCCGTCGACCGACCCGCGCCCGATCCGCTCAAGCGCGCGCCCATCACGCGCCCGCTGTCGCTCGGCATCCGCGCCATCGACGCGCTCCTCACGGTGGGCGAGGGCCAGCGCCTCGGTTTGTTCGCGGGCTCGGGCGTCGGCAAGTCGACGCTCATGGGCCAGATCGCGCGGCAAACCGACGCCGACGTCAACGTCATCGCGCTCGTGGGCGAACGTGGCCGCGAGGTGGGCGAGTTCTTCGAGCGCGCGCTCGGCGCCGAAGGTCGCGCGCGCTCCGTCGTCGTGTGCGCGACGAGCGACGCGCCCAGCCTCGTGCGCCTGCGCTCGGCTTTCGTCGCGACGGCGATCGCCGAATGGTTCCGCGCGCAAGGGAAGCGCGTGCTGTTCATGCTCGACTCGGTGACGCGCGTCGCGCGCGCGCAGCGCGAGGTCGGCCTCGCCGCCGGTGAACCGCCCGCGCGCCAGGGTTACCCGCCCAGCGTGTTCGCGCTGCTGCCGCGCCTGCTCGAGCGCACGGGCACCGACGACAAAGGATCGATCACGGCGCTCTACACCGTGCTCGTCGCGGGCGGCGACATGGAAGAGCCGATCGCCGACGAGGTGCGCGGCATCCTCGACGGTCACGTGATCCTCTCCCGCGAGCTGGGCGCGCGCGGCCACTGGCCCGCGATCGACGTGCTTCCGTCGCTGTCGCGCCTGATGTCGACGGTGGCCGACGGCCCGCACCGCGCGGCGGCGTCGCGGCTGCGCGCGTGGCTCGCCGCCTACGAGCGCAACCGCGACCTCATCACCCTGGGCGCCTACGAGCGCGGCAGCGACTCTGTGACCGACGCCGCGCTCGCGCGCCTGCCGGCGATCGAGGCCTTCCTGCGCCAGAGCACCGACGAGGCCGCGCCTTTCGCCGAGACGACGCGGCGCCTGCACGAGCTGACGAAAGAATGAACCTCCGGAGGTCCCGATGAGCGATTGCCTGTTCTGCAAGATCCGCGACGGCCAGATCCCCGCCGCCATCACCTACCGCGACGAGCACGTGCTCGCGTTCAAGGACATCGGGCCCAAGGCGCCGTTCCATCAGCTCGTCATCCCGTTGCGCCACGTCGCGCGCCTCGCCGACGCGCAGCCCGAGGACGCCGCGCTCCTCGGCCGCCTCATGCTCGCGGGCGCGAAGCTCGCGCGCGAAGCCGGCCACGCCGACGGCGGCTTCCGCGTCGTCATGAACAACGGCGCCGACGCGGGACAAACCGTCTTCCACGTCCACCTTCACGTGCTCGCCGGACGCGCCATGGAGTGGCCGCCGGGGTGACTATTTGATGAGCTTCGCGAGGGTCGAGGTGCCCGAGCCGCTTTGCAGGAGATAGAGGTACTTCGCGTCCTGGCCGACGAGCTTCGTGCCGATGGCGTGGGCGATGAGGGCGGCGGAGCCTCCCGCGAGCGGCGCCTTGTAGACGTCGTTCGAATTCAGCCGCACGTAGTAGACGGACATGTCGTCGACGAGGAAGCTCGTCACCTGCTCGGCCGACACGACCTGCGTGGGCGCGGCGTCGCCCGTCGCGAAGCGGTAGATGCCGTTGAGCGTTCCGGCTTCGAGCGCGCGTGTGAAGTAGATCGTCGCGCCCACGGCGTAGAGCGTGGGCGTCACGCCGCCATACGCGGCGACGACGGTGCTCGCCGCGCCGGCGATCTTCGGCACGGCCGTGGGCGTGCCGCCCGCGAGCGGCGTCGTGCGCAGCTCGTAGGGCGTGCCGTTGTTCGTCGTGCTGTCGGAGATCCAGTAGAGCGCGTTCGACGTCGGCTGGAAGGCCTTGAAGCCGGCGAAGTTGCCCTGGTCGACGGTGACGATCGCCGTGCCGCCGTCGCTCGAGACCGCGGCGATCGCGCGCTTGTAGACGTAGCCGGTCGTGGGCGCCGTCGGGTCTTGGTAGTCACCCGTCGTCCAGTAGAACGAGTCGCCGAGGACGCGCAGGAAGGCGGCGCGCGCCGTCGGGTTGAACGCGATCGTCGGCGCGACCGTCGCCGCGTCGGTGGCGGCCTTCGTGAGCACGGCGGGCGGCGCGGCGGGCGCGATCGTCGCGCCGACGGACCAGTAGATCTTGCCGCCCGTGACGGCGATCGATTCGGTGCCGGCGGTCGCCGCGGTCGCGGGCGTCCAGATCACCTTCGCGCCCGAGCCGTCGAACGGGTACGCGCGCACGCTGTAGTTGTTGAAGCCGACCCAGTAGGCCGTCGCCGCCGTCGGATCGAAGGCCCACGAACGCGCGCCGCCGTTGTCGGTGCCGAACGGCATGTCGGCGGCCGAGAAGAGCTGGACGCTCTCGCACGCGCCCAGCGTGCACTTCGAGCCGTCGATCGTGCAGTCGCGGCCGCACGCGCCGCAGCTCGTGTCGCTCGCGAGCGACGCGCAGCCGCCCGCCTCGCCGGGAGCGTCTGCCGCGTCGGTGCCGGCGTCGATCATTCCCCCGGAACCGCCGGTCGTTCCCGCATCGACCGAACCATCGTTGCCGCCGGTGCCGCCGCCCGCGTTCGGATCACCGCCCGCGCCGCCGGTGGTGCCGCCTGTGCCTGCGCCGCCCGTGATGCCGGCCGTCCCGGCGTCTCCGGATGATCCTGCCGCGCCGTCGCCTTTGGCTTTGCCCGAAGAGCCGCAGCCCAAAGTCAGCGCCGCGAGTCCCACCCAAACGATCGAAGAAAATGAACGTCGCACGCGCGCACGGTAACGACACAGCGGCCGCGCTGGCAAGCAGAGCCGCCGACCCTCACCCCGACCCTCTCCCTCAGAAGGGAGAGGGGGTAGGAGGCGTCGAGCGAGCGCAGCGAGCGGCTCCAAGCACGTGGAGGTGCGGCTTTGCCGCGCCGGCCAGCGATCTGAGCAAGGGGGGAGTCCGCGAGGGGGGCGAAGCCCCCTTCGCGCAGCGAGCGTCAGTAGCGAATGTCGACCAACGTCTTCTTGCGGAGGTCGGCCAGGTACGTCTTCGTCTGGCGCTCCATCTCCTTCTGGCGGAGCTGGATGCGGATGTCGTCCTTGACCTCGTCGAGGGGCTTCGCGTCCTTCTCCTTGCGCTCGACGAGCTTGATGACGTGGAAGCCGCGATCGGCGCGCACGGGGCCGCGGATGTCGCCGACCTTCATGCTGAAGACCAGCTCTTCGATGGCCTTCGGCAGCATGTCGCGCCCGAAGGTGCCGAGGTCGCCGCCGTCGGCGCGTGTCGCCGCGTCGTCGGAGTACTGCTTCGCGAGCTTGGCGAAGTCCTCGCCCGCCTGCGCGCGCTCGAGCAGCTTCTGCGCCTGCGCCTGCTTGTCCTTGACGACGTTGGCGTCGGCGCCGTCGGGGATCGCGACGAAGATGTGGCTCGCGCGCACTTGCACGTTGCCGCCCGCCTTCATGTGGCGGTCGTAATAATTCCTGACCTCCTCGTCGGAGATCGAGACGCGCGAGCCCACTTGGATGTTGAGCACGCGGAAGCGCAGCAGCTGGCGCTTGAGGTCGGCGCGGTAGGCCGCCATCGTCATGCCCTGGCCCTTGAGCGCCTCGCGCAGCTGATCGTCGTCGAGGTTGTTCTGCTTCTTGATCTCTTCGATCGACTGGTCGACCTGCTCGCTCGTGATCGAGAGCTTGAGGTCGGTCGCCTGCTGCAGCACGAGCTCGTCGTCGATGAGCTTCTCGAGCACCTCGTGGCGCAGCTCGGTCGCGCGCGCCGCGCGTTTGGCGGGATCGGTGATGCGGCTCGCCTCGGCGAGCAGCGGCCCGGCCTTCTCTTCGACCTCGCTCGCGAGGATGATGTTGTCGCCGACGACGGCGGCGATCTTCTCGACGAGCCGCGCGCGCGCCGCCGGGCCCGCGAGCAACGCGCCGCCCACGTAGACGGCCGCGACGAGCGTGCGCGCGCCGCGCCTCACGGTGCGCCCGGATGCGGGGGCGGCGTCACCGGCGCGCCCGGATGCCCGGGCGGCATCCCCGGCATCCCCGGCGGCATGCCTCCGGGCGGCATCGCGTGCGGCATGCCTTCGCCCGTGGTCTCGACGACGATCTTGCCGAGGTTCTCGTCGTGGTACGTGATCTTCGTCTGCTGCTTGAGGTCGGCGACGAAGGCGTCGAGCGCCTTCGTGCGCGTGTCGCGGAACAGCCGTTGCTGGATCTGGCGCTTGACCTCGGCGAGCGGCCGGTTGAAGCCGGGGCGCTTCTGCGTGAGCTTGAGGATCACGAAGCCCTTGTCGGTCTTGATGGGCGGCGAGACGTCGCCCACCTCGGCCAGCGCGAACGCGCCGTCGACGATGGGCTTCGGGTAGGCCTGCGAGTCCTTGTCGAGGAACGTGAGGTCGCCGCCGCGCGCCTTCGAGTCCTCGTCCTCCGAGTACTTGGCGACGAGATCGCGGAACCCCTTCTGATCGGCGCCCAGCGTCTTCGGCTCGGCCTTCGCCTCGGCGACGACCTTGGCGGCCTTGGCCTTGTCCTTGACGAGGATCTCGCTCACGCGGACCTCGTCCTTCTTGTTGAACTCTTCGGGGTGGTCTTTGTAGTACTTCTCGACGTCGGCGTCGGGCACGTCCTCGACCTTGAGCTTCGACTCGAAGTCCTTCTGCAGGAACTTCGAGATCATCTGCTGCTTCATGACGCGCACGACCTCCGGGTCCTTGTCGTAGCCGCGCTTCTGCGCCTCGGCCGCCATGACCTCGAAGCGAACGAGGTTCTCGATGAACTCTTTCTTCTTGTCCACGGTCGTGTAGCGGGCGCGCACGAAGGGCGACTGCTTGTTGATGCGCTCTTGGACGTCGCCCACGGTGATCGGGTTGTCCCCGACCTCGACCACCACCTGCGAGAGGTCGCCCTTGGCCTGAGTCGAGGCGGTTTGGCCGCCCTTGTGGCAGGCGGCGGCCGCCACCATCGAGGCGGCGGCGAGCATCAAGGTCGAGGTCAGGCGCGGGGCGGGCGTTCGCATGGCGCAGAGATTACACGGGCGCGTTCCCGAATCCAGCGTCAGAGGCCGGCGGACAAAGTGTCACAGTCGGCGACGCGGCCGTTGGCGAGGCCGCGCCGGAGCCACTGCACGCGCTGGGCGGACGTGCCGTGCGTGAAGGTCTCGGGCATGACGCGGCCGCGGGCGCGGCGCTGGAGCGTGTCGTCGCCGATGGCCGTCGCGGCGCGCACGGCGTCCTCGACGTCGCCCGACTCGAGCAGGTGGCGCGTCTGGTTGGCGTGGAAGGCCCACACGCCGGCGAAGCAGTCGGCCTGCAGCTCGAGCGCGACCGAGAGGCGGTTGCTCTCGGCGTCGGAGGCGCGCGCGCGGAGCCGCTGAATCTTGCCTTCGATGCCGAGCAGGTTCTGCACGTGGTGGCCGACCTCGTGGCCCACGACGTACGCCTCGGCGAAGAGGCCGGGCGCGCCGAAGCGCCGCGACAGCTCGTCGAAGAACGACAGGTCGAGGTAGACGTGGCGATCGTTCGGGCAATAGAACGGGCCCACGGCGGCGTCGGCGAGCCCGCACGCCGAGTCGACCTCGTCCGAGAACAGCACGAGCTTGGGGCGCTGGTACGAGCGGCCGCTGTCGGGCAGCACGGCGCCCCACACGTCCTCGGTGCTCGCGAGGACGACCTTCACGAACTCGACGCGCTTGGCGGTCTCGGGATCGTCAGAGTGTGGATAGCCAGGCGGCCCGGGCTGCGTCTGCGCGGGGCCGCCCGAGCCTTGTCCCAGCAGCGAGCGCACGACGTCGGGCGGCGCGCCGAGCAGCGCCGCCACGAGCGCGATGATGACCGCGCCGCCGCCGATCGCGCCGCCGCGTCCAACCGAAAAACCGCGCCGATCTTCGACGTTGTCGCTGCGCCGCTCGTCTTCCCACTTCATGCGTGCCGAAACGTAACGCCGCCCTGGAGCGTTGACCAGGGTGCGCTCAGGCGAGGCAGCTGCGCAGCTCGATGAGGCGCGCGCGCGCGGCGGGGAGGCGATCGTGCTTCTCGGCGTCGGTGAAGGTGTAGGCGAGGCGCATGTCGGGGGTGAGCTTCCAGCGGCTGCCCTTGCTCTGCACGAGCTTGAGGACCTTCGCTGGATCGAGGCGCGCGCCGTCGCCCGCGTCGTCGCCGACGACGATCACGAGGCGCGCCGCCGACAGCTCGTAGCCGCGCGCGCCCAGCCCGCGCACGAGCGTCTTGTCGACCATGACCTCGCCGAGGAGCTGCGCCTCGGCGGGCAGTGGGCCGTAGCGATCGAGCAGCTCGTCGAGCACGGCGCGCACGTCGTCCTCGTCGCGCGCCTGCGCGAGGCGCCGGTAGAAGTCGAGGCGCTGGCCCGTGTCGGGCAGGTAGTCGTCGGGCAGGAACGCGGGCACGTCGACGGTGATCTCGGGATCGAGCTCGTGCTTGATGGGCTCGCCCTTCAATTCGGCGACGGCGTCCTCGAGGATCTTGGCGTAGGTCTCGAAGCCCACGGTCGCGACGACGCCGTGCTGGCGATCGCCCAGCAGCTCGCCCGCGCCGCGGATCTCGAGATCGTGCGTCGCGACTTGAAAGCCGGCGCCCAGCTCGGTGAAGCGCTGGAGCACGGCGAGGCGCGCCTTGGCCTCGGGCGTGATTCGCCCCTCGTCGGGCACGACCAGGTAGCAGAACGCGCGCTCGCGCGAGCGGCCGACGCGGCCGCGCATCTGGTACAGCTGCGCGAGGCCGAAGCGATCGGCGCGGTTGACGATCATCGTGTTGGCGCGCGGGATGTCGAGGCCCGACTCGATGATCGTCGTGCACACGAGCACGTCGAACTTGCCGTCGACGAAGTCGACCATGACCTTCTCGAGCTCGCCCTCGGCCATCTGGCCGTGGCCGATCGCGACGCGCGCCGCGGGCGCGAGCTCGCGCACCTTTTGCGCCTCTTTGGCGATGTCCTCGACGCGGTTGTGGACGTAGAAGACCTGGCCGCCGCGCGCGAGCTCTTTCGCGATGGCGTCGCCGAGCAGCGCGGGATCGGGGCGGCACACGAAGGTGCGGATCGCGAGGCGGTCGGCGGGCGGCGTCGCGATGACGGAGATCTCGCGCAGGCCGCCCATCGCCATCTGCAGCGTGCGTGGGATGGGCGTCGCCGTGAGCGTGAGGACGTCGACCTGCGTGCGCAGCTCTTTGAGGCGCTCCTTGTGCGTGACGCCGAAGCGCTGCTCCTCGTCGACGACCAGGAGGCCGAGGTCTTTGAAGCGCACGTCGCGCGACAGCAGGCGGTGCGTGCCGATGACGATGTCGACGTTCCCGGCGGCGATCGCGGCCACGGTCTTCGTCTGCTCGCCTTTGCCCCGAAAGCGCGAGAGGCCGGCGACGCGCACGGGGAAGTCGGCGAAGCGCTCGGAGAACGTCACGACGTGCTGCTCGGCGAGCACCGTCGTCGGCGCGAGCACGGCGACCTGCTTGCCGCCGAGCACAGCCAAGAGCGCGGCGCGCAGCGCGACCTCGGTCTTGCCGTAGCCGACGTCGCCGCACACGAGGCGATCCATGGGCACGCCGTTCTGCATGTCGGCGAGCACGGTCTCGATGGCGCGCGCTTGGTCGGGGGTCTCCTCGAACGGGAACGTCTCCTCGAACTCGTGGAAGGTCGCGTCGGGCGCGGGGAAGGCGTGGCCCTCCAGGGCGGCGCGCTGCGCGTAGAGCTGCAGCAGCTCCTCGGCGATCTTGCGCGCCTCGGCCGAGACGCGGCGGCGCTTCTCGAGCCACGTCTTGCCGCCGAGCTTGTCGAGCCGGACGTTCGCCGACTCGCCGCCCGTGTAGCGGTGACAGATGCCGATGCGGTAGACGGGGACGTAGACGGTGCCGCCGTCGTACTCGAGGTGCAGGAAGTCCTGCGGCACGCCGCGCACGGTGAGCTGCTTCAGCCCGCGGTAGCGGCCGATGCCGTGCTCGTCGTGCACGACGGCGTCGCCCTCGGCCAGCTCGCCCAGCGTCGACGGATCGCCGAAGCGCTCGCCGGCGATCGACTTGGGCGGCGGCGGGGCGCGGTGGGCGCGCGCGCCGAAGATCTCCTCTTCGGCGACGAGCACGAGCCCGTCGGCGGGCAACCGGAAGCCACGCACGAGCGGTCCAGCGAGCACGCCGAGCGAAGGGCCTTCGTCGTGCGCGCCGAAGACGAGGTCGGCCGGCGTCGTGGCTCGCGTTTCGAGCCCCCACGCCGCGAGCAAACCCGCGAGGCGATCGGCGTGCGCGCGGTTGGGCGCGACGAGGCGCACGCGCTGGCCGTCGGCGAGCCACGCGCGCAGGCGATCGCGCAGCGGCTTGCCGAGATCGACCCCGGCGGCTTCGGGGCTCGCGGCGACGAGGCGCTCGCCGCTCTGCTCCGCGCGCGCGCGCTGCAGCTCGGCGCGCAAGGTCGTGTTGGGCTCGGCGTCCAAGCGAACCCGCGGCGCCGCACTTTCGGCGCCGCCGAAAGCCGCGATTTCGACCGCGCGCACCTCGACGCGGCGGCGCGCCTCGAGGGCCGCGCGCGCCTCGTCTTCCAGCAGCGTGAACTCTTCGGCGTCGAGCGCGAGGCGATGCTCGGCGCGCCGCGAGACGGCCGTCCCGCGCAGCTTCGTCGCGTGCCGCCGCGCCTCGTCGACGACGGCCTCGGGATCCTCGACGACGAACAGCGCGTCTTCGGGCAGGTAGTCGAACACCGTGTCGAGGCGCGCGTGAAACGCCGGCGCGAGCGCCTCCATGCCGAAGAACGATTCGCCCTCGTCGATTTGTTCGAGGAGGTGGCGCGTCTTCGACGACGGGTACGTCGCGGCGTCGGCGGCGGCGAGGATCTTGGCGCGCGGATCGGCGCCCTGGGTGCGGATCGTGTCGCGCACGGGGTGCAGGTGCAGCTCGCGCAGCGGGCGCAACGTCCGTTGCGTCGCCGCGTCGTAGAGGCGGATAGACTCGACCTCGTCGCCGAAGGTCTCGACGCGGACGGGGTGGCGGTACACGGGCGGGAACACGTCGAGCACGGCGCCGCGCACCGCGAACGTGCCCGGGTCCTCGACGACGGCGGCGCGCGTGAACCCGGCGCGCGCGAGCGCCGCGATCGTCGCCTCACGATCGATCGTCGCGCCCGCGCGGATCGTCTCGCAGAGCGCGTCGAACGGCGCGCGCGGCACGACGCGACGGAACAGCGCCGCGGCGCTCGTCACGAGGACGCGGGGCGCGAATCCGCGCGAGAGGCGAAAGAGCGCGGCCATGCGGCGCAACGCGGCCCGCCGGTCGGGCTGCATCTCGGCGTACGGCGACGACTCGGGCGCGGCCAGCTGCAGCGCGGGCGGCGGCGCGAGCGGGTCGTCGCTCGCCTCGGCGTGCGGCAGAAAGAACGTCAGGTCGTGGACGCGCGACTCCGCCGTGTCCTCGTCGGCGACCAGGTACACGAGCGGCGCGGTCGCCTTTTCGGCGAGGCGCGCGGCGATCGCCGTCGGCAGAGAGCCGGCGGCGCCGTAGAGCTCGACGACGCGCGCGCGCGCGAGGTGCGCTTCGAGCTCGCGCAGCGCGCGGGCGGCGCCGCGCCGGTCGTCGGCAAGCTTGGATGAGGAGGCGGCCACCTAATTGAACCCCGCGCCTATTTACCCCAAACTGCCGCGCATGGCCGCCGCCCCCGCGACCGCCGTGCTGGCGCTCGCCGTCGCCGCCGTCGCGCCCCTGGCCGACGGGGACCTGCGCGTCGCCGTCGGCAAGATGGCGGTCGCGGTCGCGTCGGCGCGGCACCTGCCCGTGCCCGCCGCCGTCGCGCCGAGGCTGGTCTCGCGCGCCGACCTGCGCGCGATGGACGAGGCGGCGCTCAATCCCGGAGGCGCGGCGCAGCTCTATGTGCGGCTCGGGTTGGTGCCCGACGACCCGGCGGCCGCTTCCGGCGAGGGCGCGGTCGCGACCTACGATCCCGTGACGCGTCGCTTGTCGGTGCCCGACTGGATTCCCCTCGCCGATCAGCGCGAGGCGCTCGCTCACGCGTTGGGCCACGCGGTCACCGACGCGCGCTTCGGCGAGCGGCAGTTTCTGCGCATCGACGACGAGGGCCGGCGCGGGCTCGATGGCGACGCCACGCGCGCGCGCCTCGCCGTCGTCGAGGGCGACGCGACGCTCGCCGCCGTCGAGGCCTTCGATCCGCGCGGCGCGCTCACGGGCGTGTTCGCCCTGCGCGGCCTCGCCGAGCGGCTGCGCGCCACCGGTGACGGCGTGCCGTTTTCGATCTCGTGGGCTCGTGCCGAAGCGGCGTTCGCGCACGGCGACGGGCTCGCGTTCGTCGCGCGCGTGCGGACGCGCGCGCCGTGGAGCGCCGTCGACGCGCTGTGGGCCGCGCCGCCGCGCTCGTCGGAGCAGGTGTTGCACCCCGAGAAGTACGACGCGCGCGAGGCGCCGATGACCGTCGATGCGACCGCGCCGCCCGCGCTCGCGGCCTGGCGCGAGGTCAGCGCCGACGTGCTCGGCGAGCTGGGCGTGCGCGCGTGGCTCGCGCGCGCCGTCGAGCCCCCGCGCGCCGAACGCGCCGCCGCCGGCTGGGGCGGCGATCGCGCCGCGCTCTTCGTCGCCCAGGAAACGCCGTCACCGGACGCCGGCGCGTCCGACGCGGGCGCGCCGGCGCCGACGTCCTTCGTCGCGTGGCGAACGCTGTGGGACGACGCCGCCGAAGCCGAAGACTTCGCGCGCGCCGCCGCGCCCGTGCTCGCGCGCCTCGCGAACGATCCAGCTGCGTCGCTCGACGATCCTCACCGCGTCGTCGCGCGCGGCGCAGGCGCCGTGTGGGCGCTCGCCTGGCGCGACGCCGCCGTCTCTCTGCTCCTCGGCGCGCCCGAGAGCGCGCTGCCCGCGCTCGACGAGTTGCTGCCGCGAAAGGCCGCGTCGTCGCGCGCGGCGCGCGTACGTCAGGCCGCGCCCAAGTAGCGACCCACGGCGCGCAGCGCGGCCAAGTTGTCGACCTCTTCGTCGAGCAGCGGCACCTCGGTGAGCGGCACGCCGGGCGCGCTCGTCGCGAGGCGCGCGAGCTCGCGTCGCTCCGACGCGTGCAGCGCGGCCGCGTCGCCCGCGACGTCGGCCAGCCGGCGCGCGACGTCGGCGAGCGCGTCGGCCCCGACGGCGCCCGCGTCCGGTTGCACGCGCAGCGCCGACTCGATCTCGTGCGCGTCGACCATTCCCGGCGCGGCGTGCACACGGTTCGCGACGAAGCCGCCCAGCGGAATGCGCGCCTCGCGCAGCCGCCCGTGGAAGTACATCGCCTCGTCGACGGCGGCGACCTCGGGCGCGAGCACGAGCAAGAACGCGACGTCGGGCCCGCGCAGCAGCCGATCGATCTCGGCGGCGCGCTTGACGAAGCCCGCGAGCACGATCTGGAAGTCGGCGAGGAACGCGCCCACGTCGTCGAGCACCTGGCTGCCGACGAACTTGCCGAGCCGCCGGATCGCGAGCGCGCCGCCCGACGCCAACCGCGAGAACGAAAAGCGGCCCGGCGTCTGCGCGGGCGCCACGAGCCACCGGATCGCCGGGCTCGACACGGCGGCCTCGATGCGCTTGGGCGCGTCGAGGAAGTCGAGCGCGTTGGCCGTCGGCGGCGTGTCGAGCACGACGAGGTCGTAGTCCCCGCGCGTCGCGAAGTCGTTGAGCGCGAGCGTCGCCGCGTACTCCTGCGAGCCTGTGAGCGACGTCGTGATCTGCCGGTAGATCGGGTTCGCGAAGATGCGCGCGCGCACGGCGGCGTCGGAGACCTGCTCGTTGACGAGCGTCGCGAAGGCGCGCGCCGTGTCGAGCCGCACGGCGAAGTAGCGCCCGTCCTCGATGCCCAGCGTGCGGCAGGCCTCGGGCGGCACGGCGCGCGGGTCGGGCCCGAGCGCGCCCAACCCCAGCGCGTCGGCGAGCCGCGGCGCCGGATCGATCGTGCACACGAGCGTGCGGCGCCCGAGCCGCGCGGCGACGGCGCCCACGGCGGCCGCCGTCGTCGTCTTGCCGACGCCGCCCGGGCCGACGCAGACGAGGACCTTCTTGTCGCGCGCGAGATCGGCGACGCGGGCGTGCTCGCTCATGCCATCGTCATCCGACGCGAACGATGACCGACGTGATGTTGTCGGGCCCGCCGGCCTCGTTGGCGGCGTCGATGAGCAGCTGGCAAGCCGCTTCGATGTCGGGCGTCGAGCGCACGATGCTCTTGATCTTCTCGTCGGGCACGCTGCCCCACAGGCCGTCGCTGCACAAGAGATAGACGTCGCCGGGCGCGAGCGCGTCGACGAGCAGCTCGGGCTCGACCTCGTCCTTGCTGCCGAGGCTGCGCGTCACGACGTTGCGGTGCGAGAACACGGCGATCTCCTCGGCCGTCATCTGCGGCCGGGCTGCGATCATCTCCTCGACGATCGAGTGGTCGCGCGTGAGCCGCTTGATCTCGTTGCCGCGCACGCGGTAGCAGCGGCTGTCGCCCGCGTGGACGACGGTGATCTGCGCGTCGCCCACGGCGAGGGCGACGAGCGTCGTTCCCATGCGGTTCTTGGCGCGGTCCTGCTTGCCGGCGGCGCGGATCTTGTCGTTGGCGACCTTGGCGCCCACGCGCAGCAAGTTCGCGCCCAGCGACAGGTTCTCTTCCACCTTGTGCGGCCACGGCTGGCGCGGGTCGGCGTGGTAGCTGCGGAAGAAGGTCTCGAGGCCGTCGACGGCCATGACGCTCGCGACCTCGCCCGCGTTGTGGCCGCCCATGCCGTCGGCGACGATGAAGAGCCGCTCGTCGAGGAAGCTTCCGAAGGCGTCCTCGTTCTCTTCGCGCTGGCGGCCGGGGTGCGAGAACCCACACGCCGCGAGCGGGAGGGTGTTGCCGGGGCCGGGCGCAGACGACACGGGCATCAGACCCTCAACGGTCGCAAAAGGGCGGACCTTCCGGCAAGCCTTTTCGTCTCATCATCATCAAGGTCAAGGCGACGGGATGCCGCTGCGGTGCTCGAGCGCGCTGGGCTCGTCGGTCACGAGATCGAAGGCCCACACGAACAGCGCGTACAGGAACTTCTGGCTCAGGCCGTCGCGATCGACGGGGTTGTCCATCTCGAGCGCGAGGTGCACCTCGACGGGCGCGCGGTGGTAGACGAGCTCGGGCGTGAGGTCGAGCTCCGAGGGGCCGATGGGGTTCGAGGCCTGACGATCGGTGAACATCGTCGCGTCGAGGCAGAACGACAACACGTCGGCGAAGGTCGACAGCTCGGTATGGATGCCGTAGCGGAAGAGCGCCCTGCCCGTGTTGTTGGGGCGCGCGAAGTACGACGGGTTGTAGGCGAACCAGCCGAGCGTGAGCCATCCGAGCACGTCGCCGTCGCGCAGCGCGGGTCCGAGGTCGGGGAAGACCTTCGCGAACGAGTAGAGGTAGCGCGCGCGCGCGTCGACGTAGTGCTGGCTCGCGCCGGGGCGATCGACGGGGCTGTCGCTCTCGAAGCGCAGGCCGGCCTCGAGCGCGCCCGCGCCCGCGGCCCACGTCGTCGTGACGCCGCCGATGACGTCGAACTCCGACGGCGCCAGCTTGGCCGCGCCGCCGCGATCGCGGTCGCTGAACATGTTGACGTCGAGGGGGATCGACAGGTGCTGGCCGATGACGTCGATGTCGGCGTGGCCCGCGTAGCGCATGAGCGTGTGACCCGTGTTATCGGGGCGCGCCGCGTACGAGGGGTTGTAGAGCGAGAGGCCCAGCGAGAACGCGCCCGACATGTCGAAGCCGTCGGGATCGACGTCGGTCGCGCCGCCGTGCGCGCTGCCCTGCTTGTCGAGGGCCGACGCCGCGCGCGGCGCGAGCGCCACCGCCGCGGCCAGCGCCGCGACGCTCACTCTCGAGACGCGCACGCTCAGGCTTTTCCGACGGCGACGTGCCACTTCGCGAGCATCTCCTCGCGCGCCGCCGCCGTCAGGTTGGGATTGAAGATGCGCACGCGCGCCGTCTCGCCCGTGCGATCCGAGCGCGGCAACCCCGCGCCGCGCGCCGCGAGCTTGGCCGCGCCCAGCGCCGTGAGCTCGACCATGTCGGGCCGGAAGATCTGCACGCCCAGCAAATCGGCCTGGATCTGCATGAGGAGATCGTTGGCGGCGGCGCCGCCGTCGACGCGCAGGTTGGTGATCGCGCGGCCCGCGTCGGCCTGCATCGCGCGCAAGAGGTCGACGTTCTGGAGCGCGATGGCCTCGAGCGCGGCGCGCGCGAGGTGCGCCTTCGTCGTGCCGCGCGTGAGGCCCGTGATGAGGCCGCGCGCCTCGGGCCGCCAGTGCGGCGCGCCCAGGCCCGCGAGCGCGGGCACGATCGTGACGCCGCCGCTGTCGGGCACCGAGCGCGCGAGCGCCTCGATCTCCGACGCCTTGCCGATGATGCCGAGGCCGTCGCGCAGCCACTGCACGAGCGCGCCCGCGATGAAGGCGCTGCCTTCGAGCGCGTAGGTCGTGCGCGCGTTCGGGCCGAAGGCGTTGCCGGCGGCCGCGTCCTCGGCCAGCGTCCACGCGACCGTCGTCAGGAGCCCGCGCTGCGAAGGCGTCGCGCGCGGGCCGACGTTCATGAGCAGGAACGCGCCCGTGCCAAAGGTGCACTTCGCGTCGCCCGTGTCGGTGCAGTCTTGGCCGAAGAGCGCCGCCTGCTGATCCCCGGCGATGCCCGTGATGGGGATGCCGTCGGGCAAGCCGGGCACCCCGCGCGTCTCGGCGAAGCGGCCGGCCGAGGCGCGCACCTCGGGCAAAATCTGCGGCGGCACGTCGAAGATCTCACACAGATCGTCTGAGAACTTCAGCGTCTCCAGATCAAAAAGCAGCGTGCGCGAAGCGTTGGTCACGTCAGTGGCGTGCACCTGGCCGCCCGACAGGCGCCACACGAGGAACGAGTCGATCGTGCCGAAGGCGATCTCGCCGGCCTCGGCGCGCGTGCGCAGGCCCGTGATCTCCTCGAGCAGCCACTTGATCTTCGTCGCCGAGAAGTACGGATCGAGCACGAGTCCGGTCCGCGCGCGCACGAAGGCCTCTTGGCCCGCGGCCCTGAGCTCGGCGCACTGGGGCGCCGTGCGGCGGTCCTGCCACACGATGGCGTTGGCGACGGGGCGGCCGCTCGCGCGCTCCCACAGCAGCGTCGTCTCGCGCTGGTTCGTGATGCCGACGGCGGCGATGCGCTCGGCGTCGGCGGGCGTGAGCGCCTCGCCGAGCGCGCCCGTGAGCGACGCCCAGATCGCCTCGGGATCGTGCTCGACCTCGCCGGGGCGCGGGTAGATCTGCGCGAACTCGCGGTAGCCGCGCGCGCGCACGGTCATCTTCTGGTCGACGACGAGCACGGTCGTTCCCGTCGTTCCCTGATCGATGGCGAGGATGAGGTCTTTGCCGGCGAGGTCTTTCACGGCGCGGGCAGCGTAGCACCGTCAGCGCGGCGCCGGGGGCAGGAACCGCGCCACGAAGCGCGTCGCGGCGTCGACGAGCTCGGGCGCGTCGACGTCGAGCAGCGCGACGTGGAACGAGCGCGCGAGCGTGAGGCGCTCGACGACGGACGAGCCGAGCGACGCCGCGACCTCGCGCGCGGCGGCCGTGTGCACGACGTGATCGTGGCGCGCGTCGACGACGAGCGCGGGCGCGCGCACGAGCGGCAAGTCGGCGCGCGCGACGTCCATGAGCGCGAGCAGCTGCGCGAGCGCCGCGAGCGGGAACGCGGGCAGCGCCGGGTTGCCGTGGCGCATCTCGGGGATCGAGATGTCGGAGCCGTTCGGTTTTCGAACGCTCGCGTTGGCGACGAAGCGCAACGCGCGCAGCGCGCGCACGCCCGCGACCTTCCAGCCCGCGAGGCGCAGCGCCGGGCAGATCAGCACGAGCGCCGCGACGTCGTCGGGCCGCAGCCGCGCGAGGTGGAGCGCGAGCAAGCTGCCCATCGAGAACGCCGCGATCGCAACCGGCCCACCCGTGCGCGCGCGGAGCGTGTCGAGCCCGCGCTCGGCCGACGCGAGCCAGTCGTTCCACGTCGTCGCCGCGAGCGCCGCGACCGTGTCGCCGTGCCCCGCGAGCGTCGGCGCGAGCACGCTACGTCCCTCACGCCCGAACGCCTCCGCCAACGGCCTGACTTCGAACGGCGTCCCCGTGAACCCATGAAGGCAGAGGACGCCGCGTCCGTCGCCGGCGATCGATACCGGCGACTTGTCGAACTGAGTCAGATCGTCGCTACGGGCAATAGGCCGGCGCGTTCGCCGTGCCGGCGGGCGGGCAGACCTTGACCGAGCACGCGACCGAGCTGTCGATGTGGCTCGTCGCCGCGTTCGGGTCGCGGTTCTTGAACGTCATCGTGTGCTGACCGTTGCAGGCCGCCGCCGTGCCCGCCGCGAGCTCCCAGCAGAGCGTCGTCGTGTTCGCGGGCAGCGTGTAGCAGGGCGGCACCGTCGAGTCGATGCGCGTGCCGGCGCTGTTGTAGTTGTGGTCCGTGACCGTGCAGTCCGGGTGCGAGTTCGCGTTGCCCTCGGCCCAGAGCGCGTCGTCGGTCGTGTCGAGGATCGTGCCCTCGACGCACTGGGAGCCGAGCTTCTTGCCGATGGCGTCGGCGATGCCCTGGAGCGCCGGCGTGAACGAGTCGCTGCAGATCGACTCGAAGACGCCGCTGGTCTGGAACGCCTGCAGCCACTGCCAGATGCGGACGCTCGGATCGGCGTACGTGCCGTCGGCCTGCGTGCACGAGTGCTTGACCTGCGGCCAGTTGCCCGCCGGGTCGTTGTTCGTCGGCGTGTAGTCGTCCGTGACCTCGTAGGGGAGAGGCGGGCCCGTGATGGCGGCGACGAGGATCTTCGACGGGTCGGTCTTGAGGCCCTTGAGGCCGGCGACGACGTCGGCGACGTGCAACAGCGGGCCCGTCTCGTTCGAGACGCACATCTTGTACGGGCCGCCCGCCGACGACTTGGGCGGCGGCGCGCCGTCACAGATGTGGCCGACGAAGTTGCAGCGGTACGAGACGAGCGGGCCGAGCGGATCCGACACGTACTGGCTCGTCTGGCCGTTGAAGACGTCCGAGTTGATGGGCGCCGAGCAGTCGTCCTCGTTGGTGATGAGGATGACGGCGAGGTAGGCGCCCGAGCGCAGGAAGTTCGCGTTCTCGACGGGCGCGCCGCCGTTGCCGTCGGCGCCGAGCGCGCGCAGCACCGAGCCGAACTGGTGCTCGAGGCCGCACCCGCTGTCGCCGAGGCCGGCGATGCAGCTGAAGGCGTCCGAGATGTCGCCCGAGTAGTTGGCCATGCCGTTGATGTTCGAGATGAAGTGCTGGCCGGCGTTGAGCTGCGCGTTGGCGCAAATCGCCGGGTCCTTCGGCGCGAACTGGAACTTGCCCTGGTCACCGCCCGTGTTGTTGCAGCCGGGCGCGTCCGTCGACTTGCCGGCGCCGAGGTCGGACGAGACGACGGCGATGTGCACGTTCGGGAGCGGCAGCGACTTGAGCACGTCCATGAACGCCGGGAAGTTCTTCTTGAGCTTCGCTTGCAGCGGAAGCATCGACGACGAGTTGTCGACCATGAAGAGGATGTCGATGTCGCGGTTCAGCGTCTGCTGAAACGTACCGACGAACGACTTGTTGGGCTCCGGCGAGGGCTCCGCGAGCTTCCGCGCCGTGCAGGCCCAGAGCGCCGGAATCGTGGCGGCGAGCGCGACCCAACGGGTGGCGCGCCAAATCGAGAGACCCTTCATCGGAATCCTCCTGCGGGAGTGCGGTGGGGTTCGCCGTTCGGGGGGAGGGCGAAAAACCGGGCGATTATAGGGAGTCGGGAGAGGCAAGGCTAGGGCCAAGCCGCGAAGGTTTCAAGAGCCGAGAATCGTTAGCGACTCGTGCCAGGAGCGTCAACTCGGTTGGCGCTCCTGGCCAAAGGTGTTGGCAGCTCAAGGACCTTCGGCGCGCGCGACGCCACAGAGCATCTCGCCCGCGAAGTAGCGCGCGCCGTCGGGATCGCCGACCAGCTTGGGGCGCAGGAACGTGTTGAGCACCTGCCCGCTCTCGCCGCGGCGGAGGGTGGGCCGGCCGGGATCGACGAAGCTATGGCGGACCTCGCCGCCGCGCGCCTCGACGAAGCCGATGCGGCCGTCGCGGTCGACGCTCTCGACGACGCCCGCGTGGTCGGCGCACGCGAGCTCCTCGCTCGTGCCGCGCGTGTCGAAGAACACGACGTCGCCGGGCCTCGCGTCGGCGGCGTCGACGACCCGGTGGGACGTGCGCATGTAGCCCCAGAGCGCGCGGGCGGTGCCGTCGGTGCCGAAGCGCAGGCCGGCGGCGTGGAGGTGGCGCTCGACGAGCAGCGCGCTCTCGTCGCCGTGGTGCTTGGTGTGCGCGCCGCCGACCTCGACGCGCGAGGCCTGGAAGATCGACGAAGGCACGCGGCGCATGTGCGACGACGGTGACGCGCAGCCGAGCGCGCAGAGGCCGAGGACCACGAGCGCGGCGAGCACCGCTTCGCCGATGGGGAGCCGGCGTTCGCCGGGAAGAGGGAGGGCCATGAAGGCAATGGTAGTACATGTAGGATACGTGTCCACATTTGGGCCTCAATGCGGTGTCGAATCCAGCCGTTATGATTGACGCCATGAGAGACGTCGTCATCGTCAGCGGCGCGCGCACGCCGATCGGGTCGTTCCAGGGCAGCCTCGCCAGCCTCGCGGCCCCCAAGCTCGGGGCCGTCGCCATCAAGGCGGCGCTCGAGCGCGCGGGCGCGCCGGGCGATGCGGTCGGTGAGGTGTACATGGGTTGCGTGTTGCCGGCAGGTCAAGGCCAGGCGCCGGCGCGGCAGGCGTCGATCGGCGCGGGCGTGCCGCCGTCGGTCGGCGCGGTGACCATCAACAAGGTGTGTGGCTCGGGGCTCAAGGCCGTCGTCTTCGGCGCGAACGCGATCTCGTCGGGCGAGCACGACGTCGTCGTCGCGGGCGGCATGGAGTCGATGACCAACGCGCCTTACTTGTTGCCGAAGGCGCGCGAGGGCATGCGCCTCGGCCACGCGCAGGTGATCGATTCAATGATCCAGGACGGCTTGTGGGACGCGTACAAGAACGTCCACATGGGTGACTGCGGCGAGCTGTGCGCGAAGGAGAAGAACATCTCGCGCGCCGATCAGGACGCGTTCGCGGCCGAGTCGTACAAGCGCGCGCTCGCGGCGATCGCGGGCGGCAAGTTCAAAGGCGAGATCGTCCCCGTCGAGATCGCGCAGCGCAAAGGGCCGCCGACGCTCGTCGACACCGACGAAGAGCCGGGGCGCGGCGACGTCGAGAAGCTCGCGTCGTTGCGGCCGGCGTTTCAGAAGGACGGCACGATCACGGCGGGGAACGCGTCGTCGATCAACGACGGCGCGGCGGCGCTCGTGCTCGCGGGTGGCGACGCCGCGAAGGCGCGCGGGTGGAAGCCGCTCGCGCGCATCGTGGGTGCGTCGGTGCACGCGCAGGCGCCCGAGTGGTTCACGACGGCGCCGGCCGGCGCGATCGAGAAGCTGCTCGCGCGCGTCGGGTGGAAGAAGGACGAGGTCGACTTGTGGGAGATCAACGAGGCGTTCGCCGTCGTGTCGATCGCCAACAACCGCATGTTGGGGCTCGATCCCGCGAAGGTGAACGTGTGGGGCGGCGCCGTCGCGCTCGGTCACCCCATCGGCGCGTCGGGCGCGCGCGTGCTCGTGACGCTCTTGTCCGCACTGCGCGACGCGGGCAAGAAGCGCGGTGTCGCGTCGCTCTGCATCGGCGGCGGCGAGGGCATCGCCCTCGCGGTGGAAGTTTCCTGATGGCTGGGCGACGCGGCTTTGCCGCGGTGACCAGCGGGGGCGCGGGGGGACGCAGAGGCGCCGGCGGGGGTCCGTCGAGAATTCGGTCGATCGAGGCGCCGGGCGGTCCCCCCGATAGAATGTTATGAGTCCGATAGACATGTCCATCGAACACATCGGCGTCGTCGGCGCCGGGCAAATGGGGCGCGGCATCGCCCAGCTCGCGGCGTCGCGTGGCCTGCAGGTCACGCTCGTCGACGCGGGCCGCGAGCTCGCCGAGCGCGGGCGCACGGCCGTGTCTCAGCAGCTCGCGCGCCTCGTCGACAAGCAGAAGATCACGGCGGGCGAGCGCGACGCGACGCTGGGCCGCATTCGCTGCGCCGATCTCTACGCGGGCGATCTCGAGGCGGTCGACTTCGTCGTCGAGGCGGCCACCGAGAGCTTCGAGACCAAGCGCGAGATCTTCCACGCGCTCGACCAGCACTGTCGCGGCGGCGTCATCCTCGCCACCAACACATCGTCGATCTCCATCACGGCCATCAGCGCCGTCGTCAAGCGCCCCGACCGCGTCATCGGCATGCACTTCATGAACCCGCCGCCGCTCATGAAGCTCGTCGAGATCATCCGCGGCTTGCCGACGTCGGACGCGACGTACCAGACGACGCGCGCCCTGGCCGAGCGGTTCGGCAAAGAGACGGTCACGTCGCGCGACATCTCCGGCTTCATCGTGAACCGCGTCCTCATGCCGATGCTCAACGAGGCGTGCTTCGCGCTGTTCGAGGGCATCGCGTCGGTCGAGGACATCGACAAGGCCGTCCACCTCGGGCTCAACCACCCGATGGGGCCGTTCACGCTGCTCGACCTCATCGGGCTCGACACGGCGCTCGCGATCCTCGAGGTGCTGCACCGCGAGCTCGGCGATCCGAAGTACCGGCCGTGTCCGCTGCTGCGCCAGTACGTCGCGGCGGGATGGCTCGGGCGCAAGACGGGGCGCGGCTTTCACCAGTACACGCGCGAGAGCGCGACGCCGAACCCGATCCCCAGCGCGGCGTCGGGCGCCGTCGAGGCGCCACGTTGAGCACGGGCAGCGACCTCGTTCTGGTGGAGGGCGCGACCGGGCCCGTCGCGACCGTCGCCGTCAACCGACCGCAGGCGCTCAACGCGCTCGACGCGCCCACGCTCGCGGCGCTCGTCGCCGCGTTCGAGGCGCTCGCCGCGTCGGAGGTGCATTGCGTGATCCTCACGGGCGCGGGCGAGAAGGCGTTCGTCGCGGGCGCCGACATCAAGGCCATGGCGGCGATGACGCCGGCCGAGGCGGGCGCGTTCGCGGGCCTCGCGCACCGGCTGGGCGCGATCCTCGACGCGATGGCCGCGCCCGTCATCGCCGCCGTCAACGGCTTCGCGCTCGGCGGCGGGCTCGAGCTCGCGCTGCTGTGCGACTTCATCTACGCCGCGAAGACGGCCAAGCTCGGGCAGCCCGAGGTCGGGCTCGGCGTCGTGCCCGGCCTCGGCGGCACGCAGCGGCTCCCGCGGCGCGTGGGCGTCGCGCGCGCGAGGGAGCTGCTCTACACGGGCGCCGTCATCGACGCCGCCGAGGCGCTGCGCATCGGCCTCGTCAACGCCGTGCTCGAGCCGACCGAGCTCATGCCGCGCGTCCGCGCCGTGGCCGACGCCATCGCGGCGCGCGCGCCGCTGGCCGTCGCCGCCGCCAAGCGCGCGACGCGCGTGGGCGCCGACGTGCCGCTCGAGGCGGGCCTCGCCCTCGAGCGCGAGCTGTTCTCGGGCCTATTCGCGACCGACGACCAGAAGGAAGGCATGCGCGCCTTCATCGAGAAGCGCGCGGCGAAGTGGACGGGGCGATAAACTAGACCTCCATGGACCTCGAGCTGACCCCCGAGCAGAAGCTCCTGCGCGACACCGCGCGCGACGTCGCGACCAAAGAGATTCTCCCGCGCGCCGCCGAGATCGATCGCAACCACAAGTTCCCGCGCGAGCTCGTCTCGCGGCTCGGCGAGCTCGGCCTGCTGGGCGTCGCCGTGCCCGAGGCCTGGGGCGGCGCCGGCATGGACACCGTGAGCTACGCCCTCGCGCTCGAGGAGATCTCGCGCGCGTGCGCCTCGTGCGGCGTCATCATGTCGGTGCAGAACTCGCTCGTGTGCGGCCCGCTCGCGTACTCGGGCACCGACGCGCAGCGCGCGCGCTGGCTGCCCTTGCTCGCGTCCGGGCAAGCCATCGGCGGCTTCGCGCTGTCCGAGCCCGAGGCCGGCTCCGACGCGGCCGCGCAGCGCACGACGGCCGTGCGCCGCAAGGCGGGCGGCGGCTGGGTGCTCAACGGTACGAAGAACTTCATCACCAACGCGCCCGCGGCGCAGGTGCTGCTCGTCGCGGCTGCGACCGATCCGTCGAAGGGCGCGCGCGGCATCTCGGTGTTCATGGTGCCGACCGACGCGCCCGGCGTGAAGATCGGCAAGTCCGACGACAAGCTCGGCATCCGCGGCGCCGAATCGGCGCAGGTGTTCTTCGCCGACGCCGTCGTGGGCGACGACGCGCTCCTCGGCGCCGAGGGCGACGGCTTCAAGATCGCGATGCGCGCGCTCGACGGCGGGCGCATCGGCATCGCCGCGCAGGCCGTGGGCATCGCGCGCGCGGCGTTCGAAGACGCCACGCGCTACGCGCTCGAGCGCAAGACCTTCGGACAACCCATCGCCGATCACCAGGCGATCCAGTTCAAGCTCGCCGACATGTGCACGGAGATCGAAGCGGCGCGGCTGCTCGTGTGGCGCGCGGCCGTCAAGAAGGACGCGGGCGCGAAGTTCACGTCGGAGGCGGCGATGGCGAAGCTGTTCGCGTCGGAGGTCGCCAACCGCGCCGCGAAGGAAGGCCTGCAGATCTTCGGCGGCTACGGCTACCTCGCGGACTTCCCCGCCGAGCGGCACTACCGCGACGCGAAGATCACCGAGATCTACGAGGGCACGAGCGAGATTCAGCGGCTCGTCATCGCTTCGAGCTTGCTCAAGGACTGAGGCGGAGGCTATTTTCGCCGGGCTTCTCCCCCCGACCAGGAGGCTGCCCATGACGCGCGCGACGTTCCGAACGACGTTCCTGTCCGCGGCGCTGCTCGCCGCGACGACGCTCGGCGCCGGCTGTGCCGACGAGACCGCGACGGGTGAGCCGCGCGTGCGCGTCGTGAAGAACGCCGACGTCGCGCCCGAGGTCGGCGGCATCCCGCCCGACAAGCAGGCCGACATCCAGCTCATGCTGCAGCAGCGCGATCCGTCGACGCTCAAGTGCTATGAGGACGTGCTGAACGACAAGCACGACCGCGCGTTCAAGGGCACGGTGATCGTCCTGATCTCGCTGCGTCCCTCGGGCGACAGCTCGAAGGCGAGCGCGAAGGTCATCGGCGGCACGCTCAACAACGACGAGGTGAGCTCATGCCTCGTCGAGAAGCTCGTCGGCTTCGAGTACCCCGCCGTCCCCCACGACGGCACGATGCAGTACACGTACACGTTCCAGCCGGCTTACTGACGTCGATCGGGCTCGCTCGCTGCCGCTCGCATCGCGATGTGGGGCGTAACGGGCTCGCTTGCTGCGCAAGCGTCGCGGCATCACTCCGGTCGTTGGGCTGGAGGGGTTCGGGGACTCGTCCGCGCTCCGCGGCTCGGGCGGGCCCGGTATGTCGCCAGCGGGTGTGAGGTCGAAGGGGCCCTGGAAGCTCCGCCCAACCGCATCGCCAAACCCCTCCGCCCTCGCTTTCTACGTCTCACCTTCGAAGGCCAGACCTGTCGTCCATCCACCTTGGTCGACCGCGATGTCGTCGCTCGTCCGAGGAGCCAGCTTCGAC
>DASZRT010000114.1:0-13508 GCA_035549075.1 Polyangia bacterium | reverse complement strand
CGACGCGAGCAAGCGCCCCGAAAGCAACGCGCGGGCGGCGCGGCCTTCGCGGCCCGCGAGCGCCCACGGCGCCGCGCCCGCCGCCGCGCCCAGGTACAAAAGCGCGCCCGCCGCGAGCGGACCGACGGTTGCGTCGGAGCTCGCGCGCTTGAGCAGCGGCGCCGTCACGCCGAACAGCAGCGCCGCGAGCCCCGCGAGGATCGTGCCGCGTCGCGCGGGGCCGGCCGGGCTCATGAGCCCATGTTGGCCGAGGGACCAGCGGAGGGGCAAGTGGACGTCGGTCAGCGATGGCCGAGCAGCCGGCGCGCCAGGCCGCGCAAGCTCACGCCGAGCACGCGGACGTCGACGGTGCGACGCTCGACGACGAAGCCGGCTGCCGTCTGCGCGCGGATCGACGGCAGGTTCGCGGCGTCGACCGACGAGAACAAGCGGCTCTCGCCCTCTTCGCGCAGGCGCGCCGCCACGAAGGCGACGGTCGCGCGCTTCGCACCACGGCCACGCGCCTGGGGATCCGTGAGGCCGCCGAAGGTCAGCGGGCGGCCCGGGCGACGCTCGACGAACGTCACGTGCACGGGCGCGCCGTCGGCGAAGGCGACGAAGGCGCGCCAGCCGTGCGGCGCCGTGACGTCGAGCTCGGCCGGCGCGCGCGCGAGCACGGTGCCGCCGAGCGTGGCTTCGAGCTCGGCGCGCGGCACCTCGCGCACCTCGAAGCCTGGCGGCGCGGCGGCGACGGCGCGCACGTCGAGCCGCATCGACAGCGCCGTCTTGATTTCGATCAGGCGCTTCACGACGACCCGCTCGTGAAGCGCCGCACGAAGTCCGTCGCGGGCCGCGCCGCGAGCGCCGCGAGCGTGCCCGTCTGCACGACGGCGCCGGCCTCGAGCACGACGACGTCGTTCGCGAGCGCCGCGACGTCGTCGGGATCGTGGGTGACGACGACGGTGGGAATGCGCCACGCGCGCAGGCGTTGGGCCAGGAAGCGACGCACGTCGGCGCGCACCGAGACGTCGAGCGCCGCGAGCGGCTCGTCGAGCAGGAGCGCGCGTGGCTCGCACGCGAGCGCGCGCGCGAGCGCGACGCGCTGGAGCTCGCCGCCCGATAGCTCGGGCGGTCGTCGCGTCGCGAGCGCCGCGGCGTCGAGCTCGGCGAGCACGGCGAGCGCGCGCTCGCGGCGCGCGGTGCGAGAACGGGCCCGCACGCCGTAGGCGACGTTGTCGCGCGCGTCCATGTGCGGGAACAGCCCGTACCGTTGCGGCACGAAGCCGAGGCGCCGATCCTCGACGGCGACGTCGACGCCGCGCGCGCGGTCGTAGAGCGCGGCGCCGCCGAGCGCGACGTGCCCGCCATCCGGCGGCAGCGCGCCGAGGATCATGAGCAGCGTACTCGTCTTGCCGGCGCCGTTCGGGCCCACGAGCGCGAGCGGGGCCTCTCCGGCCGTGAGCGCGACGTCGAGCGCGAACGCGCCGACGTGGCCGCGCACGGCGACCTCGAGCGCCGTCACCGCGCTCTCCCCGCGCGCACGGCGACGAGCAACGCGCCCGCGACGGCGACGAGCACGAGCGACAAGCTCTGCGCCGTACGCACGTCGGTCTCGAGGGCCGCGTAGATCGCGAGCGGCAGCGTCTGCGTGCGTCCCACGAGGTTGCCCGCGAACATGAGCGTCGCGCCGAACTCGCCGAGCGCGCGCGCCCAGCACAGCGCGGCGCCGCCGCCGAGGGCGGGCGCCGCCAGCGGCGCGGCGATCGTGAAGAACACCCGCGCTGGCGACGCGCCCAGCGAGCGCGCCACGACGACCACCTCGGGGTCGAGGCGACGAAACGCGACGAGCGCCGCCTGCACGTAGAACGGCGCCGCGACGAACGACTGCGCGAGCACGACGGCCGCGCGCGAGAACGGAAGGCCGATCCCGAGCGCCGCGAGCGGCCCGCCGAGGAGCCCGCGACGCCCGAACGCGAGCAGCAGCGCGACGCCCGCGACGGCCGGCGGGAGCACGACGGGCAATTCGACGAGCGTCTCGACGACGCGCGCGAGGCGGCCGCGACGGCGCGCGAGCAACCAGGCGAGCGGCGTGCCGCACGCGACGACGAGCGCGAGGCTGACCGTCGTCGTCGCGAGCGTGAGGCGCACGGCCGGGCCGACGAGGGGATCGCCGAGCCCCGCGGCGAGCTCGGCCGGCGTCGCCGTGAAGAGAAGCCCCGCGAGGGGAAGGAGCGCGAGCAACAGCATCACGCCCGCGAGCGCGCCGAGCGTGACGGGCCAGGCCGCGCGCGCGAAGCGGCCGCGCGCCGCGGTCAGCGGCTCGGGCAAGCGGCGAACCCCGCCTCGCGCAGCGCCGCCGCGCCCGCGGGCGAGCGCACGAGCGCGATCCACTTTTTCGCGAGGTCGGCGTGCGGCGCCGCCTCGAGCGCCGCGATCGGGTACTCGGCCGTGACGTTCATCTCCGGGGGGATGGCCACGACGGCGACCTTGGCGCCCGCCGCGACGGCGTCGCTGCGGTAGACGACCGCGGCGTCGGCCTCGCCGAGCACGACCTTCGCGAGCACCTGTTTGACGTTGAGCTCGCGCGACGCGACCTTCGCCTCGACACCGGCCCCGAACGCCGCGCCGAGCTTCCTCGTGGCCTTGTCGAGGATCTGCTTCGTGTAGACGCCGATCGGCACCTCGGGCGCGCCGACGACGATGCGCTCCGCCTTGGGCAGATCGGCGAGCGACACGATCGTCTTCGCGAGCGCTGGCCGCACGACGATGACCGGCTCGTTGCATGTGAACACGACGGGCGCGTCGACGAGCTTGGCGGCGACGAGCGCGTCCATGTGCTTGCGATCGGCCGAGGCGAAGACGTCGGCGGCCGCGCCGTGCTCGATCTGCGCGCGCAGCTCCTGGCTGCCGGCCGCGTTGGCGACGACCTGCGCGCCGCTCTCCTTCGTGAAGGTCGCCGCGAGCTTCGCGAACGCCTCTTTGAGCGACGCGGCCTCGAACACGACGACCTCGGACGGCGCCGCGGACGCGCGCGAAGCGAAACCCAGCGCGAGCGCGAGCGCCAGCGCGAAACGACGGACCATGCGGAGAGAATCGCACCCCCGCGCCCCGCTCGACAAGCTCAGGCGGGGCGCGACGCCAGCCAGCTGATCGCGGTCTCTTCGGCCCAATAACGCGCGCGCCACGGCCACGAGCCGTACACGAACGCCGCGTGCCCGCCCCACGGGGTCGCGACGACGTGCACGTCCTCGGAGGCCGCCTGCCGCCCGACGCCGATCGCGCCTGGCGGCATGAACGGATCGTCCTCGCTGTTGATGCACAACGTGGGCACCTCGATGTCGCCCAGGAAGCGCACGCAGCTGGACCGGCTGTAATAGTCGCGCGCGCCGCGGAAGCCGTGCAGCGGCGCCGTGACGTACTCGTCGAACGCGAACAGCGTCGAGGCGATGCGGATGCGCCCCGGGTCCATGTGCTCGGTCTCGCGCGGGAAGCGCTTCATGAGCTCGAGCGCCTTGGGCCGCAGCGACCTCAGGAAGTGGCGCGAGTAGGCGCGCGCCCAGCCCTGCTCGAGGTGCTTCGCGGTCGCCGCGAGATCGTAAGGCGGCGAGATCGCGACGGCGGCCTCGACGCGGCTGCGCGCCCCTTTCTCGCCCAGCCACTTGAGCAGCACGTTGCCGCCCAGCGAGACGCCGACGGCGAGCAGCGGCGTCTTGGGCTCGCGCTTCGCGAGCGTGTCGACGACGAGATCGAGGTCGCGCGTGTCGCCCGCGTGGTAGAGCCGCGGCCGTCGGTTGGGCACGAGCTTGGCGTTGCCGAGGTCGCGCGCGCACGACCGGAAGTTCACGGCGGTGACGCGCATGCCGGCGCGCGCCGCGCCCGTCGCGAGGCCCTGCACGTAACCCGCGCGCGAGCTGCCCTCGAGGCCATGCAAGATGATGACGCGCGGGCCGTCGGCGGCGTTGGCCAGGTGATCGACGATCAGGTCGTCGCCGTCGGGCGTCTCGAGCACCTCGCGCTCGAACGGGGTCGTCGCGCGCGACGGGCCGAGGCGGCCCCACGTCGTCTGCGCGTGCGCGCCACGGGCCCACCACGGGCGTTCGGGCGGAGGGCCGACCTTCATCCGGTGGCGGCGGGCACGGCGCCCGCGCGCAGCGCCGCGATCGCGCCGCGGTAGTCGTGGCCGGGCGCGCCGAAGATCGCCGAGCCGGCGACGAGCACGTTCGCGCCCGCGCGCGTGACGGTGGCCACCGTGTCGGGCGCGACGCCGCCGTCGACCTCGACGTCGGTCGCGAGCCCGCGGCGCGTGATCTCGGCGCGCAGGGCCGAGATCTTGGGGACCACGGCGTCGATGAAGCGCTGGCCGCCGAAGCCGGGGTTGACGCTCATGACGAGCACCATGTCGAGGTCGGGCAGCACGATGTCGAGGCCGTCGATGGGCGTGTGCGGGTTGAGCGCGACGCACGCGCGCTTGCCCAGGCCCTTGATGTGCTGGATCGTACGGTGCAGGTGCGGCGACGCCTCGAGGTGGACGCTGATCGAATCGGCGCCCGCGCGCGCGAACTCGTCGACGTAGCGCTCGGGCTCGACGATCATGAGGTGCACGTCGAGCGGCAGCTTGGTGGCGGCGCGCACGGCCCGCACGACGAGCGGACCTATCGTCAAATTGGGGACGAAGCGGCCGTCCATGACGTCGACGTGGATGACGTCGGCGCCCGCGGCTTCGACGGCGCGCACCTCCTCGGCCAGCCGGCCGAAGTCGGCCGAGAGGATCGACGGGGCGATGCGCACACTCATGTCGAAGGCATCATATATCAGCGGCTCCGCGCGAGCCGAGCGGCGAAAAAGGCGTCGGCGTCGTCGCGGTGAGGCCAGGTGCGCACGAAGCCGGCCCGGTCGACGAGGCGCGCCCACGGGACGCGCCCGGGCTCGGGCGGCGCGACGCGGAACTCGGGGTGCGCCGCGAGGAAGGTCGCGACGACGTCTTCTCCCTCGGTGCGCTCGAACGTGCAGACCGAATACGTGAGCGTGCCGCCGGGCGCGACGAGCGGCGCGACGACGTCGAGCATGCGGCGCTGTTGCGCCGCGAGGCGCGGCAGGTCGTCGGGCCCGCGGCGAAGCAGGGTTTCGGGGTGGCGGCGCAGCACGCCGAGACCGCTGCAGGGCGCGTCGAGCAGCACGCGGTCGAAGCGCGCCGCCGGGTCGGCCCAGGCGCGCGTGAGATCCGCCGTCGCCGTCTCGACGCCCGTGACGCCGAGCCGCGTGAACGACGCGCGCGCCTCGTCGAGCTTCGCGGCCGCGAGGTCGACGGCCAGCACGCGCGCGGCGCCGCCCGCGAGCGCCGCGAGGTGCGCGCTCTTGCCGCCGAGGCCCGCGCACGCGTCGAGCACGCGCTCACCCGCGCGCGCGCCGCACAGCTCGGCGACGATTTGCGCACCGACGTCCTCGATCGCGAACAGGCCTTCGCGGAACGCCGCGGTCGCGCCGGGCGCATCGAGATCGCGCGCGAGGAGCGCGTCGAGCGCGACGTCTGACGGCGAGATCGAGGCTTCGGGCCGCTCGGCGGCGAGGCGCGCCGCGAGCGCCTCGCGCGTCCCGCGCAACGTGTTTGCGCGAACGACGAGCGGCGCGGGGGTCGCGAGCGCGTCGGCAAAGGCGAGCGCCTCCGCTTCACCGCGCTCGACGATCAACAAGCGCACGAGCCACGCCGGAAGGCCCGCGGCCTCGATGAGGTACGCACGCGGCTCGCCCGCCGGATCGGGCAACGGCGGCTCGCCCTTCTCCGACACGCGGCGAAGCAGCGCGTTCGCGAGGCGGCCCGCGCCCTCCCCGCCCGCGCGCTTGCACGCGTCGACGGCCTCGTGGACGGCGGCATACGCCGGCACGCGATCGAGAAACAAGAGCTGATACGCGCCCACGCGCAGCGCCGTGCGCACGGGTGGGTCGAGACCATCGAGGCCCTTGGTGGCGAACGCCGCGAGCGCGCGATCGAGGCGCGCGCGCCGGCGCAGCACGCCGTACACCAGCTCCGTCGCGAGGCCGCGCTCCGAGCCTGGCAGCGCGGGCGCGCGATCGAGCGCCGCCGACAGCGCGCGGTTCGCGAACGCGCCCTCTTCCTCGACGCGCGCGAGCACGGCGCGCGCGAGCTCACGCCCCGTCTTGGGCGGCGCGCTCCTCGACGCGTTTTTCGACTTCTGGCTCACGGCCGCGCGGGCGTCGACGGATCGTGAACGGACGTGCCGGCGGGGATGGGTCGGCCCGCGAGCACAGCTGCGGCCGGCAGGCGCTTGCGATTCGGAAACTGCAGCTCGGCGAAGACGATCGCCGTGTTCTCGGCGCACGCGACCGCGAGGCCGTTGGGACGTAACCCCATGACGGTGCCCGGCGTGTTGCCCCCCGCTCCCATGACGACGCGCGGCCCGAACACGCGCACGATTTCGCCGTCGAGCAGCACCGTCGCCCCCGGCCACGGGTCGCAGCCGCGCGCGCGCGCCGAGACCGCGCGCGCCGGCACGTCGAAGCGCAGCCGCCCGTCTTCCTTCACGAGCGGCGGCGCCAGCGTCGCGCGCGCGTCGTCCTGCGGCGTCGTGCGCACGGACCCATCGAGGATCGCCGGCAACGTCACGGCGAGCAGCGGCGCGCCCGCGGCCGCGAGCTTGTCGTACAGCGTCGCCGTCGTGTCGTCGTCGCCGATGGGCACCTCGGCCACGGCGGCGACCGGGCCCGTGTCGAGCCCGGCCTCCATGCGCATGACGGCGACGCCCGTCGTGCGCTCGCCGCGGATGATCGACCATTGAATTGGCGCGGCGCCGCGCAGCTTCGGCAACAACGAGCCGTGCACGTTCCAGCAGCCGCGCCGCGGGAGATCGAGCAGCGCCTGCGGCAGGATCTTGCCGTAGGCGACGACGACGAACACGTCGGCGTCGAGCGCGCGCAGCTGGGCCTCGACCTCGGGCGGGCGCACCTTCTCGGGCTGCAGCACGGGCAGCCCGAGCGCGAGCGCCGCCGTCTTGACCGCGGGCTCGGCGAGCTTCTGCCCGCGGCCCGCGGGCCGATCGGGCTGGCTCACGACGGCGACGACGTTCGTCGCGCGCGCCGTCGCCTCGAGGAACGGCACGGCGAACGCGGGCGAGCCGAAGAAGACCGCGCGCGGAAGCGTCACCCCGCCGCGTACTCCGGCGCCGAAGGTAAATTCATCTCGTAGCGCTCGCGCAGGCCCGGCGTGCCCAGCACGCGCAGCGCCTCGTCGAGCACGACGCGGATCGCGCGCAGCTCGGCGCCCAGCTCGGCCACGAGCCCCGGATCGAGCGACGTCGGCGTCAGCTCGCGCTGCAGGCGCGCGTGGGCGCCGCGCACGTCGGCGTCGCTCGCCCCGCGCGGCAGCCCCAGCACCTGGAAGTAGTCGCCCTCTTCGACGAGCGCGTGGTGCGCGAGCACGCGCGCGCGATCGGCGCGCAGCGGCCCGGGCGAAACGGCCACCTCGCGCGTCGCCGCCGCACCATTGCTGGGCGCGGCCGGCTTCGGGAGCTCGCCCGCGCGCGGCTCGAGCCGATCGAGCTGCCCCAACACCGACAGCGCCCAGGCGACGCCGAACACGATCTCGTCGCGCGTGCGCGCCTCGGCCCGCACCTCGTCGAGCGTGTGCAGGCCGTCGAAGCGCGGCACGAGCGCGCGCTCCTCGGGCGTCATGCCCATCTGCTGCACGACCTCGGAC
Source organism: Polyangia bacterium (assembly GCA_035549075.1). Taxonomy (GTDB): domain Bacteria; phylum Myxococcota_A; class Polyangia; order Fen-1088; family Fen-1088; genus DASZFV01. Next base: position 5,818 of record DASZRT010000114.1, on the reverse strand, counting down.
GCGAGCGCGTCCTCGCCGATGTGGAACACCTGCTTGCCGCCGCCCAGGCAGCGCGCGAGGCGGGCCGCGCTGTACTTGCGGCGGATGCCCGCGAGGATGATCGCCGCCGGGTGCTCGTCGAGCAGCACGATCTCTTGGTTCGGCTGGCCCGGCGACAGCGACCACTCGCCGTCCTCCCACGAGAACGCCGAATGGATGATCTCCTCGAAGTGGCGGCGCACGACGACCGGCAGCTCGCTCGGCTTGATGAACCCGAGCTCGACGAGCACGACGCCGAGGCGACGCTCGGCGCGCGCGAGATCCTCCGACGCGCGCACGAGCTGCAGCGGCGTGAGGCGGCCCTGGCGCACGAGCATCTCACCCATGCGGTCCTCGGGATCGCTCGACGTGCCGAGGATGGGCGAGCCGCGATCGAAGTAGATGACCTTCTCGATCGGGCCGCGCGAGAGCACGAGGCGGCCCGTGAGACGCTGCAAATAGAGGCGACCGAACTGCGCGGCGACGTCGCTGTCGGCGATCTTGCCGCTCTCGACGGGCGCGGGCACGCCGCCGTCGCCAGCCGCGCCCGCGTCGCGCGCGCTGGCGATGCGGTCGGCGATCATCTTCGCGAACACGTCGCGCGGGACCTCGACGGTCTTCTGGCGGGTCTCGTCGCGGTGGTCCTCTCCGGGCTCGGGCGCGTCGAACAACGCCGGCATCGACGGCGTGATCGACGTGTCCTCGGCCAAGGGAAGCGCGGCCGCGGCCGCGAGCGCCGTCATGGGCGCCATGGGCGTGCGCTCGAAGAGATCCTCCGGCGGACGGCGCGTCGGCGGCTCGGGCGGAGCCGGCGACGGCAGGCCCTTCGGCGGCGGCGCGAGCGCCTGCGGCGGCGTAGACGCGGGCGTCGGCGACGGCCGCAGCGCGCCCACGGCGCGCGCGAAGTCGAGCATCTCGGCATCGAGCGCGGCGTCGATGCTCTCGGCGAGCTTGTTGAAGAGCGCGCCCGCCTCCGACGAGCGCGCGCGCGCGACGGGCGGCGGCGACGAGGCCGCGGCGGCGACGAGCGGCTTGAGCGTCGGCAGCGGGCGCTGCGAGCCCGAGCCGCCGCCGCTCGAGATCTGCGACGGCGTCGAGCCCGGCCCCGTGCCCGGCGCCTTCGGCCCCGACGCGCCGGCCACGCCACCACCCGGCGTGCCGAGGCGCCCGAACTCGCCCGAGCTGACGTCGGTCATGGGGGCGGGGATGCCGAGCTCGCCCGTCGCGAGGCGGCGCTCGCCCGAGCCGAGGCGCGCGCGCACCCGGGCCACGAGGTCGCTCATCGACAGCGGCCGCGCGAGGAAGCCGTCGGCGAGATCGCGCAGCTTGGCCTCGTCGTCGGGATCGCCCACGAGCAACGTCGGCACGCGCCCGCGCGGCACGGCGCGCACCTTCGAGAGCGCGATCGCCGGGTCGGCGTTCACGACCTGCGGCGCCAGCACGATGAGGTCGGGCCGCGACGCCGTGATCCACCCCGAGAGGCTCTCGCCCGGCTCGACGGCCACGGCCTCGAAGCCCGCCTGCACCACCGCCCGACGGACGCGATCCGCCTCGTAGGGTCCGGCGATGATGAGGAGCTTCATCGAAGATTCGAGAGTATCACCGCGGCCGGCCCCTCACAGGACGCTTTGTGGGTCGACGTCGAGCACCAGCCGCGCGTCGCCGGGCAGCTTGACCGACGCGCCCGCGCGCGCCGCCGTGATGAGGGCGACGCGCTCGTGGCCGGCGAGCCAGACCTGATAACGGGCGCGGCCGCGTACGCGCGGGATGGGCGCCTCGGCGGGGCCGCGCACGACGACGTCGGCGGTCGAGGCGGCGCGCGCGGCCTCGGCGGCCGCGGTCGCGGCGGCGCGCGCCGTGCGCTCGTCCGCGGCGTCGATGCGCAGCGCGACCATGCGTGAGAACGGCGGGTAGTCGGCGTCGCGGCGGGCGACGAGCTCGCCGCGCACGAAGCCGTCGTAGTCATGTGTCTGTACGCACGCGATCGCCGGGTGCTCGGGGTCGTAGGTCTGGATGAGCACGCGGCCCGGACGCTCGCCGCGGCCCGCGCGGCCGGCGACCTGTTCCAGCAGCTGGAACGTCCGCTCGGCGGCGCGAAAATCCGGCAGGTTCAGGGCCTGGTCGGGCTGCAGAACGCCCACGAGCGTCACGCCCGCGAAGTCGTGGCCCTTCGTGACCATCTGCGTGCCGACGAGGACGTCGATCTCGCCCGCCTGCATGCGGCGCAGGACGCCGTGCAGGCCCGCGCCGTCGGCGCCGTCGCCCGCGCGCGCACCCGCCGTGTCGCGATCGAGGCGCGCGACGCGCGCGTCGGGGAAGCGCTCGCGCACGACGGACTCGACGCGCTCCGTGCCCATGCCGAGGCGCTCGAGCTTCGTCGAGCGGCACGCCGGGCAGCGCACGGGGACCTCGGCGGTCGTCGCGCAGTAGTGGCACACCAGACGGCCGCGCGCGCGGTGGTAGGTCATCGACACCGAGCAGTTCGCGCAGCGCACGACGTGGCCGCAGGCGCGGCACAACACGACGGTCGAGAAGCCGCGCCGGTTCAGGAACAGGATGACCTGCTCGCGCGCGGCGAGCGCGGCGGCGATGGCCTCGGCGAGCGGCGCCGAGAGCAAGCCGTCGGGGCCCGGCGGGTGGCGCTTGAGGTCGACGAGCTCGACGGTGGGCAGCGCGCGCTTCGTCGCGCGGCTGGGCAGCGAGATCTTCGTGAAGCGGCCGCGCGCGACGTTGTGCGCCGTCTCGAGCGACGGCGTCGCCGAGCCGAGGATGACGACGGCGCCCGCGCGCTGCGCGCGCACGACGGCGAGGTCGCGCCCGTGGTAGCGCACGCCCTCTTCTTGCTTGAACGAGCCGTCGTGCTCCTCGTCGACGACGACGACGCCCAGCTCGCGCACGGGCGCGAACACGGCCGAGCGCGCGCCCACGGCGATGCCGACCTCGCCCGCGCGCAGCGCGCGCCACGCCGCGAGGCGCTCACCCGGCGGCAGCGCGCTGTGGAGCACGGCGACGTCGTCGCCGAAGCGCGCGCGAAAGCGGCTTGCGAGCTGCGGCGTGAGGGCGATCTCGGGCACGAGCACGAGCGCGCCCCGGCCCGCCGCGCGGGCCTCGGCGATGACGCGCAGGTAGACCTCGGTCTTGCCCGAGCCCGTGACGCCGTGGAGCACGAACGGCGCGAAGCCGCCGCGCATCGCCTCCGTGAGCGTCGCGACCGCTGCCGCCTGCGCGTCGGTGAGCGTGAAGTCCGACGCCGCGCCGCCGCGAGCCGCTCCGCGCGCGGGCGCGCGACGCTCGACGCGCGCGAGCCCGGCGTCGGCGAGCGCCTTCACGTGCGCGCGCTCTTTCGGCTCGAGGGTCGCCGTCGCGAGGCCTTCGGCGCCCGCGGCCACGACGCGCGCCAGCAACGCCCGCCGCGCCGCCGCACGCGCCGGCAACACGCCCTCGCGCGCGCCCTCCGCCGCGACGACGAACGCCTCTGTCGGCGGCGCGCGCCGCGTTCGAACTTCGTCGCCCACTTCGACGAGGCCGTCGGCGGTGAGCCGCGCCAGCTGGCCTGGCGCGCGCGGCACGAGGCGCGCGAGCGATCGCAAGGCCAGCTCGCCGCCCGCCTTCGCGAGCGCGACGAGCACGGGATGGCCGTCGGATTCGCCCAACAACGAGCGCTGCCCCGCCTCGAGCGCGGCGCGCCCGCGATCGGTGAGGCGTACGGCGCGCACGGCGGCGCCCTTCTCGCCTTGAGGCAGCGCCGCGCGCAGCACCTCACCGAGCGGCGCCTGGTAATAGTCGGCCGCCCACCGGCAGAACGCGATCATCGCCTCGTCGAAAGCCGGCGCGCCCGCGACGATCTCCTCGAGGTCGCGCCGTTCGGTGGCCAACTCAGCCGCCGGCGCCGGCCCGAGCACGAAGCCCGTGACCGTACGCTTGCCGAACGGCACGACGACCTGCGTGCCGGCCGCGAGCGGGCCCGCCCCGCGCCGCGGGTCGCGGTACGTGTACGTCCCGCGCACCGGCAGCGTCACCGCCACCTCGTACAGCGACGGCGACGCGGCTCCGTCGGTCATCTACTCCGGCGTTTCCTCGAGCAAGCGCCGCAGCCCCGCGCGCACGTCGCCCGCGATCTCGGGGCGCTTGAGCGCCCAGTGCACCTGCGCGAGCACGTAGCCGGCGCGATCGCCCGCGTCGAAGCGCTGCCCTTCCATCTCGACGCCGTGCAAGCCGCGCCGCTCGCACAGCGTCGCGAGCCCGTCCGTCAGCTGAATCTCGCCGCCGCGTCCCGGCGGCGTCTGCGCGAGGATCTCGAAGATCTCGGGCGGCAGCACGTAGCGCCCGATGGCCGCGAGCCGCGTGGGCGCCGTGCCGGGCGCGGGCTTCTCGACGAGGCGCGACAGCTTCCACTCGCGCGGCGCGACGGCCGTCCCGTCGACGATGCCGTACATGTGCTCCTGCCCCGGCGGCACCTCTTTGAGGCCGACGACGCCCGTGCCCCATTTCTCGTAGACGTCGAGCAGCTGCTTGATGCCCGGCACACGCGCGTCGAGCAGATCGTCGCCTAGCACGACGGCGAACGGCTCGTTGCCGACGACGTCGCGCGCGCACAGCACGGCGTGGCCTAGGCCCCGCGCCTCGCCCTGGCGCACCGACGAGACGCGCGCGAGCGTCGTCGGCTTGCGCGCGAGCGCGAGATCGGCGGTCTTGCCGCGCTTCTCGAGCACGGCCTCTAGCTCGGGCGCGCGATCGAAGTGATCCTCCATCGTCGACTTGCCGCGCGCCGTGACGAGGACGACCTCCTCGATGCCGCTCGCGACGCACTCCTCGACGATGAGCTGGATCGACGGCACGTCGACGATGGGCAGCATCTCTTTCGGGATGGCCTTCGTGACGGGCAGGAACCGCGTGCCGAGGCCCGCGACGGGCAGAACGGCCTTGCGGACGGGGGCGCGCTTAGGCTCGGACATGCCGCCTTTTATCACGCCGCTCACGCGCGCTTCCATCCGGCCGCGGGCGCGCGCGGCGCCTCGGCGGCGGGCAGCGGCGACGTCGGCGGCGGCTCGTTGTCGCCCTGGACCACGCGCAGGATTTCGGCGACCGCCTCGTAGAGCGCCGCGGGGATCTCGCCACCCTCGGCCAGCTCGACGAGGGCGCGCGCGAGCGGGACGTCGCGGAAGATCGGCACGCCTGCCTCGCGCGCGACCTGCTTGATGCGCTCGGCGACGAGGCGCTCGCCCTTGGCGACGACGACGGGCGCGGCGTCGCCGTCGGGGTCGTAGCGGAGGGCGACGGCGATGTGCTCGGGGTTGACCACGACGAAGTCTGCTTTTCGGACCTCGGCGATCATGTGTTGCTCGGAAATTTCACGTTGCAGGCGGCGGCGCTCGCCGCGCGTCTCCGGGTCGCCCTCGGCCTCGCGGTGCTCGCGTTTGACCTCGTCGCGGGTCATGCGCAGCGACCGCTGGTGGCGGCGCGCCGCGAGCAAGGCGTCGACGGCGCCGAGCGCGAGCCCCGCGACAGCCAGGCGCAGCGCCAATCGCCCCGCGACGTCGCCGAGCGCGCCGAGAATACGCGGGGGCGCCGCGCCCGTGAGCGCGACGAGCGCGCCCAACGTCAAACCGGCCGGCCGTAAAACGGACCACGCGACCAAGCCGACGACGGCGACTTTGACGAGCCCGAGCCCGGCCGCACCGGCGGCGCGCACGTCGAACACGCGCCGCCACCCGCCGCCGACGCGCGCGAGGTCGAAGCGCGGCGGCGTCAGCACGAGACCACGCGTCTGCGCGACGCCGGCCGCGAGCGCCGCGACGAG
>DASZRT010000113.1:0-58204 GCA_035549075.1 Polyangia bacterium | reverse complement strand
TCCCCCGCGGGCGGGAAGCCCGGAGCTGGGTACAGAGGCGGCTTGCGGTTCTTGCCGGTGATGCGGCGGACGTCGACGTCGGAGATCAAAAGCGAGGGCGAGATGATCGTCGACGGGACGCCGGCGAAGCCGGCGCCTTGGTCGATGAAGTTGTAGACGTAGTCTTCGCGGCCCGCGGCCGTGATGTCCTTCAGCGAGCGCGGCTGCAGGTTCTCGAGGGCGAGGCCGCGCACGAGGGTCTCTTTGTCGCCGTCGACGCGGTAGACGACGAGCGGTCGCACGGGAGGCGGGCCGTGGCCGCCGCCGAACGAGAACGAAAACAGATCGTCCTCGCCGCCGCCGACGAGGCCGTCGTCGAGAAGGCGTACGACGTACATCGTGACGCCGCCGCCCTTCGCGGCGCGCGCGAGCTCGCCGAGCAGCGCCTTGCGCGGCAGCCCCGCGCCGGCGCCCGCGCTCGTGACGACGAGCGTGCCGATGTGCGCGTGCGGCCCCGCAAAGCGCGGCGCGCGTGCGTGGCCGTTCGAGCGTGCAATCTCCTTGCGCGGCGTGCGCGTCATCAACAGCGATCGCAAGACGCCGTGCTCGACGAGCGACACCTTCTGCGCGGGCACGCCCTCGTCGTCGACGGCGTAGGCGCCCAGCAGCGGCGTCTTGCCCGGCCCCGTCGCCAGCAGCGGATCGTCGACGATCGACAGCAGAGGCGCGGCGACCTTCTGCTGCAGCTTGGTCGCGAGCTCGCTCTCTTGTCCGCCGTCGTCGGCGGCCGCGGCGGCGGTCTTGGGCGGCGGCGTGCCGGCGATCTGCTCGGCGAAGAGCAGCTTCACGAGCTGCGCGCCCGCGGCACCCTCGAACAGCACGGCGGCCGTGCCCGACTCGGCGACGGGCGCCTTGCGCAGCGCCGTCAGCTCGGCGGCCATCGCGCGCACACCCTTCTCCATCTCGGCGAGCGGCGGCAGGCCCGCGGGCTCGAGCGCGCTGAACGAGGCGAAGTGGCGCAGCTTCATGCCGTCGTCGGCCTGCGCCTCCGCGCTCACCTCGATGCGCGTCGCGCGTGACGAGTCGTCGACCCACGTCGTCTCGCTGGACGCCATGCGACGCCGCACGATCGAGTAGACGCCCGTCGCCCGCCCGTTCGAGATGTCGGGGAATTCGCGAAAGATCGCCGACAGCTTCACGGCGATCGCCTGCAGCGCGTCGGTCTCGGCGCGCATCGCGGGCGGCGGCGTCTCGACGCGCGTGGGCGGCTCCTTCGAGAAGTCGCCGACGTCGGACGCGTCGTCGCCGCCGGCCTGGCCCGCGGCGGCGGCGCGCTTGCGCGCGTAGAGCTCGAGCGCCTGCTTGTAGGCCTCGTCGGTGCGCAGCCACAGCTCGCGCCGCAGCGTCGCGTAGTCGTCCTCGATCGGCAGCGCGTCGACCTTGGCGCCCGGCTCGAAGTTCGTGTTGTCGAAGGCGGCGCTGCCGACGCGCAAGTCGGTGCGCAAGAGCCGCCCCTCGTAGCCGTGCGCCGCCGTGAGCGCGCCGAACGTCGCGCTCACCGTCGCCTGCTCGGCGTCCGTGATCGTGTAGGCGAGGTAGTACGGCCGCGGCTCGTCGCCCAGGTGGAGCTCGCTCATCGTGCGCGCGATCTCGTCCTGCAGCGCCTGCCGCACCGACGCGTCGTCGACGCGAACGGTCCCGCGCGCGCCCGAAGAGAACGCCAGCACGAGCGCCGCGACGACCACGCGCTTCACTTCGCACCGCCCTTCGCGCCCGACGCGGGCGCCGAGGGCGTCGAGGGCGGCGGCGGCAGCACGGGCGGCTTGTCGCTGCCCTTGTCGCGGCGCTCGCTCTCGATCTGCTCGACGAGCAGGCTCGGGCTCGTCGCCGACACGGGCACGAAGCCCGACTCGGCGCCGCAGTAACCGTTGAACGTCTGATAGTCGTCCGAGGCCGCGATGATGTGCGTGAGCGCCGCGAGCGGCGTGCCGACGAGATCGACGCCGCGCACGAGCTCGTCGGGGCGCCCGTCGACCCACACGCGATAAACCAGAATCGGCAGCACCTTGAACGCCTGCGGCCCGCCGCGCGTCGTGTTCGTGAAGCCGCCCGAGATGTCGCGGAACAAAAGTCCGTAGGGCTTGCCCTGGCGCTTCGCCTCGTCGCGCAGCCGGCGCCGCAGATCCTCGAACGGCACGGCGACCTTGGGCTCGACGACGAGGTTGCCCTGGCGCGCGACGACGGTGCGACCCTCTTGGCGCCGGCCGTGGCCGTTCGAGTGGTTGAACCCGCGCGTCGGCGAGCGCGACAGCAGGAAGTTCTTCAAGACGCCCCCGTCGACGAGCGTCGCGCGCTGGCCCACGACACCCTCGTCGTCGAAGCGGTAGAAGCCGTTGAGGTCGGTGTCGCCGATGCGCTCCATCGTCGGGTCGTCGTAGACCGAGATGAAGCTCGGCATGATGGGCTCGCCGATCTTCTTGGCGAAGGTCTGGCCCTCGTCGTCGTTCTTCTGGCGGTGGCCCTCGACGCGGTGGCCGAAGATCTCGTGGAAGAACACGCCCGCGGCGCGTCCCTCGAGGATCGCCGGGCCGATGTAGGGATCGGCGAGCGGCGCGCGCCGCAGCGCCTCGAGGTCGGCGATGACGGCGTCGGTGCCGCGCTCCATCTCGGCCATCTTCGCCAAGCCCTCGAACGACGCCGCGTCGTAGCTCTCGAAGCGCTGCAGCTCCATGCCGTCGTCGGCGCGCGCGCCCGCCTCGACGAAGACGCGCACGTAGTTGCGGCCCGTCTGCACGACGCCGCCGGCGCTGTCGAGCGTCCAGCGCGTCGACGACACGACCTGCAACGTCACCTGTGAGTCGAGGATCTCGGCGCGCCCGCGGAACCTCGCCGATAGGTCGCGAATGCGCTTCTCCCAGGTCGGGACGTCGACGGCGATCTCGGCGCGCGCGCCGACGTACGTCGCGGGCTTCTCCTTCGAGAAGTCGTCCGAAGGATCTTCCTCGGCAACCTTGAGCGACTTCTGCGCGACGATCTTCACGAAGCGCTCTGCGGCGTCTTTGTAGCGGCGGTCGGTCTCGCCCCAAGCGATCGTGCGCAGCGTGGGCTCGTCGTCCTCGAGCGGCAGCGCGACCGGGTGCCCGCCCATCATCGACATGGAAGAGAAGTCGAAGTCGTTCGAGCGCATCGTGTGCGTCGAGTCGAGCGCGTAGTCGCCGACGCGCACGTCGGTGTCGAGGATGCGTGCGCGCCGCGACGACGACTGCACGAGCGAGCCGTGGCTCGCCGAGATCACGGTCTCGGTCTTGTCGTAGACCTCGTACTCGATGAAGTACGGCGGCGGCGAGCCCTTGGTGGCGAGCGCGCCCATCCCGCGCCGCAGCTCGGCCTCGAGCGCCGTGAGCCCCGCGGGCCGCGCCGCGCCGCCGCCCGAGAGCGGATCGACGCGCACGACGAGCGGCGGCCGGGCCGGCGCGCCCTCGAAGCGGACGTCGGCCGCGTTGCCCGCGGGCGCGCCCGGCGAGGCGGCGCACCCCGAAGTCCCGACGACGACCATCACCCACGTCGCGCGCCGCAGACGAAAGCTCATCGCTGGCTAGCGTATAACACGCTCTACCCTTTCGCCTGGCCGGCGATGATGTTATTGGTGCGCGAAAAGGAGCGTGCCATGGACGTCCTAGCGAGCGCCGCGATGATCCCCTTCCTGCTTCGGTGGGCGCACATCATCTTCGGCATCATGTGGCTCGGCCACCTGTACTTCTTCAACCTCGTGAACGTGCCCTTCCAGGGCGGGCTCGACAAAGAGCTCAAGCCGAAGGTGAACCCGGCGCTGCTCCTGCGCGCGTTCTACTGGTTCCGCTGGTCGGCGATGTACACGTTCATCCTCGGGCTCGCGCTGTTCGTGTGGCACTACGTTTCGCCCGAGCACAACATGACGTACCCCGAGGGCGGCATGACCGGCCGCGCGATGTGGATCCAGTTCGGCATGTTGCTGGGCGCGATCATGTGGTTCAACGTTTGGTTCGTGATCTGGCCGCGCCAGAAGAAGATCCTCGGCGGCATGGCGGCCGGCACGCCGCACCCCGACGCCGCCAAGCTCGCGGCGACGGCGGGCAAGGCCTCGCGCTTCAACACCTACGCCTCGGGCCCGATGCTCTTCGGCATGGTGGGCGCGACGCATCTTTCGGCCATGAGCTTCCCCGCGCTGCTCGCCGTGTGCGTCATCGGCATCGGCTTCTGGTTCGGCATGATCAAGCGCTCCTTCAAGGTCAAGACGACCGTCTGAGGCGGATGAAGCTCGCGCCGACGCTCCTCGCGCTCACGATCTCGGCGGCGACGCTCGCAACGTCGACGTGGGCGCGCGCCGAAGACGCGCCGTCGCTCGTCCACCCGATCTACGCGCAGCTGCCCGACCTGCCCGAGAACGAGGTCACGCGGCGCGCCTTCGCGGCGGCGGCCACGCGCTACAAGATCGCGCCGCTCGAGGTCATCGACATCGAAGGCGCCAAACCGCCCACGGCGCCGAAGACGCTCAAGGCGACGATCGCCAAGGCGCTCAAGCTCTCGTTCTCGGAGGCGCTCGGCGATCTCGACACCGACCTCGCCGAGATCAGCGACCTCGGCGGCGCCGGCCTCACCACCGCCGAGCTCTCCGACGTTTACTTGTTCCACGCCATGGCGACGGCGCGCGCCGACTGGAACGCCGTCGTGCCGCCCGAGATGGCGGCTTTCAACCCAGCGCGCGCGAGGGCGTTCCCCGACTACGTGCGCGCGGCGATGCTCACGCCGGATCGCACGCTCGACGCGCATACGTTTCCCCCGCAGGTCGTCGCCGACTTCGCGCGCGGGCTCGACGTCGCGCGCGCGCTGCCGCGCGTGACGCTCGTCATCCACGGCGACGCCGACGCCATGATCAGCGTCGACGGGGCCCCGCCCCTGCCCGTGAACGGCGGCCTCACGATCAAGGACTTGCCCGAGGGCGACCACTTCGTGTCCGTGACCGAGCTCGGGCGCGCGCCCTGGGGCTCGACGCTCACGATCGCCAACGGCACCTACGAGCTCACGATCCCCGACCGCGCCGCCGTGGGCCTGTCCGACGCCGTCGCCGCCGCGCACGCGCGCCGCATGGGCGCGCGCTTCGCCCTCGTGGGCGAGCGCAAGCCGGGCGCAGGCTCGCGGCTCGAGGTGCGGCTCGTCGACCTGTCGGGCACGCGGCGCGACGGCGTCATCATCTCGGCGACCGAGGACGAGCACGGCGCGGTCGACGCCGCCGTCATGCGGCTCGACGAGCAGGCGCGCCAGATTCAGCAGCTCGAGATCGCCGGCACGCTCACGCCCGCGGCGCCCGTCGACGCGACGGGCGCGCCCGACGCCACGGCGCCGACGCTGCTCGCGCCCCCGCGCCCGCGCGCGACGTTCCACGACGACCCGGCGGCGTGGGCGCGCGACCGCTGGCCGCTGCTCACGGCGATCGGCGTCGTCGCCGCGTCCGCCGTCGTCCTGGGTCTCGCCGCCCGATAGCTTTCGTCGAACGAGGTGGTCCATGACCGAAGGCGCTCCCCAGACCGAGCCGACGCCCGCCCCCGAGAACATCTCCGACGAGGAAGTGCGCGACACCTGGCCTCTCCTGTCGCAGGCCGATCGGGTCCTGGCGTTCCACCTGATGCCCCGCGAGCATGCGGGCGATTTCTTCCTCGCGCTCGGGTCGTCCGATCAGGCCGATCTCCTCGCGACGATGTCGCCCGCCGAACGACGCACGTGGATTCGCGTGCTGCCTCCCGACGACGCCACGGCCGTCGTGCGCGAAACCCCCGAGGGCGATCGCGCGGCGCTGCTGGGGCTGCTCGACGACGCCACCCGCAAAGAGGTGAGCGCGCTGCTCGCGCACGCCGAGGATCGCGCCGGCGGCCTCATGGACCCGCGCTATTCGCGCCTGCGCGCCGACATGACGATCGACGAGGCCGTGCGCTACCTGCGCCAGCAGCTCATCGAGCGGCGGCATTCCCTGCCCTATGCCTATGTGCTCGACGCCGAGCAGCGCCTCGTGGGCGTCGTCCCCTTCTGGCAGCTGCTGGTCGAGAGCGGTTCCGCGAGCGTCCGCTCCGTCATGCGCAGCGACGTCATCTCGATCCCCGAGGATTTGCCGCAGGAAGAGGTCGCGCGCGTGTTCGACCAGCACCACTTGAAGGCGCTGCCGATCGTCGACGCCGAGGGCCACATGAAGGGCGTCATCACCGTCGACGACGTCGTCGCCGTCGTGCGCGAGTCGGCCACCGAGGACATCCAGAAGATCGGCGGCGTCGAGGTGCTCGACGAGCCGTACCTGCGCATCTCGCTGCCGATGCTGCTCAAGAAGCGCGTGGGCTGGCTCGCGGCGCTGTTCATCGGCGAGATGCTCACGGCCACGGCCATGGGCTTCTTCGAAAAGGAGATCGCGCGCGCCGTCGTGCTCGCGCTGTTCGTGCCGCTCATCATCTCGAGCGGCGGCAACTCGGGCTCGCAGGCGAGCACGCTCGTCATCCGCGCGATGTCGCTGGGCGAGGTGCGCATCCGCGACTGGTGGCGCGTCATGCGGCGCGAGCTCGTCATCGGCGTCGGCCTCGGCGTCGTGCTGGCCGTGATCGGGTTCGCGCGCATCATGCTGTGGGCGTCGGTGTTCCACGTCTACGGCGAGCACGCCTTCGCCGTCGCGGCGACGGTGGCCGCGAGCCTGGTCGGCGTCGTGCTGTGGGGCAGCCTCGCCGGCTCGATGTTGCCCTTCGGGCTGCGCCGCGTGGGCTTCGATCCCGCGAGCGCCTGCGCGCCGCTCGTCGCGACCCTCGTCGACGTGAGCGGCCTCGTGATCTACTTCAGCGTCGCCGCCGTGATCCTGCACGGGCGGCTGCTGTGAAGCCTGCCGGGCGCGCGAGCGGGATCGGCACGTCGATCTTCACCGAGATCTCGGCGCTGGCCGTCGCCCACGGCGCCGTCAACCTGGGCCAGGGCTTCCCCGACTTCCCCGCGCCGGCGTTCATCAAGGAAGCCGCGCGCCGCGCGATCGCCGACGACCGCAACCAGTACGCGCCGGCGGCGGGATTGCCGCGCCTGCGTGCTGCCCTCGCGGCGCGCTGGGAGCGCCTGCACGGCGCGCCGGCCGACGCCGACGAGGTCACGGTGGCGAGCGGCGCGACCGAGCTGTTGCACGACGCCGTCCTCGCCGTCGTCGACCCCGGCGACGAGGTCGTCGTCTTCGAGCCGACCTACGACGCCTACGTGCCCGACGTCCTCATGGCCGGCGGCGTCGCGCGGCCGGTTGCCTTGCGCCCCCCGCACTGGACGTGGGATTCGGCCGAGCTCGCGCGCGCCTTCGGTCCCCGGACGCGCGCCGTCATCCTCAACACGCCCCACAATCCCACCGGCAAGATGTTCTCGCGCGCCGAGCTCGAAGAGCTTGCCGCCCTCGCGCGCGCCCACGACGCCGTCGTCATCAGCGACGAGGTCTATTCGGAGCTGACCTTCGACGGCGCCGCCCACGTGCCCATCGCGACCTTGCCCGGCATGCGCGAGCGGACGATCACGATCGACAGCATGGGCAAGACCTTCAGCGTGACCGGCTGGAAGGTCGGCTGGGCCATCGCGCCGCCGCCGCTGACCCAGGCCCTGCGCGCCGTGCACCAGTTCGTGACCTTCACCAACGCGGTGCCGTTCCAGGAGGCGCTCGCCGACGGCCTGGCCGAGGCCGAGTCGAACGGGTATTTCCAGGAGCTGCGCGCCGACTACACGAAGCGCCGCGACCGCCTCGCGCTCGTGTTGAAGGAAGCCGGCCTCCCCCCGCTGCCCGCGAGCGGGACGTATTTCTTGTTGGCCGACCCCGCCCCCTTCGGCTTCGCCGACGACGTCGAGTTCTGCAAGCACCTGTGCACCGGGATCGGCGTCGCCGCGATCCCCACCAGCGTCTTCCACCTCGATCCCGCGTCTGCCCCCAAGCTCGCGCGGTTCTGCTTCGCCAAGCGCGACGAGACGCTGGATGCCGCCGCCGTCAGGCTGAAGAAGCTCCGCGCGCGGCACTGAAGCGCGCAGGCGAGGAATCGGTGGTGCATCCGCGAGCGCCCCGGTGCGCGCCCCTCCGACGCGCCTCGCCTTGGCATCCGGTCGAAGTTCGATAGAGTCGCCCAATCGACGGCTCCCCCGCCGTCTCTCTCGTCGGAGGTTCCCTATGCACGCACGGAGACTCGCTTTTCTCGTTCCCGCCATTGCCGCGGGATACTCAGTCCCCGCACATGCGCACTTTCAGCTCATCGAGCCGCCGGCCGTCGTTGAGAGCGATCCGAACGGGAAAGGATCGCCCCCGTGCGGACCAGACGTCGCCGATGTCGCAATGCCGACAGCTGTGCAAGGTGGACATCCGCTCAAGCTGAACATCAAAGAGACGGTCCGACATGGCGGGTTTTATCGGTTCGCCTTGGCCTTCAAGTCGCGATCTGAGTTTCCGCCGGACAACGTCGTCTATGACTCCGGCAATCGGATCCTTCCACCCAACGGCACCGTTCCCAAGGGCTCGGACGGACAGTCGGACCATGCGGATTCGCAAAAGCCCCCGGTATTTCCGGTCATCGCGGACGATGTTTGGGATCATCCGCAGGCGGGGCCTATGCCGATCACGTTTCCGAGCACTATGTACCCAGACGAGGTCATGTTGCCCAACGTGAACTGCGACCGTTGCATTCTCCAGGTCATCGAGTTCATGCATCCGCACGGATTCAATCCCCCGGCAGGCGTATCCGGGCCCCAAGGTGGTGGCGGCTACTTCTATCACCACTGCGCGGAGCTCAAAATCACCGCCGACCCCACCTTGCCGCTGTTCGTTCCAGGAGCAGACGGCGGCGTGGCTGATGCCGGTAGGGACGACGCTGCAACGGACAAGCCGACGTCGACGGGCGGGACGACCGGGTCCGACGGATCTGCAGCGACGGGCGGGTCCACCGGAGCTGCCGGTGAGATCGGCTCAGGGGGCAATCCAGGCTCGGCCGGTGTGACCGGCGGCGGCGGAGCATCCGCCTCGGGTGGGTCTACGGGAGGCTCGACCGGTGTCGCTGGTAATGCCGGCGGAAGCCAGGCCGGCACAGGGGGCTCGACGAGTGGCGGTGGCAAGAGCAGCGGCGGCTGCTCTATCGCGTCGACTACCGACGTGACGCCCCAGGTGGGCCTCATCATTCTCGGCGCGCTCGGCCTTTCGGCTCGACGTCGGCGCCGACGTTAAAATCTCCCCGGAGCCGGCGTCAGGTAAATCTGATCCACCTTCGCCCCCATGAGTTCGCAGTCAAGTTGCACCGTGACTGTGTCCGCGGACGTGGTAAACGAGCCTGAGTCCGAAACCCAAGAACCGGCAACCGCAATCGTTCCGGAGATGCTGGCTGAAGTTCCATAGACTTCACAGAGGTAGCTCGTGCCAGCAGTGTCGGAACTAAATACGGCTCCGAAGTTGTATGTGGTGTTGGGCCGAACACTAACGATCTTGTTAGGCTCCCCATCGTTCAGTGAGCACGCCATCGATCCCGAGAACGGGCATCCTTCGGCGTCGGCGGACGTCCACGTGTCGGAACTTCCAGTGTCCCAACTGCTCAGGTCTTTGTCGAACCCTGCGTTCATGAGCAGATTCTGCGGGTTCGGCTGCGTGCATTTGCACGGAACACCGTCCTTGCAACAACGGCCTCCGCACAGGCTGGATGCGCATTGAGACGCCCGGCTACAGATAGCTCCTGGCGATAGTTTTGCCACGCACAACGCACCATCGCAGAACGAGTCTGACGTGCAGTCCGTGTCGACGGCGCACGCCGCCCGGCACCTCACTCCGTCAGCGGTGCATTTGTAACGGCCGCACGATTGCGACTTCGCGACGCACGAGCCCGCACCGTCGCAGGTGCTCGACGGACTGTACGTCGACGTGCCAGCGAGACATGTCTCGCCGGCGCACACCGACGTAGAGCCGTAGTATCGGCACGCGCCCGCGCCGTCGCATTTCCCATCGAACCCGCACGACGTGGCACCACCCGCCGGGCAGTCGTTGCCGTGCGGCTGGCCGGGTTTGACGGGGGCGCATTGGCCGGTGGGTTTTCCGGTGTTGGCGGTGAGGCAGGAGGTGCATTTGCTGGTGCATGCGGTGTCGCAGCAGACGCCTTCGGCGCAGTGGTTGGTTTGGCAGTCGATGTCGGCGGCGCAGGTTGCGCCGGCCGGTTTCGCGTCGGGCGAGGCTTCTACCCGATCGGGCGAGCCGTCTGGGGTGATGATGGGGACGTCGACCGCGGCGTCGGTGGAGCCGCTGGTGCCCGCAGCGCCAGCATCGACCGGGATTCCGCCGGTCCCTGCGCTGCCTGCGCCACCCGAACCACCGCCCCCGGCGGTGCCGGCGGTCGAGCCACCGGTTCCGCCGGTGCCGCCGGCTCCGCTGTCGAGCGGCGTGTCTCGCGGGGTCACGCAGCCGGCGAACGCGACGACGATCAAAGCGGCCAAGGAGCCAAATCGCGAAGCGTTCATCAGAACCTCACGGCGCACACGGCGCCCGGGTGAGAGAGCTCGGGCGCGCAAGAGAGCGCCGTCGCCGACGGCTTGGAATCTCCCGACGTCAGAAAGAGCACCGCGGAACCGACGGCCGCGGCTGCGCCCGCTGCGAAACCGATGATGGCCACGAGCTTGTCTCGGTCGCCGGCGGACAGGAGTTGCTGACAATCTTTGCTGCCCTTGTTGGCGAGGCTCCTCGAGCACTCGTGCTGAGTCGGGCTGTCGGCGGCGAGCCGGTCGTTGAACGCGGCGTAGTCGTGGTTCGATTCGACGAGAGCCACGGTGCCGACCGAAAGCAGCACGACGGCGCCGGCGGCGGTGCCCCAGGCGAGCGGTCGGCGCCAGCCTCCTGGTTCGCTCGCGGGTTCGGGGACGGGCTCGCTCCTCGGCTCTGACGAAGCCTCCGGCGCGGCCACCTGAATGTCGACCTTGGTGGTCTCCCCTGCGCGCACTTCGACCATGCGCCGCACGGTCCTTCGTGCATCGGCGCTCACCGCGACGACGACCGATCCGGGCGCGACGTAGAGGGGCCCCGAGAGCGGGAGCGTGCCGCGGTCGACGTCCGCGACGACCACGCGCGCGCCCTCGGGCGATCCCGTGATCGTCAGGCGTCCGAGGTGGCCACGGACCTCGTCGAGTGAGTCGCTCAGCGTCTTTCGGTTGGTGGCGATCCACACGTCGTCGGTCGCGCGCAGCGCCTCGGCGAGGTGCTCCTCCGACGCCGGCCACAGCTCGAGCGCGAAGTCGACGAGGCCGAGCTGCGCGGCGGAGCGCGGCGTCTTCGCCAGCTCGTACGCGCGCTGGAAATAGCCCTGCGCCTTCGCGTCGTCGCCCGCCTTGCGGAGCGCGATGCCCTGCCGGATCAGCGCCTCCGGATCCTCGGCGGCAACGGCGGCGCTCGACGTGGCAACGATCGCGAACGCCACGATCAACGACCACGCCTTCCCCAAACGATGTTTACGCCGGCCCAAACCCATCACACGCGCGCGGGAGTGTACTCATTTCGTCCGCAGGTGATCGACGAAACCGCGGCGAAGTTGCGCCGACAAGAGGGCACGTGTGGCGCCCGTGCTACCCTTCTCCCGTCGTGCTCAGCCTCGATCATCTCGCGGATCTCGCGCCCGGACGGGTGAGGCCGCTCAAGCGGGTCGAGTACGAACGGCTCGTCGAGCTCGGGGTGTTCGGTGAGGACGACCGCATCGAGCTGCTCGGCGGGGTCCTCGTCGAGATGACGCCCCAGTACCCGCCGCACGCCTCGACGGTGCAGCGGCTGAACCGCGTCCTGACGCGCATCGCCGGCGAGCGCGCCGAGCTTCGGCCACAGCTGCCGTTCGCCGCCTCGGACGAGTCCATGCCAGAGCCGGACTTCGCGCTCGTGGCGCCTGGGCGCTACGACGATGCCCATCCGAGTGCCGCATTTCTCATCGTCGAGGTCGCGGACTCGTCGCTCCGCATGGACCGCCGACTCAAAGCGGAGATCTACGCGCGCGCGGAAGTGCCGGAGTACTGGATCGTCAACTTGGTCGATCGGCTCGTCGAGGTACATCGGCAGCCGCGCGATGGCCGCTACGACCAAATCTTCTCCGTCGCTGTCGACGGCGTCATCCGACCCGTGGCGCTGGACGGCGCCGAAATCCGCGTCGCGGACTTTCTCGGCTAGTTCGCGTCGTCGTCTTCGATCTCGATCTGGATGTCCCAGGTCTTGCCGAGCCAATCGAGCAGCTCGGCCTCGTCGCCCTCGATGGCTTCGGCGCCTGCGGCCTCGAGGACGGTGCCGAAGATGAGCTCGCGCGCTTCCTGACGGTTCGCGCCGATGCCGGCGAGAAACTTCTTGAAGGCCTCTCCGTCGGAGAAACGCTTCTCGAAGGCGTCGAGCGTTCGCTGGTAGGCGTCCTCGCCGAAGGCGTCGACGAGCTCCTCGACGTACTCCAGCTCGTCTTCGGACACGGCGCCGTCGGACATGACGGTCAGCTTCATGAGCCCAACGAGGGCGGTGCGTTCGTCGGGGTTCAGGTCGGCGAGCTCCATGCGCGAAAGATTCTCACGTCGCGCGCCGGCGTCAAGCCGGCGCGCCCACGGCGCGCGCTCAGTGCGCCGTCGGCAGGAGCGCCGGCGCGTCGGCCACGCCGAAGTGTTGCACGCCGAAGTAGCCCGACGACACATAGACGTCGTTCCCAGCGAACTCGACGTTGTCGGCCCAGCCGAGCGTGCGCACGAAGCGGACGCCGCGCGGCTTGCTCGCGTCGGCGACGTCGACGACGAGGAAGCCGTCGCCCGAGAGGCTCAGCAGCAGGCGCCCATCGTGCACCCCGACGACGTCGCTGTTGTACATCCCGGTCGGCGCGTCGTAGAGCGACGCGAACTTCCCGCCCGACAGGTCGAACGTGATCAGACGATCCGAGTCGGCGTCGTCGGCGGGGGCGGCAGGTGGCGCGCCCGCGACGAGGTCGGCCGTCGCGACGCCCACGCCACCGGCCGCCGCCACCGGGTAGCCGTAGTTGTAGTAGTAGCCCGACTGCTTGTGCGCGACGAGCATGAGCGTCTGGCCTTCGAGCGCCATCGTCGACGGCGTCGTGTCGTCGAAGGTCTCGCTGTCGAGGAGGCTCGCGACGGTGCGGCCCGCGAGGCTCGTCTGCTCGAGCAGCGACAGCCGCAGGGTCGACGTGGTGTGCCCGGCGTATGGCGACGTGGCCGTGGCGTCGCTGACCCAGCCCCACTTGAAGTCTTGCGACACGAACATGCGCTTGCCGTCGGCGTTGGCGAAGGTGCGCGTCAGCTGACCCGGCAGGTTGATCGTCGCGCCGCCCGTCCACGCGCCGCCCGAGAGCGCCCAGCGCTGCGCGTAGTCCTTGAACACGGACAACGAGACGTTGCCGTCGATCTTCTGCTCGCCCACGTAGGTGCGATACGTCAGGTAGAAGCCGTCCGGTTGCACAGGGTCGGCGACGAGGCCGTACGACGACCACCAGACGTCCGTCGAGGACGCGGTCGCGACCGTCTTCGTCGCGACGACGGGCGCATCGGGGTTCGTGAGGTCGAGCGACACCAAACGTGTCGTGTACGTGCCGTTTTGCCAATTTTGGCCGACGATCACGAGACCCGACGTCGTCGACACGATGTTGTCGTTCGTGCCGTAGAACGACCAGGGGCCCCAGTACCAGCCGCCGCACCAGTAGCCGTAGTAGACGACGACGTCCGACGGCAGCGTCGCCTTGCCGGCCGTGCGCGGATGCGTCGGGTCGGTGAGATCGTAGACCTGCGCCTCGAGCACGGGCGGCGTCCACGTCGTCGGATCTTTCGCGTCGCCCGCCGACTGCACGTAGCGGATCGCGACCAAGAGATTTTCGCCCTGCTTGAAGGCGCGGATGACCTGGCCGTTCGCGAATGTCGCGACGGGGTCCTTCTGATCGAGGTCGCCGCCCGCCGCGACGACGCGGAACTCGGTGCGATCCTGGTTGGCCGTCCAGCCGTAGTACGGCTGGCTCTGGATCTCCTCGACGACGTAGTCGCCGAAGCGGAAGACCGCCGTCTCGTAGGGCGCGATCTCGACGTTGGCGAGCAGCTTGGGCGCCGAGAGATCTTGGATGCTGGCGACGGACATGTGCGTGTCCGACAGGTTGATCATCATGCGCTCGGAAGGCACGCCCGCGGCCGTCCCGTCGTGCGTGAAGAGGATCGAGCGCTGGACCTCGCCGTTCGGGTGCACGAACGTGCCCCAGTTCTGCAGCACGGTCTGCGCCTCGGGCGGCTTCGTGTCGTCGTACTTCGTGAGGTCCCAGCTCATGATGCCGACGGCCGTCTGGTAGCCGTACCAGTACCAGTCCTTCTCGTCGGTGCGCTGGTAGTACGACACCGGCACGGTGACGACGTTGGCCGTCGCGTCCGAAAACATGCCGATCATCTTGTGGGCCTGGTCCATGTTCCAGGTGATCTGCGAGCTGACCCACTGCGCGTTTTTCACGGCGACGCAGCCGCGCTGCACGAGGCGGATGTTGGCGAGGTCGCGCACGTCGATGAGGCTCACGGCGATGTTGGTGCCCACGATGCCCGAGCCGTTCTGGAAGCCCGTGCACGTCGCGCTCGTGTCCTGGCCGATGCCCATCAAGAACTCGTTCTGCTCGACGGTGCGGAAGACGGACATGCTGCCCGACAGGCCCGCGATCTTCGACAGCACCTTCGGGTTGTTGCGGTCGGCGAACGAGATCGCGTAGAGCGGGTCGATGTTCTGCGCCGTCACGGCGAAGACGACCTGGCGATCGAGATCGAACGCCGTCGCGCGCACGGTCTCTTGGCTGTCGCCGAAGTCGAGGCGTGCGAGCCGCGAGGGCTTGGTCCCGTCGGTCACGTCCCACGACTCGAGCGAGTTCTGCACGTGCACGGCGCCCACGCAGCCGTTCGACGCGTAGACCTGGCGCGCGAACACGCCGAAGTACGTACCGGTCTTGGCGGTCGAATCGAAGACGTAGGTCTGCTTGAACTGGTCGGTGAGCTGGCCCGCCGTCTGGAACTTCGTGTGCAGCCGAATCTTGCCGGTGGGATCCGAGACGTCGATGATCGACGTGATCGCGAGCTGGCCGCTCTCGTACGAGCCGCAGCCGGAGGACGGGCCGCTGCCGCTCGACGTCGACGCCGAGACCCACCAGTTCTCGACGACCATGAGCGCGTTCGACGTCGCGGCGATCTGCACGTCGCTGAACGTGCGGTAGTACGAGCTGTTGTTGTCCCAGTACTGCACGCTGCCGCCCTCGAAGATCTTCAGGCTCTGCACGAGCGACGGGTTCGTCGCGTCGGCGACGTTGAACGAGTAGACCCACGCCTGCTCCTTCGGCGGCGTCGCGCCCGGCGCGTCCCAGCCGTACCAATACGACTGCGGGACGTACGAGACGACGTAGAGCGTGTCGTCGATCTTGCGCGACACGCCCTCGCGCAGCTGGCCGACGATGTCGATCGTCTTGAGGACCTTCGGCGCGCCCGGATCCGACACGTCGATCGTCACGAGCTGCGAGACGTCACGGCGCTGGAACGAGACGTGGCCGTTGTCCTGCGTGAGGTAGAGGACGTCGCGAAGGAGCGCGTAGACGGTCGTGCCTTTGACGAACATCTCGACGGGGTAGCCGTAGACGGGAAGGCGACCGAGCAGCTTGGGCTTCGTCGCGTCGCTGACGTCGTAGGCGAGGAAGCCGCGGTAGGTGTTCAAGTAGAAGAGGCGGTTCTGATCGATCTTGTAGATGTCAGCCTCTTCGACGTCGGCGACGCGGCCCATGGGCGCGCCGGGCGTCGTCGGGCCTGCGGCGCCGTTCACCGTCGTGGAGGGGGGCAGCGAGCCGGTCGCGTTGCCGGCCGAGTCCTGCGCGGCGCCGGGCGCGGTGGTCGTGTTGGCCGACTGCGACGGCGACGTCGACGTGAAGTCGGTGGTGCCCGGTTGCATCGTCGCGGGCGTCGTCACGTCGTGGCTGCAAGCCGACGCGAGCGCGAGCGCGGCGAGCGAAAAAAGGAGGAGCGAACGAGATCGGACGTCAACAGAGCTCGACATGGGGGCCTCCGCGGCCGAGTCCTCGAGCAAGGGTCGTGCCCGCAGCGATCCGCGCGGTGAAGCGCGGCCGACTCGGGGCTTCAGCCTAGGCTCGACGCGAGACCACTCAGGATTCTGAGGACGACGCGCGAGCCGCGGCGGTCATCTGTCGCGGAATCTCGGCGCGTTCAGGCGTCGGGGGCTGCGTCGGGATCGCCGGCGTCGGCGCCGCCCGTGCCCCCGCCCGTGCCTGGGTCGCCGCCCGTGCCTGGGTCGCCACCCGTACCGCCGCTGCCCGTGTCGCCACCGGTCGCGGTGTCGCCGCCCGAACCGCCCGTCGCCGTCGTGCCGCCGCTGCCGCCCGTCGCCGGCGCCCCGCCGGTCCCGCCGGTGGCCGTCGAGCCGCCGCTGCCGGTTGAACCACCGGTCGCCGTCATACCGCCGCTGCCGGTTGATCCACCGTTGCCGCCGCCGCCACCGGCCGCCGTCGTGCCGCCGTTGCCACCGGCCGCGGTCGAACCACCGCTGCCCGAAGCTCCGCCGCCCGCGGTCCCGCCTTTTCCACCGGCGCCGCCCTGCCCGCCCGAACCGCCGCTGCCGCCCATGCCCGCGCCGCCGTCGGCGCCTCCGCTGCCGCCACCCGCGGTTCCACCGTCCATGCCTGCGCCGCCGTCGTCGACGGACGTCGTGCCGGCTCCCCCGCCGCTCGCGCCGCCGGTGCCGCCGTCGACGTCACCGCCGCCGCTGCCGCCCACGGGCGGCTCGGGCGGAACCTCGGCGTCGTAGACGATGAGCGTCCACGGCGACAGGTGCGTGATCTGGCCCGTCACGGTGCTGTTGCCGTAGGTCACCGTCGACACGACCGGCACCCACGCGCCCTTCGAGAGCGTCGCGACGTGCAGCTTGCTGGTGTCGATGCCGTTCACGTCGGAATTCGTGAACTTGAGCGAGAGCAGCACGGGCTGCGCGAACGTCTTGCCCGAGGGCCCGATCTCGTAGACCGGGCCGATCGCGCCGGGCGCCGGCGCGTCGACCTGGCCGATCGTGATCTGCACGTCGGTCGTGAGCGCGCCTGGTGGGATCGTCAGCTTGACGCGTCCGCCGTTCGCCGACGCCTGGCCGCCGGCGGCGCCGATCGTTTGCTTCGTGACGGGCTGGCCGCTCGAGCTCTGCGTCGAGTTGCACGCGAGCGCGACGACGACCGCCAGAAGCCAGATGCGCGGGGCGGCGGACGCGGATCTCGGCAACCGCTACTCCAGGCCGTCCGTGTCGCTGCCGACGTCGGAGGCGTTGATGTAGATGAGGTGGCCGTCGGCGCTGGCCGCCATGTACTGCGACGTGCTCGAGTTGTACGAGACCGACGTGACGCTGCTCGAGCCGACGAAGTACCGCGCGCGGATCTGCGGGTTGCCCGAGGCGTCCTGCCGGTTGATGAAGTAGGCGTAGCCGTCCGACGCGCCGATGGCGATCGTGCCGCTCTGCTTCTTGTAGTACGGCGTCGACGTGACCTGCGGAGAGCCGCTGATCGTGTAGGGGTAATTGGCCGACAGGGCCGCGCCCGTGTCCTTCACGACGTAGACCTTACCGCCGGTGTCGCCAAAGTACGAATAGTTCGTCCAGGCGTCGGCGAAGGCCGCGAAGCGGATGGGCGAGCCCGAGCCCGTGTAGGGGAAGCCCGTGAGGTTCGTGAAGCCGCCGGTGCCGAAGTTGCTGGCGTCGAGCACGTACTCCTTGCCGCCCTCGGAGACGGCGTAGGCGCGGTTGTTGATGAGGTTGACGCCGCCGTTGATGTTCGTCGTCGAGCCCGTGTAGGTCGAGTCGATGGCCGCGCCCGGCGAGACCTGCACGCGGTAGACGTAGCCCCTGCCGCCCGAGACCGCCGTGCCGATGAATACGTACGACGAGCCGCTGTAGGTCGCCAGCGCCGGCGCCGTCGTGATCGCGCCCGTGCCGAGGGTGGCGATGTTCTTCTGCAACGTCTTCTCGCCCGAGCCGCCGGCGATCTGCACGCCGAAGATCTTCGTCGCCGAGGAGCCGTCCGTGCCGCCGAAGTACAGGTTCGTCGAGTCGAAGACGAGCGGCGACGTGATGGTCGAAACGTTGGCGCTCGTGAAGTCGGTCGCCCACACACTCGAGGCGCCGGGGCGCGTGAACGCCGTCGAGCCGTTGTCGATGAGCTTGATGATGTGGCCGAGCGCGGTGCCGATGTAGATGACCTGCACGGAGGTCGACGTCGTCGCGCCGTCGCCGTCGACGTCGTAGCCGAGCGTCGTCTCGTTGAGCGTGTTGTAACGGGGCACGCCGACGATGTCGCCGACGCCGGCCGGCATGTCGAAGTAATAGGCCGACGAGCCGTCGGCGTTGCGCTTCCAGATGCGGTCGGTCGTGCCGCCGTTGATGTTGTTGTACGTTGCGTAGACGCCGACGTAGGCGAACGTCTGCCAGTTGAAGACCGGCACCGGCGCGCCCGCGGCCGTGCCCGACGTGTCGGCGGGCGCGGCGTAGATCCACTCGATGATCGAGCCGTAGTACGGCGCCGTCGTCGTGTCGGTCGCGATGTTGTCGGCGGGCGCGCTGTCGAGGTTGTCGGCGTCGTCGTCGAGGCTCTCGCCCGCGCCCGCGCCGTTGACCGCCGCGCTCTGGTACTCGAACATCGCGTGCGCGCGCGAGCTCGAGCTGTTGCCGACGAGCTTGACGTTGCCGGCGGCCGTGGCGTCGAAGTAGCACCCCGGCACGGGCAGCGTCGTGCTGCCCATCGACATCACGAGGTGGCGCGAGCCCGCGCCGCCGATGTTGTTGGTGAACTTGAGGTGCTTCACCAGCGTGTAGGTCGCGCTGGAGCTCATCTGCACGCCCGTGGCGACCGACTTGTCGAACTGCAGGCCGTCGACGTTGATGGTGCCGCCGAAGGTCACGGTGATGCCCGACGCGCAGCTGTTGCAGCCGATGAGCGGCAGCGTCGAGCCCGTGTAGGCCGAGTTCACCTGGCCGTTCATCGTGAGCGACGTGCCGTTGCCCATGCGGATCTCGCCCTTGTCGGACGGGAAGTTCAGCGTGACGCCGCTCGTGAAGGTCGTGCTGGTCGAGAAGACGACGCGGCCCGTCGTGCCCGTCGAGCCGACGGTGAACGTGCCGCCCGCGAGGTTCGGCGCGGCCGTGAACGTCGTGATGCCGGTGCCGCCGTTGAACGTCGAGCTGGTCTGCAGCTTGAACGTGCTCGCGGCGCCGAAGGTGACCGTCGCGCCGTTGGTGTTGAAGGTGCCCGAGGTCGGCGTCAGCGCGCCGATCGTGACGTTGCCCGTGAAGCTCTCGGTGCCCGAGGCGCCGCCGGTGAAGGTGCCGCCGCCGTTCACGTCGAGCGTCGACGAGAACGTCGCCGTGCCCGTGCCGAGGGCCATCGTGCCCGCGCCCACGGTGACGGCGCCCGTGAACGTGACGGCGCCCGAGCCGTTGAACGCCGGGCCGCTGCCCGACATCGTCGTCGTGCCGTTGACCGTGACGGCGTCGCTGCCGCAGGCGAAGATGCCCGTGCCCGACACGGTGAGGCCGTTGGCGACCGTGCCGATCGAGGCCGAGCCGCCCACGCCCGAGGGCATCGTGAGCGTGCCGCCGGCCACCGAGACCGCGCCCGTGAGCGTGACGACGCCCGTCGTCGCCGCGAACGTCGCCGCGCCGCTGTTGATCGTCGTCGTGCCCGTGACGGTGACCGCGCCCGTGCCCGCCGTGAACGTGCCGGTCGTGACGCTGAGGTTCGCGCCGAGCGACTCGGCGGCCGTGCCGAGGGTGATCGAGCCCGTGCCGTTGAGCGTGACGTTGCCGCTCAGCGTGATCGTGTTCGTGCTCGCGAGGTTGGCGACGCCCGTGCCGGTGACGTCGGTCGTCGATGACACGCGCAGCTTGGTGTTGTTGGTCGCGCAGTCGAGCGTGCCGGCCGTGATCGAGAGGACGGGCACCGTGATCTGCGCGGCGCCCCACGTGCCGAACGTCGACGTGCCGCCGTTGATCGTGAGGCTCGTGCCGAAGGTCGGCGTCGCGGCCGCCGTGTGGATGTCGAACGTGCCCGAGCTCGTGACCGCGCCCGTGAAGATGTGGGCGCCCGTGCTCGACGTGTAGGAGCCGGCGACGTTCAGCGTGCCCGAGAACGTGCGCGCGCCCGAGCTGCCCGAGAACGAGCCCGTCGACGTCACAGAGACGGGGCCCGCGAACGTGAGCGAGCCCGTGCCGCCCGTGAAGGTGCCGCCGATCGACCACGAGTTGGTCGTCGTCGAGAAGCTGGTGTTGACGTTTCCGGTCTTGAAGGCCGTGGCCGACGCGATCGTGACGTTGCCGTTCGTGATCGCGAGGACGGCGCCGGCGTTGGTGTTGAAGTCCATCGTGCCGGCGAGCAGGTCGATGGCGTTCGTGCCCGTGATGGCGTTGACGCCGAAGTTGAGGTGCGCGGCGCCGTTGCT
Organism: Polyangia bacterium; assembly: GCA_035549075.1. Taxonomy (GTDB): domain Bacteria; phylum Myxococcota_A; class Polyangia; order Fen-1088; family Fen-1088; genus DASZFV01. The sequence goes on along the minus strand of DASZRT010000113.1, from coordinate 37,726 downwards.
GTCGAACAGCGTCGTCGCCGGGCCCTGCACGACGAGCGCGTCGGTGACGCTGCCGCCCGTCGTGACCTGGAAGTTGAGCGTCGCCGACTGCGCGTGGAACGTGCCGAGCGAGCCGTCGGTGCCGCCGACGTTGACGACGCCCTTGAAGTTGATCGTGCCCGAGCCGGCGTTGAACGTCGAACCGGTCGTCGCGTTCGTGCCTTGCACGGCGGACGTGCCGTTGATGGTCGTCGTGCCCGTGCCGCCCGAGTAGCTGCCGCCCGTCATCGACAGCGAGCCGAGCGTCGACGTGCCCGCGAGCGTGAGCGTGCCCGCCGAGATCGTCATCGCGCCCGAGATGACGATGCCGGCGCTGCCGGCCGTGATGGCGCCGCCGCTCAGGGTCGAGGCCGTGAAGGTGGGCTGGATGGCGCCGAAGGTCGTCGTGCCGCCGCTCACGAGGAGCTGACCGCCGAACGACAGCGCGAGCGCCGCCGAGAGGTTGGCGCTGATGGCGAAGGTCGTGTCGGTGCCGACGGTGAGGCGGACGTTGCCGGGCGTGAAGCCGCCCGCCGTGAGGCTGAGCGACGTGCCGATCGTGAGCGTCGAGTTGCTCGAGGTCGTGAGCGTGCCGCCGCCCGTGCCGTTGACCGCGCCCGGCGTGTTGATGGTCGCGCCGTTGAGCGTGAGGTTGCCGCCCGAGAGCGCGACCGACGTCGGCTTGATCGTCGCGCCCGAGAGCAACGTCGTCGTGCCGGTCGTGACCGTGAGGATGCCCGTGTTCATCGTCAGGGCGGTCATGAGCGAGAAGTCCATGCCGCGCGACGTGAGGTCGCCGCCCGTCGTGAACGAGCCCGTGCCCGCCGCGGAGAACGTGCCGCCCGTCTGGTTCCAGCTGCCGACGGAGATGACGGCGCTGTTGGGCGTGAAGGTGCCTCCCGAATGGCTCATCGCGCCCGAGATCGTGAGCGTCATGGGGCTGCCGGCGTTGAACGTGCCATTCGAGACGCTCATCGTCGGCGCCGTCACCGTCGACGACGCGCCGGGGCTCATCGTGCAGCCGGAGACGCCGAGGTTGCCCGTGACCGTCGTCGTGGACGAGGCGCCCGTGAGGAGGTTGCCCGACGAGCACGTGATGCTCGTGAACGTCAGCGGCGTGGCCTTGAGCGACGTCGTGCCGCCCGACACCGTGAGCGCGCCGCCGAACGACAGCGACGCCGCGCTCGAGAGGTTGGCGTTGACGGAGAACGTCGCGTCGCCGCCCACGGTGAGGGCGACCGTGCCGGGCGTGAACGTCGTCGCGCCCGTGACGCCGAAAGTGCTCATGGCGTTCAACGTCGCGCCCGTCGTGTTGAGGGCGCCGTTGGTGGCGCTGAAGGCGCCCGACGTCGTGAACGTCGAGCCGCTGCCGAGCGTGAGCGTCGAGCTGGCGTTGTTCTGCGTGAAGGTCGTCGCCGTCGTCGTCGTCGAGCTGCCCGTCGTGAGGCTGCCGCCCTGGAGCGTGATGGCCTGGAACGAGTTCGGCGTGCCGTTGACGGTCGTCGTGCCGCCCGACTGCGCGAAGGCGACGCCGAAGGTCGCGGCGCCGCCGGCCGTGATGGTCTCGCTCGCGGTCGAGATCGTGCCCGACGAGATGCCGAACGTGCCGGTCGTCGAGATCGTGCCCGTGCTCATGTTGATCGTGCCCGTCGACGCGAAGCTGAACGTGCCGGTGTTGACCGTGCACGAGCCGGTCGTGAAGTTCGCCGCGCCCGTGACGCTGACCGACGTCGGGGCGATCGTGCCGCCCGTCTTGAGCGTCGTCGTGCCGGCCGAGATCGTGAGCGTGCCGCCGAACGAGAGCGTGCCGGCGTTCGTGAAGGTCGCCGACTCGCCGAGCGAGGTGTTGCGGCCGACGGTGAACGAGCCCGTCGAGACGGTGAACGCGCCGCCCGAGAGCGAGGCGTCGCGCGTGACGGCGAGCGTGCCGCCCGTGATCGTGACCGTGCTCGTCGAGCTCGACGAGAAGTCGCGCCCGACGTTGACCGTGCCCGACGTGAGGTTCAGGCCGCCCGTCGTCGTCGACGTGAAGTCCGTGGCGACGTTGAGCGTCGCCGCGTTCGTCGTGAGCGCGGCGGCGTTCGAGATGACGACCGACGAAGGCGACGACGTGCTGCCGCCGAGCATCGTCAGCGTGCCGCCCGAGATCGTGAGGACGCCCGTGCCGAGCGACAGCGTGCTCGCCGACGAGAAGTTCGCGCCGACGCCGAAGGTCGACGCACCGCCGACCGTGAGCCCGCCCGTGCCGCCCGTGATGGCGCCCGTCGTGGCCGAGAAGTCGGTCACGACCTGGAGCGTTCCGCCCGTGAGGTTGAGCGTGCCCGTGGCCGTCCAGGTGAAGAACGAGCCGGAGTGGAGCACGCTGCCCGAGCTGAACGTGAGGTTGGTGGCGCCGCTCACGGTCACGCTCGTCGGCGACACCGTCACGCTCTGGGGCAACGTGAACGTGCCGGCGGTGATCGTCAGCGTGCCGCCCACCGAAAGGTTCGCGCCCGCGGTGCCGAAGTTCGCCCCGACGCCGAAGGTGGCGTTGCCGGTCACGAGCAGCGCGCCCGTGTTGACGGTGAACGTGCCCGCCGTGGTCGAGAAGTTGCCGCCGACGGTGAGCGTACCGCCCGTGAGGATCGTCTGCTGCGTCGTCGAGAGCGTGCAGTCGCCGAGGGACTTCACGTTCGCCGTGCCGGTCGAGAAGCGGCCCGTCGGGCCGACGCTGATCGACGTGAACGTCGGCGTCGTGCCGTCCTTGAAGGTCGTGCGGCCAGCCGTGATCGTGAGCGTGCCCGTCGACGCCGTGCCGAACGCGACCGACGTAGCGGGGCCCGTGGCGAAGTTCGTCGTGACGCCGAGGGTCGTGTTGCGACCGACCGAGAGCGAGCCCGTGCTGACCGTGAAGCCGCCCGACGCGATCGAGAGATCCTGTCCGACGGTGAGGCGGCCGCCCGTGATGGTGACGGTGCTCGTGCCGGAGTGCGAGAAGTTGCCCGTCGTCGTGAGGCTGCCGTTCGTGAGGTTGATGGCGCCCGAGCTCGTCGACGTGAAGTCGCCGCCGACGCTGATCGCGCCCGTGCCCGTCACGATCGAGGCCGAGCCCGACAGCGTCATCGACGTCACCGACACCGTTCCGGTCGTCGGGAACGTCACCGTGCCCGCCGAGGCCGTGTAGGTGCCCCCGAGCGACATCGTCCCGGGGCCCGTGCCGAAGTTCGCCGAAGCGGCGAGCGTCGTGTTCCGCGTGACGGTGAGGTTGCCGGTGCCCGGCGTGATCGCGCCGGCCGTGTACGAGAGGTCTCGGCCGACGGTGAGGTTACCCGCCGTCGACAGGGTCAGCGTGCTCGTGCCGGAGTTCGTGTAGTCGTTCGTCGTCGAGAGGCTGCCGCCCGTGAGGTTGACGCCGCCCGAGCTCGTCGACACGAGGTCGCCCGTGACGACGAGCGACGCCGTGCCCGAGGCGATGCCGCCCGAGCCCGAGAGCGTGATGCCCGCCGGGAACGTCACCGTCGCGCCGTTCTTGAACGTCGTCGTGCCCGCCGTCTGCGCGAACGTGCCGCCGAACGACAGCGTGCCGCTGGGGCCGGTGTTGAAGTTGGGCGACACGCCGAGGCTCGTGTTGCGCGTGACGGTGAGCGAGCCCGTGCCGATCGTGAAGCCGCCCGAGCTGAGCGTCAGGTCGGTGCCGACGCTGAGCGCGCCGCCGCTGATGTTGAGCGTGCCCGTGCTCGTCGACGAGACGCTGCTCGAGACCGTGACGTTCGCCGTGCCGGTCGTGAGGTTGCCCGTGCCCGACAGCGTGATCGACATCGGCATGATGTTCTGCACGTTGCCGAAGGTCAGCGTCGCCGAGCTGACCGTGATGTTTCCCGAGATCGAGCACGACGTCATCGAGCCGAAGCTGACGTTCGCGGCACTGACGGCGACGTCGCCCGAGACCGAGATCGAACCGGTGCCCGTGTTGAACGTACCGGCCGTGTTGCTGTCGATGCTGCCGACCGTGATCGCGGCGCTCGAGGGCGTGAACGTGCCGCCCGAGCGCGTGAGCGCGCCCGTGATGGCGAGCGTCGACGTGCCGGCGCTGAACGTGCCGCCCGTGATCGTGAGCGAGTTGAGGCTGGCTTGCGCGGTGTTGAGGTTGAACGTGCCGGCCGCCACCGACAGCGCGCCCGTCGTCGTGATGTCGGGGTTCGACGCCGTGTTGGTCACCGTGACGGTGCCCGTGTAACCCGTGTTGAGCGACAGCGTCGCGAGCGACGCGGGCGCGACGTTGAGCGTGCAGCTGGCGACGCCACCGCCGTCGAAGATGACGTCGTCACCGGTGACGGGCGCGACCGTGTCGTTGGCGCCGCCCGACGTCGTCGACCAGCAGGCGGCCAGGTTGAAGTTTGCGCCTGCGACGCACCCCGTGAGACCGCCGCGCCAATATTTGGTTGCGGCCGAGGCCTCCCCCGCCCCCAACGCCAACAAGACGCTCGCGAGAAACGCCAATTTTAGTCTCACGCGCGACTCCCATCCCTTAGGGTGCAGGTCAAAATGTGCACGTTAGGTCTCCGATGGGAGCCATCGGCACTAAACGTTCCGACTTTAGTGAGTAACCTCGACTACAAATAAAGTCGCGGCCGGCGTCGACGTCTGTGTCCGCGCCTCGTCACTCGACGCCGTCGGTGTCGGTGCCGATGTCCGACTCGTTGATGTAGGTCATGTGCCCATCCGCGCTCGCGGCCATGTACTGCGAAGCGTTGGAGTTGTAGGAGACGGCGGTGACCGCGCCCGCGCCGACGTAGACCTTCTTCCGGATCTGGGGGTTGTTGCTCGCGTCGTGGCGGTTGATGAAGTACGCGTACCCGTCGGAGCCACCGAACGCGATCGTGCCGCTCAGCTTCTTGTAGTAGGGCGTCGTCGTGATGGACGGCGCGCCCGGCACCGAGTACGGGTAGTTCGTCAACGCGGCGGGGGTGGCGCTGACGGCGTAGAGCTTGCCGCTCGAGTCGCCGTAATAGGCGACGTTGGACCAAGCGTCGTAGAACGGAGACGCGCTGACGGTGCCGGCGCCCGTGGGGACGTAGGGGAAGCTCGGGTTGATGACCGTGAACGAGCCCGTGAGCGTCTTGCTCGCGTCGAGCTCATACAGCTTGGCGTTGGCCGTCACGAACGTCAGACGGTTGTTGAGGAGGTTCATGCCGACGATGTTCGACGCGATTCCGCTCGAGTACGCGGCGTCGATCGTCGCGCCCGGCGACACGATGACGCGGTAGGCGTAGGCGTTGGTCGCCAGGGCCGAGCCGCAGAACATGACCGTCGAGGAGCCCACGGAGAGGGCCGGCGGCGCCGTGATGGCACCCGTGCCCGCGGTCGAGATCGTCTTGACGACGGTCTTCTCGCCCGTGCCGCTCGCGATCTGGACGCCGAAGATCCTCACGGCGTTCGAGGCGTTCGTGCCGGCGAAGTAGAGGTTCGTGCCGTCCGACATGAGCGGCGACGTGATCGTCTTGACCTTGGTGTTGTCGAAGAACTCGGTCGCCCACGCGCTCGACGAGCCGGGAAGCGCGAACTGCGTGCCGTCGTCGATGTACTTGTGGATGTGACCATTGGCGGTCGCGATGTAGACGACGCGCACGTCGGTGTCGAGCTGGTCGCCGTCGCCGTTGACGTCGATGCCGCGCGAGACCTCGTTGAGGCTGTCGTAGCGAGGCACGCCGACGATGTCGCCCTCCGTGCTCGGGATGTCGACGTAGTAGAGCGCCGTGCCCGCCGAGCTGCGCATCCAGAACCGATCGGCCGTGCCGGCACCGCCGATGTTCTTGAAGGCCACATAGACGCCGTAGTAGGCGTAAGTGTTCCAGTCGAACGCGGCGACGGGCGGGCCCGCCGCCGCTCCCGCCGTGTCGGACGGATCGGCGTACGACCACTGGACGAGCGAGCCGTAGCGCGGCGACGACGTGTTGTCGGGGATGTTGTCGTCGTTCCCGTCGGAGTCGAGATCGAAGCTCTCGCCGCCGCGCGCGCCGTTGATCGTCGCGCTCTGGTACTCGAAGAAGGCCTTGACGCCCGTGCTCCCCACGACGCCGTTGAGCGTGACGTTGTACTGAGCCGTCGCGTCGAAGTAGGCGCCCGGCACCGTGATGGTGACGCTGCCGCCCGTGTTCGAGCTCGTGATGACGAGGTGGCTCGCCAAGGTCGACGTGCTGTTGGCGACGTTGTTCTTGAACGTCGGGTGGCTGAAGGTCGTGTAGGTCGCGCCGTCGGCGATCGTGACGCCCGTCGAGACCGAGTTGTCGAACTCGAGGCCGTCGACGTTGAGCTGACTCGTCGAGCTGAACGCGACCGTGATGCCCAAGGTGCCCGAGCTGCGCGCGATCTTGGGCGGCGTCGTCGCCGCGCCCGCGCTCGACGTCACCGTGCCCTTGATCGTGATGGTCTGGCCGCCCACGGTCTCGAGCGCGCTGCCGCTCGTGGGGAATGCCAGGGTCATGCCCGACGAGAAGCTCGCGCCCGACGTGAGGATGACGGCGCCCGTCGAGCCCGCGTCACCGACGGTGAACGTGCCCGACGTCAGCGTCGGCGCGAGGGCGAAGGTCGTCGTGCCCGTGTTGCCGTTGAACGCGGTCGTCGAGGCGCCCATCGAGAACACGCCGGGGTTGGCGAAGCTGACCGTGGCGGCGTTGGCGTCGAACGTGCCCGAGCCCGTGAGCGCGCAGTTGGCGTTGAACGTCGTCGTGCCGGCGGCGTCGAACGAGCCCGTGAGGGCCACGGCGCCGTTGAACGTCGTCGAGGTGCCGGCCGTCGCGGCGCCCGAGAGGGTCACGGGGCCCGCGAACGTCGTCGTGCCGGCCATCGTGAGCGTGCCCGCGAGGGTCATCGTGTTCGTGCTGTTGAACGCGAAGCCGGTCGTCTGCGTCATCGTGCCGCCCGACGAGATCGTGACGAGGCGGGTCGCCGCCGTCGTGTTCGTCATGTTGGCCGTGCCGGACGTGAACGAGCCGCCGTTCGAGATCGTGAGCGCGTTGCCGAAGTGCTGCGTGCCGCCCGTGCCGTCGTAGGCACCCGCGATGCTCGTCGTGCCGTTGTAGGTCTGCGTGCCCGTCGACGCGTTCACGGTGCCGCCCATGGTCGCGGTGCTCGTGACGGTCATCGTGCCCGTCGTCGGCGTCATCGTGCCCGTCGACGACATCGAGAGCGTGCTCGTGAAGTTTTCTGTCGCGCCGCCGCCGTTGAAGGTGCCGGTCGTCACGGACGTGGTGTTGTTGAAGTTCTGCGTCGCCGTCGTGCCGCCGTTGAACGTGCCCGTGAGCGTGAACGTGCCGTTGAAGGTCTGCGTCGCGCTGCCGCCGTTGAACGTGCCGCTCACCGTGACGTTGGGCGTGAAGGTCGCCGTGCCGGCGCTGCCGCCGTTGAAGGTGCCGGCGATCGTCATCGCCGTCGTGCTCGAGAAGGCGAAGGTCGTCGTGAGCGTCAGCGAGCCGCCCGAGGGGATCGAGACCACCTTGCGTGCGTTCGTGCTGCCTTGAAGCGTCGAGGCGCCGACGGTGACCGCGCCCGTCGCCGTGATCGTGCCGTTGAAGGTCTCCGACGAGCCGGCGACGCTCGTGAAGACGGCCGACGGGTCCGTCTGGTTGAAGTCGCCGCCGCCGCCGCCCGACGTGCCGAAGGTGACCGAGCCGCCCGAGGTCGCGTTGCTGAACGTGCCGCCCGACTGCACGAAGGCGTCGGACGTGCCGCTGATGCCCGTGCCGATCGTCGCCGACGCGCCGTTGACGTTGACGGTGCCGCCCGACTGCGTGAACGCGCCCGCGCAGGTCAAGTTCGTCGCGGCGCTGCCGTTCGTCAGGTTGAGCGTGCCGGATCCCACGGTGATCGTGTTGCTGATCGTCGTCGTCGACGCCGAGTTGCCGAGCGTCACCGTCGCGCCCTCGACGTCGAGGTCGCTCGCCGTGAGCTTGCCGCTTCCGAACGCGATCGTGCCGCCGTTGAACGTCGCGGTGTTGGTGACCGTGGGCGCCCCCGAGCCGAAGGTGAGGCTCGCCGAGCCCGAGGTCGTGAGGCCGTCGGCGAACGTCGACGTGCCGCCCGCGAAGGTCGAGGTGCCGCCCGAGAACGTCGCCTCGCCACCGTTGTTGGTCGCGAAGGCGCCCGCGCCCTGCGTGAACGTGCCGCCCGAGACGGTCAGGTTCTGCACGTTGACCGTCGCGCCGTTGCCCTGGAACTTGCCCGAGCCACTGACGTTGAGGTCGCCGACGTACGAGCCGGTGAGGCTCGTCCCGATCGTGCGGCCGTTGGCGCCGTTGAACGTGCCGCCGCCGACGCTGAGGGTGCCGCCCAACGACACGTTCTGCGCCGAGCCCTGGGTGATCGTGCCCGTGTAGGCGCTCGCCATCGTGATGGCGCCGACCTGCGTCGCGGCCGTGTTGCTGAGCGCGCAGTTGCCGACGCCGCCGCCGTCGAAGGTCGCCGTGTCGTACTGCCCCGGCGCCGTCGACGCCGAGGCGCCGCCCGAGGTCTTCGACCAGCAGGCGGTGGTCGTGAACGTGCTGCCGGAGGCGCAGCCCGTGAGGCCGCCGCGCCAGTAGAGCGGCGCCGGCTTGAACGTCGCCGCGATCGTCGTCCAGTAGGCGCGGCCGCTGAGCGAGAGGCTCTGAGAGACCGTCGTCCCCTGCGGGATCTGGTTGTAGTAGGCGGCCTGCTCGTCGGTCGTGTTCGTCGACTTGTCGGCGGCGATGTCGGCGTAGGGGCTCCCCGACGTGCCGAAGGTGTTCGTCTTGTCGTTGGCGTAGCCGAGGATCGCGAACTCGCCCGCGATCGCCGTGCCGGCCGACGCCGACGCCGTCGCCGTCGTGCTACGCCCGAAGCTCGTGCCCGAGGCGTCGAGCGGGTTCGTCGTCATGACGCCCGAGAGCTCGACGAGCTGCACGACGCCGCTGCCCGTCGAGACGCTGAAGGACCAGGTCGTCGAGAGCGTGCCGCCGGTCGGGTAGTTCGGGTAGTAGTACATCGCGAGGCCGACGCGCGCGCCGTCGTCGACGCGCAGCGGGGTGTTCGTCGTCCACGCCGCCGACGGTGGCGTGATGGTCGCGTTGGTGTCGGTCGTGACGATCGCGACGATCATGTTGCCGGCCGTGACGCCCGTGAGCGTGGCCGTCAACGACGACTGCGTCGTGCTCGTCATCGCCGTCTCGGAGTGCTGGACGAGCGAGATGGCCGCGCGCGCCGACATGGGCGCGAGCAGCGTCACGAAGCCAGCGGCGACGACGCCGACCAGGAGAGATTTGGAAGACCGCTGCCCGAAAGACGAAGCGCTGTAATACATGGATTTCAACCCGAAGGACCTCGAGTGAGATCTCGGCGGGTTGGCCGCGATAAATGAGCGGAAATTGCTAGGGGAGAACCCCTAGCCTCGCATCGGCGACGAGCCGGATACGGCGGCGTGGCGCCGGGTAAAACGCTTTCGTGTTTTACAGGGCCTACATGTCATTCCACGCCGTCGGTGTCGGTGCCGACGTCAGAGGCGCTGATGTAGGTCAGGCGGCCGTCGGCGCTGGCCGCCATGTAGCGCGCCGCGTTCGAGTCGTAGGAGATCGCCGTGACGGCGCCGTTGCCGACGACGAAGCGCTTGCGGATCTGCGGCGTGTTCGTGGCGTCGTGTCGGTTGATGAAGTAGGCGTAGCCGTCGGCCGCGCCCACGGCGATCGTGCCGCTCACGGTCTTGTAGTACGGCGTCGTCGTGATTTGCGTCGACGAGAGCAGCGTCGACGGGTAACCGGTGAGGTTCGCGCCCGTCGACGTCACGATGTAGAGCTTGCCGGCCGAGTCGCCGAAGTAGGCGTAGTTCGTGCGCGCGTCGGCGAACGGCGCACCGGCGATCGCCGAGGCGCCCGTGTAGGGGAAGCCCGTGAACGTCGTGAACGAGCCGCTCGTCGCGAAGTTCGAGGCGTCGAGCTCGTAGAGGCTGCCGCCCTGGGTCGACACGAAGAGGCGGTTGTTGATGAGGTTCAGGCCCGTCACGTTGCTCGTGAGCGACGCCGGGCTGAAGCCCGTTTCGATCGTCGCGCCGGGCGAGACCTGCGCGCGGTAGACGTAGGCCTTCGACGTCACGGCGGCCGAGCCGACGAACAAATACGACGACCCGCTGTACGACGCCCAGGCCGGCGCCGTCGAGATCGCGCCCGTGCCCGTGGGCGTGATCGTCTTCTGCAGCGTCTTCTCGCTGGCGCCGCTCGCGATCTGCACGCCGAAGATCGTCGAGGCCGACGAGGCGTCGAGGCCGCCGAAGTAGAGGTTCAAGCCGTCGGACAGGAGCGGGGACTTGATGGCCGTGACGCTCGAGCTCGTGAAGTCGGTGTGCCACACGCTGCTCGAGCCCGGCAGCGCGAACGACGAGCCGTTGTCGATGAGCTTGATGATGTGGCCGAGGGACGTCGCGATGTAGACGACGTGCACGCTCGTGCTCGTCTTGAGGCCGTCGCCGTCGACGTCCTGGTTGAGCGACACCTCGTTGAGCGTGTCGTAGCGAGGCGTGCCGACGATGTCGCCGTTCGAATCGGCGACGTCGTACGAGTACGCGGCCGAACCGTCGCTGTTGCGCTTCCAGAGGCGATCGGTCGTGTTCGCGCCGCCGATGTTCGAGAACGTGGAGTAGATCGCGTAGTACGTGAAGGTGTTCCAGTCGAACGCCGCGACGGGCGGGCCGACGGCCGCGCCCGCCGTGTCGGCCGGCGCCGCATAAGTCCACTCGATGACCGAACCCCAGTACGGCGTCGTCGTCGTGTCGCCGACGTTGTCGTCGTTGGTGTCGCCGTCGGCGTCGCGCGACTCACCCGCGCCCGAGCCGTTGAGGGCCGTGCTCTGGAGCTCGAAGATCGCGTGCGCCTTGTTGAGGTTGCCGCTCGCGCCGTTGAGCGTGACGTTGTTCGTGGCCGTCGTGTCGAAGTAGCAGCCCGACACGGCGACCGTGCCCGACGTCAGGTTGATGAGCAGGTGCGTCGACGTCGTGCCGCCGATGTTGTTCTTGAACGTCAAGTGCGCGAGCTTCGTGAAGGTCGCGCCGTTGGCGATCGAGACGCCCGTCGAGGCGACGTTGTCGAACTCGAGGCCGTCGGCGTTGAAGATCGCGCTGCTCGTGAAGGCGACGGTGATGCCCGTCGCGCCGGTGCTACGCGCGATCTTGGGCTGCGTCGTCGCCGCGCCCGCCGACGACGTCAACGTCCCGGCGATCGACAGCGTCTGGCCCCCAGGCGTCGAGAGCGTGCCGCCGCTCGTCGGGAACGCCAGCGTCATACCGCTCGCGAAGGTCGCGCCTGCCGTCATGACGACGCTGCCCGTCGAGCCCGCGGTGCCCACGGTGAACGTGCCGGACGTGAGCGTCGGCGCGACGGAGAACGTCGTCGTGCCGGTGCCGCCGCTGAACGAGCTCGTCCCCGTCATCGTGACGGCGCCCGAGATCGTCGTCGTCCCGCTGCCGGCGACGAGCGCGCCCGTGAGCGCGACGGGGCCCGCGAACGTGACCGGCCCCGCGAGGTTGAGCGTGCCGTCGATCGGCATCGACGTCGTGCTGGCGAACGAGAAGCCGGGCGTGCCGACCGTCATCGTGCCGCCCGAGCTGATCGTGACGAGCTGGTTGGCGTTCGTGCCGTTCGTCATCGACGTCGTGCCCGTCTTGACGAGGCCGCCGCTGCTGACGGTCAGCGTGTTGCCGTAGGTCTGCGTGCCCGACGAGCCGTCGATCGTGCCGCTCACGGTCACCGTCGGGCTGAACGAGACGGTGCCCGTGCCGCAGTTGAGCGTGCCCGCGACCGTCATCGCCGACGGGCCCGAGAAGGCGAAGCCCGCCGACGACACCGCCATCGTGCCGCCCGAGTTGATGAAGACGTCTTTTCTCGTCGCGACGCCCGTTCCGGCCATCGTCGCCGTGCCGACGGTCGTCGAGCCGGAGACGAAGACGCGACCGTTGAACGTCTCGGTCGCGCCCGCGACGCTGCTGTAGACGGCGGTCGAGCCGGTCTGGTCGAAGTTGCCGCCGCCGCCCCCCGACGAGCCCACATTCAGCGCGCCACCCGACGTCGTGTTGTTGAAGGTGCCGGCCGACTGGATGAAGGCGTCGTTGCTGCCCGACGTGATCGTCGAGCCGAGCGCCACCGTCGCGCCGTTCATGTTGATCGTGCCGCCCGATTGCGTGAAGGCGAGCGTGTTCGAGAAGTCGGTCGCGGCCGAGCCGTTCGTGAAGTTGAGCGTGCCGCTGCCGACGGTCGCCGTGCCCGTCACGGTCGTCGTCGTCGCCGACGAGCCGAGCGTCACCGTCGCGCCCTCGACGTCGATGCCGCCCGAGAACGTGGCCGCGCCGCTGCCGAAGGTCACGGTTCCGCCGCTCATCGTCACGAGCCCCGCGAACGTCGCCGTGCCCGAGGAGAACGTCGTCGTGCCGCCCGAGAGGATCGCGGTGCCGACGTTGTTCGTGCTGAAGTTGCCCGTGCCCGCCGTGAACGTGCCGCTCGAGACGTAGAGCCCGTTGACGGCGAGGGTCGCGCCGTTGCCGTTGAACGTGCCGCCGTTGACGACGATGCCGCCGTTGTACGTGCCGCTCTGGTTGGTCGAGATCGTCTGCCCCGAGTGGCCGTTGAAGGTGCCGCCGCCGATCGTGATGTCGTTGACGGTCGCGAGGTTCTGGGCGCCTTGCGTGATGGTGCCCGTGTAGCCCGCGACCGTCGTGATCGAGCCCGCCGTCGTCGAGTTGAGCGCGCAATTGCCGACGCCATTGCCGTCGAACGTCGTGCGGTCCGACGTCCCGGGCGCGACGCCCGCCGACGCGCCGCCGCTCGTCGTCGACCAGCAGCTCGTGCTCGAGAACGAGCTGCCGCTCGCGCACCCCGTGAGACCACCGCGCCAGTAGAGCGGCGCCTGCTGGAACGTCGCGACGACGAAGGCCCAGCTGTGTTGGTTCGCCGAAACGGCGACCGACGCGGTCGCGGCCGCGCCGCCCGTGACGCCGGTGTTGTAGATCGTGTCTTCGTGCACGCCGGTCGAGCCGGCCCCGACGAGCAGGTTCGCGCCGACGTCGGAGTACGGCGACGACGCCGCGACCTCGTTCGTCGCCGTGCCCGGGATCTGATGAGCGAAGACGGCGACGCCGAGCTCGGGGCTCGAGCTGACCGTGCCCGTGCTCGAGACGCTCGACGTCGAAGCGCCGCCGCCCGTCGCCGTGCCCGACACGTCGAGCGGCCCGGCGGTGAGGATCCCCGAGAACTCGAGCAGGCGCACCGTCGTCGCCGACGAGTTCGTCACGCCGAAGATCTCGGACGTGCCCGAGGTCCTCGCCGAACAGTTCGCGATGTAGTAAATCGCGGCCGAGACCTTGCCGCTGTTGGCGCCGGTCGCGATCGCCGTCCAGCCGGACGGCGGCGTGAAGACGGGCGCGCCACCCACGTTCGTGCCGTTCGCCGACACGGTCGCGACGAGCAAGTGGCCGGCGACGACCGCCGAGCCCCACGTCGCCGTGACCGACGTCGACGTGCTCGTCGCCGAGTTGCTTTGAACCAGAGTCGCCGCGGCGCGCGCCGAGCTCGACGACAACAACAACGAAGAACCGACCAACAAGCCAACGAACGCAGAAATCCTAAGACGCATTTGCGCCCCCCCAACTCCCACCAATTTAACACGGCGATTTCGTTGACTCGCCGACAGATCAGTGGCGCGCGCTCATTCCCAAGCGTCGAACGTCTCGAACGTCATCGAGTAGGTGGCGCGACCTTGTGTCGCACTTCGTAGGTCGGTCGAGTAACCGAACATGCGACGAAGCGGCACCTTCGCCGTGATGACGCGCTGCTGTCCACGGAAGCCGACGTCCTCGATCTGCGCGCGGCGCGCGTTGAGATCGCCAAGGACATCGCCGACGTTGGCCTCGGGGCTCGTGATCTCGACGCGCATGATCGGCTCGAGCAGGCGCGTGCCCGCCTCGCGCCACGCTTGCCGAAGCGCTTCGCCGACCGCGGCCTTCTCGCCGGCGGGCGTGGACGCATCCGGTCTGTACTCGACCCCGGTGATGACGACCTCGATGTCCTCGATCGGGTAGCCCTGCGGGCCCGAGCGCATCGCTTCGCGCGCGCCTTCCATCGCGGCGTCGAGGATCGCGGGCGGCGTCTCGACGACCTTCACGCCGGGCACGGGCGCCGCGCGTGGGATGTCCATCTTGAGGACGTTGCCGCTCTTGCGCGGGCGCGGCGCGACGCGCACCTTCGCGTGGCCGAACAGCGTCTCGTCCTCGACGACGCGCTCGAAGCGCGCCTCGGTCTCGGCCGTCTTCGCGAGCGTCTCGCGGTGCACGACCTGCGGGCGTCCGACGTTGGCCTCGACGCCGTACTCGCGCTTCAAGCGGTCGACGATGATGTCGAGGTGCAGCTCGCCCATGCCGCGGATGATCATCTGCCCCGTCTCGTTGTCTTCGCCGAACTTGAAGGTGGGATCTTCGTCGGCGAGCTTGGCGAGGCCGAAGTCGAGCTTCTCCTTTTCGGCCTGCGTCTTCGGCTCGATCGCGCGCGAGATCACCGGCTCGGTGACGTCGATGCGCTCCAAGATGATGGGCGCCTTGGGGCTGCAGATCGTATCGCCCGTGCCGGCGTCGCGCAGGCCCATCGCGACGACGATCGTGCCCGCGCCCGAGCGTTCGCTGCGCTCGCGCTTGTTGGCGTGCACGGTGAAGAGACGCGCGATCTTCTCGTTCTTGCGCGTGCGCGCGTTCTGCACCTCGTCGCCCGGCTTGAGCACCCCCGAGTAGATGCGCACGAACGCCGCCTTGCGGCCCTCGTCCATCGCGACCTTGAAGACCAGGCCGCAGAACGGCGCCTCGTCCGACGGCGGCCGCGTGATCTCTTCGTCTGAGCCAGGCACGTGCCCCTTGATGGGCGGCACGTCGAGCGGCGACGGCAGGTACGCGCACACGGCGTCGAGCAGCGGCTGCACGCCCTTGTTCCTGAGCGCGGCGCCCGCGAGCACGGGCACGAACGCGCAGGCGATCGTGCCTTTGCGCAGCGCCGCCTCGAGCGCCTCGACGTCGATGGGCTGGCCCTCGAGGAAGGCGTTGGCGATCGCGTCGTCCTGATCGGCGGCCGCCTCGATCACCTTCTCGCGCGCCGCCGCGACCTCGTCGGCCATGGCCGCGGGGACAGAATCCTCGCGCGGCGGCTCGTCCTCGTCGCCCGAGAAGTAGAGCGCCTTCTCGCGCACGAGGTCGACGACGCCCTCGAAGCGATCCTCGGCGCCGATCGGCAGCTGGATCGGCACGGGGCGCGCGCCGAGGCGCTCGCGGATCTCGGTGACGGCGCCCGTGAAGTCGGCGCCCGCGCGGTCCATCTTGTTGATGAAGGCGAGGCGCGGCACGCGGAACTTGTCGGCTTGGCGCCACACCGTCTCGGACTGCGGCTCGACGCCCGAGACGCCGTCGAACACGACGACGGCGCCGTCGAGCACGCGCAGGCTGCGCTCGACCTCGATCGTGAAGTCGACGTGCCCGGGCGTGTCGATGAGGTGCAGCTCGTAGTTGCGCCACGGGATCGTCGTCGCGGCCGCCGTGATGGTGATGCCGCGCTCGCGCTCCTGCGGCATCCAGTCCATCTGCGCCTCGCCGTCGTGGACCTCGCCGATCTTGTGGATCCGGCCCGAGTGAAAGAGGAAGCGCTCGCTGACGGTCGTCTTGCCCGCGTCGATGTGCGCGACGATGCCGATGTTGCGGGTTCGCGTGATCTTGGGGGCGTTCTTGGTTCCAGTGGCCATGAAAGCGCGCGGATTATACGCACGTTGACAGCGTCGCGGCGCAGTCAGACCATGTCCGCGTGTTGCCGGGGCCGCTCCATCGGTTGACGCCCTTGCGCGACGATCCGGCGGCGGCCTGGCTCTCGCCGCTGGGCCGGATGCTCGCGCGCGCGTCGGCGTGGTGGGCGTGGGTCGCCTACGGCCTCGCGCTCGGCTTCATTTGGTTCGGCACCGAGTACGTCATCGAGACGCTGCTGCACACGTCGGGGCGCCGGTTGCCGACGATCGCGATGCTCGCGGCGGCGGGCACGCTGTGGGTGCCCGTGCGGCGCGGGATCATCGCGATCAAAGCGCGCGCCGTCATGTCGCGCGCGCTCGCGGCGGCGAAGGCGGCGGCGGCGAGCGTCGACAACCTCGACGCGTTCCCCGCCGAGCCCGACGGGCGCCTCATCTCGCTCGTCGGCTGGGTGAGCGCCGACGGTTTCCTGCCCCGCCCCGTCGCGGGCGAGGACGCGGTGGGCCTCGCGCTGCGCGTGCAGGACACCTACCCGTACTTGTTCGAGACGATGCTCAACTTCGATCTCGTCGACGAGCGCGGCGAGGCGGTGCTCATCGCGACCGGTGGTGGCCGCCTGTTCGGGCGCGCGACCGTGCAGCTCGACCGCGCCAACGAAGCCGACCGCGCGCTCGTGACCTCGCTCGACGTGCCCGCGAGCGCCGTGCCCACCGACTGGAACGCCTTCGTCCTGCGCGAAGGCGATCCCGTCATGGTGATCGGCACGAAGGCGACGCTGCAGGATCTGACGGAAGCGCAGCGCAACCGACCGACGCTGCGCCCGGCGCTCGCGTCGGCGCCGGGGCGGCCGCTGCTCATCGTGCGCCTCGAGGCCGAACGCCTCGAAGCCTGAACGACGACCGGCCCCATCATCCGACACATCTCACCGGCCGGACTGGCCTCGGGTGGTGGCGGCTACGGGATCGAGCCGAGGCTCGACCAGAACTTCCAGATGGCGTTCTTGTAGTTCACGCCGCCCGAGTTGTCGCACTGGTGGCCGCAGCCGCTCAGCGCGCACCAGACCACCGGGTACGCCGCCGGGCAGCCCGTGTACTTCACGCACATCGGATAGGCAGGGTCCCACGACGTGTGGGGCGCGTTGCCCAGCTTGGTCGTCGTGTCGGAGTAGTCGAACGTGAAGTCCGGAGCCACGCAGCCGTTGCGCTTGAGGATCTCGTCGCGCGCGGCGGCCGAGCCCGAGCTGTCGAGGTCGGTGCTGATGGGGTTGAGCGGACCGATCGGGTTCGCGGTGTCGCCGAGGCTCTCGACCATGATGGCCGCCTGCGGGCCGGTGCAGGCCGGGCGGTGGAGGCGCAGGCCGCCGGAGACGGGGCCGATGGCGCGGATCAGATCGCCGGTCGCGCAGCCCGTGGTGTAGCTCTCCCAGCCGCCGCTGCTCGTCCCCGACTCGAAGACCATGCTCTTGTCGACGCAGTAGTGGGCCTCGACCTCGGCGATGACCTGGCGGACGTAGGGCTCTTCGGGCGTGTCGAGGAGGTTGTTCTTCGCGAAGTCTCCGCCGCCGTCGGCGAAGCATCGATCGACGTACTGCAAGCCGACCTGGATCGACGAGCCGGTGTTGTCGGGCTGATACCCCCCGCCGGGGCTGTTGGCGAAGTTGGCGGCGTTGCCGCCGCAGCCGCCGCCGCCGAGGACCACGGGGTAGGCCTTCGCGGGGTTGTAGTTCTTCGGCAGCATCACCGAGTAGGGACGGAACGTGAAATCGTATTTGCCCGACGGGATGCTGTAGCTCTTGTAGATGACGCCGCCCGGGAGGTAGGCCGGGTTGGTGACGCCGGTGACGTGAATCTCCTTGAGCACGAACTTCGTGCTGCTGTCGTTGCCGGCCGGCGCCTGGCCGCAGCCGGCGCTCATGCCGTGCGCGATCATCGAGCCGCCGCCGGTCGTGCCACCAGAGCCGGTCGTGCCGCCGCCCGAGCCCGTCGTGCCGCCGGTCGAGCCCGTCGCGCCGCCGTTCGAGCCCGTCGTGCCTCCGACGGAGCCGGTCGTGCCGCCCGTCGAGCCGGTCGTGCCGCCCGTCGAGCCCGTCGTGCCGCCCGTCGAACCGATCGTTCCACCGGTGTCGCCCGTCGTGCCGCCGGTCGAGCCGGTCGTTCCACCGTTCGAGCCCGTCGTACCGCCCGAACCGATCGTCCCCCCGGACCCCGTCTTGCCCGCGGTACCGCCCGAGGGAGTTTCGCTCGCCGCACAGGCGGCGAGCGCGCAGAGAGGAACGAGGGCCAGGAACCGATAGAGCTTCGCCATGGAAAAACCGCTCCCGTCGAGAGAAGTGCGCGGACCGTCGCTGCCGACGGGCGCAAATGGGTCACCCAGTATGACGGGTTTGAAATGACCGCGGAAGCACCGGTGCGTCGAGCGAGCCACGAATGCAGCAAGCCTTCCCCACGCTGAGAAATTCGAATGGCCTCGCCCAAAGTGCGTTCCGCGCCTACGTGACGGCCAAAGGGTCGACGCCGCGTGCGGTGGATCATCTCCCCTAGGTTGTTTAAGGGTGTTGCACGCACCGCGCCGCGACCTATTCTGCGCGCCGTGTCTGCCCTTCCCGCCGTCGCGCTCTTGCTGACGCTGGCCGCCGCGCGCGGCGCACCTTCCCCAGAGGAAGCGCGGCTCTTCACCGAGGGCCTTCACGCGCTCGACGCGGGCGACGCGCGCGGCGCCGAGCGCGCTTGGAAGCAGGGCTACGCGGTCGCGCACGATCCGGCGTTTCTCGTGCGCATCGGCGAGGCTGAAGAGAAAGCGGGCGCGCCCGCGGAGGCGGCCGACAGCTACCGCCAGTACCTGCGCGAGGCGCCCGACGCCTCGGATCGCGCCGACGTGGAAGCGCGCATCGCGCGGCTCGCGCCGCCGAAGGCTCCGGCGGCGCCCGAAGCGCCCGCGCGCGACTTCGGCGCGCCGCCCGCGACGGATCTGCCCGCGACGCCCGCCCCCGGTCCGGGCGACGAGGTGCGTCCCGGCGCAGTCGACGCCGAGCGCGCGCGCCCCGAGGACGACGAAGGCGGCTGGACGCGCGCCAACATCACGGCGTGGTCGGCGACGGGCGCGACGGTGCTGCTGCTGGGCACGGCCGGGTTCTTCGCGGCCGAGGCGGCGTCGCACGAAGGCGATCTCAACCGGCTCACGTCGTTCCGCGACGAGAACGGCGCGCCCCTGCCCTACACGCCCGACCTCGCGCAGAAATATCAATCGGCGATGACCGATGGGCGCCACGACGCGCACGTCGCCACGGTGCTGCTGCTCGCGGCCGCGGGCACGGCTGCCGTCGCGTGCGCGGCCTTCGTCATCGACGGCGTGTGGCCCGAGCACGCGTCGGCGGCGCCCGCCGTCGCGATCGCGCCGGTCACGAGCGGCCGGGGCGCGCTCGGCGCGTGGAGCTGGCGCTTCTGATGCGCGCGCGCGTCTTCGCCTCGTGCGTCGCGGCCGCGCTCGCCGTCGCGGCCGGCATCGGCTGGTCGGGTTGCTTCTCGCCGCGCGAGCCGGCGTGCCCCTTCGCGTGCGGCCCCGCGGGCGCGTGTCCCACGGATTACGTGTGCGCCAGCGACGGCTTGTGTCACCGCGCGGACGGCCTGGGTTTCTGCGACGTCACGACCAGCGACGCCGGCTCGGATGCGTCCGATGCCTCCGCGGATTGACACCCGTTTTTCGCATGGAGCGCGTCCGCGCGCCCGTATAGACTCCGCGCGGATTCACCGATGGGCCTCCTCGACCTCTTTTCCAAGCAGGGACGCGTCGAACGCGCGCGTGCCGGCAACATCAAAGGCGCGCTCAACAAGTACGCGCAGTCCCCCGACCGGTTCAAGAACCTCGAGGCGCTGCGCGACGATGGCTCGGAGGAGGCGCTCTACGGCCTCTTGCGCCGCTTCGGCATGATGTACGACAAGTCGATCGAGGACGAGCAAGAGAAGGACTGGGTCTTCGAGACGCTCGTCGGCAAGGGCATGACCGTCCTGCCCTCACTCAAGCGCTACCTCGCCTCGGCTGAGTCGATCTCCTGGCCGCTGCGCCTTCTCGACAAGATCGCCGACCGCGAGACCGAGCTTTCCGTCCTCAAGGAGGTGCTCGCGCGTCACGAGCCCGGCTACGAGCGCGACCCCACGAAGAAGATCCAGCTCCTCAACCACCTGGCCGGCCTCGAGGACGCGCACGCGCCCGCGCTCGCCGCGCCCTACCTCGTCGACATGGACGAGGGCGTGCGCTACGCGGCCGCCGAGGCGCTCGTTCGCCTCAAGAACGAGGCCGCCGCGAGCGGTCCGCTGCTCGCGCGCTTCGTCGACCCGCAGGAAGAGAGCCTGCGCCTGCGCCTCGTCATCGCCGAAGGCTTCGCCGACCGCGGCTGGATCGTGCCCGCGGCTGCGCGCGCCGACATCGAGAAGCGCATGCCCGAGCAGTACAAGCTCAACAAAGACGGCAGCGTCACCAAGAAAGCCCCAGCGAAGGAATAAGCCAGAGTGCCCAAGCGGACAGACATCAAGACCGTCATGCTGATCGGCTCGGGGCCGATCGTGATCGGACAGGCCTGCGAATTCGACTACTCGGGCACGCAAGGCGTGAAGGCCCTCAAAGAAGAGGGCTACCGCGTCGTGCTCGTGAACTCGAACCCGGCGACGATCATGACGGACCCCGAGATCGCCGACCGCACCTACGTCGAGCCGCTCACGGTCGACGTGCTCACGACGGTCATCGAGCGCGAGCGTCCGGACGCGCTCTTGCCGACGCTCGGCGGCCAGACGGCGCTCAACCTCGCGCTCGAGCTGCACAAGGCGGGCGTGCTCGACGCCTACGGCGTCAAGCTCATCGGCGCGCAGGTCGCCGCCATCGAGAAGGCCGAGGACCGGCTGCTCTTCAAGGAGGCGATGCAGAAGATCGGCCTCGCCGTGCCGTGGTCGGGCTACGCGCACAACATGGAAGAGGCGCGCAGCATCCACGCGCAGATGGTGGCGCAGACGGGGACGGCGTTCCCCGTGCTGCTGCGGCCGTCGTTCACGTTGGGCGGCTCTGGAGCCGCCATTGTCTGGAACGCCGACGAGTTCGAGTCGAAGATGGCCTGGGGCCTCCAGCAGTCGCCGCGCGGCGAGGTGCTCGTCGAGCAGTCCGTGCTCGGCTGGAAGGAGTACGAGCTCGAGGTCGTCCGCGACAAGAAGGACAACGCCGTCATCATCTGCTCGATCGAGAACTTCGATCCGATGGGCGTGCACACGGGCGACTCGATCACGATCGCGCCCGCGATGACGCTGACCGACAAGGAGTACCAGGTCATGCGCGACGCCGCGCTGGCCGTCATCCGCGAGATCGGCGTCGAGACGGGCGGCTCGAACATCCAGTTCGCCGTGAACCCGGCCAACGGCCAGATGATCGTCATCGAGATGAACCCGCGCGTGTCGCGCTCGAGCGCGCTCGCGTCGAAGGCCACGGGCTTCCCCATCGCGAAGATCGCGACCAAGCTCGCCATCGGCTACACGCTCGACGAGGTCCAGAACGACATCACGCGCGAGACGACCGCGTGCTTCGAGCCGTCGATCGACTACGTCGTCACCAAGGTGCCGCGCTTCGCCTTCGAGAAGTTCCCGGGCGCCGACAGCGAGCTCGGCCCGCAGATGAAGTCGGTCGGCGAGGTCATGGCCATCGGCCGCACGTTCAAGGAGAGCCTCGGCAAGGCGATGCGATCGCTGGAAATTGGCCGTTGGGGCCTCGACCTCGACAACGTGCCCGAGCTCGCCGAGCTCAAACGGCGCATCGTGCGTCCCGGCCCCGAGCGGCTGTGGCAGCTGGCCGAGGCGATGCGCGCGGGTCTCTCGAACGAGGAGGCCTTCGCGCTCACGAAGATCGACCCTTGGTTCCTCGGGCAGCTGAGGACGCTCGTCGACGAGGACGAGGCGGCCCGCGACGCCGGCGTCGAGCTGGGCGCCAAGCTGCTCGACGACGCGGAGGCCCTCGCGCGCCGCAAGCGGCTCGGTATCTCCGACCGCCGGCTCATGAAGGTCACGGGGACATCTGAAGAGGTGGTCCGCCAGGCGCGCCTCAAGCACGGCATCCGCCCGGTCTTCAAGCGCGTCGACACGTGCGCCGCCGAGTTCGAGGCGCAGACCCCGTACATGTACTCGACGTACGAGGTCCCGCAAGAGGAGACCGTCGACGGCAAGAAGGTCGTCGCCGTCGAAACGGAAGCGCGCCCCTCGGGCAAGAAGAAGATCGTCATCCTCGGCGGCGGGCCCAACCGCATCGGCCAGGGCATCGAGTTCGACTACTGCTGCGTCCACGCCGTGCAGGCGCTGCGCGAGGACGGCTACGAGACGATCATGATCAACTGCAACCCCGAGACGGTGTCGACCGACTACGACACGTCCGACCGGTTGTACTTCGAACCGCTCACGCGCGAGGACGTGCTCGAGATCCTCGACGTCGAGAAGCCCGAGGGGGTCATCGTCCAGTTCGGCGGCCAGACGCCGCTGCGCTTGGCTCTCCCGCTGCAGAACGCCGGCGTGAAGCTGCTCGGCACGAGCGCCGACGCCATCGACCGCGCCGAGGACCGCAAGCGCTTCGGCGACCTGCTCAAGAAGCTCGACCTGCGCGCGCCCGCGTGGGGCACGGCCAAGGGCCTCGCCGAGGCGCGCGAGATCGCCGACCGCATCGGCTACCCCGTCATGGTGCGCCCGTCGTACGTGCTGGGCGGCCGCGCCATGGAGATCGTGCACGAGCCGGCGGGCCTCGCGGCGTTCGTGCACACGGCCATGGAGGCCTCGCGGCGCGAGAGCCTCGCCTCGCGCGTCGGCGAAGAAGACGCGCCCATCCTCATCGACCAGTTCCTGCCCGACGCGATCGAGGTCGACGTCGACGTCGTCGCCGACGGGACCGACGTCGTCATCGGCGGCGTCATGGAGCACATCGAAGAGGCCGGCATCCACTCGGGCGATTCGGCCTGCTGCCTGCCGCCCTACTCGCTGCCGGCCGCGACGGTCGAGGCCATCAAGGCGCAGGCGCGCGCGCTCGCGCGCGAGCTCGATGTCCGCGGCCTCATGAACATTCAGTTCGCCGTGCCGCGCGACGGCCGCGGAATCTTCATCCTCGAGGTCAACCCGCGCGCCTCGCGCACGGTGCCGTTCGTCTCGAAGGTCACGGGCGTGCCGCTCGCCAAGGTCGCCGCCCGCATCGCCGCCGGCAAGACGCTGAAGGAGATGGGCATCGTCGAGGTGACGCCGAAGCACGTCGCCGTCAAGGAGGCCGTGTTCCCGTTCGCGAAGTTCGCGGGCGTCGACACGATCCTCGGCCCCGAGATGCGCTCGACGGGCGAGGTCATGGGCATCGACCAGACGTTCGCCGCCGCCTTCGGCAAGAGCCAGATCGGCGCCGGCACGCGCCTGCCCTCGCACGGCCGCGTGTTTCTCTCGGTGCAGGAGAGCGACAAGGCGGGCGCGGTGCAGGTCGCCAAGGGCCTCAAGGATCTCGGCTTCGAGATCATCGCCACGGCCGGCACGCACGCGCACCTCAAGGCGAACGGCATCGACGTCGAGCTCGTCAAGAAGGTGCGCGACGGACGCCCGCACGCCGTCGATCGCCTGCTCTCGGGCGACATCCAGCTGGTCATCAACACGACGTCGGGTGCCGAGGCCATCAAGGACTCGTTCCCCATCCGCCGCAACGCGCTCATGAAGGGCGTGCCCTACTACACGACGATCTCGGCGGCGCGCGCGGCCGTGGGCGCGATCGCGCAGCTGCGCGCTGGCAAGATGAGCGTGCGCTCGCTGCAGGAGTACCAGAACCGTGGCTAAGTTCCCTATGACCCCGCGGGGCCAGCAGCAACTGAAAGACGAGCTCAAGCACCTGCGCGAGGTCGAGCGTCCCAAGAACGTGCAGGACATCGAAGAGGCGCGCGCCCACGGCGACCTCAAAGAGAACGCCGAGTACCACGCCGCGAAGGAGCGCCAGGGCTTCATCGAGGGGCGCTCGCGCGAGATCGAGGCCGTGCTCGCCCAGGCCGAGGTCATCGATCCGGCGAAGCTGTCGGGCACGAAGATCGTCTTCGGCGCGACCGTGAAGCTGACCGACACCGACAGCGGCGACGACGTGACCTACACGATCGTCGGCGACTACGAGAGCGACATCAAGCAGGGCCGCATCTCGATCTCGGCGCCGCTCGCGCGCGCGATGATCGGCCGCGAGAAGGGCGAGTCCGTCACGATCAAGACGGGCAAGGGCACGCGCGAGTACGAAGTGACGGAAGTTCGCTTCGAAGGCGTTCAGTAGGGGGGACCGCCCGGCGCCGTGGGCGGCGGTCTTCTCGGCAGCGACAACTGGCGCCTCTGCGTCCCCCCTGGCCCCCGCAAATCGCCGCGGCAAAGCCGCGTCGATTTGCCACTCAGCCGTTGGAGCTCGCGTCGGAGGCGGATGCATCAATGCCGGCGTCGCCGCCGACCTCGACGCTCGCGTCGGTGCCCGCGTCGCCGCCGACCTCGGGGCTCGCGTCGGTACCGGCGTCACCGCCGGCTTCGGCGCCCGTCTCCGGGGCGCTCGCGTCGGTCTTGCTGGCGTCGCCCGCGTCCGACGACGACGCGTCGCTCGCGTCGGTCTTGCTCGCATCGCTCGCGTCCGACGACGACGCGTCGTTGGTCACGCTCGCGTCGGACTGAGGCGCCGAGCCCGTGCCGAGCGTCGCCTGGCAGATCTTGCCGGGCCCGCTCGTCACGCCGCCCGTCGTCGAGTCGCCGCAGATGCCGCTCGCGCAGTCGCTGGGGATCTCGCAGCGCTCGCCGTTGCCTTGCTTGCAGCCGACGGCGGCGAGAGAGGCGAACGCAAACGCGAGGACGGCAAAGCGAGGGCGAAGCATGAAGAGGCGTTGGGTTACCACGCGAGCCCGCTTTGGTAAAGGCCAGCCGAAGGGCAACGAGTTGCGGTAGCGTCCGAACATGGCTCGAATGAAACCTTCGACCACCCTCCCCGCGATCGCCGTTGCCTTGCTCGTGTCGTTCTCTCCGCCTTGGCTGCTCGAGCCGTTCGCCGACGCCGCCGCCAAGAAGACGGCGAAGTCACCCGTCGAGCGCGAGGCCGAGGCGTTCCTCGCGTCGGTCGACGGCCTCCTCGTGCCGGCGATGACGAGCCAGAACGAGTCGGACTGGCTCTCGATGACCGACGTCACCCCCGAGCACACGGGCGAGCGCACGGGCGCCGACAAGGTGGGCGCGGCGCTCGTCGGCTCGAAGTACGTCATCGAGAAGACGAAGGGCTTCCTCTCGAAAGAGAAGCAGCTCGACGATTTGACGGTGCGGCAGCTCCGCCGCCTGCTGCTGTCGGCCGCCGAGAGCCCCGGCACGATCCCCGACGTCGTCGCCAAGCGCGTCGAGGCCGAGGCGCACCAATCGTCGGTGCTCGACGGGTACACGTTCTGCCTGCAACCCAAGCCGGGCGGCGGTTGCCTCAAGCCGACGACGGCCAACGGCATCGACGACGTGCTCGTGAAGTCGCGCGACCTCGCCGAGCGCCAGCGCGTGTGGAACGCGTCGAAGGACATCGGCAAGCCGCTCAAGCCGGGCCTCGTCGAGCTGGTCGGGCTGCGCAACCGCGTCGCGCGCGAGCTCGGCTACAAGTCGTACTTCGCGCTCAAGGTCGCCGACTACGGCATGTCGGTCGACGAGATGATGAAGCTGCTCGACGACACGCTCGAGACGACGCGCCCGCTGTTCGACGGCCTTCACTGCTGGGCCAAGAACACGCTCGCGGCGCGCTACAAGCGGCCCGCGCCCAAGCTCATCCCCGCGCACTGGATCGGCAACCGCTGGGCGCAGGCGTGGCCAGGCCTCGTCGACGAGACCAGCCTCGACCCGCTCTTCAAGGGCGCGTCGCCCGAGAGCATCGTCAAGAGCGCCGAGGCGTTCTACGTGTCGCTCGGCTTCCCGAAGCTGCCGGCGTCGTTCTGGGAGAAGTCGGACCTCTACCCCGTACCCCCGGGCGTCGCGCGCAAGAAGAACACGCACGCGACGGCGTGGCACGTCGACCACGACCGCGACGTACGCTCGCTCATGAGCGTCGAACCGAACGAATTCTGGTTCGGCGCGGCCCACCACGAGCTCGGCCACATCTACTATTATCTGTCGTACTCGACGCCCGAGGTGCCGTTCCTGCTGCGCGAGGGCGCGAACCGCGCGTTCCACGAGGCCGTGGGCGAGCTGGCCAAGCTCGCGAGCCAGCAGACGCCGTACCTCGAGAAGGTCGGCGTCATGCCCGCGGGGAAGGCGCCCGACCGCACGAGCTGGCTGCTGCAATCGGCGATGGACTCGATCGTCTTCACGCGCTTCTCGGCCGGCACGATGAGCCACTTCGAGCGCGACCTGTACGAGAACGAGCTGCCGCCCACCGAGTGGCAGAAGCGATGGTGGGACGACGTCGCCGAGTTCCAGGGCGTCATTCCGCCGGGCGCGCGCGATCCCGACGCCTGCGACGCGTGCACGAAGACGCACCTCACCGACGACCCGGCGAGCTACTACGACTACGCGCTCGCGACGCTCATCAAGTTCCAGCTGCACGACCACATCTGCACGAAGATCCTCAAGCAGGACGTGCGCGCCTGCGACTACTCGGGCAGCCACGAGGTCGGCGACTTCTTGAGGAGCATCCTGTCGAAGGGCGCGACGCGCGATTGGCGGACGATCATCAAGGAGGCGACGGGCGAGCCGATCTCGCCGCGCGCGATGATGGCCTTCTACGCGCCGCTCGTGAGCGAGCTCGAGAAGCGCAACGCCGGGAAAGATTGCGGACGCTGAAGAGGCTCGTAGCCGTCGTCGCGCTCGGCCTCGCGGCGCGGGCCTACGCCGGGTCGCGTCCCGCTGACGAGCCGCGCGCCTCGCACGCCGACGCAGCGATCCCGCCGGCTTCGTCCGCGGGCGTGCCGGCCGCGCCGTCGATGGCGCCGCGGCAGCGCGGCGTCGCGCTCGGGATGTTCGCCGAGGACGTGAGCTTCTCGTACAACAAGCTGCTCGCCGAGATCGTCGCGCTGGGCGCGACGCACGTCGCGCTCGTCGTACCGATCTACCAGACCGACGGCGGCAGCCACGACCTGCACTATCACACGCGCCTCTCGCCCACGTTGGCGCTCGTCGCCGACACGATCCGCGCCGCGCGCCGCGACGGTCTCGAGGTGACGCTGTTCCCCATCGTGCGGCTGTCGGCGCCGCGCGCGGGCGAGTGGCGCGGCAACCTCGCGCCGCGCGACCCCGCCGCGTGGTTCCGCCACTACGCCGACGTGCTCGGCGATCTCGCGGCGCTCGCCGAGGCGACGGCCGCCACGCGCCTCGTCGTCGGCAGCGAGCTGTCGTCGCTCGACGGCGCGCGCGACCTGCCGCGCTGGAAGGAGCTGCTCGAGCGCGTGCGCGGCCTCTACCGCGGCACGCTCGTCTACTCGGCGAACTGGGACCACTACCGCGACGCGCGCGTGCTCGACCTCGTCGACGAGGCGGGCGTCACCGGCTACTTCAACCTGCGCGAGCCGACGGCGGCCGACGACGACGCGACGATCGAGGCCGGTTGGCGGCGCGTGCGCGCCGAGCTCGAGGCGTGGAGCGCGCCGCGCGGACGGGGCTTCGTGTTCACCGAGCTCGGCTACCGCTCGTGTGCCGGCGCGACCGCGACGCCGTGGGACGAAGGCGGCCGCTGCACGCCCGATCTCGAAGAGCAGCGCCGCGGCTTCGCCGCCTTCCGCAAAGTGTGGGCAGGCGCGCCCGCGCTCGAAGGCCTCTACGTCTGGAACTGGTACGGCTGGGGCGGCCCCGCGACGACCGGCTACACGCCCCGCGGCAAACCGGCCGAGCTCGAAGTCCGCCGGCTGCTCGAAGAGCTCTAGACCAGCTCCCACGTCATCCGTCACGTCTCGCCGACAGACTCGTCGTCGGGTGAGGGCGGGGTGCATCCCGCGGAACGGGTCCTGTCAGCTCGGCGATCCCTTCCCACTGAACTTTTTTTTCGGGCCTCGAGGGACTCGAGCTCATCGCCTCGAGCGTGCGGATCCCCATGGACTCGCGAAAAAAAAGCTTCAGCGGGCCCCTTCCCTCACTGCCACCCGTTCCACGGGCTGCACCCCGCCGACATCACGACCCGATCGTCTCAGTTCCAATCCGTCTCAGCCGGATTGGCTTTGAAGGGATCGGCTTCTCTCATCGGCGGCGGGAAGCGAGCGGGAACGGGTGACGCGGAGGGGGGGGACCCCGATGAGACTTTTTCCCGAGGCAGTCCATGGGGATCAGCCGCCGGTTGATCAGAGCATCGGAACCACGACGGTAACCGAGGGAAAAAGGCTCAGCGGGGAGGACCCCGCAGCGGCAGGACCCGTTCCCGCGAGCGCCCGCCGCCCGACAACGGAACCGTCCGGCGGCGAGACGGGACGGAGGAGCATGTTGTCGCTACTTCTTCTTCGGCTTCTTGGCCGGCTTCTCGTTCTCGGACGGCGCGCCCGCGGCGCCCGACATCGCGGCGCGCACGACGGCGCCGGCGTTCTTGAACGCCAGCGGCGGCAACGTCATGTCGAACGAGACGACTCGGCCCACGCCGTCGCCCCCCGACGAGCCGTAGATCGGAATCGGCCCCGCGTTCGCGCGGCCGAGCGCCTCGGTGCGCGGGTCCTTCGTCTTCGCGAACGTGCTGACGAGGCCGAGGATCGGCGCGACGTCGAAGTGGAAGAAGCCGTCCCGGCCCTTCGTCGCGGCCAGCGTCGCCGTGAGCCCGGCGTCGGGCTTTCCGGCATCGGCCTTGGCCGCGGCGACGCGCCCCAGGTTCGCCTTCGCGTCGTGACCGAACGTCGTGAGCAAGCGCGTGCCCGACACCGCCATGTAGATGTCGATGCCCTTGCCGCCGAACAGCTTCTTCGACACGGCCGGATCGAGGCCGAGGTCCGTCTTGAACTTCGCCGTGTAGTGCGCCGCCTTGAGCTTGCCGACGTTCTCCTTCTTGAACGTCCACTCGAGGAACGGCGACGCGCCCATCTGTGCGTCGAGCAGCGCGACGGCGGCGTCCTTGTCGAGGCGATCGAGCGAGCCCGCGATCGCGGCCGCCGCGGCGGCGTCCTTGAGGGGGTAGCCGAGCGCGCCCTCGAACAGCGGCGACTCCTTGGCGACGCCGAACGTGAACGACGTCTGGCCCGCGAGGCCCGCGATCATGGCGTCGACGAAGGCGAGCGCGCCCGTCGCGCCCTTGAGCTTGCTCGTCTGCAGCGCGTCGCGCTGATGCATCATCTGCGTGCGCATGAACGAGCCCATCGACCACGCGCCCACGAGCGAGGGCGTCTTCGTCGCGACGAGCAGCCCCGGATCCAGCTCGTAGGGGTGCGCCTCGCGCGCGATCTTCTCGAGCCCCGACGCCGTCCGCGCGATCATGCGCACGCGCAGGGAGAGCCCCTTGTCGGGATCGGCGGCGGCCCCGAGCTCGATCGAATCGGCGTCGCCGACGAGCGAAAACATCTCGGTGATGCTCGCGAGCGCGCGATCGTTGAGCGGCGGCTGGCCGGGCTGGTTCGCCGCCTGCGCCTTGAGCTGCTCGACGGCCTGCGCGATCGCCGTCTTGACGTCGGTGCCGTTGGCGCGCGCGATCGCGTCGGGGTGCAGGATCGCCGTGATGTCGTCGGCGGCCGGACGGCGCGCCTCTTCGGCGAGGCGCGCGCCGCGCGCGAGCGCCTCGAGGCTCGAGCTGAACACGAGCACGGCGCCGTCGCGCCACAGCCACAGCTTGCCGCCCGCGCCGCCCTCGATGAGCGCGAACGGCCCGCGCACCTCGACCTGCTTGCCGAGCGCCGCGACGACGCGCGCCGCCTCGGCGGGCCCGCGCGCCGCGATCGCGAAGACGGCCATGCCCGCGCCGTTGGGCACGGGCACGACGGCCGCGCCCATGGGCGCGCCGAAGTCGACGTCCTGCGCGACCTCGGGCGGAAGGCCCGACTGCGCGAGCATCATGTCGCGCACGCCCGCCGGATCGATCGGCAGCGGCACGGCGGGCGCGATGAGCTTGGCGCCGTTGAGGATGAAGCGATCGATCGACGTCACCGAGACGGTCGCGAGCGCGAGGCCGTGAACCTCTGACGCCTCGACGAGGCGCGGGGCCGACGCGGCCACGGGCGAGAGCGCGGCCGCGGCGCCCGCGACGGCCGGCGCGCTCTGCGGCGCGGGCGCGGGGTGGCTCGCGCAGGCTGCGCCGAGAACGACGAGCGCGAGCGCCCAAAAACGGCGCGACGAAAGCGAACGAACGGAAAGGCTCATGGCCCCGGAGGATACGCCAGAGTCCGTCGCATCAGTAGCGCGCGGGATCGGCTGGGCGACGCGGCTTCGCCGCGGCGACCAGCGGGGGTAAGGGGGGACGCAGAGGCGCGAGAAAACGTCGGCCGAACAAGCTCGCGCCCACGGCGCCGGGCGGTCCCCCCTTCTCAATAGACTGAGAGACCCAGGAAATCTCGGACGGCGAAGTAGTCCTCACTAACCGAAAAAGCGAGCAAATCGGCGAGCCGACGTTCTTTCGACGCGGCCGACGACGCCAGGGCCTCCGACGTGATCACGCGCGCCGCGCCGGCGACGTCGCCCGTGATCGCGAAGCCCACGCGCGCCGCCGTGAGATCGACGGCGGCCATCCAGCCCGGCACGTCGAGCGCGTCGCCGCGCGAGGCGACCAAACGCCGCGCGACGCCCGCGACCTGCTCGACGATGGGCTTGGGCACGACGCGCGCGAGATCCGCCGCGAAGCGCTCGACCTCGCCGCCCGCGGGCGCGGCGCCGCCGACGGCCAGCGCCGCGCGCAACGCGACCTCGAGCGTCGACGCTTGCGGCACGGCCGCGCGCACGAAGCGCTCGGGCCGCAGGAAGGCCATCGCCTTCGCCATCTCGAACACGAGCTCGCTCTCGCTCGACCGCTGCTCGATGCCGCGCCCGACGACGAGCGCCGGCGTGAGCACGCCGCGCTCCTGCAGGTTGACGAGCACGAGGCTGCCCGGCTCGGTCTCCTTGAAGAAGAAGTCGGGCGGCGCGAGCTCGAGCGTCTGCGCGAGGTAGCGCAGCGCGCGCGACGGCACGCGCGCGTCGGCCGTGACGTCGACGCGATCTTTGCGCCGCAACCCGACGGCTTGATGTTGCTGCGCCGTCGCCGCCGCGACGTGCGGCCCCACGAGCATGAAGATCGCGTCGATGAAGCGGTCCTCGGCCGGGTGCAAGACCTTGAGCCACGCGTCGTCGTCGAAGGGCCGGCGTGCCGCGCGCAGCTCGCGCGGGCGCCGCGCCTCGTAGAGCTCGCGCAAGGGCGGCTCGGCCTTGCCCAGGAACGACAGCGTCGAGGCGACGCACCAGAGCTTGTCGTGCGCGCCGACGGCGGCGTACAGCGACGCGAGCGCCTGGTACGACGCGAGGCGATCGGGGTTGCGCGCGATGAGCCACTGGTGCTCGGCGATCGCTTTTTCGTGGTGGCTCGGCCCGGCGGTGACGTAGACGTCGGCGAGGCGCTCGTGGCGCTCGACGTTGTCGGGATCGAGCGACGCCGCGACCTCGAGCGCCGTCGCCGCCATCTCGGGATCTTCGATCTCGGTGAGCGACACCTCGCCGAGCCCGCTCCACAGGCGCAGCCGCAGATCCGACAGCCCCTCGGCCGGCAGCCGCTTGATCATGCGGCGGTAGTTGCGCGCCAGCTCCTTCCACGCGCCGACCTCGGACAGCAGGCGCTCGATCGCGTCGAAGGCCTTCGTGAGATCGGGCGCGTCGTCGAGCGCGCTGTTGAACAGCGTGACGGCGCCCGGCAGATCCTCGAGCTCGTCGCGGCGGATCACGGCGGCGGCGTAGCGGTACTTCGCGCGCACGGCCGGCTGCGACTCGGCCTCGGCGAGGCGCTCGGTCGTCGACGCGGCGTCGAGCCACGCCCCGTCGGCCGTGTGCAGCTCGAGCAGCTTGTGCAGCGTCTGCCGGCGCCCGGGCACGAGCGCGAGCGCCTCTTCGTAGGCGCGAACGGCCGCGCCGTGATCGTTCAGCTTCTCGGCCTCGAGGTCGCCGATCTCGTCGAGCAGCGTCGCGCGCGCCTCGTCGTCGGGCGCGAGCGCGATCAGCGCGCGCTTGTCGGCGCGGAGCGCGGCGTGATCACCCGCCTCGGCGTGGAGGGCCGCGACGGCCTCGACGACGGCGCGGTTCTTGGGCTCGATCTCGAGCGCCTCGGCGTACGACGCGAGCGCCGCCGCGCGATCGCCGGCGTGCGCGCGCGCGGCCCCGAGGCGCGCCAGCAGCGCTGCGCCCGTCGCCGGCGCGAGCTCGGGCGCCGACGCGAGCGCGCGCGCGAAGAGGTCCGCCGCGTCGGACCACTCTTTGCGCACCTCGCGGACTTCGCCGAACGCGCGCAGGACGTCGAACGCGCCCGGCGCGAGCGCGAGCGCCGCCTCGAACGCGCGCACGGCCTTGTCGAGGTTCCCGAGGCGACGCGCCGCCTCGCCGAGCCGCGCGTGCAGGTGCGCGAGCGCCGCGGCCTCGTCGCTGTCGGGCGCCGCCGTCGGCGCCTTGCGCACGAGCAGGTCGAGGACAGGCTCGAGCGGCGCCCACCGCTCGGCGCGCTCGTAGAGCGCCGCGAGCCGCTCGGCCGCGCCCACGTGCTCGGGATCGACGTCGAGGGCGCGCGCGAGCGCCTCGGTCGCCTGCGCGTCGTCGTCGAGCTCGTCCTCGTAGACGACGCCCAGCTCGTAGAGGAGCCGCGCCTTCTCGAGGCGGTTCTGCGTGCGCGCCTCGGCCTCGCGCATGAGCTTGGCGGCGCGGATGTGCTCGCCGCCGGCGCGGTAGAGCGCCGCGAGCGCGACGAGCGACGGGACGTGACCCGCGTCGATCTCCAGCGCACGCGCGTAGCGCGCCTCGGCGGTCGCGCGATCGTTCACCTGATCGCGCGCGATCGCCGCCGCGCGCACGAGCGCGTCGACGCGCGCCGCCGGCTCGCGCGCGACGCGCGCCACTCTTTCCAGCGCCTCGGCGGCCTCGGCCCAGCGCCCCGCGTTCTCGTGCAGCCGCGCGAGCGCGCCCGCCGTCGCCTCGCCCTCGTCGCCCAGCGTCTCGGCCTCGGCGTACAGCTCGGCCGCGCGCGCGGGATCGGCCAGCTCTTCTTCGTTGAGGCGCGCCAGCTCGACGGCGAGCGCGCGACGCTCGGCTCTGTCGGCCGAGATCTCGCGGCGGCGCGCCACGGCCTCGGCGAGCGCGACGAAGCGGCGCGCCTGCCGGTACACGCGCGCGAGCGCCGCGAAGGCGTCGGCGTCGTCGGGCGCGAGGTGCAGGATCTGCTCGAGCGCGTCGGCCGCGCGGTCGTAGCCCGTGCGCTCGCCGTCGGCGGGCGCGGCCCGCCGCTCTTCCCATTCGGCGGCGAGCCGGCGCAACAGCAGCAGCTTCTCGGCGTCCGACTCGGCGAGATCGGCGAGCCGCTCGAGCGCCCGCAGGTGATCGGCGTCGCGCCCCACACGCTCGTACAACGCGTCGGCCGCGCGCAGCGCCGCGCGGTCGGCGGGATCGGCGGCCAGCGCCGCCTCGAGCTCGCGCAGCGCGCCCGGCACGTCGTCGAGGTGCGCTTCCAGCACCGTCGCACGCTCGCGTCGCGCGCGCGCCGTGGCGGCGGCGTCCTTCGAGCGCTCGATCTTCCGTTCGAGCGCGCGCGCGAGATCGCTCCAGCGCTCGGCGCGCCGCGCGAGCCGCTCCATCGCGTCGAGCGCTTCGGCGCCGTGGCGCTCGTCGCCGAGCACGCCCTCGTAGGTCGCGAGCGCCGCCGAAACATCGTCGAGGCGCGACGCCTGCACGTCGGCCAGCCGCAAACGAAGCGCGCCGGCGTCTTCGGCGAGCTCCGCCGCGCGCGAGAGCGCCGGCGCGAGCTCGGACCAGCGCTCTTGCCGCGCGAGCAGGTCGACGACGGCCGTCGCGGCCGCGGCGTTCTTCGGCTCGAGCGCCAACACCTCCTCGTACGCGGCGACGGCGTCGCTCGGACGATCGAGCTCTTCGGCGAAGACGCGCGCGAGCGCGAGGCGAATCGGCGCCGACGACGCCGCCGTCGCGCCCGCCGCCGCCGTCGCCATCTCGGCATAGTCGGACGCGAGCTCGCGCCACTGCCCCGCCTCGCCCGCGGCGCGCTCGAGCTCGGCGCGCAAATCGTCCGACGCGGGCGCGCGCCGGAACGCCGCCTCGAGCGCCGTGAAGGCGCCGTCGGGCAGGCCGATCTTCTCCGCGTAGAGGCGCGCGACCTCGCGCAGGCTCGCGACCTGCTCGTCGACCGACGTCACGACCTCGACGCGGCCGAGCAGAAGCTCGATGAGCTCTTCCCAACGGGCGTCGGCACGCAGCGACGCCTCGGCGCGCACGAGCGCGGCGCGCGGCGCCTCGTCGCTCGGATCGCGCCGCCAGATCTCGAGCCACGCCGCGACGTCGTCGTCGGCCGGCCGCGCGTCGGACGCCAGGCCGCCCCACGCGTCGACGAGCGCGCGCAGCGACGCCTCGACGCCCGCGCGTCCCGCGGCGCACGGCACGATCGTCGCGCCCACCTCGGCGCCCAGCGCCTCGGCGTCGAGCCCCGAGGCCGGCGCGAACCAAAAGTGCGGACCGCCCTCGCCCGCGAGCGCGGCCGTGACGAGCGCCAGATCGGGATCTCCCGGCGCGAAGCCGACGAGCACGAACGAGCGGCGCCGCGCGAGCGCACGCAGCTGCGCGGCGACGTCGGTCGCGCCGAGGCGCGCGCGCGCGTCACCGGCGCCCACGATCACCCTGTCGGGCGCGTCGACGCCGCCCGCGAGCTCGAGCACGAAGCGGCCGTGCGTCGCGAGGTCGACGCCGTCACCCGGCGCGACGCGCGTCGCGCCGGCGGTCGCCCACGACCCGTCGAACCCCGTCGTGACGACGCCGCGCCACGGAACCGCCGCCGCGGCCGCGATCACCTCGGGCGTCGCCGCGCGCGGGTACGCGTCCTTGATCACCTCGACGAGCGCCTCGCGCGGGACGCGGGCGCCGAGCAGCGCGATCGTGCTCGCGAGCGCCGCGGCCCCCGCTTCGAGCCGCGCCGCGATCGGCGCGCGCGCCGCCTCGTCCTCGATCCAATCGACGAGCCGCTTGCCCAGCGCCTCCCACGCGGGCGCGCCCATGAGCTCGGAGCAGCGCAGCCCGGCGACGAGCACGACCTGTCGAGCCGCGAGTCGGTCGCGCAGCGCCGTCGGGATCTCGATGGCTCCTTCGGCGGCGGCGTCCACGGGCGATTCCGTAAATACCGCGAAACGAGAATCGAGAACAGTCGCGAGGTTGCGGCGCCAACCCCCGCTTGCTACGTTGCCCGACGCGATGACGCGCACCCGCTCTTTGTTGGTTGTCACATTGCTGGGCGGCGCGCTCGGCTTTGGTTGCGGCTCGACCCCGCGCGATCGGAACTACGGCTCACCCGACGGCTCGGACTTCGAGATCCCGGTGCGCGAAGTGGGCTCCGACGTCGCCGACGCCAACGGCGGCACGAGCGGTACGGGTGGCACCGGAGGCGACACCGGTGGCACGGGTGGATCGACGGCCACGGGCGGCGCCGGAGGTTCCGCGGGCGCCGGCGGTTCGGCCGGCGCGGGTGGCAGCGGCGGCATCGGTGGATCTGCCGACGCGGCGAGCGACGCGATCTCCGACGCTGGCGTCGACGGTTGATCGCCCGTCGACCGTCGCGTGAGCGCCGCTTACGCGGCAGAGAACCCTAGCGTTCTCACGTAAAACAGCGATACTAACGCTCTCGTTTTTCGTGACCGTCTGACCGTCGGAGGAACCGGAATGCAGGTCGTTTGCGGCAACTGCCAGCTCACGTTCGACGCGCCCGAGGGGACGACGGGGCTGGTGTGTCCGATCTGCCGCAACCCACTCCAGCCCGAATCGGCGGCGGGAGGCGGCGCGCCCGCGACGAAGAAGATCGAGTGGGCCGGCGGCACGCTGCCCGAGCTCATCACGCTGCTGTCGGCGCCCGCCGTCTCGGCGGTCGTCGAGGTGCTGCCGCCCGGCTCCGACGCGCCCATCGGCGAGGTCCACCTCATCGCCGGCGGCGTCTCCGACTCGGTGTACCAGGGCGACGCCAGCGACGACGCGCTCGATCGGCTGCTGACGGTCACGGGCGCGCGCTTCCGCATCGACCCGCGCATGCCCGATCCCGCGACGGGCGATCTCGGCAAGCCCGGGCCCGAGTCCGGCACGCTCGACGGTCGCCCGCTCGCGCACCTCATGCGCTACTGCGAGGACTACGTCATCACCTGCGGCATCGAGGTGTGGCGCGGCAACGAGACGGCGCGCGTCGACTACCGCCGCGGCGAGATCAGCGGCGTCACCGTCGGCGGCATCGACGCGCCCGAGCGGCTCGCCGAGGTCATGCAGTGGGCGTCGGGCAACTACCGCCTCATCATCCCGCCCATCAACCTGCCCGCGACGGCTCCGAAGCAAATGCCTGTCGTGCCCGCGCCCGAGCCCGTTCGAGCTGGAACGAAGACGATGTTCGGCATCCCGCAGTCGGAGGTCGCCGCCGCGCGCGCCGCCGCCGAGGCGATCATGGCCGCGCAGGGCGTGGGCACGCCGTCGCCGCCCGAGGTCGCGCCGCCGCCCGTGGCCGTCCCCGAGCCGGCGCCCGCCCCCGCGCCAATGCCGGTCGTCACGATCACGCCGCCGGGTGTGCCGCCGTCGGCCGTTCCCGCGCCCGTGCCCATGGCCGCGCGCGCCAGCGCGACGAAGACGATCTTCGGCATGGCCGCGCCGTCGGTCGCGGAGATCATCTCGGCGCAGGCGGCCACGCAGGCCGCGTCGCAAGCGAGCGCGCCCGCTCCGGCCGAGGCGGCCGCGCCCGTCGTATCGGCGCAAGTCGGCGAGACCGACACGGGCCGCACCGATCGCATCGTGAAGACGGGCGCGCGCAAGACCGCTGTGCCTGCGCCCGAGATCATTCCGCCCAGCGAGGCCGCGGCACCCGCGCCGGCGCCCGCGAAGGACGTCGGCCGCACGACCCACCACGGGTTCGAGAGCCGCGCCGCGACGGGCCCGCAAAAGAAGGTCGAAGAGAGAGAGAAGCCAGCCGAGAAGGTGCCCGCGCGCACGACCGCGACGCGCCCCGCGCAGCGCCCGACCGCCATCTGGACCTACGTGGGCGTCGGCTTCACGTTCGGCTTGGTTCTTCTCGGCATCTACCAGCTCGTCGGCCGTCTCGCGCATTGAGCGCATTGAGCGCACTGAGAAGGTAACCTGCGGGCGATGCTCGCTGCCGTCGTAGACGCGTACCGCCGGACGAAGAAGCCGCGCGATATCTTGTGGAATCGGTTCGTCGCGCGGCCGCTCGCGGCGGTGCTGCTCGTGCCGCTGGCGCGCACGAGCGTCACGCCGAACCAGGTGACGTTCGCGACGTTGGTCGTGTTCGTGTGCGGGGCAGCGATGCTCGCGCTCTGCCCCGGGCACGGGGCGCTGATCGGCGCGGCGGCGATCCTCGAGGCGTCCTATGTGCTCGACTGCGTCGACGGGCAGCTCGCGCGCTGGAAGGGGATGTCGTCGCCCGTGGGGGCGCACCTCGACTTCCTCATGGACGAGATCAAAGCGTTCGTGCTCGTCGCGGCCGTCGCCGTTCGCCTGTGGCGCGGCACGCACGCGGCGTCGTGGCTCGTCGAAGGGTTGCTCGGGCTCGTCGCCGTCGCGACGGCCATCAGCCTCACGACGTTCGTGCGCCGCCCCGAGTACGCCGCGGCGACGGGCGCCGCCGCGAGCCACGGCGCCGGCGACTACGGCACGGGCTTCGACGCCGCGCCCGCGGCGCCGTCGCGCTCGCCCGTCGCGCTCGTGATGTCGTTCGCGAGCTTCCTCGCGCACTACCCGAGCTACATTCTGTTCGTGGCGATCGCGAACCGGCTCGATCTCTTCCTGCACGTCTACGCCGGTCTGCACGTGCTGCACGCGGCGCGGTCGCGCC
>DASZRT010000112.1:0-2510 GCA_035549075.1 Polyangia bacterium | reverse complement strand
CCCAGGGGGCTCGCGACGGAGAGCGCCAGCACGGCCTCGCGCGCGACGGCGGGCACCCCGATCTCGCGCAGCCACGAGCGCCTGGTGGCGTCGACGCGCACGCGCCGCAGCGCCGGCAGCGCCGTCACGCGCGCGGGCGGCACGCGCCCGACGTAGGCCTGCCGCCCGAGCCAGAACGTCACCGTGCGATCGCTGCGCGCGATCTCGGGCATGCGCGCGAGCAGCGAGTGACGTCGCACGGCCTCGCGCTCGTCGTCGGGCGGCCCGACGTCGGCGAGCGCGCGTGCCGCCGCGGCGATGCGCGCTTGCCGACGCGAGACGCCCGGCCCACCGAGGTCGGGGTGCGCGAGCGCGAGCAGATCGTGGAGCGCGGCGCCGAGGCGCAGCGTCGTCTCGTCGAGCGGCGGCGCCCCCGCGTCGCGCAGGAACAGCGACGCGACGGCGAGGCGCGCGTCGGCGAGCGCCTCGCCGTCTTCGCCCGCCCGCGAGAGCCGCGCGACATCTGCCGCGCCCAGCGGGCGGCCGACGTGCAGGTGCCCGCCGCCGACGAGCGGCAACAGAAACGACGACACGAACGGACGTGCCATCAGCGGTCGCGCCCGAAGGGCGCGAGGGGTGGCAGGGTGGGCTGTCCGTCCGCGTGGGCGCGCATTTCATTCATGAAGGATGCGCGCTAGCGGTCGAGCCCCCACAACGGCATCGGGCCGAGGGGGTCGTTCTCGATCTCGACGGCGGCGTTGACGGCAGCAGGTCCGGGCGGCAGCTCGGCCGAGACGGCCTCGGGCGCTTGCGCGAGACGAGAGAGCGCCGCGCGATCGAGCGGCGCGAACACCTCGGCCGCGACGCGGAACGGACCGTCGCCGATCCCCGGAAAGACGACGACGGCGCCCGCGGCCGCGCCCAGCCGCTCGGCGAGCGTCTCGGGCGTCACGGCGGGCCGCAGGCGCGTGCCGACGGGCACGAGCACGTCGGGCGCCGCCGCCTCGAGCAGGACGCCGAAGGGAATGCCCTCGAGGGCACCGCCGGCGAGCACGAGCACGCCGCGCTCGAGCGCGGCCACGCGGTAGCCGCGCAGCGCCGACGACGGCAGCGCGTAGCACAGGCGCGAGAGCCACGGCACGCGCGGCCACGGCACGAGCACGCCGACCGCGCGGCCGCCACCGGCGGCGGGCTCGAGGCGCAGCGGCGCCGCGAGCTCGATGCGCCCCTCGCCGCGCGCGGCGCGACGCTCGGGCGCGGCCGTGGGCGCGCGCAGGCGCACGACGTCCTCGAGCGGCGTCAGCACGGGGCGCGGCGCGACGTCGAGCGCGGCCTCGGCCCCCGGCGCGAACAGCGTGAGGCGATCGGCGGGGAACACGCTCTTGCACGCTTCGAGCGCGATCGGGTGGCGGTAGCCGAGCGCGACGGCGACGTGCTCGCC
The DNA here is from genome assembly GCA_035549075.1 of Polyangia bacterium. Lineage (GTDB taxonomy): Bacteria > Myxococcota_A > Polyangia > Fen-1088 > Fen-1088 > DASZFV01. The sequence continues at coordinate 1,090 of DASZRT010000112.1, read as the reverse complement.
CACGGGGCGGTAGGCGTCGATGCCCGGCGTGCGCGTGAGAAACCCGCGCAGGCGCGCGGGCACGCCCTCGACCTTGAAGAGCCACAACGTGCGCGCCGACGAGAACGCGCCGCTCGCTTGTGCCTCGACGAGCGCGGCCCACGCGCGCAACACGGGCGCCCCCGGCGCCGGTCGTCGTGCCTGCGCGCCGCGGGCGCGTTCGAGCGCGCCGGCGACGACGGGGCCCAGGCCGCGGCGCACGACGAGCAGCAGCGGGCCCTCGATCGGCCAACCGTCGGCCGCGTCGGCCCGCCGCTGCAGCGACAGGCGCAGCAACAACTTCGCGAGCGGCAGCTCCGAGTCGATCGCGTACGGCGCCTCGTGCTCGAGGCCGTACAAGATGAAGTCGCCCGCGGCGTGTGACGGCGCGGCGGCGTCGTAGCCGAGCGGCGCGGCCGCGTCGCGCAGCTGGACGAAGTGGCGGCCCGTGCCCGTGAACGCTTGCCCGCCCGCGAGGCGCGCCGCCCGCGCGACGGCGTCCCCGAGCGAGGAGCCGCCGCCCGCCGTGAGGCCGGCCGGCAAGAACACGATCGCCTCGCGCGTGCCGGCGTGCGCGCGCGCATAGACGATGCGCAGGCCCGGCTGCAAGTCGTCGAGGCTCACCTCCGACGCGAGCACGCGCAGGAACGACACGAGCCGCTCGACGGACGAGACGCGCACGGCGAGCTGCCGACCACCGACGACCCCACGGCCGTCGACGGACAGCCCGGGGAGGTTGAAGCGCACCTGCCCGAGCGCGACCCGCTGGAGCATGGGTCGATTGTACGCGAAGGCCGTCGCGGCGACGTGGCTTTGCGCTCGGGGTTTCGGCTACGATCGGTCCGATGGCCGGGCCCGCCGACGATCTGCCGATCTCGCCGGAGGAGCTGACGGCGGCGCTGGCGTCACGCGACCTGGCGTCGCTCGTGGCGCGGCTCGCGCGCGAGCGCAGCTGGGGCGCGCTCACGGCGCTGTTTCGCCACGCCGCGGGGCCGCGGGCGCCCGCGGCCCTCGGCGTGGGCGAGCTCGAGGTCGCGGCGCGCGCGCTCGCCCTCACGCTCGACGCGCTCCC
>DASZRT010000111.1:0-79182 GCA_035549075.1 Polyangia bacterium | reverse complement strand
GGGCCTCGAGGGACTCGCGCTCGTCGCTGCGAGCGGACGGATCCCCATGGACCCGCGAAAAAAAGCTTCAGCGGGCCCCTTCCCTCACTGCCACCCGTTCCACGGGCTACACCCCGCCGACATCACGACCCGATCGTCTCGAATGAAGGTCTGTCCCGACGGACCTGATTTTGGAGGGATCGGTGACTCGCACCGGCGGCGGGAAGCGAGGCGGGAACGGGTGACGCGGAGGGGGGGGACCCCGATGAGGCTTTTTCCCGAGGCAGTCCATGGGGATCAGCCGCCGGTTGATCAGAGCATCAGAACCACGACGGTAACCGAGGGAAAAAGACTCAGCGGGGAGGACCCCGCAGCGGCAGGACCCGTTCCCGCGAGCGCCCGCCGCCCAGCAAGAGAAAGCTCCCTGCGAGGGACGACCTGAACTTTTTCGGGAACCTGGTGTCTTGTCGGTTGTCTGACCACCCGCAGGTCTTCAACCCGACGTCAGGAGCAGCCCATGGCCGATGTGAAGGTCCCCATCAAGTTCGAGATTTACAAGGGGGACGCGCTCGTTCGCGAAGAGGTCCTCACCCAGGACGTCATCAAGGTCGGAAAGCTGGCCTCTTCGCACCTGCGGATCGATGACGAGACGGTCTCGCGCATGCACGCCGTCATCGAGGTGACGGGCGCCGACGAGATCCACATCATCGACCTCGGCTCGACGCGCGGGACGCTCGTCAACGGCGAGCGCATCAGCAAGACGCGCCTCCAGTCGGGCGACGAGGTGATGTTCGGCGACAGCCGCGTCGTCGTGACGTTCCTCGAGGCGCAGGCCGCCGTGACGCCGCCGCCGCAGGCCGTCGCGCCGCGCGCGCCGCAGAAGACGGCCCTCGGCATGGCGCCGCCCCCGGGTGGCTTCGCCGCCGCGGCCGCCTCGGTCGCGCCGCCCCCCACGGCCTTCGCGCCGCCGCCGCAGCAGAGCTACGCCTCTTCATCGGGCGCGGGCTACGCCGCGCCGGCGGGTGGCTTCGCCCCGCCGCCCGCCTCGAACGCCGAGGTCGAAGTGATGGACGGCTCGCGCGCCATGGAGGTCCAGACGGTCTTCCGCGGCGTCGTCACGGGCACGCGCCACCTGTTCAATCCCGAGGGCAAGAGCACGCACAGCCAGGGCACGACGATGGTGTACGCCGGCATCCTCGCCGCGCTCATCGCGCTCGGCTCGTTCGTCTCGCTCGCCGTCGACATCGGCCACGAGCAGGCGGCCTTCGATCAGTGGACGGCCTCGGGCCAGGAGGCGAAGGCCTTCCCGTGGAAGTCTCGCTCGCCCGCGACGGCGGCGCTGTTCTTCGGCGGCCTCATCCTCGGCGTCGCGCTGCCTTACATGGGCCTCAAGCGCCGCGGCAAGACGAGCCCGAACTTCGTGATCGGCTCGGACGCCGCGGTCGACGCGCCCGTCTCGCCCGAGTACGTGCCGTCGCCCTCGCACCCGCTCGTGTCGGCGCAGGGCGGTGACTACACGGTCAACGTCACGCCGCGCATGACGGGCGAGGTGTTCGTCGACAACCAGCTGTACCCGCTGCAGCAGTTCATCGCGCAGCGCGGGTCGAGCTTCTCGCTCCCGCAGGGCGCGCGCGCCAAGCTCGACTGCGGCGAGACGTCGTTCCTCGTGACGGCGACGGCGCGCCCGCGCGCGCTCGAGGTCCCGTTCCTCACGTGGCGCTGGGACGAGCAGGTCTACACGATCGGCTCGGCCGTCGCGCTCGGCCTGTTCCTGCTCATGATCTTCTCGGTCCCGCCGGACCCGAAGTCGCTCTCGCTCGACCTCTTCAACTCGGACAACCGCTTCGTGAAGTTCCTCATCAAGCCGCCGGAGGAGAAGGAAGAGGAGATCCCCGACTGGCTCAAGTCGAACAAGAACGAAGAGCAGGGCGGCAAGGGCAAGCGCCACAAGGGCGAAGAAGGCAAGATGGGCAAGAAGACCTCCAAGAACAAGGAGGGTCTGTACGGCCTCAAGGGTCCGAAGGACAACCCCGACCCGCACCTCGCCAAGAAGCTCGCCGAAGAGCAGGCCAAGAACGCCGGCATCCTCGGCGTCCTCAAGATGAACGAGGGCTCGCACATCGCCTCGATCTTCGGCCGTGACTCGGCCCTCGGCAACGACGCCGAGGACGTCCTCGGCGGCCTCATCGGCAACCAGATCGGCGAGGCCTACGGCGTCGGCGGTCTCGGCCTCGTCGGCACGGGGTCGGGCGGCGGCGGCACGGGCGAGGGCACGATCGGCCTCGGTAACCTGGGTACGATCGGCAAGGGCGGCGGCGGCGGAAACGGCAGTGGCTACGGCCGCGGCGCCGGCGGCCTCGGCGGCCGTCGCGCCCACGCGCCCGACGTCATCCCCGGCACGGCGAACGTCCGCGGCTCGCTCGACAAGGAGATCATCCGCCGCATCATTCGTCGCCACATCAACGAGGTGAAGTACTGCTACGAGCAGGAGCTCACGAAGAAGCCGGACCTGGGCGGCCGCATCATGGTGCAGTTCACCATCGCGGCGTCGGGTCAGGTCATCGCGTCGGTGCTCCAGAACTCGACGATGGGCAACGCCCGCGTCGAGAACTGCACCGTCCAGGCGGTTCGCCGCTGGGAGTTCCCGAAGCCGCTCGGCGGCGGTATCGTCATCGTCTCGTACCCGTTCGTCCTGACGCCCGCGGGCGGTGGAGAGTAGCCATGTCGAAGACGGTTCGCAGCTACCTTAATCCGTTCGCGATCGTCCTCACGATCGCCTGCGTCCTGCCGGCCTGCGAGGGCTTCGTCTGCAGCCAGGAGCGCATCAAGGCCATCGAGTACGCCAACAAGGGCGCCGACGAGTTCAAGAACAACCTCTACGACTCGGCTGAGAAGGACCTCAAGCAGGCGATCGCGACCGACCCGACCTACGAGATCGCCTACTACAACCTGGGCAAGGTCTTCCAAAAGCAGCGCAAGTGGGACAAGGCGGCCGAGCAGTTCGAGCTGGCCGTGCAGCGCGCGCCCAACAACGCCAACTACCAGTACGACCTGGGTGAGGCCTACCTCGAGGCCAAGAAGGTCGACCTGGCCGAGAAGGCGCTCCAGGCGGCGACCGTCGCCGACCCGAAGCTCTTCAAGTCGTGGTGGCGCCTGGGCCTCGTCTACAAGATGCTCGACCGCCCGAAGGAGGCCGACGAGGCGCTCCGCCACGCCATCGAGGACAACACGCGCTTCTCGAAGTCGTACGTCGCGCTCGGGTACCTGTACCTCGACTACGACTTCAACAAAGAGGCGGCGCAGGTCTTCCAGGGCTGCGTCACGGCCAAGGACGACGACGGCGAGTGCCACAACGGTTACGGCCTCGCGCTCAAGAACCTCAAGCAGTACGAGCAGGCGACGGCCGAGTTCAAGAAGGCCATCGACCTCGACCCCGAGCTGTTCGACGCCCTCTACAACTGCGGCATGGCTTACTCCGACTGGTACGACGAGACCCACGGCAACGACCAGAAAGACAAGGCCCGCGAGTACCTGCAGAAGTTCGTCACGAACGGCGGCAAGTCGGCCGACGGCAACTACGTCAAGGCGGCCAACGACAAGCTCTACGCCCTCAGCGGCCCCTAGACCCTCCCGACGCGGTGGTCTTCGACGAAGGCGCGGCGGAAGCCGCGCCTTTCGTCGTTTGGGGGGCGTCGCGATTCTGACGGGCGGGCCCCTCACCCCGACCCTCTGCCCGCGTCGCGGGGAGCGGGAGTCAGAACGGGCGAGAGACGACGCGCTTTGGTGTTCTTTGGCTCGTTGGCGCGTGATATAAATTTGTTCCCGTTTTCTACCCGCTTTCGCGCAGTTAGAGCGACCGAGCGGGCCCCCGATCGATCTTCCGTCCGCCTGGAGGAGCTCAGTGGATCAGTCGAAGCAGTCATCCGGCAAGGGCAGCAAGCGCAAGGCGGAGGACGAAGTGGCCGGCAGCAACGGTTCGAACGGCCACGATGATTTTCCCGCCGAGCTCGCCGCGCAGGTGAAGGCGGCGGCCGACGCCGAGAAGACGTCGGTCGAGAAGGGCATCGACGCGTGGAAGAAGATCGTCGCCGCCGCGCCGCAAGCGTGGGCGCCGAAGCGCGAGCTCGCGCGCGTCTACAAGAAGGCCGAGCGCTGGAACGCGTTCATCGAGGTGATGAAGGACGCCGTCGACAAGGCGAACTGGGCCTCGCCCGACGAGAAGATCCCGCTGCTGTTCGAGATGATCGAGGTCTATCGCGACCGGTTGAAGCTCGACGTCATGGTCGTCAACGCCTTCAACCAGATCTTGAACATCCAGCCGACGAACGCCGAGGCGGGTGAGGCGCTCGCCGCGCAGTACGAGACGATGAAGCGTTGGCCCGATCTGATCTCGCTGCTGCGCAAGAAGGCGGGCGCGGTCGAGACGGTCGAGGAGAAGGTCGCGCTGCACCTCAAGGTCGCGAACCTCTTCCTCGAGAAGTTCTCGAACCAGGCCGAGGCCATCAAGGCCTACGAGACGATCCTCGAGCTCGATCCGCAGAACGCCGAGGCGCTCTCGTTCCTCAAGCAGATGTACGAGAAGCGGCGCGACTGGGAGAAGCTCGTCGCCGTCACGCAGCGGGAGATCGATCTCACGTCCGATGAGGACGCGAAGAAGCTCCGCCGCGTCGAGGTCGCGAAGCTCGCCTCCGAGAAGCTGAAGAAGCCGTCGGTCTCGATCGACCTGTGGAAGCAGGTGCTCGCGGGCGACGCCGAGAACGTCGAGGCGCTCGCCGAGCTCGAGAAGCTGTACGAGCGCGAGAAGGCGTGGGGTGACCTCGGCGACGTGCTCAACAAGCAGGTGTCGCTGTCCGGAGACGCCACCAAGAAATCCGCGTTGCTGGTGAAGCTCGGCATCCTCTACACCGAGAAGGTCCAGGACGCCGCGAAGGCGACGGAGGCATGGCAGGCGCTGCTCGCGCAGGAGCCCGACAACCGCCGCGCGCAGGACGCGCTCAAGAAGCTCTACCTCGTCGCGAAGGACTGGAACGCGCTCGAGGGCTTCTACGCGAGCCAAAACAAGTGGGACGAGCTCGTGCGCGTGCTCGAGCGTCAGGCCGAGACCGAGGACGGCGCCGCCGCCGTCAGCCTCTGGAACAAGATCGGCGAGCTCTACCGCGATCGCCTCACGAAGGCCGACCGCGCGCAGAAGGCGTTCGAGAAGGCTCTGCAGGCCGACCCGCAGAACCTCGCCGCCGCCGAGGCGCTCATCCCGCTGTACGAGAAGAGCAAGGACGTGCGCCGCCTCGCCGAGGCGCTCATGGTCCAGCTCAACCACACGAGCGACAAGGCCGAGCGCCACGCGCGCATCCAGCGCCTCTCGCAGCTGCTCGAGAGCGACGCCGGCGACAAGGGCGCGGCCCTCACGATCACGCTCATGGCCTTCGCCGAGGGCCCGACCGACGAGTGGGCGCAGACGACGTCGCGCCGCCTCGCGGGCGAGAGCCGCCGCTGGTCAGAGCTGGTCGAGTCGTACGAGGCCGCGCTGCCGAAGGTCAAGGACGCCACGGCGGCGCTGCCGCTCCTCGCGACGCTCGCGCACGCCTACGAGAAAGAGCTCGCGAACCCCGAGTCGGCGATCGCGCGCAACCAGACGATCCTCGAGACCGTCCCCAAGGATCCCGAGGCCGTAGAGGCGCTCGAGCGCCTCTACGTCGCGACGGGCCGCTTCGCAGACCTGCTGGCGATCTACGACAAGAAGCTCGAGCTCGCGAAGAGCAAGGCGGAGCAGCTCGACATCCGCTTCAAGCTCGCGAGCCTCTATGAAGACGAGATCCGGCAGCCCGAGAAGGCCGTCGAGCTCTACACGGCCGCCATCAAGGACGAGACGGACGTCGCGGCTCGCACCCGTGCGCTAAGTGCGCTCGATCGCCTGTACCTCGGCCTCGGCAAGTGGAAGGAGCTCGCGACGACGATCGAGAAGGAGATCGCGCTCGCCGAGAAGACGCAGCCGGCCGCCGTTGCCGATCTCAAGTTCCGCCTCGGCGCCGTGCTCGAGCAGCACCTCGACGACGAGGCCGGCGCCGTGGGCGCGTACCGCCTCGCGCTCGCCGCCGACGCTGGGCACGCGGGCGCGCGGACCTCACTCCAGGCCTATCTGTCGAACGCCGACGCCGACCTGCAGATGGCGGCCGTCCAGGTGCTCGAGCCCATCTACGAGCAGACCAACGATCTGCCTCGCCTCGTCGAGGTCGAACGCATCAAGCTCGGCCGAGAGAAGTCGACCGCGAAGCGCGTCGCGTCCCTGCTCCGCATCGGCGGCCTCGAGGGCAAGCTCGGCAACGCCGAGCAGGCGTGGGACGCCTACGCGCGCGCCTTCGGCGAGAGCCCCGATTCACAGGCGGCGCGCGAGGCGCTCGAGAACCTCGCGACGATCACCGACGCGTGGCAGCCGCTCGTCTCGCTGTACGAGAAGGCGCTCGGCGCCAGCAAGGGCAAGGAGAAGCTGCCGTCGGCGCTCGAGCGCGAGCTGCTCTTGGTCGTCGCCGTGGCCTACGACGAGAAGCTCGGCCAGTCCGAGAAGGCCGTCGAGTTCTTCCGCCGCGCGCAGACGATCCAGCCCGAGGACGCCTCGGCGCTCGTCGCGCTCGAGCGTCTCTACACGCGCACGGAGCGCTGGAACGATCTCGTCGACACGCTCACGAAGAAGGCGACGCTGGTCTCGAGCGCCGAGGAGCGCGAGCAGATCCGCACGCGCATCGCGACGGTGTGGGAAGAGATGCTGGGGAACGTCGACCAGGCCGTCGTGGCCTGGAACGTCGTGCTCGCCGACAACGCCCGCAGCGTCCCGGCGCTGCGCGCCCTCGATCGCCTGTACCAGGCGAAAGGCGACTGGCGCGACCTCGCCGACAACCTGCAGCAGCAGCTGTCGCTCACGAGCGATCCCGACGACACGATCAAGCTGCTCGGCCGCCTGGGCGCGCTGCGCGAGCAGCGCCTCGGCGAGATGGGCGGCGCGGTCGAGACCTACCGCAAGATCCTGCAGCAGGAGCCGGAGCACGCCGAGACCCTCGCCGCCCTCGAGCGCATCCTGCCCGACCCCCGCGCGCGCGAGCACGAGCTCGAGGTCGCGCAGCTGCTCGAGCCCGTCTACAAGATCCGCGGCGACTGGCCGCGCCTCATCGGCGTCTACGAGATCGAGGCGCGCCACGCCGTCGATCCCGAGCAGAAGATCAACCTCTTGCGCCTCGTCGCCGACGGTTACGAGGTCGGCATGGACGATCCTGTGCGGGCCTACGAGGCCCTCGGGCGCGCGCTGCGCGAGGACCCGATGCACGCCGAGGTGCAGGCGACGATCGAGCGCCTCGCGCGGGTCTTGGGCGAGTTCCCCGACCTCGCGAACCGCTACGGCGCGCTCGTGGGCCAGGTCGCCGACCCCGAGCTCAAGAACGCGCTCTACCACAAGATCGCGCTCCTCTCGGAGATTGAGCTCGGCGACGACGCCAAGGCCGCGGCCGCCTACGCCTCGGCGCTCGACGTCTCGCCTCGCGACCTCAAGGCGGCCAACGCGCTCGAGCAGCTCTACCTGCGCGGCAGCGACTACCCGAACCTGGTCGCGCTGCTGAACCGCAAGGCCGACATCGTCGACTCGCCCGCCGAGAAGAAGGCGCTCTACTACAAGGCCGCGCAGATCCACGAGGAGGTCCTCGAGGATCTCGACGCGGCGATCGGCGTGTTCAAACAAGTGCTGTCCGTCGACGACGCCGACCGCACGTCGCTCGATCAGCTCGAGCGCCTCTACATCCGCCTCGCGCGCTGGAGCGACCTCAAGAACGTCTACGCCAAGAAGGCCGACCTCGCGGCGAACCCGGCCGACAAGAAGCAGATGCTGTTCGTGCTCGGCCAGGTCTACGACCGCGAGCTCGGCGATCCCGAGCGCGCCATCGAGACCTACACGTCGATCATGGACCTCGATCCGGACGACTTCGACGCCGCGCAGGCGCTCGATCGTCTGTATCAGCAGACGGCGCGCTGGTACGACCTCTTGGCCGTCCTCGAGCGGCAGACCGAGCTCGCGCCGTCGCCGGCCGAGGTCGTCTCGCTCAAGTTCCGCGTCGGCGAGCTGTGGCGCGAGCACCTCAAGGATCTGACGCGCGCCATCGAGGGCTACCGCTCCGTCCTGCAGATGGATCCGACGCACGAGCCGACGCTGCGCGCGCTCGAGACGCTCATGGGCGGCGGTTCGGGCGACGAGCCCGTGCTGGCGGCGCAGGTCCTCGAGCCGATCTACGAGAGCGCCGGTGAATGGGAGCGCGTCATCGCCGTGCAGGAGGTCCTCGCGGCCAACGCCGACGAGGCCCCGCGCAAGGTCGAGCTGTACGCGCGCATCGCCGAGCTCGAGGAGCGGCGCCTGTCGCACCAGAACGCGGCGTTCGACGCCTACGCGCGCGCGCTGCACGTCGACCCGTCGAACGGCGACATCGTCGCGCACCTGCAGCGCCTCGCGCACGAGACGGGCCACTGGCCCAAGCTCGCGTCGCTGTACGCGAACGTCCTCGGCCGCGTCGAGGATCCGCGCCAGAAGGTCGAGACGATGCTGCGTCTCGCGCGCGTGTACGAAGAGGAGACGGGCCAGCTCGACGAGGCGATCGCGACCTACCGCCAGGTCGTCGCCGCCGAGTCCGACAACAAGGAAGCGCTCGTCGCCCTCGATCGCCTCTACAGCCACGCGCAGCGCTGGGAGGATCTGGCCGACATCATCAAGCGCGAGGTGCGCATCGCGCCGACCGACGACGCCATCGTCGCGCTGACGTTCCGCCTCGCGCAGGTCTACGAGCTCGCGCTCCTCGACCTGCCGAAGGCCGTCGAGGCCTACAAGGACGTGCTCGCCGCCGATCCGACGCACGCCGAGACGCGCGCGGCGCTCGAGCGCATGTTCATGGGCGGCACGCTGCAGCTCGAGATCGCCGAGATCCTCGAGCCGCTGTACCGCTCGGGCGAGGAGTGGGAGAAGCTCGCGCAGATCTACGAGGTGCAGCTGTCGCGGGTCAGCGACCTGGGCGAGCGCCAGTCGCTGCTGCGCCGCCTCGCCGAGATCGCCGAGCAGAAGCTCGTCGATCAGGTGGCTGCCTTCGGCTTCTGGGCCCAGGCCGTCAAAGAGGATCCCTCGTCCGAGCACGCGCTCGACGAGCTGGTGCGCCTCGCGCGCGCGACGCACCAGTGGGACGCCTACGTGCAGACGATGGCGACGACGGCGTCGCCGGATCGCGACCCGAAGGTGCGGCGCGACGTGTTGCTGCGGCTCGCGCAAACGTTCGAGACCGAGCTCGGCGACCTCGAGCGGGCCGAGAACGCGCTCGTGCAGGTGCTCGCCGAGAACGAGAAGGACGTGGGCGCGCTCGCGTCGCTCGACCGCATCTACGAAGCGCAGGGCATGTACGAGAACCTCGCGGCGACGCTGCGGCGGCGCATCGCGCTCACCGACGGCACCGACGAGCTCGTCGCGCTCAACCTGCGCCTCGGCCGCGTCTACGCCGAGGCGCTCGACGAGGCCGATCCCGCGATCGCGAGCTACAACGCCGTGCTCGAGCACGAGTCGCGCTCGCCCGAGGCGCTCGACGCGCTCGAGCGGCTCTACTTCCGCGCCGAGCGGTGGTCCGATCTGTACGGCGTCTACGAGAAGCTCGTCGACGTCACGAAGGACGAGTCGGGCATGGCCGACTGCTACGCGCGCATGGCCAAGCTCGCCGCCGAGGCGCTCGGCCAGCGCGAGAAGGCCGTCGAGCTGTGGGGCCGCGTCATCGACGTGCGCCCGGATGATCCGGACGCGCTCGGGGGCCTCGCGGACCTCCATGAGATGGCCTCGGAGTGGAAGGAGCTCACCGAGGTCCTCGACAAGCAGGTCGTCGCGACGCACGACCCCGAGGCGAAGATCCCGATCTACAAGCGCCTCGGCCGCATCTGGGGCGAGAAGCTGTCGCGCGAGCGCAACGCGCTCGAGAGCTGGCAGAAGGTCCTCGAGATCGATCCGCAGGACGTCGACGCGCTCCGCGCGCTCGCGGCGAACTACCGCAGCGCGGGCGCGTGGGAAGAGCTGTCGCAGGCGCTGCGCCGCCTCATCCAGGTCGGCCAGCTCGGTGAGCACGGAATCTCGCAGGACGAGCTGAAGGAGCTGTACGCGCAGCTCGGCGAGCTCGAGGGCGAGACCCTCATGCGCACGCAAGATTCGATCGACGCGTGGCGCGAGGTGCTCGAGCTCGACGCGTCGGACTTCCGCGCGCTCGCGGCGCTCGAGAAGCTGTTCATGCAGGAGGCGCGCTGGGAGGAGGCCGTCGACATCCTCGAGCGGCGGGCGCGCGCGCTGGCGACGCCGACCGAGCAGGTCGACGTCCTCATGCAGGCGGCGTCGCTGTGGGCCGACAAGATCGGCGACGGCGGCTCGGCCGCCGAGGTGTACGAGCGCGTGCTGCAGCTCGACCCGGGCAACGCGACGGCGTCGATCGAGCTCGAGGGCCTCTACAAGCAGCGCAAGAGCTGGGTGAAGCTCGTCGACCTCCTGCTCTCGCGCACGCAGTACACGGCCGACGCGCACGGGCGCATCCAGCTGCTCGTGCAGACGGCCGGCGTCTACGAGCAGCAGCTCGGCGATCTGGACTCGGCGTTCGTCACGCTGCGCGCGGCGTTCCAAGAGGACTACTCGAACGACCACGTCGCCAAGGAGCTCGAGCGCCTCGCGACGGCGGCCGACAAGTGGAACGAGCTCATCGGCGAGTACACGCAGCTCGTCCAGGGCATCGCCGACCCGAAGGTCGCCGCCGACCTCTGGGTGAAGATCGCCCGCTGGTACGACTCGGCGCTTCGCCACACCGACTACGCGATCGCGTCGGCGCAGCAGGCGCTGCAGCTCGACAACGCGCACGTCGGCGCGCTGCAGACCCTCGAAGAGCTGTTCCGCAAACAGAAGCGCTGGAGCGACCTCGTCTCGGCCCTCGCGCGGCACGCCGAGGTCGAGCAGGAGCCCACGGCGCGCGTCGACATCTTGCTCCAGCTCGCCGACACCTACGAGACGCAGATCGGCGACACGGCGCAGGCGACGTTCGCCTACCAGCGCGCGCTGGACACCGACGAGCGTTGCATCGACGCGATCTCGGCGCTCGAGCGGCTCTACCGCCGCACGCAGGCGTGGGATCGCCTCGTCGAGGTGCTCACGAAGAAGGCCCACGTCGTCGACGACACCGAGCAGGGCATCAAGCTGCGCCTGCAGGTCGGCGAGCTGTGGGAGGCGCGCCTCGGCGACAACGATCGCGCCATCGAGGCCTACAAGGAGGTCCTCTCCGTCGACCCGCAGAACCTCGTCGCCATCAACGCGCTCGACGTGCTGTTCGAGAAGACGGGCCGCATGGAGGAGTTCCTCGAGAACCTCGAGCACAAGCTCGAGGTCTCGCCCGAGGGCGACCGCGCGGGCATCTACCAGGAGATGGCCAGCACCTGGGAAGAGAAGTTCGGCAAGCCCGAGCGCGCGGCCGAGGTGCTCGAGAAGGTCCTCAACATCGAGGACCGCAACCAGAAGGCCTACCGCGACCTCGAGCGCATCTACCGCAGCGAGCGCAAGTGGGAGTCGCTCGTCGACACCTACCGCAAGCACATCCTCGTCACGAACGACACGAACGAGCGCATCGACCTGCTCACGAAGATGGGCCAGGTCTACGAGATCGAGCTGCGCGATCTCGACCGCGCCATCGACGCGTTCAACGACGTGCTCAGCGTCGAGCAAGACCACACCGACGCGCTCGCGGGCCTCGCGCGCTTGTACGAGGAGACGGAGCAGTGGGATCGCGCCGTCGACGTCATGCGGCGGCTCATCTCCGTCTCGAGCGACGGCAAGCAGAAGGTCGACCTCAACTACCGGCTCGGCAAGATCTACGACGAGCAGATGAAGGATCCCGAGCCCGCGACGGAGTACCTCGTCGAGGCGCTGTCGCAGGATCCGGCGCACGTGCCGTCGATGCTCTCGCTGCTCGGCATCTACCGTCGCCGCGGCGACTGGATGAAGGCGGCGCAGCTCATGGTCCGGGCCGAGGCCGCGACCGTCAACCAGCTCGAGAAGACGCGCCTGCTGTTCGAGGCCGCGAAGATCTTCCAGGAGAAGCTGGGCGACGACGCGCAGGCGACGGAGCTCTACGCGCGCGTCATGCAGCTCGACCCCGAGCACGTCGACGCGGGCGAGCCGCTGTCCGAGCTGTACTTCAAGCGCGAGGAGTGGGCGCCGCTCGTGCCCATCCTCGAGATGCTCGCGCGCAAGGCCGACCGAAAGACCAACAAGGAGCTCACGCTCCTCAACCACCGCCTCGCCAAGGCCGCCGACAAGCTCGGCGACAACGACAAGGCGCTCAAGTACTACAAGCAGTCGTACGACCTCGACTCGACGTACCTGCCGACGCTCGTCGATCGGGCTTCTCTTCTCTACAAACTGGAGCACTGGGACGACGCGTTCCGCATCTACCAGACGATCCTCGTGCACCACCGCGAGGCGCAGAAGGACGACGACATCGTCGACATCTTCTACCGTCTCGGCCGCATCAAGCTGAAGCTCGGCGAGCGCACGAAGGCCGTCAACATGCTCGAGAAGGCCCTCGAGATTCAGCCCGGCCACCGCGCGACGCTCCAGGCGCTCATCGACCTCTATACGGAGGCGAACGACTGGGAGGCCGTCATCAAGCAGAAGCGCGCGCTGCTGGCGTCGACGGCGACGAGCGAGGACGAGAAGTTCAAGATCTCCGAGGAAATCGCGGGGATCTACAAGGACAAGCTCAACAACCCGCAGAAGGCGATCGCCGCGAACCTCGAGGCGCTCAACCTGCGCCCGACGGACCACCAGCTGCTGCACAACCTCCTCGACCTCTTCAGCGACACGAAGCAGTGGAAGAAGGCGATGGAGATCCTCGGCAAGCTGGCCGAGCTCGACACGGGCAAGGTCAAGGCGCGCTACCTCGTCGCCGCCGGCAACATCGCCAACTACGAGCTGCACTCGACCGACGAGGCCGTCGAGCTCTACAACACGGCGCTCGACAGCGATCCCGACGACCTCAAGGCCTTCGAGCGCATCGACAAGATCCTCACGGCCAAGAAGGATTGGAAAAATCAGGAGCGCAACTACCGAAGGATGATCAAGCGCCTCGGCACCGAGCCGACGCCCGAGCGCAAGCCCACGGTCGTCGCGCTCTGGCACGCGCTCGGCGAGATCTACCGCTCACGCCTCAAGGACTACAAGTCGGCGACCGCCGCCTTCGAAGTATGTGTCCAGCTGGATCCCGAGGGCACGGCGCGGCACCAGATCCTCGCCGAGCTGTACCAGCTGTCGGGCCCCGAGTCGTACGACAAGGCCGTGGGCGCGTACCGCCACCTGGTCAAGGTCGCGCCTGACTTCGCGGCCATGGCCGTACCCATGAAGACGCTGCGGCGCCTCTACACCGAGATGCGGCAGTACGACCGCGCCTGGTGCGTCACGGCGGCGCTGTCGTTCCTGCGCAAGGCCGACGGCGAGGAGCAGCAGTTCTACGAGCAGTACAAGCCGAAGGGCTTCGCGCGCGCGCGGTCGCGGCTCACCGAGGAGCTGTGGCAGCGCAACCTCTACCATCCCGACGAGGACCGCACGATCTCGCACGTCTTCGCGGCGGCGAGCCAGATGATCGTCCAGGTGCGCGCCAAGGAGCACAAGGACTGGGGCCTCAAGCGCAAGGACCGGCGTGACGTCGCGACGGACCAGCTGCTGTTCAGCAAGGTCTTCAACTACGTCAACCAGGTGCTGGGCGTGCCGCAGCCCGAGCTCTACCTGCGCCCCGAGTCGCCGGGCGAGCTCGACCTCGCGAACGCCAAGGAGAAGAACCAGCTCACGCCGTCGTTCGTCGTCGGCGCGAACCTGCTGCAGGGGCGGCCCGAGAAGGAGCTGGCCTACGTCATCGGCAAGAAGCTGACGTTCATGCGGCCGGATCACATCGTGCGCTGGCCGAACGTCGTGCCGACGGTGGGCGAGCTCAAGGTCGCGTTCCTCGCGGCCGTGCAGCTCATTCAGCCGAAGCTCGAGGCGAAGCCCGACGTCCAGGCGGGCGTGAACCAGTACCTGCAGCGGTTCAAGGCGATCGCCGCCTCGAACCCGCAGCTCGTCGAGCAGCTCGGCGTCGTCGTGCAGCGCTTCATCCAGTCGTCGAAGGGCGAGGCGGATCTGCACAAGTGGTCGAACGCCGTCGACCTCACAGGCACGCGCGCCGGCCTGCTCATGTGCAACGACCTCGAGGTCGCCTCGCGCCTCGCGCAGTCGGAGCCCGTGGCCGTTGGCGTCGTCGAGCCGAAGGAGAAGATCCGGGATTTGATCCTATGGTCGATCTCCGACGAGTACTTCACGCTCCGCGAGCACCTGGGCCTCGTCATCGGTCAGGGGTAAAAGCGCGCGAAGGGGGCTTCGCCCCCCTCGCGGACTCCCCCCCGTTTGGTCGCAGGCCGGCGCGGCGAAGCCGCACCTCCCGTCGCTAAGCTCGCTCGCTGCGCTCGCTTTGAGGCCCTCCTCCCTCGCCCCGCGAACCGGAGAGAGGGGCGGGGTCTGCGGGTGTAGACTGATCTCGCATGCAGTGGCTCGTCCCCGCCGTCGGCTTGATCTTCGTCGTCGCGGCGGGTGTTCTGCTGGGGCGGCGGATCGCGCTGCGGCAGGCGGAGGCTTGGACGGCGGGCGTGCGGTCGGTCGCGGCGGCCATCCGCGCCGCGGGCGTCGAGGAGAGCAAGGAGATCCTGCGCGCGGGCGAGATCGCGGGGCGCGAGGAGGCGCTCGCGAAGGTGAGCGCGTTCGAGTCGTTCTGCCACGTGCGCGAGGCCGAGCTCGACGTCATCGCGCGGCGGCTCGATCAGCGAGACACGGAGCTCGCCGCCGCCGCCGAGCGGCTCACCGAGGCGCGCGCCGCGGTCGAAGCGCAAAAGGCGCGTGCCGCGGAGATCGAAGCGGCGACGGCGGCCTCGCGCGCCGAGGTCGCGTCGCTCGTGGGCGAGGCGCGCGGCGCGCTCGAGCGCGAGGCGGGGCAATCGGCCGCCGACGCGCGCGCGGCGATCGTCGACGCCGAGCTCGAGGACGCGCGCGCGCACGCGGCGCAGGCCGTACGCGCCGTCGACCACGCCGCGCCCGACGAGGCGACGCGCGCCGCGCGCCGCCTCATGGGCATCGCCGTGGGCCGCTTCTCCGGGCACTACCTCACCGAGCGCCTGCACTCGCTCATCCCGCTGCCGCCCGGCGCCGCCGCAGAAGCCATCATCGGCGCCGACGGCGCAGGCGGTCCGGCCAACTTGGCCGCGATCGGCGCCGTCGCCGGCGTGACGCTCACGCTCGTCGAGACGCGCGACGCGGTTCGTCTCGAAGGGCTCGACGGCGTGGGCCGCGAGGTCGCGCGTCGCTGCCTCGCGCGCCTCCAGCGTGACCCGCGCCTCGGCGCCGATGCGGCCGAGGTCGAGCGCGGGGCGCGCGAGGTGTCGCGCAAGCTCGACCGCGAGCTCGACGAGCTCGGCCACCGCGCTTTCCACGTCCTCGAGATCCCGAACGCCCACGCCGAGATCGTGCGCCTCGTGGGCCGCCTCAACTACCGCACGAGCTACACGCAGAACCAGTGGAAGCACGCCATCGAGGCCGGCTTTCTGTGCGGCATGATGGCCGAGGAGATGGGCCTCGATCTCAAGCTCGCGCGCCGCGCCGCCCTCATGCACGACATCGGCAAGGCGCTCACGCACGAGCTCGACGGCTCGCACGCCGTCATCGGCGCCGACTACGCGCGCCGCCTCGGCGAGGCCGAGATCGTCGCCAACGCCATCGGCGCCCACCACACCGACGAGCCCTTCAACAGCCCGTACGCGTACTTGGTCGCCGCCGCCGACGCGATGTCGGGCGCGCGTCCCGGCGCGCGCCGGCAGGTCCAGATGGACGAGAGCTACGCCTCGCGCCTCGAGGGCCTCGAGCGCATCACGCGCGGCTTCCGCGGCATCACCGAGGCCTTCGCCGTCCAGGGCGGCCGCGAGGTGCGCGTCTACGTCCAGGAGGATCGCGTCGACGATCTCGCGGCCGTCGAGCTGTCGACGGCGATCGCCAAGAAGATCTCCCAGGAGATGCGCTTCCCGGGGCAGATTCGCGTCACCGTCATCCGAGAGTTGCGCGCGACCGAGATCGCGAGCTAGATCCGCTGCACATGCGCATCCCGCCCATTTTCTTCTGCGCGATCGGCGCCATCATGGTCGCCTTCGGCATCACGCGCGCCTTCGTGCTCGGCCGCCGCCGCCCCGAGCGCGAGATCGGCGACGACACGCCCGAAAAGGCGAAGGCGCGCCGCAATCACCTGGTGTTCGGCGTCGTCCACGTCGTCATGGGGATCTTCCTGATCCTCCTCACGACGGGCGTCATTCCGTCGCGGGTGGCGGGCCCGTGACCTCGACGGCGGCGGCGCCCCGCGAGGCGCGCCGTCGCCACAGCACGAGCGCCGGCAGCGCGACGATCGCCGCCGACAGGCACGAGATCTCGCCGAGGATCGCCATGGCGCCGAAGCCCTGCAGCGCCTGGTTGCGCGCCGCGAGCAGCGAGCCATAGCCGACGATCGTCGTCCACGAGCACAGCGCGACGGCCGAGCCCGTCGACAGCACGGCGCGGCGGATGTCGCCCTCTTCTCGGTAGCGCGTCACGACGTTGAGCGCGTACTCGGCGCCGATGCCGAAGGTGATCGGCAACGCGATGAAGTTGAGGAACGTGACGTGGACGCGCGCCCAACCCGCTCCCCCCACCATGAGCACGACGCCCAGGACGAGCGTGGCCACCGCCATGAGCGCCGACCGCGCGGGGCGGATCATGAGCACGATGAGCACGAGCACGCCGAGCAGCGAGACGACCGTCGCGATGGGGCCGTCGCGCAGGATCGAGCGAATCATGGCGCCGAACACGACGGCCGAGCCTGACGTCTCGATGACGTGGCCGTCGGGCAGGTGCAGATACTGGAGGACGGACGCGATGCGCAGCAGGTCGCGGCCGTTCCACACCGACAGGCCCTCCTCGGGCGGGTAGACGAGCACGACGCGCCCCACGGTCCCGTCGACCTCGGTGAACGGGCGCCGCGCGATCTGCGGCAGATCCGACGGCGCGAGCTCGTGCAGGTCCGTGGGTGGGTTGATCTGCGCGAGCTGCTTCTTCTCGTCGGCCGTCGCGAGGTCGAGCGCCTTGTCGTGCGCGAGCTTGTCGATCTGCTTGATGAGCGCGAGCTTGCGCTCCTGCACCTCGGGTGGGCCCGGCAGCAGATCCCAGATCGTCACGATCTGCCCGATGACGTCGTTGCCGGGCAGCTCGGCGTCCTGCTTGCGGATCGTCTGGCGGATCGGCTCGACCTCGTCGATCGCGTCGGCGAGCACGATCGTCGGCGACGGCCAGCGCCCGAACAGGTGGTCGAAGCTCTTGCTGAACGCGCGCGCCTCGTCCGTCGTGTCGAGGCGCGTGTTGAGCTTGGTGAAGTCGTACTCGAAGGGGTCGCGCAGGAAGTGCGTGAGCCCGAAGATCGACCCCACGGACAGCACGACGACGACGATCGACACGACGGCGGCGCGGCGATCGAGCAGCCGCGCGAGCGGCCCGAGGTTGAGCGGCGCGCGCACCGACGTCTTCTTCTTGCTGGCGCGGCGGTCGAGCAGCACGAGCATCGCCGGCAGCACGGTGTAGGTCGCCAGCCAGCACGAGATCGCGCCCGCGGCGCCCATGACGCCGAACTGCGAGAAGCCGCGGAAGCTCGTCACCGTGAGGGACGCGTAGGCGGCCGACGCGCAGATCGACGCGACGAGCGTGCCGCGCCACGTGCCGGCGATCGCGGCCGACAGCGACGTGTCGGCGTCCTCGCCGGCGGCGCGGTGCTCCTCGTAGCGCGACATGAGGACGATCGCGTAGTTGATGCCGTTGCCGAGGATGATCGACCCGAGGAACGCCGTCGACGTGTTGAGGTAGCCGAAGGCGAGATCGGCGACGGCGAACGCGCACACGGCGCCGATGCCCGCGGGGATGCCCGTGAGCGGGAACGATCTCAGCCGCCGGAAGTAGAGGACGATCGACAGCCCCACGACGATGAGGCAGATCGTCGTGACCCACGCGACGTCCTGCTCGATCGCGGCGCGCGTCGCGATCGCCGTGCGCACGGGCCCCGCGATCTCGGCGCGCATCTGCGGATGAAAATTCGTGGGCGGCGTGCGGGCGACGGTCTCCTGCGCCGCCTTGTACAGCGCCTCGCCCGCGTTCTCGACGAAGAGGCCGCCGGGCGGCAGCGCCGCGATCCACACGTACTCGCCCTTGTTGCTGCTGAAGACGCCGTCGGGGAAGCGCGCGTCGAGCCCGTCGTCGTGCTTCATGCGCTTCTGCATGTCGTCGAGGGATTCTTCGTCGCCCAATGACACAAAAAGCGGGTTCTTGCGCTTGCTGATCTCCGTGCGCAGGCGATCGCGGATCGACTCGAGGTTGTCCTCCGAGACGTAGAGCCACTTGTTGCGCTCGAAGAACGCCTTGAGGTCGCGCACGTTGTACGTCGCGAGCTCGACGACCGAGCGAGGCAGGGCGCGCAGCTCGTTGGTGATCGCCTCGGCGTACCTCAGGTTCGCCTGGTAGTCGGGCGAGTGCACGCCGATGAGCAGCAGCGACAGATCGCCGACGCGCTTCTGCATCTTCGTGAGCGCGACGACGCCGGGATCGTTGCTGGGCAACAGCTCCGAGAAGGCGGTCTTGAACTTGAGGCGCATCGCGAGGGACACGCCTCCGGCCGCCACGAGCGCCGCGACGACGAGGACGAGCAGCGGGCGCGACGCGATCCACCTTTGGATCCCAGACGGAGTGCGGCCTATGGGCCGCATCGCGGGCGACGTCATGAGCCCGCAACGGTAGCACGGGTTTACGAAAGGCCGCCCCACCGATATGCTTCGTCCTTATGAGGGGACTTAGCTTTAAGAGGCCCGTCTCGACCCTCGTCGTTGCTTTGTTCGTGGTGGTGGCGTTCGCGCCCCGACGCGCGCTGGCCTTCGGCGAGACGATCACCGACGTCCGCATCCTCGACAACCAGCGCACCGACGAAGCGACGGTGCGTTCGATCGCCGGCATCTCGCCGCATGACACGCTCGAGGTCGACACGCTCGACACCGTGCGCGAGCGCCTCAACACGTCGGGCCTCTTCGCCGACGTCAACGTGTGGTGGGAGCCGCACGGCGAAGGCGTGCGCGTGAACGTTTCTGTGAAAGACAAGTTCCCCTGGGCGCCGGTCCCCACGGCGTCGTTCTCGGCGAACAACAAATCTTTCGGCCTGCTGTTCGTGCACGGCAACCTCTTCGGTCGCGGCAAGCAGCTGCTCATCGGCGGCCGCCTCGCCACCGTCGACTCGGGCGCCGTCATCGGCTACCGCGATCCCGCCTTCTTCGGCAGCTGGATCTACTGGGGCGCGTCGGCGTGGGTGCAGAACCAGGTCATCCCCGAGTACGACAGCACGGTCAACGGCTCGCAGGGCGATCCGCTGCTGCTGCGCGAGACGCACCTGTTCGGCTACGGCATCGAGCCCAACGTCGGCATCGCCTGGTTCCGCCGCGTGAAGACGCAGTTCGCGTGGCGCTTCGAGCACTTCACCGAGAACGGCTCGTACGAGCCCATGGGCGACACGTCGTCGCCGACGACGGCGGCGACGGCGGGCGGCATGGTGGGCGTCGCGCGCGGCTCACTGACCTTCGACTTCCGCGCGCGCGAGTTCGCCGTCATGCGCGGCGTCGCGCTGTACCTCGGCCTCGACGTGGCGAACCCGACGTTCCACAGCGACTTCGACTACTGGCGCGCGGGCGTGAGCTGGGAGCACGGCATCCGCGTCTTCCGCCAGCACAACTTCGTCTACTACGTCGGCGCCAACACGGGCCACGACCTCCCGTTCTGGGCCGAGCAGACGGGCGGCGGCACGAACCTGCGCGGCTACCTCTTCCAGCAGTTTCGTGGCGACAGCGCCGCCTTCGGCAAGGTCGAGTACCACTTCCCGCTGTTCTCGATCAGCTCGCTCGACTTCCGCGGGCTGGTCTTCTACGACACGGCGGCCGTGTGGTACCGCGAAGATCCAACGGGCGGCCTGCCGGCCGTGCCCAACCCGACGTCGGGCCAGAGCTACTACCTGCGCGCGACCGCCGACCAGCGCACGTTCCCGACGTCGATCGAGCAGGGCCTGCACCGCGACAACTTTCACAACGACGTCGGCGGTGGCCTGCGCTTCTTCCTGCGCTCGGTCGCCGTCCCGCTCGTCGGCTTCGACGCCGGCTACGGCCTCGAAGCGAAGAACTGGCGCTTCATTCTGATCGTGGGCGCGTAGGCGCTCCGGCTTAGGGCGCCGCCGGTAGCACGCGGCGTCGGTCGCGCCACCTACATATAGGTGACGGTGTTCAAAACTTACCAGCCGATCGCTGTTCAAAATCGGACACTGGCACACATTCGACACATTTCCGTCACATGATTACAGGTAGTTAGCGGCGCCGTGCGCATGGCGTGTCGGTTGCTCGGAATTCGGAGACCATGTCGAGCTCCGTCCCCGCTGGCATCCTGGCAGCCCCCTCGGTCGCCTCCCTCGGCGCGCCGGCGCACGCGCGTCGTTCGGTCCCGGGGCTGGTTCCTGGCTCGCGCCTGCCGCTGCCCAAGGCGCTGCTCTGCGACCTCGACGGCACGCTCATCGACAGCATGCCCACGCTGGCCGACCTCGCCACCGAGGTCATGGAGGCGACGTACGGGACGCCGCGCTTGCTCGCGCGCGAGCTGTACCTCGCGACGTGCGGCCTGCCGTTCGTCAAGCAGCTCGAGGAGATCTACCCGGGCGATCCGCGCAACGCCGGCGCGTCGGACACGTTCGAGGGCCGCAAGCCCGAGCGCTGCGATCTCATCCGCATGCCGGCCGAGACGAAGCGCGCGCTCGAGCGCATGCGCGCCCTCGGCGTGCGCGTCGCCGTGTCGTCGAACAACGGCATCGCGAACGTCGCGACGTTCGCGCGCAACGCCGGCTTCTCGTTCGACCTCGTGCTCGGCTTCGGCGGCGGGCTCGCCAAGGGCCGCCCGCACCTCGACGCGACGTCGAGCGCCTTCGGCATCGGCCGCCAGGAGATGCTGTTCGTCGGTGATTCGCTCCACGACGGCGAGATCGCCGAGCGCGAGGGCATCCCGTTCGTGGGCGTCGCGACGACGTTCTCGCCCGAGCGCTTCGCGCTGCGCTTCCCGCGCGTGCCGGTCATCCGCCGCTTCTCGTCGCTGCCTGATCTCTTTTAGTCCGGTGTAAGGTCGAGCCGTGAGCTCGACGGGCGACATGCAAGCTGTTCTGTTGGCGGCGGGCCTCGGCAGCC
This sequence comes from Polyangia bacterium, assembly GCA_035549075.1. Taxonomy (GTDB): domain Bacteria; phylum Myxococcota_A; class Polyangia; order Fen-1088; family Fen-1088; genus DASZFV01. The sequence goes on along the minus strand of DASZRT010000111.1, from coordinate 57,831 downwards.
GGTTGGGGGCGCTGACCGCGGAGCTGCCCAAGGCGCTCATTCCCGTGGGCGGTGTGCCGCTGCTCGCGTACGCCGTGCGCTTCGCGCAGGCGGCGGGCGCGCGCGACATCACCGTCGTCGGCGGCTTCGGCTACGAGCTGGTCGCGGCCGAGGTCGCGAAGCGCGCGCTGCCCGTGCGCCTCGTGCGCAACGAGGCCTTCCGCGACGGCAACCTGATCTCGCTCATGACGGCGCGCCCTTTGCTCGACGGTGCGCGTGAGTTTCTGCTCATGAACATCGACCACATCTACCGGCCCGCGATCGCCGCGATCGCCTCGACGCCGGCCAGCGACGTCACGGCCTTCATCGACACCGATCGCGCGTTGGGCGCCGACGACATGAAGGTCGAGCGCGACGCCGCGGGGCACGTGCACGAGATCTCGAAGACGCTCGCCAGCTGGGACGCGGGCTACGTCGGCATGACGAAGGTGCCGGCGGCGGCGCAGGCGCGCTACTGGGCGACGGCCGACGCCGCGCTCGCCGCGGAAGGCCGCGCGATCCACGTCGAGCGCGTGCTCGCGCGGCTCGTCGACGCGGGCACGCCGCCCGTGTGCCGCGACATCAGCGGCCACGGTTGGCTCGAGGTCGACCTGCCCGAAGAACGCGCGCACGCCGAGGAGGCGCTGAAAACGGGCGCCTGGTGGTGACCGAGCGGCCGCACAAGGTGTTGCTGTTCGTGCCGAACCTGCAGCAGGGCGGGGCCGAGCGGCAGATCCTCGAGCTCATGACGCGCTTGCCGCCGCGGTTCGCGCCGACGCTGTGTTTGTACGAGGACGTCGTGCACTACCGCGAGTACCTGCCGGCGGGCGAGCCGCGCTACGTGCTCGACGCGCCCCGCATGGGCCGCCGTGGGCTCGCCCGCCTCGTCGACGTGCTTCGTCGCGAGCAGCCCGACATCATCCACTCGTACCGTGACAAGGCGAACTTCTGGGCGCGCCTCGCGACGGCGCGCGCCAAGGTGCCCGTCGTCATCACGGCCGTGCGCGCGCGCGCCATGCACCCCTTTCACCTCGCGACGGAGTGGTACCTGTCGGAGCGCAGCGACCGCGTCATCGCCAACTCGGAGGGCGTGCGCCGCGAGCTCGTCGGGCTCGCGGGCGTCGCGCCAGAGAAGATCCAGGTCCTGCACAACTTCATCGACGTCGAGAAGTTCCACGCGCCCGACGCCGAAGAGCGCCGCGCGGCGCGCGCGCGCTGGGGCCTGCGCGACGGCGAGCTCGCGCTGCTCTTGCCCGGGCGCGTCGGCGTCCAGAAGCACCAGCTCGGCCTCGCCGTCGCGCTCGCGCGGCTCCAGCGCGCGGGACGCCTGCCCGCGCACGTGCGCGTGCTGCTCGCGGGCCGCAACCGCGACAAGCTCTATTCACGGGTGCTGCCGCGCGTGCTGCGCTGGCTGGGCCTCGACGCGCGTGTCACCTTCCTCGGGCCCGTGAACGAGATGGTCTCGCTGTACCACGCGGCCGACGCGCTCGTGCTGCCGTCGCTCTACGAGGGGCTGCCCAACGCCGTGCTCGAGGCGCACGCCTGCGGCCTGCCGGCCGTCGTGTCGCACGCCGCGAACATCGACGGCCTCGTGCTCGACGGCAGCAGCGGCTTCGGCGGCAGCGGCTTCGAAATCCCGACGTTCGACCACGACGCCCTCGCCGAGGCGATCGCGCGCATGATCGCGCTGTCCGACGACGCGCGCCGCGCGATGGGCGCGCGCGGCCGCGCCCACATCGCCGCATCGTTCAGCGTCGACCGCATCCTCGACGAGACGGTGCGCCTCTACGACGGACTGCTCGAAGCCAAGGGACTCTTACACGCATCCGAGCGCAGCGCGGCTTCGCCGCGCGGAGCGAGCGCCGGGGGAGCGGGACCCTCTCAGGGTCCCGAAGTGAACTGATGTGCGGCATCGCCGGGGCCCTCGCACGCCGCGCCGAGGACCCGCCGCCGCCGCGCGCCGCCGAGATCCTCGCGGCGGCGATGGTGCACCGCGGGCCGGACGGCCACGGCTTCTTCCAGTCGGGGCCCATCGCGCTCGCGCACCGGCGCTTGTCGATCATCGATCTGTCGGACGCGGGCCGACAGCCCATGACGAACGAGGACGGCAGCGTCGCGATCGTCGTCAACGGCGAGATCTACAACCACGCCGAGCTGCGCGCCGATCTCATCGCCAAGGGCCACACCTTCAGGAGCGGCAGCGACTCCGAGGTCGTCGCGCACCTGTATGAAGAGGTCGGCGACGAGGTGCCCGAGCTCCTGCGCGGCATGTTCGCCTTCGCGCTGTGGGACGCGAAGAAGCGGCGCCTGCTGCTCGCGCGCGATCGCTTCGGCGAAAAGCCCCTCTTCTACTGCGAGCGCGCCGACGGCTTCGTGTTCGCGTCGGAGCTCGCGGCGCTCGTCGCCGACGCGCGCACGCCCACCGATATCTCGCTCGACGCGCTCGACTCGTACCTCGCGCTGCAATACGTGCCCGCGCCGCACACGATCTACGCCGGCATCAAGAAGCTGCCGCCGGGCCACACGCTGTCGGTGACGCCGGGGCAGGCGCCCGTGCTCGATCGTTATTACGAGATCTCCTTCGAGCCGACGCTCGAGGACCTGCCCGAAGAAGAGGTCGCCAAGCGCGTCCGCGAGACCGTCGAGGAGGCCGTCGCGTCGCGCCTCATGTCGGACGTGCCGCTGGGCGCGTTCCTTTCGGGCGGCGTCGACTCGTCGATCGTCGTCGCGTGCATGGCGCGCGCGTCGAGCACGCCCGTGAAGACGTTCTCGGTCGGCTTCGCCGAGGGCGGCCGCGCCGACAACGAGCTGCCGTTCGCGCGCCTCGTCGCCGAGCGCTGGAAGACCGAGCACCACGAGCTCGTCGTCGAGCCCGACATGGTGGGCCTCCTGCCCAGCATCGTGCGCCACCACGGCGAGCCGTTCGGGGACACGTCGGCCGTGCCGACGCGCTACCTGTGCGAGATGACCCGGAAGCACGTCACCGTCGCGCTCTCGGGCGACGTCGGCGACGAGGCGTTCGGCGGCTACCGCCGCTACGTGTGGGCGCACGTCGCCGATTTGCTCGGCCGCCTGCCGGGCCCGCTGCGTGACGTCGTCAGCGGCGCGCTCCGCGCGGTGCCGGGCCGCAAGGCGCGCTGGCTGCGCGAGTACGGCGCGCGCCTCGACGCCGACGAGGCGTCGCGCTATCTGCGCTTCATCTGCCACTTCTCGGCCGAAGAGAAGGCGGACCTCTACACGCCCGAGCTGCGCGCGCGCTTCGGCGAAGATCGCGCCGCGGCGGCGTTCGCCGCGATCCTCGACGAGAGCGACGCCGCCGACACCGTGAGCGCCATGCAGAACCTCGACGTCGAGACGTACTTGCCCGACGCCATCCTCGCCAAGGTCGACATCGCGAGCATGACCCACGCCCTCGAGGCGCGGGCGCCGATGGCCGATCACCACGTCGTCGAGCTCGGCGCGTCGCTGCCGGGCTGGATGAAGGTTCGCGGCGGCAAGGGCAAGCAGATCCTCAAGCGCGCGTTCGCCGACGTCGTGCCCGCGCAGATCTTGAACCGCCGCAAGAAGGGCTTCTCGTTGCCGACGGGACCTTGGCTCGCGGGGCGCCTGCACGGCTTCGCGCGCGAGACGTTGCTGTCCAACGCCGCGAGGGCGCGCGGCCACTTCCGTCCCGAGGCCGTCGAGCGCCTGCTCGATCGCCATAAGGCGGGCGAAGATCACGGCGAGCGCCTCTGGAATTTGATCGCGCTCGAGACCTGGTACCGTGAGCTGGTCGACGGCCGCGCCGCCTTCGTCGCCGCGGTCGCCAAGACGGCCGACGAGATCGCGTCGCAGCCGTCACGCTGAGACCGTGATCCGGGTCGCGACCTAGCGGGTGCGACAACTTGCCGCTTTTCCTTAGGGATTTTGCCCCCTAAGGTTTGGCCCCGACATGAAGTTGTGGCGCCAAATTCGCGGGATTTTGCGCGCGAGCTTTCACGTCGCGCTGGTCGTCGGTCCGCTGCTGGCGATCGCCTTCGCGACCTCGAGGTCGATGCGCCTCGCCGCCGTCGCGCTCGCGCTCGTCGCATTCGCGCTGCTCGTGCGCGCGGCCTTCATCTACATCCCCGGCTTCGATCCGCTCTTCCGCGTGCCGTGGCGCGGGCCGCGCCGCGGCCGTCGCATGGCGATCACCTTCGACGACGGTCCGAACGGCGCCGTGACCGAAGAGATCCTCGAGCTGTTCGCGCGCCACGGCGCCAAGGCGACGTTCTTCATGATCGGCGAGAACATCGATCGCGATCCCGAGCTCGCGCGCCGGATCGCGCGCGAGGGTCACGCCGTGGGCAGCCACACGTACTCGCACCGCAAGCTCAGCCAGATCCCGCCCGCCGAGGCCGTCGACGAGATCGAGCGCGGCCACGACGCGCTCGTGCGCGCGGGCGTGCCCGATCGCCGACTGTTCCGCGCGCCGCACGGGCTCAAGACGTTCGCGATCGTGCGGCACCTCCAGCGGCGCGGGTTGCGGCTGCTCGGCTGGACGTCGGGCGTCTACGACACGGATTGCCCGAGCGGCGCGATCATCGCGCGGCGCGCGCTGCCGTGGTTGCGGCCGGGATCGATCCTGCTGCTCCACGACGGCAAGTTCCAGCACGACCGGCGGCCGCTCCTCGCGGCGTTGCCCGTGATCCTCGAGGCGGCTCGCCAGCGCGGGCTCGAGCTCGTCACGGTGCCCGAGCTGCTGGGGTGGTCGTCGTGAAGCGCCGCATCCTCTTCGTCATCAAGAACCTGCAGCAGGGCGGCACCGAGCGGCAGGTGCTGCAGATGATGCGCTCTGTCGATCGCTCGCGCTTCGAGGTCGCGCTGTGCACGCTCTCGCCCGAAGCGCATTACGCCGTGCGCGCCGACGAAGCGCCGCGCTACGCGCTCACGGCGAAGGGTGACGCCGCCGTCGAGGCGCTGCGCGCGGTCATGGAGGACTTTCGTCCGGACCTCGTGCATTCGTTCCGCGACGTCGTGAACCGCTGGGTGTGGCGCGCGCTCGGGCAGCTGTCTTTTCGCCCCGAGTGGCTCATGTCCGTCCGCGGGCGGCCCGTGCTGCCGCTCGATCTCGCGTGGGCTTCGGTCATGTACCGCCGCGCGTTTCGCGTCGCCGTGAACTCGCTCGGCGTCGCGGCGACGCTCATGCGCTACGCGCGGATCCCGGCCCGGCGCATCGCCGTCGTGCCGAACCTCATCGACGAGGGCGCGTTCTCGCCCGCGACGCCGGCGCGGCGGGCGGCGGCGCGCGAGGCGCTCGGCTTGGCCCCGGGCGCGTTCGTGTGGGTCCTGCCCGGGCGGCTGTCCTGGGTGAAGAACCAGATCGGGCTCCTCGCGGCGCTGTGGATCGCGAAGAGGCGTGGCGCGCTGCCCGACGACGCGGTCCTCGTGCTCGCGGGTCGACGACGTGACTCGGTGCCGAGCGCGGTCGTGCCTCGCTTGTTGCGCTGGCTCGGCCTCGCGCGCCACGTTCGTCTCATGGACGCCGTCAAGGCGCCGTCCATCCTCTACGACGCGGCCGACGCGCTCGTGCTGCCGTCGTTCGCCGAGGGCATGCCCAACGTCGTGCTCGAGGCCCAGCTGGCCGAGGTGCCGGTCGTCGTCGCGCCCGAGGCGAACCGCGATCTGCTCGTGACCCACGGCGAGAGCGGCTTCGTCGCGTCGAGCGTGTCGCCGCGCGAGCTCGCGACGCAGATGGCGCGGCTCATGAGCCTGCCCGAGCTCGAGCGGCGTCGCATGGGGCGCAGCGGACGCGCCGAGCTGTTGCGGCGTCTGCCCACGCGTGTCGTCACCGCCGAGCTGCGCGCGCTCTACGAGGCCGCGCTCGACGGCGAAGGGGCGGCCGCGGTTCCGTCGCGCGTCTCGCTGGGCGAAGGCCGCGCGACAGGCTGATCAGGCGCGCCGCAGGCGGGCCCAGACGCGCGCGACCAGCTCGCGCTCCTCGCGGCCCGGCCGCAGCAGGGCGAGCGCGATCAAATAGACGAAGAGGCCGGCGCCGATGACGGAGGCGATGCGCAAGAAGCGCGAGGCGACGGCGCCGTCGACGGCCAGCTCGACGGCGAGCATGGCCGCGCCCGCGACGAACGGTTTGACGAGGCCCACCGCGAAGGGGTGCACGCGCTCGAGCACCCAGACCTCGACGATCATGAGGACGAGCGGCGTCGTCACGGCGACGAGCGCCGACGCCGCGGCGCCCATCATGCCGAAGCGGGGAATCAGCAAGAGCGACAGCACGACGTTGAGCGTGGCCGCGACCGCCTGGTTCACGAAGTACGTGCGCGAGCGGCCGCTCATCATGAGGACGTGGCCCACGAGGCCGAGCGTTCCGTTCACGAGGTGGGTCAGCGTCCACACGCACACGAGCGACGCGCCCGCGACGTACGCCTGGCCGTAGAGCGAGAGCAAGTCGGCGCGCAGGCCCACCATCGTCACGGCGAGCGGCACCGACAGCGTCGCGACCCAGCGGGTCAGCATGGCGAGGTTGCCGCGCAGGCGCTCGCGGTCGCCGAGGTGCAGCGCCTCGGAAAGCATGGGTGCGGCGATGCCGTCGAAGGCGTAGCGAACGTTGGCGGCGATGCGGCCCAGGAACTCGGCGGCGACGTAGATCGCGACGGCTTTGTCGGGCGCGAAGAGGCCGAGCACCAAGAAGTCGGCCTTCTGCAGGACGGCGTTGCCGAGCTCGGATCCGGCGACGGGAAGGGCGAACGCGACGAGCTTCGGGTGCGCGGGCGCGCGCAGGGCCGAGAAGACCCACGAGCGCCCGAACACGAAGCACGCCCCCACGAACGCCGCGACGAAGCCGATCGTGCTCGCCGAGACGTGCGCCGCCGCGAGGGCGCGCGCGCCGCCGCCGAGCGCGTAGGCGACGAACGCGGCGCCCAGCAGGAAGATCGGCTCGCCCACGCTGCGCACGAGGAAGCTCACGCGCGTGACCTTGCGCCCGAGCGTCGCGGCGACGAGCACCATGGTCGCCGTCGCCGGCACGACGAGAAAGCTCAACACGGGGAGCATGGCGGCCAGGCCGGGCTTGCCGCTGAGGCGCGCCACGAGGCTGGCCCCGAACGCGAGCGCGATCGCGAGAATCGCCGACACGCTCGCCGTGAGCCGCAGCGCGCCGCCGAACGCGCGCCGCGCCAGCTCGTCCTCGCCGTCGGCGCGGTGGGCGGCGATGAACCGATGCATCGCCTTGTCGCCGCCCATCCACCCGAGCCGCGCCGCCAGGTCGGTGACGCCCAGCCCGTACTGGTAGAGGCCGAACGTCGCCTGCCCGAACAGCCGGGCGACCGTCACGTGGTAGACGGGCATGAGCATCTGCGCGATCGCGCCGAGCAGCTGCGTGAAGCCGCCCTTCGTCGCATGCGCGACGTCCGCCGCCTTCGTCGCGTCGGTCGTGGTCGCGGGTGCCTCGTCGGTCGTTCGTGCTGAAGGGTCTGCCGTCATCGACGCTGGCGGCTCAAGATCCGGTCGCCACGCGCTCGTAGACTACTCCGTCGCGCGCCTCGTGCACCTTTCGGTAGTGCGCGGCGACGTAGCGCGCGAGCCACGGGAACTTCTCGAGCGGGTAGATCGGCTGCTTCAGCTTCGCTTCGACGTCGACGAAGAAGCGCGGCGCGCTCGCCGACAGCTCGCGCTCGAAGATGTCCCACGTGCCCGGCACGATGCGGCTCGTCGTGTCGCCCACGGGAGGGTCGTACGAGATCGAGCCGCCGTAGGGGAAGCCCGTGAGCGGGTACGTGCCGACGTAGCGGGTCGCGGGGTGCAGGCCCGACTCGACGTAGACGCGCGGCAGCTCGCCCCACACGAAGAGCTCGTCGCCCGGCGCCGCCTGCTCGCGCACGAAGCGGCCCGCGTCGCTGCCTTTCGTGCGCGTCGCGAGGCCGATCGCGTGCAGCGCGAAGAACGCGAGCGCCGTGCCGGCGAGCAGGCCACGCATGGCGCGCGGGCGCAGCGGCCACGGCAGCGGCCAACCGGCGGGCGGCGCGCCTGCGACGAGCGCCGCGACGACGGGCGACGCGGCGATCACGAGCGCCGGCAGCAACAGATCGAAGTAGTGCAGGTAGAAGCGCCCGCTCGCCGAGACGCCCAGCATCGCCATCGCCAGCAGCAACCAGAGCGCGACGCGCTCCGCTTCTTTCGATCCACGCGCCCAGTCGACCCACCGTCCACGCGGCGAGAGCGCCGCGAACGCCGAGACGATCAGCGGCAGGCACGCGAGGATGAACCACACGCCCGCGACCTCGAGCCGCTCCCAGAAGATGACGTCGGCGGGTCCGTGCGGCATGTCGTGATGATGGAAAACCCAAAACATCGCGTCGTCCCACGCGCCCGACGCGCGGACGCGCCACGCCGCGACCCCGACGACGGTCGCGAACCCTGCGCTGAACAGCGCCGCCTGCGCGAGCGCGTCGACGAGGCCGAGCCCGCGCGCGCGCCGGTAGGACGGCAACAACAAGTAACCCCCGAGCGCGACGGCCGCCGACGCCGCCGGCTGTTTGAACAGGAACGCCGCCGCGACGAGCGCGCCCGCGAGCGCCAGCTCGGGCCGAAGCCGGGCGCGGCTCGGGCCGAAGGCGATGGCGATCGCCCACGCGAGCGGCAGATTCAGCAAGACCTCGCCGTTCCAGGCCAAGTTGTTGTAATCGCCCCAGCCCGCGTAAATCCCGTACAGCGCCGCCGCCGCGAGCCCGGCGCGCGCGTCAAACATCCGTCGCGCCGCGACCCCCAGGCCCGCCATCGTTGCCAACGTCCACAACGCGCCGACGACGTGCAGCGCAAACATGTTGTAACGCCCCGCGATCTCGAACACGCCGGCGTAGGCGACGAACAGCAGCGGCGGCCGCCGCTCGAACGCGTCGACGTAGAGCCGCCCGCCGTCGAGCCAGCGCGCCGTCACGGTCGACCACAGCGCCTCGTCGTTGATGTCGTACCCGTGCAGCATCACGGGTAGCCGCAGCGCGAGAAAGACGCCCGCGATCAGGAGCGCGAGACGTCGCTGCCGTGCGCGGTCGTCGTCGTAGTTGTCGATCGAGGGGCCCGTCATCAGGCGCGCGATGGTACTCTAGAGGGCCGTGGAGACGTACGAACGAGAGCTCGCCACCGCGAAGGCCGCGGCGCGCGAGGCCGGCGACATCATCCTCCGCCACTACGCGCGCCCCAACATCGACGTCACGACCAAGAGCGATCAGTCGCCCGTGACGGCGGCCGACCTCGAGGCCAACGCCGCGATCGTGCGCGCGCTCTCGGCCGCGTTTCCCGACGACGCCGTCCTCACCGAAGAGACGCCCGACGACCGCGCGCGCCTCGCCAACCGCCGCGTGTGGATCGTGGACCCGCTCGACGGCACGCGCGACTTCGTGGCGCGCACGGGCGACTTCTGCGTCCACATCGGCCTCGCCGTCGATCAAGAGGCCGTCGTCGGCGTCGTGTACCAGCCGGTGCCGCGCTCGCTCGCGTGGGCCGTCAAAGGCGGCGGCGCCTTCGAAGAGCGGGACGGCCAAACGCGACCGCTGCGCGCCTCGACGCTGAGCGCGCCGCAACAGATCCGCATCGGCGTCTCGCGCCTCAACCTCGACGAAGGCCTCGGCAAGTGCCTCATGGCCGCGGGCATGTCCGACCGCGCCGTGCGCATGGGCGCGTCGGTGAAGCACATCGCACTCGCGCGAGGCGAGCTCGACGCCGTCCTCAACCTCTCGCCGTCCGAGCAAGAGTGGGACACGTGCGCGCCCGAGGTCATCATGCGCGAGGCCGGGTGCACGGTCACCAACGGCGACGGCGCGCCCTTCAAGTACAACCAGCCCGATCTCTACCGCCCACGCGGCAGCGCCGCGAGCAACGGCCACTGCCACAAGCTCGTGCTGCGCGTGATGGCGCCCTGCCTGCCCGTGCCGTGACGACGACCGCCCGCCGCCTCGGCGCGCGCCAGCTGATCGCGATCGACGGGCTCGACGGCAGCGGCAAGTCCGAGTTTGCGCGGGCGCTGGCCGCCGCCTGCGAGGCGGCGGGCGCGGGCCCCGTCTCGCTGTTTCGCGTCGACGATTTTCGCCGCGCGCTCGCGCTGGCGCCCGGTGAGGACGAGGCGGCCGCCTATTACGAGCGCTATTACGACTACGCCGCGCTAGACGCCTGCCTCGCCGCCTTCGAGGCGGGCGCGACCTCGGCGCGGGTGCCGCGCTGGGATCCGGCGCGCGAAGCGGTCGACGGCGAGCGCGAGCTCGTCTTCGGTGGGGCGACGCTCGGCCTGGTCGAGGGCGTGCTCGTTTTACGCTCGGCTGTGGCGGCGCGCGCCCCCCTCGTCGTGCTCGAGGTCTCGGAGGCCGAAGCCCGCCGCCGCATCACGGCGCGCGACGCCGCCCGCGGCCGCGCGCCCGACGTCATCCATCACCGCATCGAGACTCGCTATTTCCCGGCCCAGCGCCGCTACCGCGCGGCCTTCGACCCCGCGCGTCGGGCCGACGTCCTCGTCGACAACGAACGTTGGGCCGCCCCGAGGGTTGTTCGCCGCGACACGCAGCATTGGCCGTCGGTCGTCGAAAGCGCCCTCGCGGCGGTCTTTCCCGCTTGAGACCGGGACTGAAAGGCATATGCTGTGCGCCTCGATGAGTGGGGCGGCTGACTCGTTTCGGGGCGGTAAATTGGGAAGGCGGCATTACCATGATTGAACGGCTGAGCCCGATTGCACGGGCCGCTTCGGCGATGGGGCCGGGGATCGTGACACGATTGGGCACCGAAGCGACGAACGTCCCCGTGATTCTTCTCGCGACGAAAGCCGAGGCTCCGGGCGCGAGCATGCGCGTCGGCGGCCTCCGAGTGATCGACCGTACGCTTCGTCAGATCGCGCGCCTGCGCGACGTCAACGTCACGATCGTCAGCGACGGCAGCATTCGCCTCCCGCGCCGCCTGCCGGCCCACGTCGAGGTTCGCACGACCGAGAACCCCGGCGCGCTCGTCGCCGAGCTCAAGACGCAGATGGAGGACCCGATCGTCGTCGGGGCCGACGTCGTGCGCGTGCAGGGCAACCGCCTCGACCGCGGCACGCGCGTCGTCGACCGCGCCTCACGCCGCCTCGCCGAGAACGCCGTGTTCGACGACCTCATGCGCGGCGACCTCGGCATCGTCGCCCGCTTCATCAACAAGAAGATCTCGTTCCGCATCACGCGCTACCTGCTGGTGAACCTGCCGTTCACGCCGAACATGATCACGCTGTTCGCGGGCGTGCTCGGCTTGTGGGGCGCCTTCAAGATCTCGCTCGGGACCTACGACAGCGTCCTGCTGGGCTTCTTGCTGCTGCAGGCGCAGTCGATCCTCGACGGCTGCGACGGCGAGCTCGCGCGCGTCCGCTTCCAGCAGACGGCGATCGGCGAGTGGCTCGACACGATCGTCGACGACATGCTCAACATCGCCATCGTGCTCGCCGTCGGCGTCGCGATTTGGCGGCGCGGTGCCCCCGTGGGCGACTTCCGCGACATCAAGGTCGGCAACGTCCTGACGGCTTTGAACGGGGGGTCGTTCGGCGACATGAAGGTCGCGCTCGCCTCGGCGGCGATGCTGCTCTTCTACAACGTCGTCGCCTACCGCGAGCTCGTCAAGCAGGGCGAGGGCGGCGAGGTCCTCAAGATCCGCTGGTGGTTCGCCTACGGCCAGAGCCTCAAGTCGATGAGCGGCGCGGGCGCCGGCCCGCTCAAGGCGATCCTCATGATCGGCAAGCGCGACTTCTTCGTGTTCGCGTGGCTCGTCCTCGCGTACTTCGACATGCTGCCGATCGTCCTGATCTACGGCCTCATCCTCGCGATCGTCTACGCCGGCGTCGCGCTGGGGCAATTGCTCACGCCCGAATGGCGCTTGCGACCACCGATTTGATCTGACGGGGGTCCCGCTCGCTGCCGCTCGGGGACGCCCCGGGCCCCCCTTGCGCCGTGCGGCGAAGCCGCACTGCGCTCGCCTCGCGGGTGTGGGTGTGCTTGCACCTGGGGCCTTCGCGCAATAAGGTCTCGCCGCCCATGTTCGAGCTCGCCAAGAAGATCTTCGGGACGAAGAACGCCCGCGTCATGAAGGGGATGCGCCCGATCGTCGAGCGCATCGGGAGCCTCGAGCCGGGGCTCAAGGCGAAGTCCGACAGCGAGCTTCAGGCGATGACGCTCGAGTTCAAGCGCCAGCTGGACAAGGGCGCGACCCTCGACGACATCCTGCCCGAGGCGTTCGCCGTGTGCCGCGAGGCCGGCCGCCGCGTGCTCGGCATGCGCCACTTCGACGTCCAGCTCATGGGCGGCATGGTCCTTCACCGCGGCGGCATCGCCGAGATGCGGACGGGTGAGGGCAAGACGCTCGTCGCGACGTTGCCCTGTTACCTGAACGCGCTGTCGGGCAAGGGCGTCCACGTCATCACGGTCAACGACTACCTCGCGCGCCGCGACTCCGAGTGGATGGGCCGCATCTACAAGTTCCTCGGCCTGTCGGTGGGCATCGTCGTCCACGGCCTCTCGGACGCCGAGCGCCAGCAGAGCTACCGCTCGGACATCGCCTACGGCACGAACAGCGAGTTCGGCTTCGACTACCTGCGCGACAACATGAAGGACTCGATCGAGCGCTACGTGCAGCGCGATCTGAACTTCGCCATCGTCGACGAGGTCGACTCGATCCTCATCGACGAGGCGCGCACGCCGCTCATCATCAGCGGCTCGGCCGAGCAGTCGGCCACGCTCTACGAGAAGGTCAACGGCATCATCCCGGGCCTGCGCAAGGACATCGACTACACCGTCGACGAGAAGGCGCACTCGGCGATCCTCACCGACACGGGCATCGAGCGCATCGAGCAGCGCCTCGGCGTGGGCAACCTCTACAACCCCGAGAACATCGAGTGGTTGCACCACGTCTCGCAGGCGCTGCGCGCGCACACGCTGTACAAGCGCGACGTCAATTACCTGATCGAAGACGGCAAGGTCATCATCGTCGACGAGTTCACGGGCCGAAAGATGCCTGGCCGTCGCTGGTCGGACGGCCTGCACCAGGCGGTCGAGGCCAAGGAAGGCGTCGAGGTTCAAGAAGAGAACCAGACGATGGCGACGATCAGCTATCAGAACTACTTCCGCCTCTACAAGAAGCTGGCCGGCATGACCGGCACGGCCGACACCGAGGCCGCCGAGTTCCACCAGATCTACAAGCTGGACGTCAACGTCGTGCCGACCAACCGGCCCATCCAGCGCAAGGACGCCGACGACGTCGTCTACAAGAACGAGCGCGGGAAGTTCCGCGCCGTGTGCGACGAGATCGAGGACTGCTACAAGCGCGGCCAGCCCGTGCTCGTCGGCACGGTCTCGGTCGAGAAGTCCGAGGTCGTCGCGTCGCTGCTGCGGAAGAAGAACATCCCGCACAGCGTGCTGAACGCCAAGCAGCACGAGCGCGAGGCCTTCATCGTCTCGCAGGCCGGCCGCAAGGGCGCCGTGACGATCTCGACCAACATGGCCGGCCGTGGCACCGACATCATCCTCGGCGGCAACGCCGAGTTCATGGCGCGCGCCGAGGTCGACCCCGAGAACGCCGGCAAGCCCGGCCACGAGCTGCCGCCCGAGAAGCAGGCCGAGTACGAGGCCGCGCTCGCGAAGTTCAAGGCGCAGTGCGAGCCGGAGAAGGTCGAGGTCCTCGCCGCGGGCGGCCTCCACATCCTCGGCACCGAGCGCCACGAGTCGCGCCGCATCGACAACCAGCTGCGCGGCCGCGCCGGCCGTCAGGGCGACCCGGGCTCGAGCCGCTTCTTCCTCTCGCTCGAAGACGATCTCATGCGCATCTTCGGCGCCGAGCGCATCACGGGCCTCATGGAGCGCCTCGGCATGGAGGAGGACGTGCCGATCGAGCACGGCCTCATCAACCGCGCCATCGAGAACGCGCAGAAGAAGGTCGAAGGCCACAACTTCGACATTCGTAAGAACCTGCTCGAGTACGACGACGTCATGAACCAGCAGCGCAAGGCGATCTACGCCCTGCGCCGTCAGGTGCTCGAAGGCCGCTACGCCGCCGAGCCCACCGAGGACGAGAAGAAAGCCGGCAAGCTGCCGAAGGCGGAGGCCGTCGAGGCGTCCGGCAAGTACACGCGCGAGTCGCTCGCGTCGGGCCTGCGCCCCGTGCTCGCGCGCATGGCCGATTCGCTGTCGCAGGTGCAGGTGCCCGCCGAAGAGCCGGGCGCGCCACCCATCGTCAAGACGATCCCTCTCGATCCGGCGCAGCTGCGCTCGACGATCTACCGCCAGTACGGCGCGTACCTCGATCCGAAGGGCATCACCGAGGACCGCGCCGCGACGCTCGACCGCCTCGCCGACGAGGTCGCCTCGTCGATGCTCCAGCAGCGCGAGCGCGTGCTCGATTTGTCGTCGGACATCCTCCAGGGCGTCATCGACGAGCATTGCCCGCCCAACGTCCACGCCGAAGAGTGGGATCTCGACGCCCTCCGCACGGCGCTCAAAGAGCACTTCGGCTTCCAGCCTGCCATCGACGAGAAGAACGCGCTCGAGCGCGAGCCGCTCGTCGAGTCGCTGTGGTCCGAGATCGAGAAGGTCATCGAGGCGCGCGAGACCGAGTTCGGCCTGCACGTCGTCCTCTACTTCTCGCGCTTCTTCTACCTCGAGGAGATCGACGGCCGCTGGATCGATCACCTCAAGACGATGGAGGCGCTGCGCGACGGCATCGGCCTGCGCGGCTACGGCCAGAAGGATCCGAAGCAGGAGTACAAGAAGGAAGGCTTCGTGATCTTCGGCGAGATGATGAACATCATCGGCCGCAACGTCTGCCAGAAGCTGTTCCACATGCAGGTGCGCCGCGAAGAGCAGGCGCCGGCGCGCGCCGCGGCCCCGGTCGCCGCGCCCGTGCCTGCGATGCGGGCGCGGCCGCAGCGCCGCACGATCGAGTCGGGCGGCGGCGCCGAGGGTGCCGCGGCCGCCGAATCGTCGGCGGGATCGGGCGGCGGCGAGAGTGGGGCGCGCCCGTCGCGCCGCGCCGAGCCCAAGGTCGGCCGCAACGACCCGTGCCCCTGCGGCAGCGGCAAGAAGTACAAGAAGTGCCACGGCGCCGCGGCGGCCTAGCCTCGCACCTCCGCGTCTCGACTTGAGATTTTCGGCAGCGCCGTTCGCCGCCGACACCAGCGGCGGGCGCCGGCCTCCTGGAATAGAATGAAGGAGCGCCGGGTTCTCCACGGCGGACCGAGATGGCTCTCTTCAAGCGACGCCCAGCGCCCTCTGACTTCGAGCGAGAAGCGCTCCCTCACGTCCCCGCGCTCTACGCCGCCGCGCTGCGGATGACGCGCCATGAAAAGGACGCCGAGGACCTGGTCCAGGACGCGCTGCTCCGCGCCTACCGCTTCTTCGACACGTTCGAGGCCGGCACGAACTGCAAGGCGTGGCTCTTCCGAATCCTCACGAACGTCTTCTGCAACCGCTACCGCGAGCGCGAGCGAGAGCACGAGATCCTCGACGAGGCCGAGTCGTCGACCGCGAACCTCGAGCAGTTCCTCGGCGGCGCGTCGGCCCACGGGCGCGAGGTCGGCGAGGTCGAGAACGCGCTGCTCGGCCACATGGTCTCGTCCGACGTCGAGAAGGCGCTGGCCGCGCTCCCGAGTGACTTCCGCATGGCCGTCATCTACGCCGACCTCGAGGACTTCTCGTACAAGGAGATCGCCGAGATCATGGAGTGCCCGACGGGCACCGTGATGAGCCGCCTCTTCCGCGGCCGCAAGATGCTCCAGCAGCTGCTGTACCGCTACGCGGTCGAGCAAGGAATCATCAAGTCCGCCGCGCCGGCTGGCGCGGCTTTAGACGAGCCGTCGGAGCACGACGCGAGGGGCACGTCACCGAAGGAATCGGCTTTGGGGGCTCCGGTTGATTTGGCGGCCTACCGCCGCCGCAAGGGAGGCGAGGCCTCGTGACCTGCGCGGAGGCGGCGGTCGTGCTCCCGGCCTACGGCGACGGCGAGGTCGCCGACGTCGATCGCGCGCCGCTCGAGAGCCACCTGGCCGGGTGCGCGTCGTGCGCGGCGCAGAGCCGCCTGCAGTCTCGCTTCAAGGCCGCCGTGCGCGCGCACCTGCCGCGCCCGCCCGTGCCGCCCGCGCTGCGCGCCCGCCTGCGCGGCTCGCTCGACGCGCGCGAGATCGCGCCGCGCCGCTGGATCTGGTCGACGTACCCGCGCCTCGTGCCGGCCGCTGCCGCCGTCGTGCTGCTGGTGGCCATCACGGGCACCGTGCGCCACTCGCAGTCGATGGTGCTCACGCAGGCGCAGCGCTCGTACCAGGCCGAGCTGCCCATGGACGTCACGGGGACGGACTGCCAATCGATCGCCTCGTGGTTCCGCGGCCGGGTCGACTTCCCCGTGCCGGCGCCCGCCGTTGCCGACGGCAGCTGCCAGGGCGGCCGCCTCGTCAACGTGCGCGAGCGCCCCGCCGCCTACATCGTCACGCGCGCCCACAACGGTCACCGCGTCGCCTTCCTGGTCTTCGATCCGCGCGACGAGTCGATCGACGCGCCCGACCATCGCTTCCTGAATGGCCGCGAGGTCTACCTTGGCTCGGGCCCCGGCATCTCGACCGCGGCCTTCAACGACCGTGGCCTCGGCTACGTCGTGACGTCCGACCTCGACGAGGACTCGCTGACCAGGCTGGTTCAAGCCAGCTTTACGACGGCTCACCAGTAAGGGAGAGCCTTCCGCCGACGGCGGGATTTCGCCCGTGGTATCGCGGGATTCTGGTACCATCGGCGGCTTCCGAGGAGGAGCCCCGATGGCCGAGCGCATCCTGCTGTGCATCGAACCCGACAGCGCCACCGTCGACGAGATTCGGCGCGAGCTCGGGCCGTACGGTTTCGAGATCGAGGCCATCCCGAATGGCGATGAAGCCATCGAGTGGGGTCGTACGAACCACCCGGCGCTCATCGTCCTCTCGGTCGAGCCGCGCAAGGTCGGCTACGCCATCTGCAACAAGCTGAAGCGCAGCCCCAGCTTGCGCGAAGTGCCGCTGGTCCTCATCTCGGCCGAGGAGACGCAGGCGACCTTCGAGCAGCACCGCAAGCTCAAGTCTCGCGCCGACGAGTACTTGCTGAAGCCGCTCGACATGCCCGACCTGCTGCGAAAGATCGACGCGCTCGTCGGGCTGGGCGCCAAGGGCGGCGCGAAGACGGACGAGATGGACGTCCAGGAGCTCGACGCCGACGCCGACATCGTCATCGCCGACGACGAGGACATCGCGATCATCGGCAGCTCCGACGAAGACGACGAGGCAGCCGCCGATCACGCCGCGGCGACGCCAGGCGCCGAGGCCGACGCGCGGCTCGCGGGCTTCCGCGAGGACGGCTCGGGCCCGACGATGGTGCCGGCCGAGGACACGGCCGCGACGCACGCGCCGGCGGAAGAACCGGCGTCGCCCTTCGAAGGCGAGAAGTTCGATCCCGAGACGCAGGCGGCGTTCGCCGCGCTCGAGGCGGGCTCGCCCGAGGGCGGCCCCGCCGGTGGCGATCTCGTCGACCTGCGCAACCTCTGGTCCGACGACGATCTGCCGGCCGACCTCAACTGGGAGCGTGCGACGGCGACGACGGCCGTCGGCAAGGACGAGGCGTTGCCCGCGGACGCGCTGCGCCCCGAGCATGAGGACGCGACGAGCGTGAGCGACCCCGACATCTTCCGCACGGGCGAGACGCTCGGGCCCGATCTCGGTCCGAGCCACCACGGCTCGGGCGCCTACGCCGCCGTCGACGCGGGGGGCATCGAAGAGATCGACGTGCCGGCACCCGAGGACGTCGGCATCGAGGCGACGCGCATCGATGCATCACAGCTTGCTTCGCACCTCGACGCCGGGCTGGGCATCCCCGTGTCGCGCGACGACGCGCGCACGCGGGAGATCGAGGCGAAGAACGCCGAGCTCGAGGCGCGCATCCACTCGCTCGAGGGTGAGCGGCAGACGCTGCGCCGCGAGCTCGAAGAGGCGCGCGAGAGGTTCACGCAGTCGGCGACGTTCTCGAAGGAGCGCGAGTTCCTGGGCCTGCGCGAGATCATCAACAAGAAGGAAAAGGACATCCTCGACCTCCGCGACTCGATGGACGCGAAGGAGCGGGAGATCCTCGACCACAAGGACAAGGTGCGCGAGCTCGACCGCGGGCGCCGCGACCTCGAGGAGAAGACGCTGGGCTTCGAGCGCAGCCTCGTCGCCGCCAACGAGCGCGTCGCCGAGCTGGCGCTCGATCGCGAGAAGTCGGTCGAGCGCGAGAAGGGCCTCAAGCTGCGCCTCGACGGCGCGCACGAGGAGCTGCGCCGCGCGCACGAGGAGGTCGACGTCCTCAAGAAGCGCGCCGCGCAGGACGAGGCGAAGGCGCGCGCCGACATCGATCGCCTGCGCGCCGAGATGGAGAGCCAGGTCGTCGAGCTCGAGGAGCACCAGCGCGCCGAGCTCGCCAAGCTCGGCGAAGAGAACGCGCTCGCGCACACGTCGAAGGACGCCGCGCACGCCGCCGAGCTGGCGCGCCTCGACGCCGCTCACAAGGCCGAGATCGAGACGCTGCAGCGCCGCCTGCTCGACGAGCAGGCGACGTCGGGCGAGCGCCTCTCGTCGGAGCTGAGCAAGCTGCGGCGCGAGCACGAGAAGGCGTCGGCGAGCCTGCGCGACGAGCACGCGTCGCAGATCGCGTCGGAGCGGCAGGCCTACGAGGCGCTCACCGAGCAGAAGGAGCGCGACCACCGCACGGAGATCTTGGGCCTCGGGCGGCGCAACGAAGAGGCGCTCGCGCAGGCCGAGGAGCGGCGCCAGCGCGACGTCGCCGAGCAGGAGGCGCGTCGCGTCTCCGAGCTCGAGGCGGCCGAGGGCCGTCGGCGCACCGAGCTGCAGACGCGCGACGAGGAGCACCACGCGCGCGTCACCGACCTCGAGCGGCGCCATCTCACGGAGAAGACCGAGCTGGCCGAGAAGCACCGCGCCGAGTACGACGCCGCGCTCGGGCGCGCGGCCCGCGCCGAGGGCGAGCTCGCGGCGCGCGCGCAGGAGCTCGACCAGTCGTATCGCCGGCTCGCGGGGCTCGAGGCCGATCTCGACGCCGCGCGCGTCGAGCTGGGTGACCGCGACGTGAAGCTCGCGCAGCACCGCGATCGCCTGGGCGCGCTCGAGGCGAAGGTCGCCGAGTACGAGGACCAGATCGTCCGCGCCTACCAGCGCATCCGCGGCGACGAGAAGACCACCGAGAAGACGAAGCGCGCGCTCGCCGTCGCGCTCGCGCTCCTCGACGAGCGCTCCCCAGGCAGCGTCGGCTCGACCGGCAACACCGGCCCCATCGCCACCGTCGGATCCAAAGCCGCCGCCAGCGAAGAGGCCGACCTCAAGACCTGATGTCTGACTCTGCGGCGATCGCGGCGCTGATCCGCGAGAGGGCGCGCCCCCTCGCGCCCTAGTGAAGGAAGCGGTCCGCTGAAGTCTGTCACCGGAAACACGACGGGCCTCGCGCCCAGCGAGCTGCACGCGCTCGAGCGCATCTACCGCCGCCGCCTGCACCCCGCCGAGGTCGCGTCGCCCGAGCTCGCGACGTACCTGTGCCAGCTGTCGCGCGACATCGAGCGGCAGATCGGGCTGCTCGTCGGGCGGCGCGGCGAGATCGAGCACGTGTTCGTGGGCGACGCCTCGCGGCTCAACCTGCCCGAGATCGGCCGCATTCGCGCGGGCCGCGGGCGCTTCCGCGGTTTGCGCCTCGTGCACACCCACCTGCGCAACGAGCCGCTCACGCGCGACGACCTCGTCGACCTCGCGCTGCTGCGCCTCGATCTCGTCGCCGCGATCGGCGTGCAGCCCGACGGACGTCCCGCCGACTTGCACGCGGCGCACCTGCTGCCGCCCGCGCCCGACGGCCGCTCCGAGCCGTGGCGCGTCTTGCCGCCCGTGCCGTTCCACCGCAGCACCCTCGACGCCGAGGCGCTCGTGGCCGCGCTCGAAGAGGAGTTCGATCGCGTCGCGCCGGCCGCCGTCGTCACCGACGGGCGCGATCGCGCGCTGCTCGTCGTCGTCGACGTGCGGCGCCCCTCGCGCGAGCCCGGCGTCCGTCGTCAGGCCGAGGACGCCTCCGCGCGCGTCGAAGAATTGAAAGAGCTGTGCGCGACGGCGGGCGTCGGCGTGCGCGGCGTCGTCGAGCAGCGCCGCCCCGAGCTGGATCCGAAGTACCTCGTCGGGCGCGGCAAGCTCGAGGACATCCTCATCCGCGCCATGCAGGTCGACGCCAACGTGCTGATCTTCGATCCCGATCTGTCGCCCGGGCAGGCGCACGCGATCGCCGACTTCACCGACCTGCGCGTCATCGACCGGACGATGCTGATCCTCGACATCTTCGCGCAGCGCGCGAAGAGCCGCGACGGCAAGCTGCAGGTCGAGCTCGCGCAGCTGCGCTACCGCCTGCCGCGCCTGCACGAGAAGAACACGATGATGTCGCGCCTCACGGGCGGCATCGGCGGCCGCGGCCCCGGCGAGACGAAGCTCGAGGAGAACCGCCGGCGCGCGCGCGAGCGCATCCACCGCCTGGAGAAGGAGATCGACCGCTTCGGCGCCCAGCGCGCGGGCCGCCGCAGCGCGCGCGTGAGCCGCGGCTTGCCCGTCGTCGCGATCGTCGGCTACACGAACGCGGGCAAGTCGACGCTGCTCAACACGCTCACGAAGAGCGACGTGCTCGCCGAGGACAAGCTCTTCGCGACGCTCGACCCGACGACACGCCGCCTGCGCTTCCCTTACGAGCGCGAGATCATCATCGCCGACACGGTGGGCTTCATCCGCGATCTGCCGCGCGATCTCGCGCAGGCGTTCCGCGCGACGCTCGAGGAGCTCGACGAGGCCGACTTGCTCGTGCACGTCGTCGACGCCGCCGATCCGGCGCGCGACGCGCAGGCCGCCGCCGTCGAGAAGATCCTCACCGACCTCGGCCTCGCCGAGACGCCGCGCCTGCTGGTCCTCAACAAGATGGACCTCGTGCCGCCAGAGGAGCGCGACGCCGTGCTGCGCGAGGCGAGGCCGAGCGGGGTGCCGGGCGCGCCCGCCGTCATCGGCATCTCGGCGCAGGACGCGCCGTCGACGGCGCCGCTGCTCGACGCGATCGAAGCCGCGCTCTGGCGCGACGGGCGCATAATGTCGCAGGTGCGAGCATGAGGGCACGCGCGTGAACATGCTGTTTTGGGCCGCGGCCGTCGTCGCGCTGCTCGGCGTGCTCATCCTCGTGCACGAGCTGGGGCACTTCGTCTTCGCGAAGCTGTTCGACGTCAAGGTGCTGCGCTTCTCGCTCGGCTTCGGCCCGCGCCTCATTGGCTTCACGCGCGGGGAGACGGAGTACCGCCTCTCGCTCGTCCCGCTCGGCGGCTACGTGCGCCTGCTCGGCGAGGATCCCGCCGAGGCGATCCCGCCCGTCGACAAGCACCGCGCGCTCGCCGCGAAACCGCTGTGGCAGCGCTACACGATCGTCGTCGCGGGCCCGATCTTCAACCTGCTGCTGCCGCTCTTCATCTACTTCGTCCACTACGCGGGCCAGCACACGCTGTTGCCGCCGACGATTGGCACCGTGCTGCCGGGGCTGCCGGCCGCGAACGCCGGCCTGCTGCCCGGCGACCGCGTCGAGACCGTCGACGGCCAGCGCATCCGCTACTGGGAGGAGCTCGAGCGCGTCATCGCCGACAACGCCGGCAAGACCATGCGCTTCGGCATCCGTCGCGGCACCGACGCCGAGGAGCGCGACGTCACGCCCGTGCAGATCGAGCGCGCCGGCCAGCTGCGCCTCAAGGAGCGCGTCGGGTGGATCGGCGTCTCGCCGCGGTTTCATTTGCCCGAGATCGGCGTGCTCGATCCCAGCTCGCCCGCGGCGCAAGCCGGCCTCAAGACCTTCGACTTCGTGACGGCCGTGGGCGGCGTGCCGGTGACGACGTGGGCCGAGTTCGAGAAGGCCGTCGACCGCGCGGGCGCGTCGCCGCTGCGCCTCAGCTATCTGCGCGGCGGCTACTCGGCCGTGCCCTTCGCGCACATCGAGCTGCAGCAGCCGGGCTCGGCCGTCGTCATCCCCGTCGCCGTGTTCGACGCCACGGGCCGCCGCCACTACGAGACCGGCATCGTCTCGGCCGAGCTGTTCGTGTATTCGGTCGAGCCGGGCAGCCCCGCCGATCAGATCGGCATCCGCCGCGGCGATCAGATCGTGTCGCTCGACGGCGAGCCGCTCCCGCACTGGGATCTGCTGCGCGAGCGCCTCGCGTCGGCGCCCGACCACACGTTCAAGATCGCGTGGCTCTCGCCGGGCGGCGTTCAGCATGAAGCGACGTTCCGGCAAGACGTGCGCGCCGAGATGGACGCTTACCGGCAAGAGGCGCAGCACCTCGTGTTCGGCGCGCTCAACCGGCTCGCGTGGAAGACCGAGGCGCCCGTGCCGATCTCGAACCGCTTCGGCTACTGCCTCGGCCACTCGTTCGAACGCACGGGTCAGATCATCGGCGCCATGATCCACGGCTTCGTCGAGATCGTGCGGGGCCGCGTGCCGCTCACGACGCTGGGCGGGCCCATCATGATCGGCTACGTCGCGGGCGTCGCCGCCGAGCAGGGCTTCGACCAGTACCTGTGGCTCATGGCGCTCATCAGCATCAACCTGGGCCTGCTGAACTTCTTGCCCGTGCCCATCCTCGACGGCGGTCTGCTCGTCTTTTTCACGCTCGAGCTGTTCAAGCGGCGCCCGCCGTCGCCGCGCGCGCGAGAGATAGCCTCGTACGTCGGCCTGGTCGTCGTCGCGACGCTCATGTTGTTCGCCCTGCGCAACGACGTCGTGCGATACCTGCTGCCCCGATGATCTCGACGCCCGGCCCTCACACGCGCGTTCTCTGCCTCGACACCTCGACGCCCACGGCGCGCATCGCCGTCGTCGACGGCACGGGCCAGCCGCTCGCGGGCGCCGACGCGACCGCCGATCGCCACTCGGGCCACGTGCTCAAGCTGTGCGACGACGTTCTGCGCGGCTGCGGGATCGAAGCGACGGCGCTCGACGCCATCGCCTGCGGCGCCGGGCCCGGCAGCTTCACGGGGCTGCGCGTCGGGCTCGCCGTCGCCAAAGGCCTCGCGCTCGCGACCGGCAAGCCGATCCTGCTCGCGTCGTCGCTCGAGGCGCTCGCGCTCGACGTGGCGCGCGCCGCGCCCGAGGCGCGCGTCGTCGTGCCCTGCATCGACGCGGGCAAGGGCGAGGTCTACGCGCTTTCCTACGCCGTGGAAGGCGCGACCGTCGCGCGCGGCGGCGAGCCGTGGCGCCTCGCGCCCGCGGCACTGCTCGAGCGCCTCGCCGACGCGACCGACACGGTGCTCGCCGGCAACGGCGCCGAGCGCCACGCGGCCGTCTTCGACACGGCCTTGCCGCCCGGCGTGCGGCGCCTCGCCGTCGGCGGCCCCACGGCGACGTCCGTTGGCGCGCTCGTGCTGCCGCGCCTCGCGCGCGGCGAGGCCGACGACCTCGACGGCTCGGTCCCGTTCTACGGCCGCCCGCCCGACATCACGACGAAGCGCAAAACCTGACATTCCGGGAAGAAGCCTCCCGAGGCTCGTTCAGACATGCGATAGTGACCTCCCTAACACAGGAGAGATTTCGCATGCAGAACAGAGCGGTCGCGTACGTGGTGGGCATCGTGGGCGTGTTGGTCGTCGGGGGCGCGGGGGTCGCGATCGAAGGCTGTGGCGGCGGGGGCAGCAAGTCGTGCGACGTCGGCAGCGAAGGTTGCCCCTGCACGAGCGGCGGCATCTGTAACGCCGGTCTCACCTGCGCCTCGAAGACGTGTGTCAACCTCGGCGCCGGCGGCAGCGGTGGCTCGACGGGCACGGGCGGCACGACGGGCACCGGTGGCACGACGGGCGCGGGCGGCACGACCGACGCGACGGCGGCCTGCGCGAGCTTCAGCGCCTTCTGCCAGAAGCTCCAGACCTGCGCGCCGCTGCTCCTCAACATCAGCTACGGCGGCATGGACGAGTGCACGAACCGCTTCGTGATCTCGTGCAAGGACGCCGTCAAGGCGCCCGACAGCGGCCTGACCGCCGCCGCGATCTCCGGGTGCGCGACCGCGCTCGGCAGCGCGACGTGCTCGGACGCGATCTACCGCAAAGTCACCGCCTGTCAGATCAAAGGCGGCCGCTCGAACGGGATGGCCTGCGGCACCAACGAGCAGTGCACGTCGGGCTATTGCGCGCAGAACGATCAGATGTGCGGCGTGTGCTCTGACCTGCTCGGCGCCGGCTCGGCCTGCACGGTCGACAACGATTGCCAGCCCGGCCTCGCGTGCAGCAACGACAGCCACTGCGTCGTTCCCGGCATGGCAGGCACCACGTGCAGCGACAACCAGCCGTGCGGGCTCGGCCTCTATTGCCAGGGCGGCTCGTGCGTCAACACGCAAGAGACGCCCGGCGGCAGCTGCAACATGAGCTTCACCGCCAGCTGCGATCTGCTCAAGGGCATCTACTGCGACAGCACGACGGCGAAGTGCGCGAACCTCGGCTCGGCCAACCCTGGCGATCCGTGCGGCCTCGTCTCGGCGAAGTTCGTCTATTGCGCGAAGGGCACGTGCGTCTACCCGTCGGCCGACGCGGACCAGGGCGTGTGCGGCGCGCTCGCCGGCGACGGCGCCGCCTGCGACGCCACGACGTTCTGCGAAGCCCCCGCCCGCTGCATCAGCGGCCACTGCAAGCTCCCCAGCTCGTCAGCCTGCCTCTAAACTAGAGGTTCACTTCGAGCGTCCGCGCGCGTTTGCACATGCGCGCGGACAGGTCGACGCCCACGGCGCGTAGGCCGAGGGCGTTCGCGACCGCGAGCACGGTCCCGTAGCCGCAGAACGGATCGACGATCGTGCGCGTCGCTGTTTCGCGCGCGACGAACCGGCACGCGTCGACGCAGGCGAGGACGCCCATCGACTTGACGCCGGGCTGGAAGCCGCCGTCGGGCAGGACGTCGGCGGTCGCGCGCTCGGGCTTCGGGCGCACGCCGCGCGAGTAGCCGAGCAGGTGCGAGTAGCTCGCGCGGCCGAAGGTGACCGTCCCGGCCGGCTTGCGGCACACGATCTTGTGGAACAACAGCCGCGCGCCCGCGGCGTCGGCGGCGCGCTGCACGAGCGCGCCCTTGTCGATCCACGCGCCGCCGCGTTTGACGTCGCTTTGAAAGAAGATCGCGACGCCGTCGTCGGGCACGGCGTCGAGCACGAGCGCCGCCGCGTCCGTGAACCAGCGCGTCCACGAATCGAGGCTCAGGCCTGCCATCTCGGCGACGTCGGGCAGCGACGTCACGACGCTGCACCCGACGAGCGGCCTCCACGCGCGCAGCCACGGGAGCGCGTCGCCGTGGTGCACCTCGCGTCGCTCGGGCGGCGCCGCCGCGTTCATGACGGGCGACACTGGCACGTCGACGGACGGGGCGCTACGGTCACGGCCATGCCGCGCCTCCCCGCCGTCGCCGCGCTGCTCGCCGTCACGCTCGCGCTCGCCGGCTGCACGGGCTTTCCCAAGCCGGGCCGGCCCCAGCAGTGCGGCGATCCCTGCGCGACGATGACCTGCCCCGACGGGATGCGCTGCACGGTCAGCGGCAACTGCGCGCCGACCTGCGAAGTCCTGCCGTACCCGATGCACTGAGCCACGGCGCGCCCGCGTTTCCCCTGGAGATCGAGCGCCTGCCGGCATAGGCTTGCGCGTTTTCCAGGACCCGGGGAACCCATGAACATCCATCTCTTCGACACGACCCTGCGCGACGGCACGCAGAGCGAGGGCCTCAGCCTCTCGGTCGAGGACAAGCTCAAGATCACCAAGCTGCTCGACGGCTTCGGCATCCACTTCGTCGAGGGCGGCTACCCGGGCTCGAACCCCAAGGACATCGAGTTCTTCCGGCGCGCGAAGTCGCTGTCGCTCCAGCACGCCAAGCTCACGGCCTTCGGCAGCACGCGCAAGGCGGGCGGCCGCGCCGACGGCGACGCCAACACGCGCGCGCTCGTGGACGCCGAGACGCCGGTCGTGTGCATCTTCGGCAAGTCGTCCACGCTGCACGTCACGAAGGTGCTCGAGACGACGCTCGACGAGAACCTGGCGATGATCGCCGACAGCGTCGCGTTCCTCAAGAAGCAGGGCCGCGAGGTCGTGTACGACGCCGAGCACTTCTTCGACGGCTACCGCCTCGACGCGAAGTACGCGCTCGCGACGGTCAAGGCCGCGGCCGACGCCGGCGCCGACTGGGTCACGATGTGCGACACGAACGGCGGCTCGCTGCCGAGCTTCATCACCGAGGTCGTCGGCGTCGTGCGCGCGACGATCCCGACGGGATCTACGCACGCCGGAGGCGTGCGCTTGGGAATCCACTCGCACAACGACGCCGACCTCGCCGTCGCCAACGCGCTGGCCGCCGTCGAGGCCGGCTGCACGCAGGTGCAGGGCACGATGAACGGCTGGGGCGAGCGCTGCGGCAACGCCAACCTCATCTCGATCATCCCGGCGCTGCAGCTCAAGATGGAGCGCCGCTGCGTGCCCGACGAGAACCTCGCGCGCTTGACCGACCTGTCGCGCACGGTGAGCGAGATCGCCAACATCCGCCCGCGCGCGCACGCGCCCTACGTCGGCCGCTCGGCCTTCGCGCACAAGGGCGGCGCGCACGTCGCCGCCGTCGAGAAGCTCACGGCCAGCTACGAGCACGTCGCCCCCGAGCGCGTCGGCAACCAGCGCCACATCGTCGTGTCCGAGCTCTCGGGCCGCGGCAACGTCCGCATGCGCGCGAGCGAGCTCGGCGTCGACGCCGCCGGCACCGAGCGCGCGCTCGTGACGCGCATCAAAGAGCTCGAGAACCAGGGCTATCAGTTCGAGGCCGCCGAGGGCTCGTTCGAATTGCTCACGCGCCGCTATCAATCGGGCTACGTCGCGCCGTTCGAGGTGCTCGACGTCGTCGTGATCTCCGAGCAGCGCCGCGGCAACAGCATGTTCGCCGAGGCCACGGTCAAGGTGCGCGTCGGCGACGAGATCCTCCACACCGTCGCCGAGGGCACGGGCCCCGTGCACGCGCTCGACGGCGCCTTTCACAAAGCGCTCAACGCCGCGTTCCCGCTGCTGGCCGAGGTGCACCTCGCCGATTACAAGGTCCGCATCCTCGATCCCGAGGCGGCCACGGGCGCGAAGACGCGCGTGCTCATCGAGGCCGCGCGCGGCGAGGAGCGTTGGAGCACGATCGGCGTCTCGCCCAACATCATCGAGGCCTCGGCCGCGGCGCTCGCCGACGCGCTCGAGCTCCCCCTCGCGCGCGCCCGCGCCGCCGCCGCCCGCGTCGCCTAAGCTCACGCGGTTCTCGAGGACCAAAGCTCCCATGAAAGGGCTCGTCACGTCGGTCGTTTTCTGCGCCGTGATGGTGGCTATGCGTCCGGCGTCGAGCGCGCGCGACGGTGGCGGTGAAGACGATCAGCTCCTCTTTCGCCCGCAGGCCGTGAAGGTGCCGACCGAGACGATCGAGCGTTGGAAGAGGGAGTGCGCGACGAAGGGAACACCCACGACTTGCTACGACGTCGCCGTCGACTACGCGCAGATCCAAGGAGACGAACCCAAGGCGGTCGAGTATCTGCGACCCCTGTGCAAGAAAGATTACGTCCTCGGTTGCTTCAACCTCGGCGGAATCCTGGTGAAGGAGATCGCTACGCGGAAGGAAGGCCTCGCCGCCTTTCGCAAGGCGTGCACGCTGTCGAAAGCGAAGGCGGGTACGCCGACGGAAAACGACGCCACCGAGTCAGCGTGTCAAATCGCCGAGGTCGTCGCGAAGAACTTGGGCGGGGACTACATGGACATCGCCGGCAAGCTCGGTCTTGCAGCCACGCACGACCGGTCGACGGCTCCAGCGATCGAAGTTGGTTCGAAGCCGCCGGAGCCGTCGTCCAACGCTAGGGAGCTCGTCGACCGTGACGTCACGGGTCGCTACAAGACCGAGGGCGGCTCGGTGTGTCTCGTTGAAGGAGCGGACGAGCTGTGGCTCGTCTACGAGTCCCGGTGGGGCGCGGACCATAGCTGCTCGTGTATCTCTCAGGCAAAACGCCAAGAGGACGGTCGCTGGACGATGAGAGGTGATCTCAACGGGGAGATCGCCGTCACGTCCTCCGAAGTTTCGATCTCGAATCGAGAGGTACAGCCTGAATGCTGTGGCGCGTACTGGCCAGGTGTCGGCCCGGTCCGAAACCATCCCGCGCCCCTCGAGCGGTGCGTGGTGACGGCGCCGAAGTTGTCCTTCCACGCGGCGGATCAGAGCCTCACGAAGGCCTATCTCGTCGCCGGCGACAGAGTAGAAGCGATCGAACAGGAATTGGCAGATTCGGACTTCGTCATCGCTCGCTTCGTTGGCAAGAAGAGGACGACGGTCGGTCTGCTCGAAATGTCGGGTCTCAGATGCGCCCGTAAGTGATGCGGCGATCGCCGCGGGATGTTCTCTCCTATGGCGCGCGGCGGGCTTCGACGACGAGCTCGTCGAGGAACCGGGCGACCGGCCTCGTGCGCTTGAGCGCCGGGCGGCACGTCAGGCGCACGTCGATCGCGGGGACGTCGGCCGGATCGATCACTAGGTGGTCGCGACGATCGGCCCGGAGCGCGAGACCAGGGACAAGCCCGATCCCCAGCCCCTGCTGGACGTAGGAGAGGATGAGCGACACGCTCGGGACATCGATCGTTGAGACGGGGCGGAGGCGGAGGCGGCCGAGGTGTTCGTCGAGCACGCGGCGGCCTTGGCTGCCGGCGCCGAGGCGGAGCAGCGGCTCGCGCGCGAGGCGCGTCCGCAGGGGCGCGGCGAGGTCGCGCTTGCCCTTCGCGGCCGGCGCGATCCAGAAGAAGCGCTGCGCGCACAGCGGGATCTCGCTGGCCGTCACAGCGCGCTCGGTGCTGATGATCGCGACGTCGACGTGGCCCTCGGACGCCAGGCGGCTGGCCTCGATCGAGTTCGCCGTCGTGATCTCGAACCGCAGCGGCGCGCCCTCGGCGAACAGCCGACGCAAGACGGGCAGCAGCAGCGCCTCGCCCACGTAATCGCTCGCGGCGATCCGCAGCGACGTCACGCGCGGGGCCGTGACCTCCCGTAGGGCCGCCTCGAGCGAGTCCACCTCGTCGAACAGGCGCGTCAGGCTGCCGAACACCGCCTCGCCCGCCGAGCTGAGCCGGATGCCGCGCCCAGCCTTCTCGAACAGGGAGACGCCGAACCGCTCGTCGATGCGGCGGATCTGCTGCGACACGGCCGACGGCGTCTTGTGCAGCCGCCGCGCCGCCTCGGCGACCGAGCCGGTGCGCGCGACGACGAGCGCGTCGTGAAAAGCCGGGATCAGGGCGGCGTCCACACCGTTAAGTATATCTTAATGGTCGCGGCCGTCAGCTGTCAGTGGATCGGCCCCTCGAATCCGGGCAGAGTTGGGCCCCATGGCACCCCGCACGTTGTTCGAGAAGATCTGGGACGCGCACCTCGTGAGCGCGGCCACCGCCGACACGCCGGCGATCCTCTACGTCGATCTCCACCTCATCCACGAGGTGACGTCGCCGCAGGCCTTCACGTGGCTGCGCGAGCGCGGCCTCAAGGTCCGCCGCCCCGAGCGCACCGTCGCGACGATGGACCACTCGACGC
Organism: Polyangia bacterium; assembly: GCA_035549075.1. Classification (GTDB taxonomy): domain Bacteria; phylum Myxococcota_A; class Polyangia; order Fen-1088; family Fen-1088; genus DASZFV01. Next base: position 28,192 of record DASZRT010000111.1, on the reverse strand, counting down.
CGACGACGCCGCGCGGGAAGGACGGCAAGATCCCCGTGCTCGACAACGCCGCCGCCAAGCAGATCGCGCAGCTCGAGACCAACTGCGCCGACTTCGGCATCGAGCTCTACGCGCTCGGCAGCGAGGGGCAGGGCATCGTCCACGTCATCGGCCCCGAGCTCGGCGTGACGCAGCCGGGGCAGATCATCGTTTGCGGCGACAGCCACACGTCGACGCACGGCGCGTTCGGCGCGCTGGCCTTCGGCATCGGCACGAGCGAGGTCTCGCACGTCCTCGCGACGCAGTCGCTGCTGCAGAACAAACCGAAGACGCTCGCCGTGACGGTCGAGGGCAAGCTCAAGCCGGGCGTCACGGCCAAGGACATCGTCCTCGCCGTCATCGCGCGCCTCGGCATCGGCGGCGGCACGGGCCACGTCATCGAGTACCGCGGCTCCGCCATCCGCGCGCTCTCGATGGAAGAGCGCATGACCGTCTGCAACATGTCGATCGAGGCCGGCGCGCGCGCCGGCATGATCGCGCCCGACGAGATCACGTTCGAGTACTTGAAGGGCCGCCCGCGCGCGCCGCAGGGCGCGGCGTGGGACAAGGCCGTCGCCGCGTGGCGCGCGCTGCCGAGCGACGCGGGCGCGACCTTCGACCGCGAGGAGATCTTCGACGCGGCGGCGATCGAGCCGATGATCACCTACGGCACGAACCCGGGCATGGGCATGGCGATCGGCGCGAAGGTGCCGGCGGCGACGAACCCGACGCTCGAGAAGGCGCTGGCGTACATGGGCCTCGAGGGCGGGCAGCCGCTGCTGGGCCACAAGGTCGACGTCGTCTTCATCGGCAGCTGCACGAACTCGCGCATGTCGGACCTGCGCGCGGCGGCGACTATTTTCAAGGGCCGTAAAGTCGCGCCGGGCGTCAGGGCGCTCATCGTGCCGGGCTCTCAGCGGATCAAGAAGGCGGCCGAGGCCGAGGGCCTCGATCGCGTTTTCGCCGAGGCGGGCGCCGAGTGGCGCGAGGCCGGGTGCTCGATGTGCATCGCCATGAACGGCGACCAGCTCAAGCCGGGCCAGTACGCCGTCTCGACGAGCAACCGCAACTTCGAGGGCCGGCAGGGCGCGGGCGGGCGCACCTTCCTCGCGAGCCCGCTCACGGCCGCCGCCGCCGCCGTCACCGGCAAGGTCACCGACGCACGGAGCCTCACGTAATGGAACCGATCAAGACGTTTACCTCGAAGACGGTCGTTCTCCCGACGGAGAACATCGACACGGATCAGATCATCCCGGCGCGCTTCCTCAAGGCGACGAGCAAGAACGGCCTCGGCGAGATGCTGTTCTCCGATTGGCGCTTCAACGCCGACGGCTCGCAGAAGCCCGACTTCGCGCTCAACAAGCCCGAGGCGAAGGGCGCGCGCGTTTTGGTCGCGGGCGACAACTTCGGCTGCGGCTCGTCGCGCGAGCACGCGCCGTGGGCGCTCTACGACTACGGCTTCCGCGCCGTGATCTCGACGTCGATCGCCGACATCTTCAAGAACAACTCGCTCAAGAACGGCCTGCTGCCCATCGCCCTCGACGCGGCGACGCACGCCAAGCTCATCGCGGCGCCGGGCGCCGAGGTCACGGTCTCGCTCGAGGCGCAGACGGTGACGTTCGGCGCGGGCAAGGATCAGATCACGGCGAAGTTCTCCGTCGATCCGTTCTCGCGCTACTGCCTGCTGAACGGCATCGACGAGCTGCAGTTCCTGCTGTCGAAGGACGCCGAGATCTCGAAGTTCGAAGCCGGCCGCGGCTGAAGCCGGACGTTGCACGCCGCGCGCCCTCGATGCGCGCGGCGGCCGCGCGATCGAACCTATGCTGCGGGCATGGGAAGCTCGGCGTCGGTCGCGGTCGTGTTCATAGCCATCGCGCTCGCCGCGTGCGGGGGCGGAAACGGCGTTCCGTCGGGCGGAGGCGGCGGCGCGAGCGCCGGATCGACGGGCACCGGTGGATCCGGCGGGACGACGTCGGCCAGCGGCGGCACGGGCGGCTCGTCGGACCAGGGTGGCGTGACCGGCGAGGGCGGCGCGCCGACCACGGGCGGCTCCGGCGGCGTCGTCGCGACGGGCGGCGCGGGTGGCGTCCCGGCGACGGGCGGCTCCGGCGGCACGACGTCGACGGGCGGCACGGGCGGCGCCGTCGCGACGGGCGACAAGCCTTCGGGCATGAGCAGCGGCTGCAGCAAGGACGTCCCCAACGAGACCGCGGGGCAGTGGACGACGCACGACACGATGGTCACCGTCGATCCGAAGTTCGCGGCGGAGGCGAAGCGCCGCTACTTCACGAACCCACCCAAGGGCTACACCACGGCGAAGGCGTGGCCGCTCACGATGTGGGGCAACGGCTGCGGCACGGGCTCGACGGCCGAGGGCGAGCTGCTCATGGGCGGCCCCGCGTCGACGGAGTCGGTGCAGGTGCAGCTGCTCGCCTACAAGGGTTGCTTCTCGGCGGGCCCCGACGGCGACGACGCGCACTCGCCCGAGCTCCCGTACTTCGATCAGGTGCTGGCCGAGGTCGAGGCCGAGTACTGCATCGACAAGAGCAAGGTCTACGTGTCGGGCTACAGCAGCGGCGCGTGGTTCACGGGGCTCATGTCGTGCAACCGCGCGAACGTGATCGCGGGCGTCGGCTTTGCCGCGGGCGGACTGCAGCTCAACCACGACGCGTGCTCGGGGCAGACGGCGGCGATCGTCGTGCGCGGCCAGACCGACAACGGCACGCCCGAGGCTCAGACGCTGGCGGCCATCGACAGCCTCGTCATGCGCAACGGCTGCGGGAAGACGACGACGCCCTGGGACCCGGGCGAAAAGGCGTTCAACTCGGGGCCGTGCTTGCAGTACGACTGCCCCGCACATTTCCCGGTCGTCTATTGCGCAGTCCCGGGTGGCCACACCGACGGCGGGAACATCACGGTCCAAGGCTTCTGGAAGCTCTGGACGCAATCTCAGTAGACACCCGCGGGCGGCGCTGTACGATCGTCGGTACGGAGGCTCGAACGCATGGAGAAGACTCGCGTGGGTGCAAAGAGCGCAAACGGGGACGGGACGGGGACGCAGATGGACGGGGAGCGGGCGAGGTTGAAGGCGCGCCACGACGAGATCGAGAAGCGGTTGGTCGAGCTCGAGCGGCATCTGTCGCTCACGCCGGACGAGCAGGTCGAGCGCAGCCAGCTCAAGAAAGAGAAGCTGCGCGCCAAGGATCGCCTCGCGCAGCTTCAGGCCGAAGCGGCGCGCCAGGCCAGCTGACGGGCTGCTCATGAGTGACGCGCCGGGCGCGCGCGACGCGGAATACCTCGAGCGGATCCGCCGCTCGGGGATCCGCATCGACCGCGAGGGGCGCTTCGTCCACGAGGGCGCCGAAGTCACGCACGAAGGGTTGCGGCGCGCGTTGTTCCGGTGGCTCGACACCGAGCCCGACGGGCGCGTCGTGTTGCGGCTCGACGCGCGCCGGTTCGCCTACGTCGACGTCGACGACACGCCGCTCGTCGCGCGCGCGGCGCGGATCGACGGTGAACGCGCGTATCTCGCGCTCTCGGATGGCGCCGAGGAGCCGCTGGACCCTGCGACGCTCACGATCGACGACGCGGGCGTCTTGCGCGCGCGTGTGCGCGGCGGTCGCCTCGAGGCGAGGCTCGCGACGTCGGCCGCCGCGGCGCTCGCCGACGCGATCGTGCTCGTCGGCGGCGCGCCCGCGCTGAAGCTCGGCGATCGGACGACCGTCATTCGACGACACTGAGCGCCGCGACGCTGAGACGCCGCGCGGCCGCGGGCAGCGTCACGACGAGGCGCGCGCCGCCGAGGGGCGCGGGGGCGACGCTCGCGGCGACGTCGCCGCCGTGGTCGAGGACGATCTTGCGAACGATCGCGAGGCCGAGGCCCGTGCCGTGCTCTTTCGACGTGACGTAGGGATCGAAGACGCGCTCGCGTTCGGCGATGGCGATGCCGGGGCCGTTGTCGTCGACGGAGAAGCTCGCCGTGCCGCGCGCGGCGTCGCTCGTGACGCCGAGCGCGACGGCGGGCGTGCGGCCCGCGCCCTCGGCGGCCTGGATGGCGTTCTCGACGAGGTTCGTCAGCACGCGCCGCACCAGCATGCGATCGCAGAAGGCGGCCACGGGCGCCGCCGGCCGGGTGAAGCTCACGAAGGCCTGCCACTCGGGGCGCGCGCGCACGAAGTCGTCGACGACCTGCGCGAGGTCCACGGGCGCGGGCTCGACCTTGGGCAGCTTCGCGAAGGCCGAGAAGTCGTCGACGAGGCGCCGGATCGTGCCGATCTCCTCGCCGAGGATCTCCATCGCCGTCGCGAGCAGCCGCGCGTAGGCGGGGTCGTCGCCGCGGTACTTCGACGCGAGCTCTTGAACCGAGAGCTGGATCGGCGTGAGCGGGTTCTTGATCTCGTGGGCCAGGCGCCGCGCGACCTCCTGCCAGGCCGAGACCTTCTGCAAATACTCGAGGCGTGGGCGCGCGACGGCCAGCTCGGCGACCATCGTGTCGAAGGTGCGGCCCAGCTCGTCGAGCTCGTCGCGGCCGCGCGGCGAGACCCGCACGGTGAGGTCGCCTTCGCCGACGCGACGGGCGGCCTCTCGCAGCGTCGCGACGCGGCCCGTGGCCCGCCGCGCGAGCACGAGGCCGAGCGTCGTCGCGAGCCCCAGCACGACGACGAGCGCGAGCCCGAGCCCCTTGAAGATGCGCGGCAGCACGACGGGCAGCACGCGATCGAGGTCCTGCTCGCGATCCATCGCCTCGCGCAGCGAGAGGAAGTTCGCGTAGATCTCCTTCGAGATGCCGAAGGTCAGCTCGAGCACGCGCGTGCCGCCGGCGTCGTTCGTGAGCGCGACGAGGTTGGGCGGCGCCTCGCGCGCGCTTTCGAGGACCTCGGGCGGCGCCGCCCACTCGTCGACGACGCGGTCGCCCTCGAGCACGCGCGCGCGCAGCAGCTCGGGCACGTCGGCCAGGTCGGAGGCGTGCGAGATGGGCGTGGCCGCGATCTCGTTCGAGCGCTCGCGGAACGCCTCTTTCATTTGCGCGAAGTACGAGCGGTAGACCTCGACGGCGCCGCCGAGCGAGCGGCTCACGGCCTCCTGGTGCTCGTCGGTGATGAGCGAGACGCGCTCGAGCGTCGCGCGCAGCAGGTAGGCGGCCGCGCCCATCGGCAGCGACGCGACGACGAGCAGCGCGAGGAGCACCTTCCACTCGAAGCGGCCGGGAAGCCGCGGCAGCTTCATCTCTTCACCTTCATCGCCTCGGGCTCGGGCGCGGCCTTGGGCAGCTGCGCGACGTCGAAGCGCTGCGAGAAGAAGCGGACCTGGCGCTCGCTGTCCTCGAGGCGCGGGTTCACGAAGATGCTCACGAACGAGCCGAAGAACGTGTCGCCCGCGCCGACGCGGCGTTGGCCGCCCGCCGGCTGCGACAACCAGCGCCGCACGTCGGCCAGCATCTCGTCGGAGATCGGGTTGAGGTCGCCGCGCACGGCGACGACGTAGATCGCGCCCGGCCGCAGCCGCGCGCGCTCGGCGATGGGGAACGCCCACAGCGCCGCGGCGCGGGTGATCGCTTCGTCGGGCGTGCGCGCGTCGAGCTGGACGTCGGGGCCGGCGCCGCGCGTGATGCGCAGCTTGAAGCGCTCGTCCCAGATGTCGTAGACGATCTCGGTGCGCTGGTAGGCGATCGCGACCGGCTCGGGCGCGCCTTCTTCCTCGACGGCGACGCGCAACAGGACGCGCGTCGCGAAGCCCGACTTGAGGCGCTCGCGGTCGGCGGGCGAGAAGAGATCCTGCAGGCCCACGCTCGCGACGAGCTGCGTGGGCGTGAGCGCGAGGCCCGTCGTGCGGCGCGGCGGCGGGTCGCCCGCGGCGCGCGCAGAGCCCGCCGCCGAAGCGGCCGCGAGCAGCGCGGCGAGGCTGGCGGCGAGGCGGCGCGTCGTCATCAGAACGAGCTGCGCGAGATCGCGTTGGCGATCGAGATCGTGAAGATGCCCACGTAGGTGTCGAGCCGGAGGCCGAGGTCGGCGGTCAGATCGATGGGCAGCGCGCGCCACGAGAACGGCCCTGGCGTGTTGAAGTCGCCGTTGCTGCCGATGCCGAGCAGGCCGCCCGCCGCGAAGACGTCGCCGCCGTAGACGAAGCCGCGCCGCCGCCAGATCGGGATCGCGTACTCGAGCAGGATGCGGCCCGCGTAGTTGTCGTAGCGGTGGCTCGCGATCGCCGTGCCGAGGAAGTTGCGCGACGGCAGCGTCGAGAAGTCGATGCCGAGCGCGCGCCGCGGCAGCAGCAGGTTGAGATCGCCGATGAAGAACTCGTCGAAATAGGCGGGGTCGCCGGCGATCGCGCCGCCGAACAGGTGCAGGCCCAGCGCGTGGCCGTGGGGCATCTTCGTGTAGATCGACGCGTGCACGAGCGCCTTGGCGAAGGTGTAGCTCGACCCGAGCGGCGAGCCCGACACCTCGAGCGACGTCAGCACACGCGCGCCCGAGCGCGGCAGCACGGGGTCGTTGCGCGTGTCGTACTCGAGCGTCGCCGTCGCGGAAAAGAGGTGGCTCGCGCCCTCTTGGATGTCGAAGTCGATCGGCGTGATCGCGCCGCTCCTGAGCGTGCGGAAGCGCAGGTCGGGCAGCGTCGCCTCGATCCACTCGCCGCGAAGATCGACGCTGCCGCGGAAGGCGTGCGTGAGCGCGCGGTTGACGCCCACGATGCCGCCCGCGCGCCGCGTGCGCGCCGCGATGAAGTCGGCGGGCGTGGGATCGTCGTCGGCGCCGCGCGCGCGCTGGAAGTCGCTCGCGTCGTTGAAGAGCGCCGTCGCCGTGAAGCCGAGGCCGCCCCACTCGGGGCGCGCGGGGATCGACGTGTGCAGGCGCAGGCCCAGGCCGCGCTCGGCGCCGGTGATCACGGGCGTCGTCGACACGACGAAGCCGGCGCCCAGGTTGATGCCGCGGCCGAGGAAGTTCGTGTCGGAGGCGTCGGCGCCGCCCCAGAAGCGCGTTGCGGCGCTCGTGCTGGGGTACAGCTCGTTGACGACGATCGAGCCGCGCTCTTCGACCTCGACGAGCAGCACGACGCCGCCGCGCTGCGCGCCGCGCGTGACCGAGAGGCGCGCGTCGAGGAAGTGGCCCGTCGCGAGCAGCCGGAAGCGCGCCGCCTCGACGCGCGCGTCGGAGGCGTTCACGGCCTCGCCCGCGCGCAGGCCGACGGCGTCGAGCTGCTCGGTGATCAAGGACTCGCGCGTGCGCTTGTTGCCGCGCACCTCGACGCGCTCGATGACGTACTTCGGGCCGAAGCTCGGGTCGACGAAGTCGGGCGCGGGCTGCGCGTCGAGCGTCTCGGCGGGCGCCTCTTCAGTCGACAGCTCGTCGGCGCGCGCGGACGCACGGCAGGTCAACAAGGCGAGCGCGAGCGCCCACCCGCCGCCGCGCCCGATGCGACCCCCCGCGCCGCCCACGCGTCAGTTCAGGGGGACGAGCTCGGGCGTCCCCAGGTCGTCCGCCTCTTGAGCGAAGTCGTCGAGGGGCGCGAGCGCCGTCATGCGCGCGAGCACGTCGCGCAGCCGTGTCTCGTCGGAGCGCGACTCGTAGACGCCGCGCAGGTTGTTGAGCATGCGGAGCAGGATCTGCTTGCGCGACGCCGGCTCGAGGCGGCGCGGATCGATGGGGCCATCGTCGCCCGTCGCGCGCTGGTACAGCGAGCGCAGGTCGTCCTCGTCGAGCGGCACGCCCGTGAACGGATCGATGAAGACGGCGCCGCCCGCCGTGGGGCTGCGCACGAGGAAGTGCCCGGGGTACGAGACGCCGGCCGCCTCGATGCCGACGCGGCGGCATACCTCGATGAGCACGACGCCGAGCGTGATGGGGATGCCCGTGCGGCGATCGAGCACCTCGTTGAGGAAGCTGTTGCGCGGATCGTAGTAGTCGTCGGCGTTGCCGCGGAAGCCGAGGTCGCCGTAGAGCACGCGAAGCACCGTCGCCATGGGCGGGTCCTCGGGCGCGGCGCTGAGCGCGCGCCGCGCGCGCGTCGCGAAGCGGTCGAGCGCGGCGATGTACGACGGGATGTCGAGCCCCGGGTACTCGGCCTCGGCGATCATGAGCGCCGCCTGGGCGAGGTCGACCTGCGCGTCCGGTCGCCCCACGACATGCGCGAACAGGCTGAGGTCCGCCGCGTCCATCGATTGCAGAATGCCATATCGTGGGCCGGCAACAAGGCCCTCGCGCGCTCGAAAATTCAGCTCGTGAGCAGCGCCAAGAACGCCTCGCCGTAGAGCTCGAGCTTCTTGGGGCCGACGCCGGAGATCTCGAGGAGCGCCTCTTCGGAGCGCGGGCGGAGCTCGGCCATCTGCACGAGCGTCGCGTCGCTGAACACGACGTAGGCGGGCACGCCGCGCGCGTCGGCGAGCTGCTTGCGCAGCGCCTTGAGCGCGACGAACAGCTCGCCGTCGAGATCGTCGAGCGGCGCGCGCTGGGACGAGCCGCCGGCTTCCGTCGACGGGACGCGTGGCCGCCGGACGCGCGGCGCGTGCGTCGCGGCGACGGCGGCCGCCTCGGCGAGCAGGTCCCACTTGGCGCACACGTCGCACGAGCCGCCGCAGGCGTCGATGCGCTCGCCCAGGTAGCGCGTCACGGCCTGGTGGCGGCACGCGCGCGCGTCGGCGAGGCGGAACATCTCGCGCACCTGCGCGCGCTGGCGCTCGGCGACGTCCGGGTCGGCGTCGTCGGCGAAGCGATCGTAGCTGAGCACGTCGGCCCACGAATAGAACAGCACGCAGTCGCTCTCGAGCCCGTCGCGGCCCGCGCGTCCGATCTCTTGGTAGTAACCCTCGATCGAGCGCGGCATGTCGCGGTGGATGACGTAGCGGACGTTCGACTTGTCGATGCCCATGCCGAACGCGACCGTCGCGACGACGACGTCGACGCGGTCACGCCGGAAGTCCTCCTGCGCCTCGTTGCGCGCCGCCGCCTCCATGCCAGCGTGGTAGACGCCGGCGCGCACGCCGTGCTCCTTCAAGTACGCCGCCGTGCTCTCGGCCGTCTTGCGCGACAGGCAGTAGACGATGCCGCTCTGGCCGGCGCGCGCGCGCACGAGGCGGAGCACGTCGCCGCGCACGCCCTTGGCCTTCTTGTCTCGGGGCTCGTCCGACGAGCCTTTGCGGTAGGCTGAGATGCGCAGGTTCGGGCGGAAGAAGCTGCCGCGGAAGCGCGCGGGCTCGATCATGCCCAGCTGCTCGACGATGTCGGCCGTGACGGCGGGCGTGGCCGTCGCCGTCAGCGCCAGCACGGGCACGCCGCCGAAGCGCCGCTTGAGGCCCGCGAGGTTGCGGTACGCGGGCCGGAAGTCGTGGCCCCACTGGCTGATGCAGTGGGCCTCGTCGACGGCGATGAGCCGCAGGTCGAGCCGCCCCAGCACGTGGCCCACCGACGCCTCGATGCCCTCGGGCGCGGCGTAGCATAGCTCGTACTCGCCCGCGGCCAGCGCCTGGATGCGCCGCCGCTTCTCTTCGAGGTCGAGCGTCGAGTTGAGGTACGTCGCGCGCAGCCCGACCTCGGTGACGGAGTCGACCTGGTCCTTCATGAGCGCGACGAGCGGCGACACGACCAGCGTCGTCCCGCCGAGCACGCGCGCCGGGATCTGGTACGTGAGCGACTTGCCCGCGCCGGTCGGCATGACGCCGACGCAGTCGCGCCCCGCGAGCACGGCGTCGATGATCTCCTGCTGCCCCGCGCGAAAGCCTTCGAACCCGAAGACTTCTTTCAAGACACCGTGAGCCGCGCCGTCCGCGACGACGGGCGGCCGCCAGCCGAGCTGCGCGGGCCGTGTCTTCAGCGCGCCCGACACTTCCTTGAGCACCGCGAGCGCGTTGGCGCTGAACGCTTCGGGCCGCTCGCGGAACACGAGGCGCAGGCGCTGGAGCTCGGCGGCGAGGCTCACGCGCAGCTCGGGATCGGCGCGGTTGCCGCCGCGCCAGCGGGCGGCGAGCGCGCGCGCGTCTTCGTCGATTTCGGCGGCGGCCATCATGACGGCGCTGTCGTTTTCGACGGACTCCAACGGCGGTTGCCTCGACGGCCCAGGTTGCCAGAGTCGCGTCGCCACGACCACATTTGATCGTTACCCCGGCGGCCCTTGGCATGGACTTCGCGGAGGCCTACCTCTTCGGCAGGCCCCAACCAAAGGACGTGCCATGAACAAGAACACCCTCAAGCTCACGCTCGGCGCCGCCGGGCTCGCGATCTGTCTCGGCGGGGCGGCCTTCGCCCACGACGTCGACACGAAGTTCCAGATGATGGACACGAACGGCGACGGCAAGATCTCGCGCGACGAGCACACCGCCGGTTCGAAGAAGATGTTCGAGAAGATGGACACGAACGGCGACGGGAAGGTCACCGTCGCCGAGATGTCGGCCTTCCACGACAAGATGGAGACCCACGAGAAGATCGAGAGCCGCGATCACAACGCGAAGGCCGCCAAAGGTGAAATGTCGGCCGCCGACAAGCTCAAGATGATCGACACCAACGGCGACGGCGTCATCTCGGCCGACGAGCACGCGGCGGCCTCGAGCGCGATGTTCGACAAGATGGACACCGACCACGACGGCTTCCTCACGAAGGCCGAGCTCAAGGCCGGCCACGAGCAGATGATGATGAAGAAGTAGCTCCCGCTCTCATCATTCGTCAAATCTCGCCTCGCTTCCCGCCGCCGATGGAGCGCCGATTCGGCCCAAGCCGATCCGGCTATGACGGATTCATATCGAGACGATCGGGTCGTGCTGTCGGCGGGTGTAGCCCGTGGAACGGGTGGCAGTGAGGGAAGGGATCGCCGCGCTGACAGGACCCGTTCCGCGGGATGCACCCCGCCCTCACGAGCTGGCCGACGTGTACATCGCGAGAGCGCGGCGCCACACGCCGCGCGCCGCGACGGCGAAGGCGATCCCGCCCGCGAGCGCGACGAGCGCCGTCGTCGGGTGCAGCTTGCCGAGCAGCGCGAGCGACGGGTACGTCGTCATGAGCGCCAGCGGGAAGACGAACGTGAACACGAACGCGAGCGCGCCCCGGAACACGGTGATGGGCCAGCGGGCGGCGTCGAAGAGCGACTGGAACAGGTAGCTGAGGTTGTCGACCTTGACGACCCAGAACGCCGCGCTCACGACGAGGATCCAGAACGAGTACAGCACGAGCACGGCCAGCCCGAGGAACACGAGGCCGAGCAGGACGTCGGTCGGGCCGGGCCAGCGGTGCAGCTTGCTGAACGCGTAGGCGAAGATTGCGACGGCGCCGCCGACGTCGACGACGTGCCAGGGCTCCATCTTGGCCGTCGACACGAGGAACTGCGCGTCGGCGGGTTTGAGCAGGATGAAGTCCAGCGTGCCGTGGCGCAGGTGCTCGACGACGGCCGTGAGGCTGGGGCTCACGCCGCCCTCGAGCACGGCGCGCAAGAGCGTGAACCACCCCACGACGACGAGCGCCTCGGGGAACGACCACCCCGCGACGTTGGGACGCGCCGCAAAAACGATGAAGAGCGGCAACAGCGTCACGCTCATGCCCAGCACGCTCAGCAGCCCGCGCACGAGGAAGTCGCCGCGGTACTGCATCGCCGTCACGGCCGACATGCGCACCTGCAGCTTCGTGAGCCGCGCGTAACGCCCGACGATCGTCGCGAGCGTCATCCGCCGAACGCCTGAAAGCGCCGCACGCCCGCGCGCCACACCATGAGCGCGACGCTCGCGAGCACGACGACGTAGCCCCACTGCACGGCCAGCTGGCGCGCCGCCGCCGCCGGATCGAGCAGGCCCACGACGACCTCGACGGGGAAGCCCAACATGAAGCGGAAGGGCAGCACGGCCGCCGCGCCGCGGATCCACGACGGCAGCGACTCGAGCGGAATCAAATAGCCCGAGAAGATCGCGTGAATCGCGATCCACAGGTCGAACACGCCCAGCGCGCTGTCGACGAAGAAGGCCAGGGCGCCCACGACCACCATCGTGAAGTAGATGAGCAGCCACGCGCCCAGCAGCGACAGCAAGAAGATCGCCAGCAGCCGCGGGTCGCCGAGCGCGAGGCGATCGTGCGCAACCCACACGAGCACGCCCACGATGGGCGAGACGACGAGCGCGCGCATGGGCACGGCCGCGAGGTGCTCGGCCGCGTAGGCGACGAGCGGGTGGATGGGACGCAACAGCTTCGCCGCCAGCGTGCCGTCGCGGATCTCCATCGACATCTGCCAGATGACCCACGTGCTCGTGAGCAGGCGGACGATGAGGACGGCCAGGAAGTAAGCCGTGAACTGCGTCTGATCGAAGCGGCCCACGGGCCCGTCGGCGGCGACGGCGCGCCAGATCGCCAGCATGACGAGCGGCATGTTGGTCGTGAGGACCCAGACCAGAAACTCGGCGCGGTAGGCGATGATCTCGGCGAAGCCCACGCGCAGCAGCGTCGGGAACGCGCGCACGACGTGGCGCAGGCCGCGCGCGCCCCGCGGCGGCTCGACGGCGGCGACCGTCACGCGCCCGCCCGCACGCCAACGACGCGCGCCTCGTCCGTCGGCCCGCGGAACAGCTCGCGCATGACCTCTTCCAGCGGCGGGTCCTCGATCGTGAGGTCGGCCACCGGCAGCGCCGCCAGCGCGTCGCGCACGACGCTCGACAGGCGCGCGCTCGGGACCGAGAGCACGATCTTCGCGCCCTCGACCGAAACGACGGTGCCGAGCGCCGCCAGCTTGTCGACGGGCGCCGGCTGCGAGAGCCGCATCGTGACGCGCTTGTCGGGCCGCACGCGCCGCACGAGCTCCTTGAGGTCGCCGTCGTAGATGAGCTTGCCGTGGTCGATGACGATGACGCGCGGACAGAGCGCGACGACGTCGTCCATGTAGTGGCTCGTCAGCAGGACCGAGGCGCCGTGGCGCTCGTTGTAGTCGCGGATGAACTCACGCATCTTCGCCTGCATGGCGACGTCGAGGCCGATCGTCGGCTCGTCGAGGAACAGCACGCGCGGCTTGTGCAGCAGCGCCGCGACCAGCTCGCACTTCATGCGCTCGCCCAGCGACAGCTGGCGCGTCGGCTTGTCGACGAGGTCGCCGATCTCCAGCAGCTCGACCAGCTCTTTCACCGTTGCGTCGGCGTCGGCGCGCGGCACGTCGTAGATCGCGCGGTTCATGGCGTAGGTCTCCGACGGCGGCAGGTCCCAAAGCAGCTGCTGCTTCTGCCCCATGACGAGCGTGATCATCCGCAGGAAGGTCGCGTCGCGCGTCTGCGGCACGAAGCCTCCCACGCGCACCTCGCCCGCCGTCGGGTGCAGCAGGCCCGCCAGCACCTTGAGCGTCGTCGTCTTGCCCGCGCCGTTCGGTCCGAGGAAGCCCACGCGCTCGCCGTCGGCGATGCGGAAGGACAGCCCCTCCACGGCCTTGACGTCCTCGTAACGGCGCCGCAACACCGAGCGCAGCGCCGCGGCGACCCCGGGGGCGCGCTTGTGGACGCGGTAGGTCTTCGTCAGGTCCTTGACCTCAATCACCCGGCAAGCGTAACGCGGAACGGGCCCGCGTCATCTGACCGTATACTGGCGCGGCTCAAAAGACCGCGAGCCGCGTCGTCACCAGGAGACTTCGAGGAGATTTCAATGGCCACCGTCACGCTCACCGCCCAGAACTTCCAGGAGCACGTCGAGAAGCCGGGCATCCTGCTCATCGATTGGTGGGCCACCTGGTGCGGGCCCTGTAAGGCTTTCGCGCCGATCTACGACAAGGTGTCAGAGGCGCACCCCGACGTCACCTTCGGCAAGATCGACACCGACGCCGAGCAAGAGCTGGCGATGACCTTCGAGATCCGGTCGATCCCGACGCTCATGATCTTCCGCGACCAGGTGCTCGTGTTCGCGCGGCCGGGCATGATCCCGGCGGCGGCCCTCGAAGAGCTGGTAGGCAAGGTGAAGGCGCTCGACATGGACGACGTTCGGCGCAAGGTCGCGGCCGACGAAGCGGCGCACGCCGCAAAAGAAGCTGAAGCCGAGAAGAAAGCCGTCACGAGCGGCTGACGTACGCGAGGTCGATCTGGCATCCTTGAGGCTGAGGAATGCCGGCCGGTCACGTCGACGACTACGTTCAGGAGCTCAAGCGCGTTGGTGAGGTGGCGTTCCGCAAGCGTCACCCCACGCCGGTCCTCATCGTCACGGGGCGCCTCACCCGCGGCACGCGCGCCGGCACCGACGAGATCACGCGGCTGACGTCGGTCGCGAAGTCGGGCAAGCACCGCGCGAGCCTCGCGCTCGTGCACCGCGTGTTCCCGCTCGAGAAGGCGTCGCACGCGCCGGCCGGGCCTGTCATCGTCGGGCGCACGACCGAGAACGACGTCACGATCCCCGAGTACTCGATCTCGAAGCGGCACTGCGCCTTCGAGCTGCGCGAGGGCGGCATGGTCGTCTCGGACTGCGGCTCGACCAACGGGACGTTGTTGAACGGGACGGCCATCGAAGGTGACGCCGCCGTCCCGCTGTGCGGCGGCGAGATCATCACGATGGGCCGCTTCACCTTCGTCTATGAGACGGCGGCCGGGTTTCTCGAGTTCGTCAGCGGCCGCGTGAAATAGCGGTCGCGCCCGACGGGCGCGAGGGCCCTCTCAGATCTGTGGCTGGCGGCGCTGCGGGACGGTGAGCACGGGGCAGTGCGCGTGCTGCACGACGCGCTCGGCGGTGCTGCCGAGCAGCGCGTGCGTGATGCCTTCACGCTGGTGCGTCGCGATGACGATGAGGTCGGCCGATGTCTCGTCGGCGTGGGCGACGATCGCGGCGTCGGGACGCCCGACGAGCACGTTGCTCTCGCACGAGACGCCGCGCTCGCGCGCGTGCCGCTCTTCGTCGGCCATCTTCCGCGACGCCTCGTCGACGGCGGCCGCGGGATCGAGCGGCAGCGCGACGAAGTCGACGGGCGGCGGCGTCGCGATCGCGATCTCGGGCGTGACGTGGACCAGGTCCACCGTGGCGTCGAGCGCGCGCGCCAGCTGAATCGCCGTGTCGACCGCCTCGGCCGAGACCTCGGAGAAGTCCGTCGCGGCGAGGATGCGCTTGATGTTGTTGGGGTCCATGGGGAAAAGGTGGCCACGTTCAGGAGCGTGGCAAGCCTTCGAGGGCTGGCACCGCCGGGCCTGGCTTGACGGCCTGGGCCGGCCCTGGCAGGAAGGACGACCATGCCCCTCCAGACCGTCGCCGCCCGCATCCGTGGGTTCATTTGCCTGAACGCGCACCCCGCTGGGTGCGCCGAGAACGTCCGCGCGCAGGTCGCGATCGCGCGCAAAGGCGCGGCGCCCGGCGTCTCGATGGGCCACGCGCTCGTCGTGGGCGCGAGCACGGGCTACGGCCTCGCGAGCCTCGCGACCACCGTGTTCGGCTACGGCGCGCGCGCCGTGGGCGTATGCCTCGAACGCCCGCCCCAGGGCGACAAGACGGCGTCGGCCGGTTGGTACAACCTCGCGGCGCTCGGGCAGCTCGCGCGCCAAGATGAAAATGGCGGCCGCGACGTCGCCATCATCAACGGCGACGCCTACTCCGACGCGGTCAAGGCCGAGACGATCGCGCTGCTGAAGAAGCGCGGCGCGAAGCTCGACTCGTTCGTCTACAGCCTCGCGAGCCCGAAGCGCACCGACCCGAAGACCGGCGTCACGCACACGTCCGTGCTCAAGCCGCTGGGCGCGCCGTTCGTGAGCAAGAGCATCGGCCTCGGCAACGATCAGGTGCAGACCGTCGAGATTCAGCCCGCGACCGACGCCGACGTCGAAGAGACGAAGAAGGTCATGGGCGGCGAGGACTGGGCGCTGTGGCTCGAGGCGCTGCGCGGCGCCGACCTGCTCGCGCGCGGCTGCCGCACCGTCGCCTACAGCTACATCGGCCCCGAGCTCACGTACCCGATCTACCGCTCGGGCACGATCGGCAAGGCGAAGGAGCACCTCGAAGAGACGGCGCGTGCCCTCACGGCGGCGCTCGCGCCGATCGGCGGCGCGGCCTACGTCAGCGTCAACAAGGCGCTCGTGACGCAGGCGTCGAGCGCGATCCCCGTCGTGCCGCTCTACATCAGCCTGCTCTACAAGATCATGAAAGAGCTCGGCACGCACGAGGGCACGGGCGAGCAGATCGCGCGCCTCTTCCGCGACCACCTCGCGCCGGGCCGCACGCCCACGCTCGACGCTGGCGGACGGATACGGGTCGACGATCTCGAGATGCGCCCCGACGTGCAGGCGCGCGTGACGGCGCTGTGGGACGAGGTCACGACCGAGAACCTCTTCTCGCTGACCGACTACGCCGGCTTCAAACAAGAGTTCCGCTCCCTCTTCGGCTTCGAGGTTCCCGGTATCGACTACGCGGCCCCCGTCGAGACCGACGTAGGTTGGTGATACGCTGAAGGCGTGCGCCGCTCGATCCTGCTCACGGTCGCCGTCTTCTGCCCGCACTTCCAGCGGAAGGTCGAGGCGACGCGCAACGAGGCGATCGATCGCCTCGTCGCGTGCGCCGACAGCGAGCGCTGCCGCGACGCCGGTGCGCCGCCCGCCGGCCCGCACGAGCCCGCGCGTCCGTACCCGCGCGGCTGCCCCGTCTTCCCGTCGCTGGCGAAGACGGCTTGATCGCGCCCAAGTCGCGCGCGTCGGGCGTCGCGATCGTCGTGCACGGCGCGCTCGCCGCCGCGTTCGCGATCGTCGTCGCGCGCACGCTGGCTGATCCGCAGGCGATCGCGCAGACCGACTTCACGGCCTTCGACGGCGGCTGGTGGCTCATCCTGCACGGCCGCGCCGCCGAGCTCTACGACGTCGCCGCGCAGCGGGCCGCGCAG
This sequence comes from Polyangia bacterium, assembly GCA_035549075.1. Classification (GTDB taxonomy): domain Bacteria; phylum Myxococcota_A; class Polyangia; order Fen-1088; family Fen-1088; genus DASZFV01. The sequence continues at coordinate 11,389 of DASZRT010000111.1, read as the reverse complement.
CACGTGCTCATCGGCGACCACGAGTTCCCGAGCGGCCTGCTCGCGTTCCTGCACCCGCCACACGCGGCGCTCGCGGGCGTGCCGCTCGGCTTCATCTCGGAGCGCTTCGGCGAAGCGACGGCGTTTCGCCTCTGGACGGCGCTCAACGTCCTTCTGCTCGCGAAGCTCGCGCGCGGGCTCATGCGCATCGTTGCGCCGACCTCGAACGAGGGACGCGCCGTCGTCGCGACGGCGTTGCTGGGCGCATTCCCGGTGTTCCTCACGCTGCGCGAAGGGCAGATCGCGATCGTGCTCGCCGTTGCGCTGCTCGGCCTCTACGAAGCGCTGCGTGACGATCGCCCCGTCGCGGCGGCGGCGTGGATGCTCGTGCTCAGCTTCAAGCCGCAATACGTGCCGCTGCCGCTCGCGTTGCTCGTCGCGCTTCGACGCTGGCGCGCCCTCGCGTTCGTCGCCATCCTCGGCGCGGCCGTCGCGGGCGTGACCGCCGCGGCGCTCGGCCCCGGGATCTTCGCGCGCTACCTCGCGGGGCTGCCCGCGCTGCAGCAGCACCTCGGCCACGGCGAGCCCGCCGTCATGCTCAACCTACGCGGCCTGCTCGCGCGCCTCGTCGGCGTGTTGCACGTGCACGGCGCGACGGTCGCCGCCTACGTCGCGCTCGTCGCGTCGACCATCGCGCTCGCGATCTGCGGTCGGCGCGCGCGCGCGACGCCGCTCCCGCTCGCGTTCGCCGCCGTGAGCGCGGCGGCGGTCTTCCTGGGCCCTCACGTCTTCCCGGCCGACCTGACGCTGTGGGCGGTGCCGCTCGCGCTCGTCGCCAACGCCGACGTCGAGCCATCCGAACGCTTCGCCCGCTTCGCGCTCGCGTGGCCCTCGTTCATCGCGGTCACGCTCGCTGTCGGCGCGTGGCCGCGCCTCTTCTACGACGCGACGACGCTGCTCGGCCTCGTCGCGGTCCTCTGGATCGCGCGGCTCGCGAAGCGAACCGCGCCGATCACCTAGCTACTTCTTTTTCTTCTTCGGAGCGGGCGATGGCTCGGGATCGCCGTCGGGCTCGGCGGTCTTCTTCTTGGCGGTCTTCGCCGGCTTGGCATCGGCGTCCGTCGCCGCTTTGCCCTTCTTGCCCTTCGCCTTGGCCGGCTTGGCGGCCTTCTCGTCCGGCAGCGACTCGGGCACCGACGGCGGCGCCGTCTCGTCGGGCGACAGCAGGCGGAACTCGATGCGCCGGTTCTTCTCCTGGCCCGCCTTCGTGCCGTTGTCCTCGATGGGCTTGTCGGGCCCGTAGCCGACGGTGAGCACGCGGCTCTCGTCGATGCCCGCGGACGTGAGGAACGCCTTCACCGACTCGGCGCGCTTCTTCGACAGCTTCACGTTGAACTCGCGCCGGCCCTCGTTCGAGGTGTGGCCCGAGATCTCGATGCGCAGCGACGGGTTGTCCTTGAACGTCTTCACCGCCTCCTTGAGGAACGGGAACGACGACGCCTTGATGTCGGCCGAGTTGCGCCGGAACGTGATGCCCTTGATGACGCCCGTGAACTTCTTCACGGCCTCGGGCACCTCGTCGGGGCAGCCGTCCTCGTCCTGGTAACCGTTCTTGGTCTCAGGCTCGTTCGGGCACTTGTCGTTCGCGTCGGCGATGCCGTCCTTGTCGTTGTCGAGATCGGGGCAGCCGTCCTCGTCCTCGAAGCCGTCCTTGTCCTCGGCTTCCTTCGGGCACTTGTCCTTGTCGTCGGGGATACCGTCCTTGTCCTCGTCGGGGATGGGGCAGCCGTCGTGGTCGGGCAGGCCGGCGACGTCGGGGCACTTGTCCTTGCGATCGATGACGCCGTCTTTGTCGCGGTCCTTGTCGGGGCAGCCGTCGTTCTCCTTCGGGCCGGCCTCGGCGGGGCACTTGTCGCTGACGTCGGGGATTCCGTCCTTGTCGCGATCGACGGGGCCGGGCGGGGGCGGGGGCGGAGGCGGCGGCGCCGAAGAGCCGCCGAACGCGAGGCCCAGGCCGCCCGAGAATTCCCAGTCGGCCGAGACGCCGTTCTTCGTCGTGTTGGGCGTTTCGAGCAGGCGCGCGTCGACGCGCGCGAACACGAGGTCGCTAAACGACCACTTCGCGCCGACGCCGAAGTGGTAGACGAAGTCGGTGTCCTTCTTGATCTCGTCGTAGGCCGAGCCCTGCGTGCTCACGACGCTGAGGCCGCCGATGCCGGCGAGCACGAACGGCTTGAAGCGGCCCTCGGCGATCTTCACCGGCAGGTCGAAGCGCAGCTGGATGCGCTCGGCCGTCAGCCAGGCGCGCCAGTCGTACTTGCGGTCCGCCGTGGGGATGAGCAGCCCTTCGCCCTCGAGGGTGAACATCGGGTGGAGGACGAAGCCGAGCCGCAAGCCGACGAGGCCCGCGTTCTTCGGCGAGGGCAGCGCGGAATCGTCCGCGACGCCGAGCTCGAGGTTGTTGGCGAAGAGATGGCCGCCACCGAAGACGCCGACCTCGAAGCCCAGTTGGTCGAAGACATCCGAGTCAGCGTGTGCGGCCGCGCTCGCCCCGAGCAGGCCGACGCCGACGAGAGCCGCCACCAGCGTGGGGCGCTTGCGCAGGGTGTGTGACATGGACCCGCACTATATATCGGCGTCGACCGTCACGGTTGAACTGTTCGGTCGGACGATCGCGCCGAATATTGTGCGGGGATGGGCGTCCACGCTATAAGCCCTTCCCACCCGACCTCGACAATCGACAAGGAGTTCCCATGAGCGCTCGCGCCGGTTCGTTCTTCCTCGCTGCCCTCCTCCTCGGCCTCACCGCTTCGAGCGTCGCGCGTGCCGACGACAAGTGCACGATCGCCACCAAGGGCAACACGCCGACGGCTCAGGCCTGTGCGAAGGGCGGTCGCCCCGAGGCCAAGAAGCTCATGAAGCAGATGGTGAACGACGCGAAGAAGAAGGGTGAGAAGTTCACCTGCGACGGTTGCCACAAGGACCTCGACAACTACGCCCTCACCGACCACGCCGAGGACGACTACAAGAAGCTCGAGGCCGTCCTCAAGAAGTAGTCGACGCCGACTTTTCGTGGCGCCATTTTCGCGGCGCCGATGGCCGCGGGGCGCTCCGCCGTTTGCTGACGACGCGCGCCCCGTTTCCTGCTAGATCGCGAGGCCTCATGAAGACCGTCACCGAGTTCTCCGCCACCGTTTTGCGCGAGGCGGCCATCATTCGTCGTGCCCACCGTCCGGCGAAGGCCCCCGCTGCGGAGGCGCCTCCGGCCGAGGCCGCGCCCGCCGAGGAGGCGCCCGCTTCCGAGGCTGCTGCTGTCGAAGCGCCCGTCGAGGCGACCGCGCCCGCCGAAGGCGAGTCCGGCGAAGCAGCTTCGGAAGCAGTCTCGATGGAGGCCGCGCCCGCCGAGGGCGAAGCGCCCGGCGCCGAAGCGGCGAGCGGGGGCGAAGGGGAAGCGCCGGCGGCCGAGGCCGCCGCGAGCGGGGCGCCCGCCGCCGAGGCGCCGCCGGCCGAAGAGCCGGGCGCTGCCGAGGCCGCCGCCGAGATCGAGTCGAAGATGGGCATCTCCGGCGATCGCCTGGCGCGGCTCATGGAGGCGCTCGAGGTCATTCGCGATCGCGCCGACAACGTGCGCCTCGTGCGCGTGCTCTCGGGCGAGGATCCGCCCCCGCAGGCCAAGAAGCAGGGCGAGTTTCACTACCTCGTCGATCTTCAGCCGCGCGGTGAATCGCGCGGCCGCGGGCGTGACGATCGCGGCGGGCGCGGCGGTGACCGCGGTGGTCGTGGGCGCGGCGGTGGCGGCGGTGGAGGGGGCGGCGTCGGCGGCGTCGCCGGAGCCCACGGCGCCGGCAAGGTGACCGGCTTCAGCTTCGACTCGGGCCCTCGCGATCGCGATCGTGGTGGTCCGGGCGGCCCCGGCGGCGGCGCGACGCCTCTCGCCGGCGAAGGGTGGATGGTGACGCGCGCGCCCGGTGGCGGCGGTCCGCGAGGCGATCGCGGCGGGCGTCCGCCCGGACGCGGTCCCGGTCGTCCGGGCTCCGGTGGCGATCGTCCCGGCGGTGGTGGCGGGCCTGGCGGCGATCGTCGCGGTCCGCGCGGCCCCGGACGCGGTCCCGGCTTCGCGGCCGGCGGGCCTGGCGGCGGACGCGGTCCTGGTCTTGGTCCTGCTGGCGGCGGCCCCGGCGGCCGTGGTCCCGGTGGCGGCCCTGGCGGCCGTGGTCCCGGTGGATTCGGCGGTGGTGGCCGCGGTCCCGGCGGGCGCGGCCCCGGTGGCGGCGGTCGTGGTCCCGGCGGCGGCCCCGGTGGCGGCGGCGGTCCGCGCCGCGACGCCAAGGGTTGGCCGATCGCCGAGCCGACGAACGCTCAGCCGACGGGCCAGGTCGTGAGCCCGCCGGCCGCGGCGACCGCGCCGGCCGCCGACGAGCCGCCGAAGACCGAGTAGCGCGCGCGGCGCAGCCGCGATCAGGTGATGCGACGGGGCGGAGTCACGGGCGCGGCGCTTTTGCTCGCCGCGCTCGTCGCCCCGTCGGCGCACGCCGAGGCGTGCGCGCCCGTCGCCGACGTCGGTTCGGCTTCTGCCGTCGGTGCAATCGATCCAGAGCTGCGGCTCACTTGGATCGACGGTGAGCTCGCGCGCAGCGCGCGGCACGCGCGGCAGTGGACGTGGGGGTGGGGCGTCGCGCTCGGCGCCGGGACCGTCGGCAACCTCGTGCCGCTCACCTTCGTCTCGCGTGACGCGCGCGTCGACTGGTACACGGGCGCGGTCACGACGGCCGTCGGCATCGTGCCGCTGCTCATCGCGCCGCTCGACGTGGTCGGCGACTCGCGCCAGCTGCGCGCCCGGTTGGCGGCCGCGCCTTTGCCTGGCGCCGACGTCTGCTCGTTGCTGGCCGACGCCGAGACGCGCCTCGTGCGCGACGCGAAGAACCAGGCCGACGGCCGCCGCTGGTGGCTGCACGTCGGCAACGTGCTCCTCAACGCCGGCGTGGGCGCGTTCCTGATCGTCGGCTACCACCACTGGGGCGCCGGCCTCTTCAACGGCGCGTTCGGCGCCGCCATCGGCGAGGGCATCATCCTCACGCAGCCGACGGGCGCGATCGACAGCCTCGCGCGCTACCGCGAAGGCTCACTGTGACGCGAGCGCCTCGATGCGCTCGAGAATCGCGCGGGCGCTCATCGTGCGGGCGTAGACGTAGAGGGCGGCGTCCCGCGTGTCGCTCAGCAGATCTTCGCTGACGCGCAGGTCGCGGCTCACCGCGAAGAGGATCTTGTGGGGCAGGCCCGCGCGCGCGAGGTCGACGCGGCGGAAGACGGCCTCGCGGCTCCAGAAGCCGAGCACCTCGAGGTGGACACGCGTGACGACGCCCTCGTCGTCGGCGCGCTCGAAGGCGAGATCGGGCACGCAGAGGCCGACGCCGGGCAGGTCGAGGATCGCGGGCTCGCGATCGACGCGCCAGCCGCTCGCGAGCTTGTCGAAGGCGGCGACGAACGTCGCGACGTCGTCGCGTTCGTCAGCCGCGAGCTCGTGCGTTTCGTTCGGGACGTCTTCGCTCGCGAGCACGAAGCGGCTGGCGCGGCGCTCGGCGCCCCAGCGCACGTCGGCCTCGATCGCCCAGCGCTCGCACGCCGCGATCGCGGGCAGCGCGAGGCCGAGCTGCAGCCCGTAGCGCGTGACCGCTTGGAACAGGCTGAGGGGGCCGTCGATCTCCAGGCGGTACCCGCCGCCGGGGATGGCGTCGATCTGCGGCAGCAGCCGCAGGAACTTCAGGCGGCGAAACAAATGCCGGTAGGTCGCGGCGTCGCGCGCGTGCACGCGCGCCGTGAGCTTCGCCGCGCGCAGCAACACGGCCTGCGCCTGAGCGAGCTCGAAGCCGGCGGCGAGCCGCGCGGGCGACGGGACCTGCACCGACAGCAAGCGCTGCGCGCCCGCGCGGTCGGCGAAGAGCGCGCGATCGATCGCCGCGGGCTCGACGCCGCGGTCGCGCGCGACGTCGGCGACGATCGCGGCGCGATCGAAGCCGGCCATGAAGCTGCCCGTGGCGAGCGACGGAGCGTCGGCGTGCGCGGCGAGGCGCGCGGCGCTCGCGCGGTGGAAGAGCTCGCGGCGCAGCGCGACCGCGTCCTCGGACGACGCCTCCTCGAAGACGCAGCCGTCTCGCACGAGCTTGAGCACGGCGCCCGCGAGCCGGCGCTCGGCGGCCGTGACCTCGACGTCGCGGAACGCCGCCTCGACGTCCTCACGCGCGCGTCCGGCGTGCGAGCGCGCGATCGCCTGGTACGCCGCCGCGAGCGCCTCGAGGCGCGCGCGCGTCTTCGGATCGATCGCCACGAGGCGCAGCTCGTCGCCGCGGCGCCGCACGCTCGCGAGGTCAGCGGTAAGCACTGTGGTCCCGCCGCCGCGCGCTCGTCGACGTCTCCGATGTCCCGGCCGTGACCAGCTCGTAGAGCAGCGCGTGCTTGCCGTCTTGGGGGCGCAGGATGCGGCCGAGACGCTGCACGTGCTCGCGCACCGACGCGCTGCCCGAGAGCACGACGGCCACGTTCGCCGCCGGAATGTCGACGCCCTCGTTGAGCACCTTCGACGTCGACACGGCGCCGTAGCCGCCGCCCGCCGCGCCCAGGGCCAAACCCTCGAGGATCTCGCTGCGCTCTTTGACCTTCGTCTCGTGCGTGATGACGGGGACGAGGAACCGCCGCGCGACCTCGTAGGCCGTCGCGTTGTCCTGCGTGAAGAGCAGCACGCGATCGGCGCGGTGGCGGTCGAGCAACAGCGCGACGTAGTCCAGCTTCGCGGGCGCCGCGAACGCGAGCTCGCGCTGCCGCCGGTAGGCCTGCATGGCGCGCCGGCCCTCTTCCGAGCGCGACGAGCGGATGATGAAGTCCGACCAGCCTGACGGGCTCGACATGCGGATGCCGCTCTGCACGACGAAGTCGCGGTAGATGGCGCGCTCGGCGTCGTGCTCGGCGCGATCTTCCGGCGAGAGCTCGACGGTGAGGCGCACCGTCTCGTAGTTCGACAGGTACGCGCCCGAGAGATCGACGATGTCCTTGCGGTAGACGACCGGGCCGACGAGCTCGTCGAGGTCGCTGTGGCGACCGTCGGCGCGCTCGGGCGTCGCCGTGAGCCCGAGGCGGAAGGGCGCGAGCGACGCGCGCGCCGCGAGCGCGTAGGCCGCGCCCGGCAGGTGGTGGCACTCGTCGAACACGACGAGCCCGAAGCGCCCGCCGAGGTGCTCCATGTGCAGGTACGCCGAGTCGTACGTCGACACGGTGAGCGCCTGCACGTCGTACTCGCCGCCGCCGATGACGCCCACGGGCCGCCCGAACGTCGTGCGCAAGACGTCGTACCACTGGCGCACGAGATCGAGCGTCGGCGCGATCACGAGGGCGCTGCGCCGCCGGTCCTCGATGGCGAGGCACGCGAGCCACGTCTTGCCCGCGCCCGTCGGCAGCACGACGACGCCGCGCCCCTGCGCCGCGCGCCACGCCTCGAGCGCCTCGCGCTGGTAAGGCCGCGGCTCGCGGTGCACGCGCGCGCCCTCGGCGAGCTCTTCGTATTGCCGCGCGCGATCCTCGACCTCGACGGCGGCCCGCGCGAGGGCGCGGCGCAGGCCGGCGTAGGCGATCGCGGGCGCGCGGTGGCAGGCCGTGCGCGCGTCCCACACGCAGCCCTCGCAACCGGGAATCGACGAAGGAGCCGCAGGGCCGAGGCCCCGCAGCTCCAACGTCCCGCCCGAGAAGGTCAGCGTCAGTGGCACGGCGCGCGCGAGCATAGCCCGCGGGCGTCCGTCGGCGATGCGGCTACTTCACCTCGAAGAACGAGATGTTGCCGAAGCTCTTGCCGCCGCCGTTGAGGCCGCTCGCGCGGTTGGCCGCGCCGTTGAACGTGATGAACACGTTGTGCTTGCCGCTGATGCCGGCCGTCGTGATCGTCGCGCTCTCGGCCTTCTCGGTCGCGAAGCTGCCCGTCGACGTCACCGGGATGCTCGCGAAGACCGGGGCCGTGGGGCTGTCGAGGCGCGCCTCGATGATGTTGCCGGCGTTCGTCGTCGAGATGTACGCCGTGAACGTCGTCGCGCTGCCCGCGGCGCCGAACTGCACGTCGTTCATCTGCACCCAGTCGCCGTCGTCGACGCCCGCGATGCCGCTCGTGCCGCCCGTCATCGGGAACACCGTGACGCCGCCGAAGTCGGTGCCGCCCGTCGCGTCGAAGTTGCCGGCCTCCATCTTGTTGCGCAGGTAGACCGTGAGCGGCGCCGCCCACGTCGTGCCGTTCGGCGACTTGCACGAGCTGGCCGAGCAGACCTGCTTGCCGCCCGGGCCCGTCGTGCACGTCTGCGTGCAGGTCGACGCGCACGCCGGCGTCTGCGTGATGAGGTCGCAGCCCGTGCCCGCGATGCAGAAGCGCTTCACCTGCGCCGCGTGGTCGCCCTGCGCGCCCGCGCAGGCGTACAGCTGCGGCGGCGACGGGAACAGGTTGCCGAAGACGCTGCCTTCCTGGTTCGGGTACGTCGTGTCGTCGCCCGTGGGGCCGATCGCCGAGAGGCTCGACGCCGCCGACACGAGCTCGATGGCGACGTGCTTGCCGTCGCGGTTGGTCATCGCGATGAGGCACGCCGTCATGCGCTGCTGGCAACCGGCGTCGCACGAGCCCGTGAGCCACGCCGGCGCGACGCCGACCGCGCCCGCGAAGGTGTACATCGCGCCGTACTGATCGGCCTTCACGAGGTTCTGGCCGTTCATGAGCGCGCACTTCGCGATGTACTTCACGAGCGTGCGGCTCTGCGCGTTCGTCATGAGGCCGTTCGACGAGGCGAGGCCGTTCGATGAGGCGAGGCCATTGGAGAGACCGAGGCCGTTCGAGAGCCCGAGGCCGTTCGACGACGTCAGGCCGTTCGACGACGACAGACCGTTCGACGAGGCGAGGCCGTTGTCGCTGTTGTTGAACAGCGCGAGCGGGTCTTCGTCGGCGGTCTGTTGCGACTGCAGATCGCTGCAGCCCGCGATCGGAACCGCTGCCAACACGAAGGGCAGAGCTCTCGCGGCCAAGGGGAACAGGAACAAGTTTTTGGACATGGAACGACCGAGCCTTTCAGGGGCTAGAGGTTGGGGTAGTTCCATGGATTGCAATTCGTGTGCTAGCAAACGAAATTAATTTGATACGATGTAGGTCTCGTCTTTTCAGGGGGTTGCGGGCGCAGCGCGGACGCGCCTTTGGCGGATGCGTTGCGTGGGGAGCAACGCGCTGTCGGCGCCGCGGCAACGAATCGCGGCTAGTCGAGCGTCGCGAGGAAGCGCAAGCGGACGTAATCGATCTCCCAGCGGAGACCAGCGGCGTCGTCACGGCGGAGCGACGCGCACGCGTTCTCCATCAGAGAGAAGAAGACGTCGCGACGATCGCCGCTCGCGCCCAGCGCCGCCATCAGCGGCGCCGAGAAGATCGTGAGCCACGCGCGCAAGCCGCCGGCGCCGTCCATGCGCGAGGGGCGATCGAAGTGGCTGAGGAAGCGAACACGGAAGCCGTGGCGCTCGAGGATCGTCGCGTAAGCGGCGGGGCTCGGGAAGGTCCAGGGGATGAAGCGCTCGGGCTCGAGGCCGAGGCGCGGCAGCACGGCGCGCAGCCCGCGCAGCACGGTGTCGGTGTTGCCGCGCCCGCCGAGCTCGGCGACGAAGCGTCCATGGGGCGTCAGCGCGCGCGCGACGCCGGCGACGACATCGTCCATGCGCGGCATCCAGTGGAGCGCGGCGTTCGAGAACACGGCGTCGAACGCGCCCGTGAAGCTCGCCGGCAAGTCCTGCGCGTCGCCCGCGACGAACGTGAGGCCCGGCTGCTTCGCGCGCGCCGACGCGAGCATGTCGTCGGAGAAGTCGAGGCCGGTCACGCTCGCGCCGCGCGCCGCGATCGCCGCCGTGAGCTCGCCCGTGCCGCAGCCGACGTCGAGCACGCGCTCGCCCGCGCGCGGCGCCAGCAGCTCGACGAGATCCTGCCCCGCCGCCGTCACGAACGCGGCCCGCCCGGCGTAGAGGCCCGGATCCCAGCGGTTGAGCGGCTCGCTCACGAGCGCTCTACAGGTATTCGCAAACGTACGAGGACGGCTCCGCGGCGCGGACGTCGAAGCCGCTCTTGCCGGCGATCTCGAACGCCGTGCCCGCGGGGTAGACGCGCCACTCGGCGCCGGCGCTCGCGCGCACGTGGAGCTCGCCGCTCGTGACCGTCATGCGCTCGGGGGCCTCGGTGCCGAAGTGGAACTCGCCGGGCGCGATCACGCCCGAGGAGAGGCGCCGCCCGTGGCGCTCGAAGCCGATGCTCTGAACTTTGCCGTCGAAGTAGGTGTTGTGCTTCAGCATGAAGGTGCGCGCATCCTATCAGCGACGCCGCGCGCGGGCGTGGCGATCGCGCGGGCGCGCTTCTATGCTTGCGCCGTGGACGATTCGATGTCGGGCGCGATGCCGGTCCTCGGCGAAGAGCGCACGCTGCGCGCGACGGGAAGCCCGACGCTCGCGGGCGACTGGTCGCTCGTGCTCGCGTCGGCGGGCATCGCGCACAAGGTGCTGCAGGGCGCAGGCGCGTTCGCGATCGTCGTGGGCGCGCACGACGTCGCGCCCGCGTCGGCGGCGCTCGCGGCCTTCGACGCCGAGAGCGTGCCCGTCGTCGTGCCCCCCGCGCCCGATCTCGGTCCGAGCGTCCTCGGCGTCGTGTCGGCGGCGCTGCTGCTCGCGATGTTCGTCGTCGCGGGTCCTCGCGACGGCGGGACGTCCTCGGCGTGGTTCGACGTCGGCAGCGCGTCCGCCGAGAAGATCCTCGCCGGCCAGTGGTGGCGCGCCTTCACCGCGCTCACGCTGCACGCCGACGTGCTCCACGTCGTCGGCAACGTCGTCGCGTGCCTCATCTTCGTCTCCGCCGTGGGGAGGTGGTTGGGCGCGGGGCTCGGCGCGACGCTGGTCGTCGGGGCCGCGGCCGCCGCCAACGTCCTCGACGCCGTTCGGCACCGGGTGGCCTTCACGTCGGTGGGCGCTTCGACGGCGACGTTCGCGGCGCTGGGGATCCTCGCGGGGCTACAGGTCGTGCGCAGCTGGCGCGTGCGTGGCCGCCGTGGCTACGCGTGGCTGCCGCTGGGCGCGGCGTTCGGTCTCTACGCCATGCTGGGCGCGGGCGGCCGCGACATGTTCGGCAACCTGACCAACGTCGACATCTGGGCGCACCTTTTCGGCCTCGCCGTCGGCGCCGTCGCGGGCGCGGGCCTCGCGGCGTCGCGCGTGCGCACGCCGGGGCGCCTCGGACAGACGCTTCTCACGCTGGCCGTGTCGGCGGTAATGATAGGGGCATGGGTCGTGGCCTTCCGCGTCGCTGGGCGCGCGCCCTCCTGATCGGCGCGCTCGGGCTCGTGGCGATCGCGCCGTCCGCGCGCGCCGA
>DASZRT010000110.1:0-42983 GCA_035549075.1 Polyangia bacterium | reverse complement strand
CCGGGGTGGGGCCGTGGGAGGGACTCGCCCCTCCCACGCTCACTGCGAGGTATGGAACTCGACGCGGCGGTTCTTGGCCTTGTTGACCGGGCCGATGTTCGGGACCAACGGGTGCTCGGCGCCCAGGCCGACGGCCTCGATGCGGCCGTCGCCGATGCCCTTCTTGACCAGGTAGTCCTTGATGGCCTTGGCCTGGCCTTCGGTGAGCGCCTTGGCCTTCGCGCCGGCGCTGCTGTCCCAGTAGGCCTCGACGCGCAGCACGCGGATCTCCGGGTGGTCCGTCAGGATGTCGACGACGCCGTCGAGGGCCGTCTGCATCTTGGCGTCGAGCTTCGCGTTGGCGCCCTTGAATTTGATCGGGCTCTTGAAGGCGATGCCGTCCGCCGTGAGCGTCACGTCGGTGTTGGGCGCCTTCATGACGATCTCGAGCTGGCTGTCGTGGCCGTCGGTGATCTCGAGGGCGACGTCCTTGGGCGGAAGCTGCGGCATCTCGGCCGTCACGCGGTACGGTCCCACGGGGAGCGCCGCCGAGAAGTTGCCGTTGGCGTCGGCCTGGGCCGAGAACGCGTCGGCGCCCGAGAAGCGCAGCGAGGCCTGCAGCGGGTGGCCCTGACCGTCGACGACCCGGCCGCGCACGTTGCCCGTCAGCACCTTGGCCGTGAGGACGACGTCGACCTTCTTCGTGTGGCCGAGCTGCACGTTGGCTGTGACCTTCTGCGACTCGAAGCCGGGCGCCGTGAACTCGAGGACGGCGGGACCGGGCGGCAGGCTCGGCGTCTGGAAGCGGCCGTCGGGATCGGTCGCGACGCGGCCGAGCGGGCGGTTGACGACGTTGACCATGACCCCGCCGACGGGCTTGCCGTCGCGGCCGCTCTTGACCGTGCCGGGCACGGGCTCTTCGAGCGCCGCGGGCGCAGCCGCCGGACCCGAATTCGAGGGGCGCTCCACCGTGCGCGTGATGATCGTGGGCCGCGTGAACGCGTCGATGTCGAGCGGGAACGAGACGCCGAAGCGGATGTTGTACGGCGCCAGCGGCGTGCCGTACTGGAAGCCGAACGACGCGAGCCGCACGTCGACGCCGGCGTCGGCCGTGAGCCCGTGGAACACGCGGGCGCGCGCGCCCAGCGTGAACCACTGCTGGTCACGGTTGTGCGTGTCGCCCGGCTCGTTGGCGAAGGCGGCGATGGCGCTCGAGGTGACGATCTCGGCGTGGTACTCGCCGAAGAGCGTGAGCGGCACGGGCGCCGTGATCTGCTCGAGCGGGACGTCCATGCCGAGGCCGAAGCGCAGGCGGCTACCGGCGATGTCGTAGGCGAAGCTCGCGACCTCGCGCGTGAACTTCGAGATCGTCGGGTCGCTGAAGTCGATGAGGTTGCCCGAGTTGTCGAGGTAGTAGTTCGCGTTGACGTGGAAGCGCAGCGGCGCGTGCGCGAGAGGCCGCAGGTCGAGCGTGTAGACCGGGCCGAACCACAGCGACGTCGAGCTCGGCGACACCGACAGATCGGAGATCGACGACAAGAATCGGAAGCCGAGCTCGAAGCCCAGCAGCATGCCGCGCGAGACGGGGACCGAGACCTTCGGGCCGAGCACGAGGTCGCCGAACGATTTGATGAGCTCGGGGTCGCGGCGCGCCGGCGTCTCACCCGCGCTGTTGCGGCGGTTGCGGTTGCTCGACGTGAGGATCGCGCCGAAGATCTCGAGGTACTCGTGCGGCGTGTAGCCGAACGAGAAGCTGCCGTCGACGCGCGCGTCGCTGTCGCCCTTGACGAGGAAGTTCGTCGTCGAGAAGTACGACCCGTGCAGCGCGAGGCGCAGGTGGTTCACGGGCCCGACCTCGGCCGTCGAGATGCGGTAGAGGCCGATCGGGCCCATGAGCGAAGGCAGAAACGAGTCGGCGACCGGGCCCTTGGGCGGCGGGCCCGCGAGCGTCAGCGACGGCGCGCTCGAATCGAACGCGGAGCTGCGCGCGGGCGGCCGCTTGATCGAGGGCGGCATCGGCTCTTCTTCGTCGGGGCCACCTGGCGCCGGCGTCTGCGTCTGAGCGCGAGCGACGACCGGCGTGGCGACGAAGGCAAAAGCAAAGAGAAGCGCGGCGACGAAGGAACGGGGGGCGAATCTCATCGACATGCGGTGAGTCTCCTGAGCAGGCTCGTACAGTACAGCGGACGCGCGGGAACGGGAAAGAGATCCGGGCCTTTTCGGGGCCTGCGACATTTCGTCAAGAAAAGGATCCCCATTGCAGTTGGCGCCTAGCCGTGGGAAACAAACGCGCGGTGGACGCCCCCACGATCGACCAGGTCAGCGACGAAATTCGAGACGCCACCCTCCAGGTGCATCAGGCGCAGGAGCGGCAAGACGAGCGGGACGTGGTGGTCGCCGCGCTCGAGAGCATCGAGCGGGTCGCGAGCACCTACCGTGACCTGCTGCAGGGTCTCTCCGAGGGTGACCGCCTGAGGGCCGAGCGGTTGCTCGGGCGACGTCTCGTCGACCTCAAGCGGCTCGGCTCGTTGTTGCCGAAGGTGCCGATGCCTTCTCGCGAGAGCACGCCCGACCGCGTGGCCGGCGCGGGCGCCATTGGCCAACGCCGCATCACGGGCGTGTCTTGGTCACCGCACGATCGGGCGGCGCCGACGGGCGCCCCTAAGGTTGGTTCGGACATCGAAGCCTGGTGCGGCAAGTGCGGCGAATCTACGACGCACTCGATCGTCGCCATGGTCGGCGCGGAGCCGAAGCAGGTCCTCTGTCAGGTCTGCAACTCCCGTCACGCTTACCGCACGAGCCCGGCGCGCAAGCGCGCGACGGCCGAGGGAGGCGCCGCGGGCGGCGAAGGCGATCTTCGTCCGCGCGTCGCCGTCGATCCCGAGGCTGCGCGTCGCGCGGCCGCGATGCGCGCGCTCGGCGAAGAGGTCGCCGCCGCCCAGGAAGTCCGCCGCTTCGACCCGAAGGAGCGCTACAAGGCGGGCGAGATCATCTCGCACCCCGTTTACGGCCGCGGAAAGATCGAAAACGTCCTCCGCTCGAGCCTGCTCGTCAGATTCTCAGTCGGCGGCCTGAAGTCGCTGATGCTCGCGTAGCGCTACGCCTCGTCGACGTCGTCGAGGAAGCGCTTCAGCAGGCCGTCGACCATGAGGTTGCGGCTGGCGGCGTCGTAGCGGCCGGCGCGGTAGCCGCCCTGGGCCTCTTCGAAGCGCGTGCGCGTCTCGTTGATGAGCGTGCGGAAGGTGCCGACCTTGGTCGTGATCTCTTTTTGGTTCTTGAGGAGGTAGCTGCCCAGCGAGACGGCCGCCGCGCCCGTGAGGATGATGCCCAGCGGCCCCGAGAGCGCGTAGCGCAGGCCCACCCGCAGCGCGACGACGCCCGCGGCGCCGAACGCGGCCTTCTTCAGACCCGAGCCGTCGCGCAGCGAGTCCGCCGCCATCGACGTCGCCTGGCCCGACGCGATCACGAGGGCGATGAAGTTGCCGCGCCGGCTCTTCCACCCGCGGTCGTAGTACTCGCGGATGGCCTCTTTGAGGAAGGCGTCGTAGTCGTCGAAGACCTCAGGGCGAAGCTCGGTGGCTTTCGGCTTGGAGCCTGCGTCGGTGTCGGTCGTCATCGCGTTGGATCGTAGCACGCCGGTGCGCGAAACTGCGGCGATGGACACGCGCCTCGTCGCCCTCGCGCTGGCGATCGTGGTCGCCGCGACGGGCGCCGCGGAGGCGAAGCGATCGGGCGATCCGCCGCGCGCCGCGGCCGTGCGCGCGTTGCGGACGGGCGACTACGAGGGCGCGCTGCGGATCGCCACGGCGGCGAAGCGCGCGCCCGCGGCCGATCGTCTCGACCTGCTCGCGGCGCGGGCGCGCGTCGCGCTCGGCCGCTACGCCGAGGCGCGCGCCGGGCTCGAGGCGACGCTCGCGACCTCGCCGGACGATCTGCCGGCGCGCGACGCGCTCATGCGTCTGCTTGCGCTCGTCGGCGATCGGACGGCGCTCGCGCCGCTGCTCGCGCGCAGCTACGACGATTGGAACGCGGGGCGGGTCGATCGGAAAAATGCCGCCGCGCTCGTCGCGATCGCGACCGCGGCGCGCCTCGACGGCAACTGGAAGGACGCGAACGAGACGTTGCGTGACGCCGTTCGCGCCGACGCGCGCGCGACGGCGGCGAACCTCGATTGGGGTTGGATGTTCCTGGAGAAGCATGCGGCCGACGAGGCCGAAGCGTCGTTCCGCGCCGTGCTGGCCGTCGACGCCGACGAACCGGACGCGCACGTGGGCCTCGCGCGCGCCCTGCTCGATCGCCGCTACGACGTCGCGGCCGCTCGCGCCGAGCTCGCGCGCGCGCTCGCGATCAACCCGCGCCATCCGGGCGCGCTCGCGTTGCGGGCCGAGCTCGCGCTCGATCGAGAAGACCGCGCCGCGGCGGCCGCCGACGTCGCCGCGCTGCGCGCGACGAACCCCGTCGACCCGGGCGCGGCGCGCGTCGCCGCCGCGGCCGCGATGCTCGGCGACGACGAAGCGACGTTTCGGCGCGAGCGCGACGCCGATCTCGCCGCGCATGTGGGCGACGCCGATCTGTTCGCGTTCGTCGCCGAGGTCCTCGTGCGCCAGCGCCGCTACGACGAGGCCGGCGCCGTGGCCGAGGCGGGCGCGGCGCTCGATCCCACCTGCGCCCGCTGCCTGTCCGCCGAAGCGACGACGCTGCTTCGTCTCGGCGACGAGGCGCGCGGCCTCGAAGCGCTTCGGCGCGCCTGGAAGCTCGATCCGTACGACGCCCGCACCTTCAACCTGCTCGACCTCTACGAGAAGGTCATCCCCGCGCGCTACGTGACGCTGGCGACGGCGCACCTGCGCTTTCGCGTCGAGCCGGCGACGCGCGCCGCGATCGAGGAGGTCGTCGGCCCGTTCCTCGAAGAGACCTACGCGCGCGACGTCGCCCGCTACGGCTTCGAGCCGAAGGGTCCCATCACGTTCGAGCTCTACGGCGACCCGAGCCACTTCGCGATCCGCACCGTGGGCCTCCCCACGATCGGCGTCTCGGCGGTTTGCTTCGGGCGCGTCATCACCTCGCAGGCGCCCACGAACCACGCCTTCAACTGGGGCATGGTGCTGGCGCACGAGCTGGCGCACGTGTTCGCGATCGAGCTGTCGCGCTCGCGCGTGCCGCGCTGGTTCACCGAAGGGCTGTCGGAGGTCGAGACGATGCGGCAGCGGCCCGAGTGGGCGCGCCACGACGACGTCGCGCTGTGGGGCGCCGCGCGAAGGGGCGAGCTGCACCCGCTCGCGTCGCTGTCGGACGCGTTCCTCGACGCGCGCGACGCCGACGCCGCCGTCGCGGCCTACGCGCAGGCGGCGCTCGCCGTCGACTTCTTCGAACGACGCTTCGGCTTCGCGAAGATCCGCGCGGCGCTCGTCGCGTTCGGTCGCGGTGCGCGCGAAGGCGCGGCGCTCGAAGGGCTCGCGGGCATGCCGGCGACGGCGCTCGAAAAGGCGTTCCGCGCCGAGCTCGATTCACGCTTCGCGCGCTACGACGCGCAGTGGGTGCCGACGGAACGCTTGCGGCTGCCGGTCGACGTCGCGACCGGCCTCGCGGCGCTCCAACACGGCGACGAGGCCGCCGCGCGCGCGGCGCTCGCCCGTGCGCGCGCGGCCGCTTCGAAGAGTGCTGCCGACCGCGCCGCCGAGGCCTTCCTCGCCGGCGAGCTCGCCCTCGCCCACCGCGAGGCCGACGCCGCGACTTCGGCCTTCACGGGCGTTCTGGCGGAATCCACGTCATCCAGGTCGTTCGACGGCTACGACGTTCGCGTGCGCCTCGCGCTCGCCGAGATCCACCGCGGCGATCGCGCCGCCGCCGAGGCGCACCTGCGGCGCGCGATCGCCTTCGACGACGCGCGTGTCGAGCCGCACGCGCTGCTCGCCGAGATGTTCGCCGACGAAGGCCGCGACGCCGATCGCGCCGCCGAGCTCGAGGCCGCGCTGCGCCTGGAGCCGCAAAGCGCCGCGCGCGCCAAGGAGCTCGTGCTCGGCAGCGCGCGCGCGGGTCGCAGCGCGCGCGTCCTGTGGGCCGCGCCCGTCGCGACGTTCATCGACCCGGCCGACGGCGACGTCTTCGCGGCCTACGGTCGCGCGCTCGCGGCGACGGGGCAGCCCGCCGCCGCCGTGAAGCAGCTCGAGCGCGCCCTGCTCTTCCACCCCACCGACGCGGCCGCCGTGCACCGCGGGCTCGCCGACCTTTACGCGAAGTTGGGCGATCGCGCCCGCGCCGAGGCTCACCGCGCCGCGGGCGCGCCCTGAGAGATCGTGACGCCCGCGGGCCGCTCCTCGGCGTCGTCGCGCGCCGGCGCGCGGCCGGCGGCAGGCGCCGCATCGGGAGCGAGCGCGGGGAACGTCAGCGTGAACCGCGTGCCGCCGCCCTCGCCCGCGCCGACCTCGATGCGGCCCGCGTGCTCGACGACGATCTCTTGCACGAGCGCGAGGCCGAGCCCCGTGCCGCGTTCCTTCGTCGAGAAGAACGGGTCGAAGATCTTGGCGAGGTTCTCGGCGGGAATGCCCGGCCCGGAGTCGGTCATCGTGACGACGACGGAGTCGCCGCGCCCCTCGACGACGACCGCGAGGCGCGCCGAGGATCCCCCCGCCATGGCTTCGCGCGCGTTGCGCACGAGGTTGAGGATCGCCTGTCGCAGCTGCGCCTCGTCGGCCGCGACCTCGGGCAGCGCAGGCGCGACGCGCAGGTCGAGCGCGATGCCCGCTTGCGACAGCTCGGCGCGCGCGAACTCGAGCACGCCCGTCACGATCGCGCCGAGATCCTCGCGCTCGAGCTTGGGTCGCGGCAGCCGCGCGAAGCGCAGGTACGTCTCGGTGATCTCCGTGAGCCGATCGACCTCGGCGATGATCGACTGCACGAGGCGCTTCGGCTCGGTCTTGTCGGCGTCACCCGGGGCCGACGTTCGCAGCTCGGCGATCTCGTCGCCGAGCAGCTCGGCGTAGAGGCCGATCGACGACAACGGGTTGCGGACCTCGTGCGTGATCTGCGCGGCCATGCGCCCGACGGTCGCGAGCCGCTCGGCGCGGATGACCTTTTGCTCGCGCTCCTCGATCGCGCCGGCCATGACGTCGAACTCGCGCGCGAGGTCGCCGATCTCGTCGTGCGAGGCGACGCCCGTGCGCCGCGCGTAGTCGCCGCCCGCGACGGCGCGCGCGCGCGCCCGCAGGACGCCGAGGGGCCGCAGGGTCCGCATCGTGAAGAAGAACGCCGCGCCCGCGATCGCGAGCCCCGCGATGCCGAGGCCGACGGCCATCTGCAGCGCCGTCTCTTCGTCGTCGGTCAGGCGCTGCGCGATCTGCCCGCTCTCGCCGCGCAGCGGGCGGCGCATGCGGTTCAACATGTGGGTCACGGCCGCGAAGTGGCTCTCGAAGCCCGTGCGCAGCTGGTTGTCGTTGGCCGCGCCGACCGTCCCCGCCTCGGCCGCGAGCATGTCGACTTGCACCTCGAGCGCCGTGAGCTGCCGCCGCTTCACCTCGAAGTCGAGCCGCCGGTACGACTTCGGTTCCTTCTCGAGGTAGCGATCGATCGCGGCGACGCCGTCCTCGAGCTGCTTGCGCGCGCTCTTGAAGGCGAGCGCGAGGTTCGGGTCGAGCCGCATGTTCCGCCCCAGCGAGGGCGCGAAGTCGTTGAGCGCCTTCCAAGCCGAGTCGACCGAGCCCTGGAGGTCGAGGTACGCCTCGTTCGCGAGCACGCCCTGCCGCGCCCAGTGGATCGACAGGACGGTGAACGTCGCGTCACCGGCGAAGGCCACGAGCAGCGCCGTGAGCGCGAGCAAGACCTTCCCGGAAACCCCCAAGCGCATGCAGGCTTACGCTAGCACGCGCCGCCCGCGCCCACGAAAACTGCCCCTGGAAAGGCGCGCCCTGCATCATTGACAGGTCCCGAGCCAGCGGAAACAATGCAGCCCGAAACATGAAGGGATTTGGCTTCTTGGCGGCGCTGGCCGCGACGGCGCTCCTGGCGTCGCGATCGCCCGCCCAAGCGGCCCCCGTCGGCGATGCCACGCCCACGGCCGTGCTCGGGCTCGAGGCGCTCGACGGCGCACCCGACAGCATCGCCTCGGACATCACGGACGCCCTCCGCCAGCGTGTGGCCTCTACGCCCACCTATCAGCTGGTCCAGGGCAAAGATTTGGTTGAGGTGAAACTGGTCTTCTCGTGTCCAGACGAGGCGCCGGCCTGTATGGCGGCGGCCGGCAAGAGCATGGGCGCGAGCAAGCTGATCTTCGGCAACGTCAAACGCGACGGCGCGGACTACCAAGTCACGCTCAAGCTGCTCGACGTGGGCCGCGCCGCCGTCGAGTCGTTCGCGACCGAGACGATCGCGCGCCGCAAGGCCGAATCGCAGGCCTTCCGCGCGCTGGCGCCGGCCTGGCTCTCGCGCCTCACGGGCAAGGGCGCGGGCGGCACGCTGCAGATCCGCGCGAGCGTGCCGGGCGCTTCGGTGTCGCTCGACGGCACGCACGTGGGCGTCACGGGCACGAGCCCCGTCGTCGTGCCCGACGTCGCGCCGGGCCGCCATGAGGTCGAGGTCGAGAAAGAGGGCTACACGACGACGAAGCAGGAGTTCTCGCTCGCGACGGGCCAGAACCTCCCCCTCAGCCTGTCGCTGTCGCCGCTGTCCGCCGACGTCAGCGCGATCCCCACTGGCGAGACGCCGCCTGTCCTCGTGCACCGCCCCGACGTGCAGGCCGAGCCGGACTCGGGTGGGGGCGGCTCACGGACCACCTCGCGCGCGGCGTTTTGGGTCGCCGTCGTCGGCACGTTGACCGCGACGGGGCTGGGCATCAAGTTTGCTAAGGATGTCGAGCAGATCAACAGTGACCTCGACAAGTACCGACGTGTTCAACCGGGAACGGGCAATTGTCCGGCAACGAGTACGTCGGCTTGCGACCTCCAAGGAAAGCCGGCCCCGGACCTCAGCGCCTCAGATTACTCACAGCAGGCCAGCAAAGTGAGTCAGGGTCATCGCGACACCACCTACGAAGCCGTCTCGTTCGCGTTCGCCGGCGCGTTCGCGATCGCGGGGGGGTACTTTCTCTATCGCGGCTACCTAGACTCCGGCGGCGAGACGGCGACCACGGCGTCGCGCGGGCTCCGAATATTTCCCACGGCCTCGGCGTCGGCCGGGGGAATCGTGACGGAATTCGATTTTTAGCTGATGATGAAGGCGGTCTTCATTTGAGCCTGATCAACACGACGGTCGGCAACTACAAGGTCACCAAGCTGCTCGGCGAAGGCGGCATGGGCATGGTGTACCTCGGCGAGCACCCGGTCATCGGCCGCAAGGTCGCCATCAAGGTGCTCCACGCCGCCCTCGCCGCCGACAAGGACATCGTCGCGCGCTTCTTCACGGAGGCGCGCGCGATCCACATGATCGGCCACCCGAACATCGTCGAGATCCTCGACTTCGGGCAGACCCCGGACGGCCAGCCCTACTTCATCATGGAGTACCTCACGGGCGAGGCGCTGTCGGAGCGCGTCGCGCGGGGGCCCATGCCGACCGACGACGTCGCGGTCATCGCCGACCAGATGTGCCGCGCGCTGACGGCCGCGCACAACAAGGGCATCGTCCACCGCGACCTCAAGCCGCACAACGTGCAGATCCTCGACAAATCCGAGGACCGAGGCGGCGAGCTCGTCGTGAAGATCCTCGACTTCGGCGTCGCCAAGATCCTCGCGGCGCCGGACGGTTCGCAGTCGGTGAAGACGCGGACGGGCTCGCTCATGGGCACGCCGCTCTACATGTCGCCCGAGCAGTGCAAGGGCGCCGGGCTGCTCGATCACCGCACGGACATCTACTCGCTCGGCGTCATGCTGTTCGAGATGATCGCGGGGCGGCCGCCGTTCGTGGCCGAGGGCATCGGCGAGCTGTTCGCGAAGCACATGCTCGAAGAACCTCCGCCCCTCACCGACTTCGCGCCGAACACGCCGCCCTCGATGGCGGCGGCCATCATGAAGTCGCTCAACAAAGAGCTCGACGACCGCTTCCCGACGATGGAGGACTTCCGGCTCGCGTTCCTCGGCGAGGTCGCGATCGCGCCGCCGACGCCGGGCCGCGGGACGTCGGCGCTCAAGAAGATGAGCTCGTCGGGCGCGCGCCCGCCGGCCACCCAGACGGTGTCGCCGCAGGCGCAGTCGACCACGCTGTCGTCGGCCTCGTCGGAGATCGACGAAGAGCTCGCGCCGAAGAAGAAGAAGACCGGCCTCATCGTGGGCGGCGTCGTCGCGCTCGCGGCGGCGGCCGGCATCGCGTTGGCGCTCATGCCGAAGAAAGAGGCGGCGCCCGCCGCGCCCGCTCCAGTGGCCGCGCCGGCTCCAGCCCCGGTCGCGCCGGTCGCGCCTGCCGCGCCTTCGACGGTGAAGATCCGCTTCGAGGCGACGCCGGCCGGCGTGCACGTCTTCCGCAAGAGCGACAACGTCGACCTCGGCGCCGTGCCGCTCGATCTCAAGCTGCCGCACAACGGGCCGGCCGTCCTCTACGTCATGCGCAAAGACGGGTACAAAGAGCTCGACGTCGAGACCGACCTCGACAACGACCACACGCTCCACGTCGCGCTCGAGAAAGAGCCCGAAGCGGTCGCCGAGACGCCGAAGCCCGACAAGAAGAAGCCCGCGTCGACGTCGGGCGGCCACCACGGCGGCAAGCACAAGACCGCCGGCGGCCCCGCCCCCGACGAAGACGGCCTCGCGACGCCGTCGTTTTAGGGGCGTTGCGAGAAGGTCCGGGTGATCGGACGTTAGTCCTCGAGCGACGTCTTGGGCGACCGTTTTGATTGGCGCTGGGTGAGCATGTCGAGGAAGCGTTCGGGCGCGAGGGCGACGCGGCTCCGGCTGTCGAGGTAGCGCTTGCGGTCGAGCGCGAAGACGCCGCCCGCGGCGACGCCGCCGCTCGCGAGCGCCGCGAGGTCGGCCAAACCAAAGCCCGGGAACATCGCGGCGCCACCGAGGCCGACGAGCGCGAACGCCATGGCGGCGCGCAGGCTCATCTGCGTGAGGCGCTCGCGGCGCATGTCGGCGAGGTCGATGTTGAACGTCACGGCCGTGTGGGCGCCGACCTCGTCGGCCTCCTCGCCGTCGACGATCGTCTCGACGCGCGACACGAGGCTGAACGCGTAACGCTTCGAGAAGTCGAGCGAGCGCGCGAGGCCGGGCCAGATGCCCTGGGCGCGCTCCCACTCGATGCGCGCCCCGTGGTGGCGGCGCACGGTCATGAGCTGCTCGCGCAAAAAACGGTCGACGGCGCGGCGCACGGTCTCGACGGGCGCGGGCACGAGGCGGCTCACGACGATGCGGCTCGCGCCCAGCGCGTGCGCGACCATGCCGCGCTCTTCCGGCTCGATCGAGACGCCGCGCCTGAGCTCGGCCAGCGCCTGCGACACGGCTGGGCCTTGGAGGCCCGCCTCTTCGCCGAGCCGGAGCACCTCACCGACGGTCAGGCCGCCTTCGGGCGCGTGCTCGCCGGTGGTCTCGGCGCTCGCGTCCAGCTCCGCCGCGCGCCGCAAAACAAAGTCGACTTGCTGGCGCGTGAGCTTGTCGGACGGCACGGCCCTTCGAGTATAGCCTCAACCTTCGCGGCGGGGCGGCGGCAGCGTCGGCGGCGCCATGGATTTACGTATCGGAAACGCGACGCGCATGACCAGCTCGTACAAGAAGTCCGGCGCGAAGCGGCGCAAGCGCCCCGCCGAGATCGACGTCGGCCCCGCGAGCCAGCGCAGCCGCGGCCGGCGCGCCGTCGCCGCGCGCTCGATGACGTCGACGAGACCGGGTAAGGGCGCGCGCCGCATCGCCGTGGCCTGCCGGCGGTAGGCCGCGAGCAGCGCCGCATAGGGGCTGTCGGGGCGCGCCGCGGAGGCCGCCTCCCTCTCATTGTCGTGCAAGCGCGTTTGGTAGGGGCCGGGCTCGACGAGCACGACGCGCACGCCGAACGGCAAGAGCTCGAGGCGGAGCGCCTCGATGAGGCCCTCGAGCGCGAACTTCGACGCGTGGTAGGCGCCCACCATGGGCACGGCGACGAGGCCCGAGATCGAGCCGAGCGTCACGATCGTGCCGTCGCGGCGCGCGCGCATCGCGGGGAGCACGGCGCGCGTCACGCGCTGAACGCCGACGACGTTGGTCTCGAGCTGGGCGCGCAGCTCGTCGGGCGACGTCTCCTCGACGGCGCCCACCGTGTAGTAGCCGGCGTTGTTGACGAGGACATCGAGCCGCCCGGCCGTCTCGGCGAGCGCGCCGTCGACCGCCGCGGCGACCGAGTCGTCGCGCGTGACGTCGAGCGCGGGCGTCGTGAGCCGCCAGCCCGCGCGCGCCGCCTCGTCGCGCAGCGCCGCTCCGCCCTCCCCCTCAGGCCGCCGCATCGTCGCGAACACGCGCCACCCGCGCGCGGCGAACCTACGCGCCACCGCCGCCCCGATCCCCGACGACGCGCCCGTGACGAGGATGCTCCGTGGGTCGATCATTTCAATACGGCATCGTATAGCCGAGTTGCAGGACGTGGGCGTCGCCGAAGCTGGTGCTTTGGATGTAGCGGCCGTAGGAAATGTCGAACGTGCCCGCCGAGAGCCAGCCGAGGATGGGAACGTCTTCGAAGGCGTCGGCGAGCCAGTAGAGCTTCACCTCGGGGTACTTCGTGACGACGCGCCCGAGCTTGGGGTCGGTGCTGTAGTAGAGCGCGTCGGGCGCGTAGCCGCCGTCGGGGCAACGCGCCTCGGTCTGGATGCCCAGCATCGAGGTATCACAGTAGAACGCCGCGCGCGTCTGCCAGTACTGCCGGTACGACAGCCGCACCTCGAGCGTGCGCGTGACGGGCTGGTAGAGGCGCGCCTCGCCCGTGAGCGATTGGATGCGCCATGGATCGGTCGACCCACGATCGCCGGGCCCGAAGTCGGTGTAATAGCGGCCGCCGAGGCGCAGCGTCGTGTCGGTCTCGGCGAAGTAGTAGGCGAAGCGCGCCGCCGCCGCCGTGCGCAGGCGACGATCGGGGACGACCTCGTAGCCGAAGTTCGGCACCGAGCGGTAGAGGTTGCCCTCGAAGCCGTCGAGGTAGCTGCCCTCGAGCGACACCTGCAGGAGCGCGTCGGGCGAGAGGATCTGTGTGTATGAGAAGCCGAGGAACTGCGAGTCGAGCGGGCACGACGTGCTGGGCGGCTTCGCGCACGCCGGCGTGCGGAAGCGCGACGACAGCGAGTCGAAGCTCAGGCCCAGCGAGACGCCGACGGTCGCGGTGTCGCCCCACAGGCGCGCCGACGCGCTCGCGGCGATCGCGTGCGACCAGTAGTCGGACTCGGCGCTGTACTTGTAGCCGAGGCCGACCGAGGCGCGGTCGAAGCGCTTCGTGAGCGACAGGCCGGCCTCGTTGCGCGTCTCGGTGAAGACCGAATCGGCCGACGTGCCGGCCGAGACCGACGCCGACGTGATCGTGTCGACGAGGAAGTGCGCCTTGACGTCGAGGCCGCTGTCGTCGTCGCGCTCGACCTCCATCGTCGGTTGGATGACGCGCGTCGAGGGCTCGCGGTAGTAGGCGCCGCGAATGGTGACGTAGTCGTCGGCGCGAGCCGCGCCGGCGAGCACCGTGAGGCCGACGGCGAACGCCGCGGCGAAGAAGCGCGCGCGCATCAGTTGCAGCCGCAGCCCCCGCCGGGCTCGCCGTAGCCGAGGTCGCTGCCCTCGCGCGAGCCGAGCCAGTGCTGCCGGAAGCGGTCTTCTTCAGCGTCGCCTGGCGTGTCGAGGCGCATGCCACGCTTCGCGAGGTGCTCGCGCTGCCACGGGCGCACGGGCGGCGGCCGATGCGCGCAGCCCGCGAGCGACGCGAGCCCGCCGAGCAGCACCACGAGCACGAGCCGAACCAGACGAGTACCGACGACCCGGGAGGGGGCGGCGCCTGACATGCGGCCCTTGTAGCACAGTACAATGCGCGCGACATGACGGCCCCGACGAGCTACCTCGTCCTCGACATCGAGACGATTCCGGATCCCGACCTCTACAGCGCGCCCGAGGCGGCGGCCGGCGTCGAGCGCCCGTTCCCGCCGCTGTACGCGTGCCGGCCGATCGTCCTCGGCGTGATGTGGTTCGACGAGAACCTCGCCATCAAGCGCATCGGCACGATCGGCGAGAACAAGGACGAGACCGGCATGATGGGCGACTTCGCCGACTTCATGACGAAGTACCGCCCGCACGTCGTGACGTGGAACGGGCGCAGCTTCGACCTTCCCGTGCTGGCGCTGCGCGCGCTGCGCTTCGGTCTCGACTTCAACTGGTACTACCGCGGCGAGGGCTACCGCTACCGTTTCAGCGAGGAAGGCCACCTCGATCTCGGCGACGTGCTGTCCGACCACGGCGCGGCACGCATGACGTCGCTCGACGGCGCGGCCCGGCTCATCGGCCTGCCCGGCAAGGGCGGCGTCGACGGCAGCCAGGTCGAAGGGCTGTTCCACGCGGGGCAGATCGAGGCGCTGCGGGCCTACTGCCTGTCCGACGTCGCGCAGACGGCGTTCCTGTTCCTGCGCTACCGGTTGGTCGCGGGCGCGATCGACCGCGACGCTTATCGAAAGGCGGCGACGGGCCTGCTCGCGGCCATGGAGAGCGACGGTCGCTTCGCGAAGCTCCTCGACGCCGTCGAGCGCCCGCGCCTGCTGCTCGAGGGCTGAGGATGTCCCGGCTCGCGCCCCTGCCGCGGGCGTTCTACGAGCGGCCCACCGAGATCGTCGCCCGGGCGCTGATCGGCAAGGTCATCGTGCGGCGGCTCGACGGCGCCCTTCGTCGCGCGCGCGTCGTCGAGGTCGAGGCCTACCTGGGCGAAAAGGACGCGGCCTCGCACGCCCGTCACGGGCGCACGCCGCGCGCCGCGATGATGTTCGGGCCGCCGGGGCACCTCTACGTCTACTTCGTCTACGGCATGCACCACTGCATGAACGTCGTCACCGAGACCGACGGCGTCGCGGGCGCCGTGCTCATCCGCGCCGCCGAGCCCCTACCCGACGACGGCGGGTTCCCGTACCGCGGGCCGGGGAAGTTGTGCGCGGGGCTCGGCGTCACGCTGGCCGACAAGGGCCTCGACGTGACGTCGCGCGGCGCTATCTACGTCGCCGACGACGGGACGCCCGCGCCTCGGCTTTCCGTCTCGAAGCGCGTCGGCGTCGACTACGCGGGGCGCTGGGCGGCGCGCCGGCTCCGCTTCTACGTCGCTGGCAACCCGCACGTGTCGGGCCGCCCGCGCTGATCTTCAAGCAGAGCTTGAAGGTTGTTCCGCAGCGGCGCGCGCGGACTGGCGGCGCCGCACCTCGCGCTCGAGGGACGCGAACATGGCCGGCAGCGACGCCGACACGAGGCCGTCCGTGACCTTGCGCAACACGAAGCCGGGCAGCGGCGCGCGGACGTCGAGGCTCGCGAGGTACTCGACGTCGGTGCCGTCGCCCGCGGGCGAGAAGCGCCAGCCGCCCGTCGAGCCGACGACGACCTCGCCCTCGACGTACGTCCAGTCGATGGCGATCCCGGCCCCGGAGTCCGTCGTGACCAGATCCAGCACGTAGCGGATGGGCAGCACGATCTGCGCGCGGAACTCGACGCGCGACGTGGCGCCTGACGACGACAGCACGCGCGCCTCCTTGAGCTCGGGGAAGAGCCGCGGATAGGCCGGGTAGTCGGCGACGATGTCGTAGACCTCGCGCGGCGTCGCGCGGGAGATGTGGTGGCGGCGTCGAACGGGCTCGCGGGCGTCCATGGGCGGCGAGTATGACCGCAATTGACCGCTGGCGCCGCCGCCGCTTAACGTGTCGGACCCGTGCCCTCAGCCTTCGCGCCCCCCGGAACCCGCACCAACTTCACGGCCGACCGCTCGGTGCGCATCGTGCACGTGCGCCTCGAGCTCGACCTCGACCTCGCGGGCAAGCGCCTCGCCGGCGTCGCGACGTTGACGCTCGCCTCGCGGCGCGACGCCCTCGCCCACTTCACGCTCGACGCCGTCGAGATGGAGATCGAGGCCGTGACCGTGGACGGCGCGCCCGCCGCCTACGTCTACGACGGCGAGCGCCTGCGCGTGACGTGCCCGCGGCCCGTCGCGCGCGACGCCGAGGTCAGCGCCGAGATCCGCTACCGCTGCGCCCCGCGCCGCGGCCTCTACTTCATGGGCCCCGACGAGGGCCACCCCGACCGCCCGCTGCAGTGTTGGACGCAGGGCCAGGACGACGACTCGCGCCACTACTGGCCGTGCATCGACCACCCCATCGAGAAGTTCACGTCGGAGGTCATCGCGACGGCGCCGAAGGGCCTCTTCGTGCTGTCGAACGGCGACCTGCACGAGCGCGTCGACCTGCCCAAGGGCGGGCGCACGCGCTGGCACTACCGCCTCGACTTCCCGCAGCCGGCGTACCTCGTGACGCTCGTCTGCGGGCCGTTCGTCGAGCTGCGCGACCGCGCGCCCGAGACCGGCGTCGACGTCTACTACTACGCGGCCCCCGGGCGTGAAGCCGACGCGCGCCGCAGCTTCGCGCGCACGCCCGCGATGATCGACTTCTTCTCGAAGCGCATCGGCGTCAACTACCCGCACAAGCGCTACAGCCAGATCGCCGTGCCCGACTTCATCTTCGGCGGCATGGAGAACACGAGCGCGACGACGCTGACCGAGCTCACGCTCCTCGACGAGCGCGCCGGCCTCGACCACGACGTCGACGGGCTCGTGTCGCACGAGCTGGCGCACCAGTGGTGGGGGGATCTCGTCACGTGCCGCGAGTGGTCCGAGGGCTGGCTCAACGAGGGCTTCGCGACCTACTTCGAGTACGTGTGGCGCGAGCATGCCAAGGGCCGCGACGAGGCCGACGTCGAGCAGCTCAACGACACCGAGGGCTACCTGTCCGAGGCGGGCCGTTACCAGCGCCCCATCGTCTGTCGGCAGTACGAGGAGCCGATTCATCTCTTCGACGCGCACCTCTACGACAAGGGCGGGCGCGTCCTCCACATGCTGCGCCACGAGCTGGGCGACGATTTGTTTTTCCGCGCGCTCGGCCACTACGCGCGAACGCACGCGCGTGGGTCGGTGGAAACGCGCGACCTCGCGCGCGCGCTCGAGCAGACGTCGGGCCGCAGCTTCGACGAGTTCCTCGATCGCTGGGTCGGCAAGCCCGGCCACCCCGAGATCGAGTGCGGCTGGGAGTGGGACGAGGACCGCAAGACCGGCACGCTGCGCGTCGCGCAGAAGCAGGCCATCAACGCCGACGCGCCCGTCTTCAAGTTCTCGACGCGCGTGCGCTTCGAGATCGACGGGCAGGAGCGCGACGAGGCGCTCACGATCACCGAGGCGACGCACACCTTCGAGGTGAAGCTGCCGGCGCGGCCCACGCAGGTCGTGTTCGATCCGGGCGACGTCATCCTCAAGACGTCGAAGTTCGAGAAGCCGCGCCCGCTGTGGCGGCGACAGCTCGAGGCGGCGCGCTTCGGCATCGACCGCGTGCTCGCGGCGCAGGCGCTCGCGGGGCTCGTCGAGCCGGCGTCGGTCGAGGCGCTGGGCAAGGCGATCGAACGCGACGGCTTCTGGGCCGTGCGCGCGGCGGCGACGCGCGCGCTCGGGCGCATGCGCCGCGACGACGCGCTGGCGATCGTGCTGCGCGCCTTCGACGACGCGCACCCGAAGGTGCGGCGCGCGGCGGCGGCGGCGCTCGGCGAGTGGCGCGGCGACGAGCGCGCGGCGGGCGCGCTCGCGATGCGCCTGCGCAAGGGCGACGCCAGCGTGTTCGTCGAGGCCGAGGCGGCGCTCGCGCTCGGGCGCACGCGCTCGCCGCTCGCGCTCGAGGTGCTGCCGACGCTGTTCGAGCGACCCGCGTTCCAGGATCTGCTGCGCACGCGCGCGATCGAGGGCCTCGGCGCTTCGGGCAATGTGGATGGCGGCGCGCTCGCGATCATCAAGGGCGCGTGGCGGCGCGCGGGCGCGGGCGTGTTCCTCGCGCGCCGCGCGTGCGTGACGGCGGCGGCCGAGCTGTGTGCGGGCACGGCGCAGGCGCGTGCCGCGCGCGAGTTCCTCGAGATGTGCATCCTCGATCCCGATTTCCGCGTGCGCGGCGAAGCCTCCGCGGCGCTCGCGCGGCTCGGCCAGCCCGAGGCGATCCCCGCGATCGAACGGACGCTCGCCGCCGAGCTCGACGGCCGCGCCAAGCGGAGAATGGGCGAAGCGCTGCGCACGCTGCGCGACGGTGGCCGGCCAGCCGAGCAGGTGCGCCAGCTGCGCGACGAGCTCGAACGCCTGCGCGGCGATCAGGCGCGGCTGCGCGAACGTCTGGAGAAGCTGGAGGCTCGCGGGAACGGTTCGGCGCCGACGTCGCCGCCCGCGCCGAAGGCGCCCGCGGTGAAAGCGAAGCGTCCACGGCCGATCGTAAGAAGGCGCTCGGGACGACCGGCGCGCCGGTAGTCACGCAGACCGGTCCGCCCTACCCGGTCTGCAGCTCTTCGACGATCTCCCGCGCGACCTGCCGCGCCCGCTCGATCTCCCCCGCCGGCATCGACACCGCCCCCACGACCGGGTGCCCGCCGCCGCCGTAGCGCTCGCAGATCTTGCTGATGTCGTGCGTGCGCGGCGTCTTGGCCCACGGGTTCGAGCCCACGGAGATCTTCGCGCGCGCGCCCAACGTCACGCCCACCGAGTAGCGGGCCTCGGGGAAGAGGTAGTACGAGATGAACTTGTTGAAGGCGCCGATGTGTTGGTCACCCAAATCGAAAAGCACGACGCCGCCGTCGAGCTTCGCCGCCTTGCGGATCTCCTCGATGTTGCGCGCGTGCTGCTCGAGCACGGGCGCGAGCGGCGTCGTCACGTAGGGATCGTCGGCGATCTCCGCGAGCGGCCGCGACACGAGGTCACCGATGAAGCGCTCGGCCGTGGCGTTGTCGCGGTTGTTCTCGATGAAGGTCATGAGCCGCAGCGCGGGCTCCTTGAGCTCGACGGCCATCTTCGCGTGCGGGAACAGCGCGCCGTCGATGATCTCGGCCCACTCGACCAGCTCGGCGAGCGGCTCCATGTCGAAGCCGAACCTCTCGGCGACGGTGCTCGCGAGGAACTTCGTGCAGCTCTTCGCCGTCGGGTCGTAGAACTTGCGGCCCGTGGCGTCGGCGCGGAAGTGCGCCTCGTCGCCCGGCACCTGGAACGCCGACGCGTGGTGATCGAACCACCACGACAGCCGCGGGTCTTGCGAGTAGCGGAAGTCGACGCAGGCGTTCTCGTCGCCGTCGAATGCCTCGGGCGGGAATGCGTTGGCGTCGCCCTTGTGCTCCATGGGCCGGTAGAGGATGTCGACCGGGCCCTTGGCCACGCACTCGCGGTAGAAGCGCGTGAACACGCCCGCGCTGCTGCACCCGTCGAAGCAGTTGCCGTGATAGAGGATGCGCAAGCGCACGTTCTGACGTTAGGTGAGCGCTTTGCCGAGGGCAAGCCCCATCGATGCGACGATCGAGGCGACGATGGAGCGACGCGCGCGAGCGCACTCGCGCGCGCGACGCCGAGCATATACAGTGTCGGGCCATGTCCGAGTTCCTGACCGACCTCAAACGCTCCCACGATTGCGGCGCGCTCCGCGCCTCCGACGCCGGCAAGCGCGTCGTCCTCTTCGGGTGGGTCGCCTCGCGCCGCGATCACGGCGGCCTCGTCTTCATCGATCTCCGCGATCGCGCCGGCATCACGCAGGTCGCGTTCGAGCCCGACCAGGGCGCCGAAGCGTTCGCGCTCGCGGGCGAGCTGCGCAGCGAGTTCTGCATCGGCATCACGGGCACCGTCGCCGAGCGCGGCGGCAAGAAGAACCCCAACCTCGCGACGGGCGAGATCGAGATCAAGGCCGACCAGCTCACGATCTTCTCGCGCGCCGAGACGCCGCCGTTCGAGATCACCGACTCGACGCTCGCGGGCGAATCGGTGCGCCTCAAGCACCGCTACCTCGATCTGCGCCGCCCTGCCCTGCAGAAGAACTTCCTCGTGCGCTCGCAGATCTACCAGACGACACGGCGTTGGCTCTCGCAGAACGGCTTCGCCGAGATCGAGACGCCGTTCATGGTGAAGTACACGCCGGGCGGCGCGCGCAACTTCCTCGTGCCGTCGCGCCTCAACCCGAACCAGTTCTACGCGCTGGCGGAGAGCCCCCAGATCTTCAAGCAGCTCTTCATGGTTTCGGGCTTCGATCGCTACTTTCAGATCGTGCGCTGCTTCCGCGACGAAGACCTGCGCCTCGATCGCCAGCCCGAGTTCACGCAGATCGATCTCGAGATGAGCTTCGTCGTCGAGGAAGACGTCCAGGGCATCATCGAAGGCCTCATCGGCTCGCTGTGGAAGGACGTGCTCGGCGTCGACGTCAAGCTGCCGCTGCCGCGCCTCACCTACGCCGAGGCCATGGGCAAGTACGGCTCGGACAAGCCCGACCTGCGCTTCGACCTGCCGCTCTGCGATCTGACGGACCTCTGCCGCACGCACGACGGCGGCGGCGTCGGCCTCATCGGCAGCGCGCTCAAGACGCCGACGGCGATCGTCAAAGGCTGGCGCCTGCCCGCGGCGCAGGCGACGAAGCTCGCGCGCTCGGACCTCGACAAGCTCGAGGAGTTCGCCAAGGGCTTCGGAGCGGGCGGCCTCGCGCGCGCGCGCATCGGCGCAGGCGGCGCCTGGACGCAGACGCCCATGAAGACGATGACCGACGCGCTCCGAACGGGCATCAACGCGGCGGCCGGCCTCGAAGAAGGCGATCTGCTCTTCCTGCAGTTCGGCGCGAAGAAGCTCGTCAACGCCGTGCTGGGCGCGCTGCGTCTGCACGTCGCCAACAAGCTCGAGGTCGTGCCCAAGGACGTGTGGCGCTTCGCCTGGGTCACAGACTTCCCGCTCTTCGAGCAGGGCGACGACGGCCACCTGGTCGCGTCGCACCACCCGTTCACGGCGCCGAACCCCGACGACCTCGAGCGCCTCGAGAGCGATCCGGGGTCGGTGCGCGCGCGCGCCTACGACCTCACGCTCAACGGCAACGAGATCGCGGGTGGCTCGATTCGTATCCATCGCTCGGACGTGCAGGCCCGCGTGTTCCGCGCGCTCGGCCTCAGCGACGAGGACGCCAAGGCGAAGTTCGGCTTCCTGCTCGAGGCGTTCAAGTACGGCCCGCCCCCGCACGGCGGCATCGCCGCGGGCGTCGATCGCCTCGCGATGCTCCTGTGCGGCGCCGAGTCGCTCCGCGACGTCATCGCCTTCCCGAAGACGCAAAAGGGGACCGACCTCATGACGGACGCGCCCTCGAACGTCTCGAAGCGCCAGCTCGACGAGCTGCACATCGCCCTCAAAGAGTGACGCGCCGCCATGGTTCCGTCTCCGCCGTCGCGCGCGGCCACGCTCGATAGGCTCGCGCGCGACGAGCACGAGCTGCTCGTCGTGGGCGGCGGCGCGACGGGCGCGGGCGTCGCGCGCGACGCGGCCACGCGCGGGATCTCCGTGGCGCTCGTCGAGGCGGGCGACTTCGCGAGCCAGACGTCGAGCCAGTCGTCGCGCCTCGTGCACGGGGGCCTTCGCTACCTGCAGTACGGCGACCTGCGCCTCGTGTTCGAGGGCCTGCGCGAGCGGCGGCGCCTCATGACGACGGCGCCGCACCTGTGCCGCCCCGTCGAGTTCCTGTTCCCCGGCTACCGCGGCGAGCGCCCGGGCCTGTTCACGGAGGGCGTCGGCATCGGCCTCTACAACGCGCTCGCGCTGTGGCGGCCGCCGGCGTCGGCGCGCCGCCTCGCCGCGCGCGAGGTCTACGAGGCGGCGCCGTTCCTGCGCAGCGCGGGCCTGCTGGGCGCGCAGGCCTACATCGATTGCCAGACCGACGACGCGCGCCTCGTGCTCGAGAACGTGCTCGACGCCGAGCGCGCCGGCGCGGCCGTGCTCTCGCACGCGCCCGTGACGTCGCTGCTGCGCGACGGCCGCGGCCGCTTGCTGGGCGCGCGCGTCGCGCCCGACGGCGGCGACCCGATCGAAATCCGCGCGCGCGTCGTCGTCAACGCCACGGGGCCGTTCTCCGACACCTTCGATCGCGGGCGCGCGAACCTGCGCCCGACGCTGGGCGTTCACATCCTCGTCGACGCCGCGCGCCTGCCGCACGGCGGGCGCGTCGTCGTGCTGCGCACGCCGCAGGACAACCGGCTCTACTTCGTCATGCCGGCGGGCGCGCGCACGCTCGTCGGCACGACCGACACCGACTGGACGCCGCCGGGCGAGACCAAACCGCGATCGCCGCGCCTCGGCGATCGCGTGCGCGCGCGGGGGGCCGACGTCGCGTATTTGTTGGACGCGCTCAACCACGCGTACCCGCCCGCGCGGCTCGGGCCCGAGGACGTGCTCGCGACGACGGCGGGCTTGCGCCCGCTGGTCGCGACCTCGGCCGACTCGTCATCCGACTCACCTTCGGCGACGTCGCGCGAGCACGAGCTCGTGCGCGAGGCCGACGGCCTGCTCACGATCGCGGGCGGCAAGCTCACGACGTTGCGGAGCATGGGCGAGCAGGTCGTCGACGCCGTCGTCGAGATCCTCGCCGACAAGGGCCGCGAAGTGCCCTTCGGTCCGTGCGTCACGGCGACGCGCCCGCTGCCCGGCGGCGCGCCGACGCCCGAGCCCTCGCCCGCCCTCGCCGCGCAGCCGGAAGACGTGCGCGCGCACCTGCTCGCGGCCTACGGCGCGCTCGCCGACGAGGTCCTCGCGCCGACGGCCGCCGCGCCCGCCCTCGCCTCGCGCGTCGATCCCGAGCTGCCGTATCTCTGGGCCGAGGTCGTGCACGCGATCCACGCCGAGCACGCGCGCGAGGTCGCCGACGTCCTCGCGCGTCGCGTGCCGCTCTTCCGCCAAGCGCGCGACCAGGGCCTCGCCGCCGCGCCGCTCGTCGCCGCGTCGCTCGGCGAGCGCCTCGGCTGGACCGCCGCGCGCCGCCAGCAGTCCCTCGACGCCTACAACGAGCTCGTCGCCGCCTCTCGCGCTTGGCGGGCAGAAGTCTGACTACTGCTGCTGCGGCTCGAGCAACGCGGGCAGCACGACGGTGAACTCGGCGCCGCCGCCCTCGCGGTTGCGCGCCGAGATCTTGCCGCCGTGCTCTCGCACGATGGCGTAGGCGACGGCGAGCCCGAGGCCGCGTCCCTTGCCCTCTTCCTTCGTCGTGAAGAATGGATCGTAGAGGCGCGCCAGGTTCTCCTCGGGGATGCCGGCGCCGCGATCGGCGACGACGATGCGCACCTCGTCGGTGTCGAAAGACGTCGTGATCGACACGTCGCCGCGCCGGCTGCCGCTGTCGAGCGCGTTCGAGAGCAGCTGCGCCATCATCTGCTGCAGCTGACCGGCGTCGCCCATGATGGGCGGCATGCGCTCCGACAGCTCGAGGCGCGCCGGGTGCGAGCGCTCGGGCTCGCGCGCCGCGAACGCGCGCACGACGTCGCGCACGACGTCGTTGGCCAGCAGGCTCTTGCGCTCGGTGCTCGAGGCTTGGCGCGAGAAGCGCACGAGCGCCTCGACGATCGCCTTGCAGCGCAGCGCGCTCTCCTCGATGTCGCGCAGGTACTCCGCCCGCTCGGCCTCGGTGACGTTGGGCCGCTGCAGGATCTGCGCGAACGCGAGGATGCTGCCGAGCGGGTTGTTGATCTCGTGTGCGACGCCGCCCGCGAGGCGACCGATCGCGGCGAGGCGCTCGGCGCTCGCGAGCTCGGCCGACATGACCCGCTCGTCGGTGACGTCGTGGTAGTGGCACACGGTGAGCGCCTCGCCCGGGTCGAGCACGGGGAACGCGCGCAGCATGTACGTGCGCCCGTGCGTCGCGCGGACCTCGCCCTCGGCCGCCGTCCCGCAGCGCTGCGCCTCGGCGACGGGACAGCCCGTGCACGGCTTCGCGCCGCTGCCGATCAGCTTGTGCGTCGACGCCGCGCGCACCTCGTGGCACTTCTGGCCGACGACGCGCTGGATCGCCATGCCCAGCTCGTCGGCCAGCGCGAGGTTGGCGCGTTTGATGACGTAGTCGCGGTCGACGATCATGAGCGGCTCGGAGATCGCGTCGAACGTCCGCTCCCATTGGCGCTTCGCCACGGAGACGAGCACGCGCGTTTGATCGTCGAGCTTCTCTTCGGCCATCTTGGTCATCGGAGGCGCCGGGCGCGCATTGTCGCTCACAAGATGGTCATGACGCCATCGATCGCGCGCAGCCGGGCATAGAGCTCGAGGACGTGCTCGGCGTTCTCGACCTGGACGATCAGACGGTGGCTCACGTACTTTCCGCCCGAGGACGGCTTGTGCGTGTGGTCGCCCTCGGTGCGCTTGGGCGACGAACGCTCGTCGAACGCCGCGATCGCGATGCGCTCGGCGACCTCGTCGCCGCTGATCGCGATCACCGAGACCGAGTACGCCGTCGGGAACTCGTGGTTGGCCTCGAGCAGCGCGAGGGCCTTCGCCCGCTCGGCCGCGGGATCACGCTTCTCCGGTGCGTCGCTCAATTGAGGCTGCTCACAGACGGAGCCGCGGACGGCACGCCATCGCCGAGGCTCGCCGAGGCGTGAAGAAGATGCTGGGGCAGCGGCTTGTTCGTGCGCAGCACCTGCACGGGCAGCACGATGCGCATCGCTTCGGGCAGCGGCTCGAAGAACCAATCCGACACGACCTTCGACATGCACGCGTCGACCGGGCAGTCCTGGCCGTACGTCGACCGCGCGATCCAGCTCGTGCGGATCTCGCCGTCCTTCGCGAGCGAAACGCCCACGCCGACGTAGCCGGGGTGCTGGCAAGAGTACGGCAGCGGATCGAAGCACGCGTGCAACGTCGACGCTTGAAGCTGCGCCTCTTGCCTCAACAGCTTCTCGACCTCCCACGGCGACGCGTCGGCCGGGATCGCCGAGCGCATGTCGTGCTCGGTCAGCATCGCGCCCGCCGGCACGGTCGTGAGGAACGTCGCCAGGGCCGCGAACCCGATGGGGGCGAACGTGCGGCGCACGAGCGGCCGCCAGAAGCCCGTCGGCAGATCGACGCGACCGGCGCGCGGCGCGATCGAGCGGACGGAGAACGTCGTCTTGCCAATCGACACCTCGGCGAACGCGCCCTCGCCGAGCGCGACGCGCGATCGCTCGGCCGACCCGAGCGGCATCGGACGCGCGCCCCGTCTTTCGACGAATCCGGTCATGCCCGGCGCGATCGCGAG
This sequence comes from Polyangia bacterium, assembly GCA_035549075.1. Classification (GTDB taxonomy): domain Bacteria; phylum Myxococcota_A; class Polyangia; order Fen-1088; family Fen-1088; genus DASZFV01. Next base: position 17,821 of record DASZRT010000110.1, on the reverse strand, counting down.
CTCGTAGCCCGCGCCGCGCCGACGCACGAGCGTCACGGCCGTGGGCGCGTAGGCGTCGTCGTCGATGTCGATGCCGACGGTGTAGCGACCCGCGCGAGCGCGGGCCCGCGCCGCCGTCAGAAACGCGAGCGCGAGCCCGAGGCCTGCCCAGACGGCGACGAAGGCCGGACCGAGGATGATCCGATGCGCGATCCCGAAGCCGAGCGCGAGCGCCGCGCCCGCTCCGGCCGTGACCGCGAGAACGGCGAGCGCCGCGAGCAAGCCGGCGCGGCGTTCAGTGCGGTTCGAGAGCGCTCTCACGGAGAGCGTCTCGCCGTTGACGAAATGCGCTACCTCGACGCTCTGATTCACGCGTGCCCTCGGTGTTTGCGACCCGCAGAATTGTACCCGCTCATCGTCAGCGCGCCGCCCCGAAGTTGAGGTGACTTCCCTCCTTCGGGTCGTCTCCGCACTCTGACGCGGGGGTGCAAAGTCGTGTACGCACCTCGAACCGGCCCGGTAACGGTCAGGTGACGATGAAGTCACGTCATTTCCGCGGAAAACCTGGGGTTTCCTGGGATTTTCCCGTGGCGGGGTGCGTAGTCGTGTACGCGCGTGGAGCGCCTCGCGACGTTTGTCCCCAAGCAATTTCAATGACTTGCGTTCAGACGCCCGTGGCACGACCCGTGCTAAATGTGGGCGCGACCTTCTGGGAGGAGGGTTCTCGATGCCTCAACTCGTCACCCAAACCAAGCCCGGCGAGAAGCCGGCCACGGTGCCTTCGACGATTCCGAATCGCGAGAAGGCCCTGAAGATTCTCTCGAAGTCGATCTACAAGGAGATGCGACAGAACGGCTACGAGCCGAAGCAGATCGTCGCTCTCGCGACCGAGCTCATCAGCTTGGTCACCTCCGACATCAAAGAAGACTCGCACCTCGTTTAGCGGCTTTTTTGTAGCATTCGGATCCCTCTTAAAGCATTCTTCCGCGCGCCCCACGGGGCGCGTTTTTTTTTTGCGCGCCCCGCGAGTCCACAAACCCGGGGAGCTTCCGTAAGACATGGCAATCAAGAAGATTTCCGAGCTCGACATCGCTGGCCGTCGCGTCTTCATCCGCGTCGACTTCAACGTTCCGCTGACGCCCGCCGGCGGCGTCGCCGACGACACCCGCATCCGCGAGAGCCTGCCGACGATCAAGTACGCGATCGGGCAAGGCGCGCGCGTCGTGCTCGGCTCGCACCTCGGCCGTCCCAAGGGCAAGCCCGACAAGAAGTACTCGCTCGAGCCGGTCGCGGCGCGCCTCGCCGAGATGATCGGCGCCGAGGTCGCGCTCACGGACGAGCCGGTCGGCGACGGCGCGCGCAAGGTGGTCAACGATCTGCGCGCCGGCTCGGTCGCGCTGCTCGAGAACCTCCGCTTCACGCAGGCCGAGGAAGACAACGACGAGACGTTCGCGCGCGCCCTCGCGAGCTACGCCGACGTCTACGTCAACGACGCCTTCGGCACGGCCCACCGCGCGCACGCGTCGACGGCCGGCATGGCCGCCTTCGTCGCCGCCAAGGGCATGGGCATGCTCATGGAGCGCGAGGTCACGTTCCTCGGCAAGCTGCTCGGCGACGTCGAGCGGCCGTTCGTCGCCATCATCGGCGGCGCCAAGGTCTCGGACAAGATCGCCGTCCTCGAGAACCTCCTGCCGCGCGTGAACCAGCTCATCATCGGCGGCGCCATGGCCAACACGTTCCTCAAGGCCAAGGGCGGCCAGCTCGGGCGCTCTCTGGTCGAGGAGGACAAGCTCGCCCTCGCCCGCTCGTTCCTCAAGAAGGCCGAGGAAGCGAACGTCGACGTGCTGCTGCCGCGCGACGCGGTCGCGGGCGCCGGCATCAAGGCGGACTCGGGCCGCGTCGTGCCGGCGATGCAGATCCCCGAGGATCTCGCGGCGCTCGACATCGGCCCCGAGTCGGCGCGCGGCTTCGCCGACGCGATCTCGCGCGCGAAGACGATCCTGTGGAACGGCCCGATGGGCGTGTTCGAATCGCCCCCGTTCGCAGAGGGCACGTTCGCCGTGGCGCGCGCGATCGCCGCCACCAAGGGCGTGCTTTCGGTCGTGGGCGGCGGCGACTCGGTCGCGGCCATTCACAAGAGCGGCGTCGCCGACAAAATCACGCACATCTCGACGGGCGGCGGCGCGTCGCTCGAGTTCCTCGAGGGCAAGACGCTGCCGGGTCTCGCCGCGCTCGAGACCTAGCCGAGGCCCCGGGATGTCGACGTCGACGAAGCGCCGCCCGTTCTTCTGCGGCAACTGGAAGCTGAACGGCACGATCGCCGAGGCGCTCGCGCTCGCGACCGACGTTCGCAACGGCGTCGCGGGCGCGACGGCGCGGGCGGCAGACGTCGTCGTCGGGCCGAGCTTCACGGCGCTCCAAGCGGTCGCGAAGCGCTTGGAAGAAGGCCCCGTCGCCGTCGCCGCGCAGAACTGCCACTGGGAGACCAAGGGCGCGTTCACGGGCGAGGTCTCGGCGGCGCAGCTCGCCGACGTCGGCTGCAAGTACGTCATCCTCGGCCACTCCGAGCGCCGCCAGCTGTTCGGCGAGCTGGACGCGGGCGTCAACCTCAAGGCGAAGGCCGCGCTCGCGGCGGGCCTCGCGCCCATCATTTGCGTCGGTGAGACGCTGGCCGAGCGCGACGCGAACGAGACGCTCGGGCGCGTGCAAGCGCAGCTCGACGGCGCGCTCGCCGACATCGCCGACGCCGACCTCGCGCGCTGCCTGATCGCCTACGAGCCCGTTTGGGCCATCGGCACGGGCCGCAACGCGACGCCCGCGCAGGCACAAGAGGTTCACGCTTTCATCCGTGCGCGCGTGGCTGCGAAGTCGCCGTCGGTGGCGCAGGGGCTTCGCATCCTCTACGGGGGCAGCATGAAGCCCGACAACGTCCGCGCGCTCATGGCCGAGGCGGACGTCGACGGCGGTCTCGTCGGAGGCGCGTCGCTCGTGGCCGAATCGTTCGTTCGTCTCGTGCAACAGGGACTAGGGGAATAGAGGCTGACCTCATGACGACGTTTTTGACCGTGGTTCACGTTTTGGTGTGCGTCTTCTTGATCCTCGTCGTGCTCTTGCAGGCCGGCAAAGGCGGCGGCATGGGCATCGCGTTCGGCGGCGGCGGCAGCCAGACCGTCTTCGGCTCGTCGGGCGCCGGCAACTTCCTCACGAAGCTCACGTCGGTGACGGCGTTCCTCTTCCTCATCACGTCGCTCGGGCTCGCGCACTTCTCGAGCCAACAGGACTCCCGTCGCCTCCAGCACCTCGCCGAGAAGAAGGCCGAGGAGAAGAAGACCGAGGACGCGCGCGCCGCCAAGCTCAAGGCCGACCTCGACAAGGCGCGCGAGGCGGCGAAGAAGACGGGCAGCGCTGACTCGCCCGCGCCGACGTCGTCGGAGCCGGCGGCGTCCTCGGGCGCGGCGCTCGCTGTGCCACCGGGCGGCAAGCTCGAGCTCAAGGCGCCGGGCGTGCTCGACGTCAAGGGCGCGGCCAAGGCCGAGGCGAAGCCGGCTTCTGCCGAGAAGCCCGCCGCCGCGACGGACGCGCCGGCCGCGCCGAAGAAGAAGAAGCGCCACGTGGCTCCGGCCGCCGAAGGCGCGCCGGGCGAGGCGGCGCCGGCGGCTCCTGCGGCCCCCGAAGCGCCGGCCGCTCCCGCGCAGTAAACTGGCGCGGCGATGCCGACGCTTCCGTTCACGAAGGTCCAGGGTCTCGGCAACGACTTCGTCGTCGTCGATCTCCGGAAGTCCGCCGCGGGCGCCGCCGCGGCGACCGTGCAGGATCCCGAGGTCGTGCGCGCGATCTGCGATCGCCACTTCGGCGTCGGCGCCGACGGCGTGCTGGCGATCCTCCCCGCGACGTCGACGTCGGGCGTCGCGCGCATGCGCGTCCTCAACGCCGACGGCAGCGAGGCCGAGATGTGCGGCAACGGCATCCGCTGCGTCGCGAAGGTGCTCTACGAGAGCGACCCGGCGCTGCGGCGGCCGGTCCTCGAGATCGACACGGGCGCCGGCCGTCTCTCTTGCGAGATGAAAGCCGAGAACGGCCACGTCGACACCGTCACCGTCGAGATGGGCCGTCCCCGCTTCACGCGCGACGAGGTCCCGCTCGCCCCCGGCGGCGCGACGCGCGCGACGCGTGAGGCGATCACGGCGGGCGATCGCACGTTCCGTTTCACGGCCGTGTCGATGGGCAACCCGCACGCGGTGATCTTCGTCGACGATCCCGCGGCCGATCTCATGAAGCTCGCGACGACGTACGGGCCCACGCTCGAGGTCGCGCCGACGTTCCCGCGCCGCACGAACGTCGAGTTCGCGCGCGTGCGGCCGGACGGCGAAATCGATTTGGTCGTGTGGGAGCGCGGCTGCGGCATCACCCTCGCCTGCGGCACCGGCACCTGCGCGACCGTCGTCGCCGCCGCCGTCGAAGAGCGCCTGCCGCGCGGCCGCGAGGTCCCCGTGCACCTGCCGGGCGGCACGCTCTACATCACCGTCGCCCCCGACGACGCAGGCGTCCGCATGCGCGGCGCCGCGACGACCGTGTTCGCGTCCGAGCTCGACCTGACGGCATTTTCGCAACCAATCCAGAACTCCGCTCGATGAGCTTGTAGGCCGACACGCTGCCGCCAGAGACGTGGCGCGCAATCAGCAGTCGCTCGGCGAAGTTTTTCACCTTTTGAAAGGCGGAACAGGGCGATGGACGCAGGGCGAATTCACTTCGGACTTCGAGGGATCGGTACCGAGCTTAAAGAGCGACTGCTCGCGGTGCCTGTCTATCAGCGCTCATACGCATGGACGTCGGAAGAGGTGTCCGAATTTTGGGCCGACCTTCGAGACGCGCTCGCGGTCGAAACGCCGGAGTACTTTCTCGGAACGATCGTCCTTACACGAGGCGAGGCAACGAATCGCGCCACTGTCATCGACGGGCAACAGCGCCTCGCGACAACAGCAATCCTTCTCGCGGCTATTCGCGACGAATTTCGAGATCGCGGAGACACAAAGCGCCGAGACATCATTCAAGCGGACTACCTCTCGACGTCCGACTTAGAGTCGGCCCAGGAAGTCGCAAAACTCCAGCTTAATAGCGAAGACTCCGTTTTCTTTGAGCGGCGGATCGTACAAGCGGACGAGTTGGTCCTGCCGACCAAGGACTCCCACAAGCTGATCCTTAGCGCGTACGACTTTCTTCGAGAAAGAGTGAAGTCGTCTACGTCCGAGGCCGGAGTCGCGTGGGCGAAACGCTTGAATCAGTGGGTCGCCTATCTGCGTGACAAGGCCATGGCGATGGTTCTTTCCGTTCCGAGCGATGCGGATGCATACCTGATCTTCGAAACGCTCAATGATCGTGGCGCAGACCTGACGATCGCCGACCTTCTGAAGAACTACCTGTTTGGCCACGCAGGAACAAAATTGAACGCGGTTCGCGATGGATGGATGCAGGTTCTGGGCGCGCTCGAGATCTCTGCCGAGAATTCTCTTTTTACGACCTTCCTTCGTCACTACTGGAGCTCCCACCATGGCGCGACACGCGAACGCGAACTCTATAAGAGCATCAAGGAACACGTCGCGACGGAGAAGCAAGTAGTTGAGTTCATCGCCGATCTGCAGAGCGCCGCTCAGCTCTATTCCGCGCTTCTAAGCACAAGCCACGAATACTGGGATGAGCTGGGAGGTACGGTGCGAGCCAACGTCGAAAGCCTCCTTCGTCTCGATCTTGAACAGAATCGTCCCCTCCTCTTAGCGGCCCTGCAGCACCTCCAGACGAAAGAAAAGAAACGTCTACTGCGTTCTCTCGTTTCCTGGTCTGTGCGAGGAGTGGTTGTCGGCGGAATCGGCGGAGGAACCGCGGAAAAGGCCTACTGTCGCGCTGCGATGAAGATTCGGAAAGGAGAGATCAAGACCACCGTTGATGTTCTGACAGAGATCAAGGCCATCGTGCCGTCCGACGCTGACTTTAGGGACAGTTTCATGGTGTTCCGCGTCCCGAAAGCTGGCTTGGCTAGGTACTTTTTGATCGCTCTGGAGAAAACGCTACGCGGAGAGGACGAGCCCGAATTCGTACCAAACGCCAATGAAGACCAAGTAAACCTCGAGCACGTTCTTCCAAAGCGTGCGTCAAAGGCTGACTGGGGGAGTTCCTTCAACAGCGACGAACGGAAGGACTACCTTCATCGACTCGGCAACTTGGCATTGTTGCAGAAAGGTCCAAACGGCTTGATCGGGAACAAGCCATTTGTGGACAAGAAGACAGTACTCAAAAAATCTACATTCAAACTAACCGCCGAGGTCGCGGACAATTCCGACTGGACCAAGGAAAAGATCGCCGAACGGCAGGAGCGTCTCGCGAAATTGGCCACGAGGACCTGGCCTCTTTAGAACAGCGAAGGCTGGCCGCCGCCCGAAGGTTTCGCCGGCGGCGGAAGCTTCAGGTGCTCGTAGGCGCGGCGCGTGACCTGGCGGCCGCGCGGCGTGCGCAGCAGGAAGCCCTCCTGGATGAGGTACGGCTCGTAGACGAACTCGAGCGTGTCGCGGTCCTCGGCGAGCGACGCCGCGAGCGAGTCGATGCCGACGGGGCCGCCGTCGAAGCGCTTGATGATCGTCGAGAGGATCTTGCGGTCGCCGGCGTCGAGGCCGGCGGCGTCGACCTCGAGGCGCTCGAGCGCGTACTCGGCGAGGTCCTTCGTGATCGTGCCGTCGCCGCGCACCTCGGCGAAGTCGCGCACGCGGCGCAGGAGGCGGTTGGCGATGCGGGGCGTGCCGCGCGCGCGGCGGCCGAGCTCGTCGGCGCCCTCGTCGTCGATGGGGATGCCCAGCAGGCGCGCCGAGCGGCGCACGATCGTCGTGAGCTCGGCGGGCGAGTAGAAGTCGAACGTCTCGACGATGCCGAAGCGCGAGAGCAACGGCGAGCCGAGCTGGCCCGTGCGCGTCGTCGCGCCCACGAGCGTGAAGCGCTCGAGCGGCAGCGGGATCGCGCGCGCCCCGGCCCCCGCGCCCGTGACGAGCTCGATGCGGAAGTCCTCCATCGCCGGGTACAGGCTCTCCTCGACGACGGGCTGCAGGCGGTGGATCTCGTCGATGAAGAGGATGTCGCCCTTGCCGAGCGACGTCAGGATGCCCGCGAGGTCGCCTTTGCGTTCGAGCGCGGGGCCGCTCGTGACGCGCACCTCGGTGCCCATCTCGTGGCCGAGCAAGAACGCGAGCGTCGTCTTGCCCAGGCCGGGCGGGCCCGAGAGCAGGACGTGATCGAGCGCGTCGCCGCGCTTCTTGGCGGCGTGCACGTACACGGCGAGGTTGTCGGCGACCTTCTTCTGGCCGACGAACTCGGCAAAGCTCCGCGGCCGGAGCGCGGCGTCCTCTTCGCGCCCGTCGGGCGTCTCGCGCGCCGAGAGGACGCGGTCGTCCAGAGGTTGGACGGGCGGGCGCTCGCCCTCCCCTTCGCCTTCGTCGTGGCGTTTGACCGGCATCTGCCCTTTCTACTTCCTTCTCATGGCGGCGAGCGCCTCGCGCACGAGCGCCTCGACGGGGCGCTGCTCGTCCATCGTCTCGAGCAGCGCCTCGAACTCGACGGGCTTGAAGCCCAGCTGCAACAGCGCGCCGTAGACCTCGCCCAGCGTGCCCTTGGGGACGCGCGACGCGGCCGCGGGCGGCGGCGGCGGGAGGGCGCGCCCCGCGGGCAAGAGCGCGATCTTCTCGCGCAGCTCGAGCGCGAGCCGCTCGGCGAGCTTGCCGCCCACGCCTTTGATCTGCTTGAGGCGGGCGACGTCGCTCGCGGCGATGGCGCGCACGAGCTCTTCGGGCGGCAGCCCCGCGAGGATCGCCAGCGCGACGCGCGGGCCGACGCCCTGCACGTCGAGCAGCGTCTGGAACAGGCGGCGCTCGTCGGCGTCGGCGAAGCCGTAGAGACGAATCGGCTCGTCCTTGATGAAGTGCGAGTGGACGTGGAGCTGCACGACGGCGCCCACGGCGGGCAGCGCGCCCAGCGTCGCGCCGCTGATGAGCACCTGGTAGCCGACGCCGCCGACCTCGACGACGACGGCGTCGCCGGCGTTCTCGAGCAGCTGCCCGCGCAGGTAGGCGATCACGCGCGCCTCCCGCGTACGAGGCGCGGCCCCGCGAGCGCGGAGCGCGCGTGGCAAATGGCGATGGCGAGCGCGTCGGCGGCGTCGGGCTCGGGCACGCGCCGCAGCGACAGCAACGCGCGCACGAGGTAGCCGACCTGATCCTTCGTCGCGCGGCCATGGCCCACGACGGCCTGCTTGATCGTCGCGGGCGCGTAGCCCGTCACCGTGAGCCCGTGCTCGGCGGCGACGAAGATCGCCACGCCGCGCGCCTCTCCGAGCGCGACCGTCGACTGCACGTTCTTGCCGTAGAACGCCTCCTCCATCGCGACGACGTCGGGCCGCAGCTCGCCGACGAGCTCGCGCAGGCCGCGCCCGATCTCGGCGAGGCGCGACGGGCGCGCGTCGCGCGGCGACGCCGTGATGACGCCGCACTCGACGTAGCGGAGCGCGCCGCCGCCATGGCCGATCTCGACGACGCCGTAGCCGAGGCGCAGCGTGCCCGGATCGATCCCCAGCACGCGCACCGAGGCCCCGTGGGCAGCGGTCGCGTTGCGCGCGCGCGGCGCCACGGCGTTAGCCGACACTCTCCAAGACCGATTCGTCGACGTCCATGTTCGAGACCACGTTCTGCACGTCGTCGCTGTCCTCGAGCGCGTGCACGAGCTTGACCGCGGCCGCCGCGTCCTTGCCCTCGAGGTGCACGACGCTCTCCGGGACGAGCGAGACCTCGGCGTGCATCGGCGCCGGGAGGCCCGCCGCCTCGAGGCCGTCGCGCACGCGCTCGAACTCCTTGGGCTCGGAGACGACGACGAGCGACTCACCTTCCGTGCGCACATCGTCGGCGCCGAGCTCGATCGCGGCGTCCGTCACCTCGTTCTCGTCGACGGTCGCCTTGTCGTAGACGATCTGTCCGAGCTTCTTGAACATGTGCGACACGGAGCCCGCCGCGCCGAGGTTGCCGCCGTTGCGCGTGAGGATGCTGCGCACCTCGCTCACGGTCCGGTTGCGGTTGTCGGTCATGATCTCGACGAGGATCGCCGTGCCGCCCGGTCCGAAGACCTCGTAGTGGAACTCCTCGTACTGCACGCCGTCGAGCCCGCCAGCGCCCTTCTTGATCGCGCGGTCGATCGTGTCGTTCGGCATGTTGACCTCGCGCGCCTTGTCGACGGCCGTGCGCAGGCGCGGGTTGCCGCCGGGATCGCCGCCGCCGAGACGGGCAGCCACGGTGAGCTCCTTGATCACCTTCGACCACATCTTCGACTTCTTGGCGTCCGTGGCCTCCTTCTTGTGCTTGATCTTCGACCAGCGGTTGTGCCCGGACATGGCCCCTCACTTACTACCACGAGGCCCAATCGACGGGAATTTAGGGAGGATCTCCGCCTGGCGTCGCCGGCAACGGCGTGTGGTTCCAGGCGTCGCGTCGGTCGCACGCCGTCTGCACGAGTCGGTGGACGGACTTGCCGGCCCACGCGACCGACGAGACGTCGACCCACCCGCCGTAGCTCGACACGACGGCGTCGCCGCTCAGCAGGCGGGTGACCTCGCCGCCGTTCGAGAGCCCGTCGGCGCCGATGCGCGCGTCGACGCGCAGGAGCTGCGTGCCCGCGCGCGGCGGCGTGTCGGGTCCGCCCGTCGCGACGTAGGCCGACGTCACGACGAGCGCGTACTCGCCCGGCGCGATCGTCGCGGCCGGCAGCGCGTCGGAGCCGCGGCTGTCGGCGATCGCGAGGCCCTCGGTCGAGACGTCCTCGGCGCCGAGGTTGCGCAGCTCGACGAACTCCTGCGCGGGCTCGGCGCCCGCGGCGTTGGCGAGCACCTCGGTGATCGCGAGGGGCGGCAGCGCGGCCGGGGTGCGCCACGCGACGGCGGCCGACTCGGCGACGTTGCCGGCGCGATCGACGGCGCGCACGACGAGCGTCGCGTCGGTCGACGGTGGCAGCGCGCCCGTGGGCGCCGCGAGATCGAAGGTCATCGCGCCCGCGCCCGCGGGCACGTCGCTCTCGACGCCGCCCGCGCTCAGCACCACCGTGCCCGCCGCCGGCTCGTCAGTGGAGAACGTCACGGCGACGCACGGACCCTCGAGCGACAACGACACGCCCGAGATCGCGGGAGGCGTCGTGTCCGCTTCGGCCGCCGTGTCGAAGACGCCGACGAGGCCGCCGGGGAGCGGCGCGCCCTGCTCGTCGGTCGAGCCCGCGCCGAGCTCGACGCGGCAGCTCGTGAGCGCCGGCAGGCGCCCGCCCACGGCGACGTCGTAGCAAAGGCCGCCGTCGCACGCGATCGCGTCGGACACCGACGTCGACGGCAGCTGGCACACGGCGAACGCCGGCGTGCCGAAGGCCATCGGCCCGGGGAACCGCACGCGCACCGACGCGAGGTTGAGCGGAACTTCCGTCGCGCCCGCGAGCGGATCGACGAGGGTGCCCGCCGGCGCCGCGCCCGCGGGCGTGCCGTCGGGCGCGATCTTCGAGAGGTCGGTTTCGGGCGTGCACCCGACGCAGATCGAGATGACGAGGCCCACGAGGAACGTCCCCGACGTCAGCGCGAGGACCTCCCACGCGTCGAACCGAATTCTTTGCCGCGAGCGCATGCGCCGTTGTCGGCGCGCCGTTTCGACAGTTGCGTCGTGATAGACCTTCCGCGATGTCACCGTCCAGCTCACGGTCGCCCGATCTCGTGCTCGCCTCCGCCTCGCCGCGCCGGCGCGAGCTGCTCGAGCGCCTCGGCCTCGCGCTCGTCGTCGCCGCCGCCGACGTCGACGAGACGCCGCTGCCCGACGAGCGCCCCGCCGACTACGTCCGCCGCGTCGCTGGCGCGAAGTGCGACGCCGCCGTCGCCGCGCGCGCCGCCCTCGCCGACCCGCCCGGCGGCGCCGCGCTCGCCGTGCTCGCCGCCGACACGACGGTCGTCGCCGGCCTCGAAATCCTCGGCAAGCCCGCCGACGCCGACGACGCGCGCCGCATGCTGGGCCGCCTCGCGGGCCGGCGTCACGAGGTCGCGACCGCCTACCGGATCCGCGCCGGCGACAAGACCGCCGAGCGCACGGTGACGACCGCCGTCGTGTTCCGCGCGCTCGCGCCCGCCGAGATTGACGCCTACGTCGCCTCGGGCGAGTGGCGGGGCAAGGCCGGCGGCTACGCCGTGCAGGGCATCGCCGGTGCGTTCGTCACCGAGCTGCGCGGCTCACACACGAACGTCATCGGCCTGCCCGTCGCCGAGGTGCTCGCCGATCTGCAGGCGCTGGGAGCGCTGCCCGCGTACCCGCCACCCGGTTTCGGGGGCGCCGCCTGACGCGCGCCGAAGAGATCGCCGCGGGCCTCGCCGCCGTGCGCGCGCGCCTCGCCGCTGCCGCGAGGGCCGCGGGCCGCGCTCCCGAGGACGTGCGCCTCGTCGCCGTCAGCAAGAAGATGCCGGCCGACGACGTGCGCGCCGCCCTCGCCGCCGGCCAGCTCGACTTCGGCGAGAGCTACGGCCAGGAGCTGCGCGACAAGCGCCGGGACTTCGCGTCGACGCCGACGTCGACGTTGCCGTCGCCGCGCTGGCACTTCATCGGTCCCTTGCAAGCGAACAAGGTGAAGTACGTCGCGGGTCACGTCGCGCTCGTGCACTCCGTCGATTCGGCCGAGCTGGTCGATGAGCTCGAGCGCCGAGCGGTGCCGCAGGCGTGCCTCGTCCAAGTCAACGTCGCGGGCGAAGCGCAAAAGCGCGGCGTCGCGCCAGCCGACCTGCCGGCGCTGCTCGATCGTTTCGCGGCGCTTCGTCACGTGACGTGCGCGGGCCTCATGACCGTCCCGCCGCTCGTCGACGATCCCGAGGCGGCGCGCCCGCACTTCGCGGCGTTGCGCGCGCTCCGCGATCGCGAGGCCGCGCACGCGCGCGCCCACGTCGAGCTGCGCGAGCTGTCGATGGGCATGAGCCACGATCTGGAGGTCGCTGTCGCAGAAGGTGCGACCTTCGTCCGCGTCGGAACGGCCATCTTCGGCACGCGTGTGCCAGTCAGACCGTGACGAAGCTGCCCGGCTTTCGACACTTCCCTGCGGCGTCCTGACGCAGCGACGGCGACGACCGAGCTCATCTTTCCCGTGGAAAGCCGCGCGCTTCGTCGACGTACACGCGCAAATAGGCGACGAGGGCGCGCGTCTTGCTACCATCGCGGCCCCATGAACACGACGAAGCCCCCCACCCTGATCCTCGCGTTCGTCCTCGCCGCCGTGGCCGCGCCGTCCGTCGCCCACGCGGGCGCGTGCGTGCAGCTCGACACAGCCCACGACAACCTCACCGACCAAGAGCGGTCGGGCGTCATGACGATGTTCGTCCAAGAGCTGCAGCAGCAAGGGCAGCAGGTGACGCCCGACAACTGCTCGAACGGGACGTACGTCGTCTATCACGTGCGCCTCGGCTACAGCGTCAACGTCGTCATCAACGGCCCGCAGGGCTACCGCCAGGCGACGGCGCGCGCGATCGAAGAGGTGCCCGCGCTCTACAGCCAGATGATTCGTTCGCTGCTCACCGGCCAGCCCATGAACACGTCGAACATGACGGTCGATCGCACGAACGTCACGTCGGCGCAAGCGGCCCCGATGCGCGTCGAGGCGGATTCGCTTTGGTACGTGCGCCTCGGCTACTCCGCCATCGCGAGCTCGGACGTCTCGGGCGGCCCCGCGTTCGGCTTCGGCTACCGCTACGAGCTCGACTCGCTCGGCATCGACGTCTCATTCCTGAACTTCGCGTTCCCGAGCGAGCATTCGACGACGAACGGCACCTCCTCGTCGGCCAGCTTCTCGGGCTCGCTCATCAAGCTGCAGGCGTTGTACTTCCTGAACCCCATCGCCAACGGCTCGTTCTACCTTGGCGGCGGCGCGGCCTGGGGCTTCACCGCCGCCGTGAAAGAGGACGCCGCCGGCAACTTCAACGAGCTCAGCGGGTCGGGCCTCCAGGCCGAGCTCAGCGCCGGCTACGAGTTCCTGCGCGCCAGCACGATCCGCATGTTCGCCCAGTTCGATGCGACGCTGCCCTTCTACACGATCGACGGCCTCATGACGGACGCGACCGGCACGACGACCACCAAGGGCGGCGAATGGGCGCCCACGTTTTCGCTCTCGGTCGGCCTCGGCTGGGGCCGGGGCACCTCGCGCATCCACGTGGTTCCGTAAAGTCGCCCCTTGGGGTTAACATGGCGTCGTGAGCGACGACGGCGCCGTGCCCGATGTGGTCCCCGAGGACGAGACGATCGCCGTCTCGGCCTCGCGCAAGTCGCAGGAGATCGTCCCGCCCGTCCTCCAGCAGCGCACCGTCATCAAGGTGCTGACGGGCCTCGAGGCCGGGCGGGTCCACGTCGTCACCAAAGAGGTCGTCGTCGTGGGCCGTTCGGGCGATTGCGACCTGCGCATCGACGACTCGTCGCTGTCGCGCCAGCACTGCCGCATCCGGCTCACGGGCGGCACGTTCTTCGTCGAGGACCTCGACAGCCGCAACGGGACGATGGTCGATGGCGCGCGCATCAAGGCGCCGCAGGCGCTGCACGACGGCGCGCTCATCCAGCTGGCGGCGAGCACGATCATCATGTTCTCGCACCAAGAGGACCTCGAGGTGCAGGCCGAGCAGCGGCTCTACGCCTCGGCCGTCCAGGACCCGCTGACGGGGCTGCACAACCGGCGGCACCTCGACGCGCGCCTCAAGTCCGAGTTCGCCTTCGCGAGCCGGCACCAGACGCCGCTGTCGGTGCTGCTCATCGACATCGACCACTTCAAGAAGATCAACGACACGTACGGCCACCCTGGCGGCGACGCCGCGCTCAAGGTGCTGGCCGAGCGGCTGCAGAAGACCGTGCGCACCGAGGACATCGTCGCGCGCTACGGCGGCGAGGAGTTCGCCGTCATCGCGCGCGGCATCGAGAGCCCGGGGGCGATGCTGCTGGGAGAGCGCGTGCGCCTGAGCGCCGAGCAGATCGCCGTCCCACACGAAGGCAAGATCATCAAGTTCACGCTCAGCGTCGGCGCGGCGACGATGACACGCGAGCGCGTGTTCGACGTGCCGGCGTCGCTGCTAAAAGCCGCCGACGACGCCCTCTACCAGGCGAAGGCCAGCGGGCGAAACCGCGTCATGCGCGGGTAGCGCCGGCGCGAGAGAGCGACACTGACGGAGAGGAGACGCGCATGTCGGACGAGCCCCACAAGCACACGCGTCACGATCTCAACCGCCTGCTCGAACGTCGCAACGAGCACCCCGAGACGCTCGCCGACATCGACCGGGAGATTTGGGCGGCCTTCGGCCAGACGCATGCGCTGTGGGTGCTCGACATGAGCGGCTTCTCGCGGCTTACAGTCCGCTACGGCATCACGCACTTCCTCGCGATGATCCATCGCTTGCACAACCTCGTGAGGCCGGTGCTCGCCTCCCACGCCGGGCGCGTCGTCAAGACCGAGGCCGACAACGTGTTTGCCGTCTTCCCGACGGTGGCGAAGGCGCTCGCGGGCGCGATGTCGGTGCACACGCAGCTCGAGCATGCCAACGCCTTCCTGCCCGAAGACTGGGACCTCCACGCGAGCATCGGCATCGGCTTCGGCGAAGTGCTCATGCTTCCCGACGACTTCTACGGCAACGAGCTCAACCTCGCGTCGAAGCTGGGCGAGGACGTCGCCGAAGCCGGCGAAACCATGCTCACGGACGCCGCCCACGCTCGCCTCATCGACGAAGGCGCCTCCGCCGACGTCACCTTCGATCGCCGCGAGGTCCTCATCTCGAAGATGACGCTCGCAGCGTTCTCGGTCGGCCGCCGCCAAGGCTGAGCCTCACGATCACCGCTCCGCCGCGGCGTTGATTTGAGCTCCGTCGCCAGAGCGAGCGCAGCGAGCGAGTTCAGCGACGAGAGGCGCGGCTTCGCCGCGCCGGCTCGCATCAGGACACGGGGTGGGCCCGCGGGAGGGGCGCAGCCCATCCCGCGACGCGCGAAGCGCGATCAGGGGAAGCGGCCGCTCGCGACGAGCAGGTCGAGGCGGGCGCGGCGCGAGACGTCCTCGGCCTGCGAGGCGTCGGTCTCGGCGTCACGCGCGCTGCGGGCCGCGTCGATGACCTCGAGCTCGGTCGTCGCGCCGGCTGTGTACGCGACCGTGGCCAGGTCGTAGGCCTTGTGCGCGAGCTGCGCCTCGGCGCGCGCCGACAGCAGCGCCTGATCGGCGTGCAGCATCGCCTCGAAGGCGACACGCACCTCGGACTGCGCCTGGCGGAGCGCGCCCTCGAGGTTGGTGCGCGCCTCGGCGAGCATGGCTTCGCGCTCGTCGGCGAGGCCCGTGCGCGCGCCGCCGTCGTAGAACGGCAGCGTGAGCAGCAGCTCCGCCTGCCAACCGAAGGTCGGCTCGATCACCGTGCCCTTCTGCAAAAACGGCTGACCCACGGCCGCGAGGTACGGCGCGTAGTAGGCGCGCACGTCCTTGCGCGCGTGCTGCGCGGCCACGACGCGATCGCGCTGCACGTCGATGTCGGGGCGCCGCGCCTTCGCGTCCTCGAGCGCGTCGCCGAGCGCCGGCATCTGCCCGAGGTCGACGTCGTCGATCGAGTCGACGGGGCCGTCGCCGCCCACGAGCACGCCCAGCGCCTCGCGCGCGCGCACGAGCCCCGTGAAGCCCGTCTGCAGCTGCACGGCGACGGTCTCGACGTCTTGCTGCGCGCGCACGTCGTCGATGCTGCGGCCGACGCCGCCCACGAGGCGCGTGTGCGCGTACTCGGCGTGCGCGCGCGCGTTGGCGAGCGCCGCCTCGGTCACGCGGATCTGGCGGTGCTGCGCGAGCACGGCGAGGTAGGCGTTGGCCGTCGATTGCGCGACGAGGCGGCGCGTGTCGCTCGCCGAGAGATCGGCGATGCGGCGCTGGTCGCGCGCGCGGTGGTCGGCGGCCCACGACGTCGCGGCGACGATCGGCACCGTCACCGTGAGGTTGCCCATGAGCTGGTTGGCCTCGAGCGCCACGGGACCTTTCGCCGGGCGGTTGTCTTCGAGGCGCGTGTAGCTGCCGTTGCCGAACAACGTCGGCATCCAGCCGGCGCGCGCCTGCTGCACGAGCGCGTCGGCGCGCGAGATCTCGTCGAGCGCGACGGCGACCGTCGGGTTGCGCGCGACGGCGCGGCGCACGGCTTCGGCGAGCGGGATGCGCTCGGCCGTCTCGGCGGGCGGGCCCGCGCCCGGGCCGAGCGGGATCTCGGCGGCGCTGACGGGGGCGGTGACGGCGAGCAGGAGAGCTGTCGAAGAGAGGAACCGAACGCTCATGCGGGCTTTTCTATAGCAGCAAATCGCGACCTGGCTTGCTGGTACATTGTCGACGGTGAGCGTCGATCTTCGAGAGCTGCCCGCGGGCGCGACGCGCGGCGCGCCGGTCGTCATCGACTTCGAGGGCGAGCCCCTGCGGGCGTTCGAGGGCGAGCCCGTCGCCGTCGCGCTGCACGCGGCGGGCGTCCACACGCTGTCGCGCTCCCCTAAGTACCACCGCCCTAGGGGCCTGTTCTGCCTCGACGGTCATTGCGGATCGTGCGCGATGCGCGTCGACGGACGGCCCAACCGGCGCGCCTGCGCCGTGCCGGCGCGCGAGGGCCTGCGCTGCGAGCGGCAGAACGCCTTCCCGAGCGCCGACGTCGACCTGCTCACGGCGGCCGACTGGCTGTTCCCCGGCGGCATGGACCACCACACGCTCATGACGGGCACGCGCGTCGGCAACGCGCTCTTCCTCAAGCTCGTGCGCGAGATGGGTGGCTCGGGCACGTTGCCCGAAGCGGCGCCGGCGTCGTTTCCGGAGGCGGTCGACGAAGCGTTGGACGTCTGCATCGTCGGCGGCGGGCCGGCAGGCTTAGCGGCGGCGCGCGCCGTCATCGAGGCGCGACCCGATGCGCGCGTCGCGCTCTTCGACGAGCAGCCGACGCCGGGCGGATCGCTGCTGAGCTTGCCCGGCGGCACGACGCGCGCCGCGGCGCTCGCGAGCGAAGCCTCGAAGGCGGGCGCGCGGCTCGTCTCGGGTGCGACCGCCCTCGCCTTCTATCCCGAGGAGAACGTCCTCGCCGTCGCGACCGAAGATGGTTTGCGGCGCGTGACGGCGCGGCGCTGGCTCTACGCGACGGGCGCCTACGATCAGAACCTGCCGTTCGCCGACAACGATCGCCCCGGCGTCGTCTCGGCGCGCGCGTGCGGGCGGCTCGCGTTTCATTGGGGCGTGCGGCCCGTGCCCGTCGACGGTCGCGTGCTGCTCGTCGACGGCGGCGCCTCGACGGCGGCGCCGCTCGCGCGTGGCTTGAAGGAAGCCGGCGTCGAGGTCGAGGTGGTCGAGCTCGCGCGCGAGCGCGTCGTCGCGGCGCGGGGCACGCAGCGCGTGCGCGGCCTCGTCGTCGCGGGAGCCACGGGCCGTGAACGGAAGCTCGCCGGCGACCTCGTCGCGATCGCGACGTTGCCCGCGCCCGCGTCCGAGCTGCCGCGCCAGCATGGCGCGCGCGTGCGCCTCGAGCCCGCGCGCGGTGGCTTCGTCGCGCTGGTCGACGACGCGTACGCGACGAGCGCCCCGGGTGTTTTCGCCGTGGGCGACGTCACCGGCTACCATGGGCCCGACGAAGCGGCGCGCGCCGGCGCCGCCGCAGGTCGAGCCGTCGCTGACTCGTTGGCCTCCCTGGACTCGCCATGACGATCAAAAAAGCCCCCGCCCTGCTCCTCTTGTTGGCTGTCGCGTGCGCCGAGCCGCCGCCGCCGCCCCCCGCGACGCCCGCCGAGGTCGCGCC
>DASZRT010000109.1:0-24314 GCA_035549075.1 Polyangia bacterium | reverse complement strand
TTCTCTTGTCGGGCGGCGGGCGCTCGCGGGAACGGGTCCTGCCGCTGCGGGGTCCTCCCCGCTGAGCCTTTTTCCCTCGGTTACCGTCGTGGTTCTGGTGCCCTGATCAACCGGCGGCTGATCCCCATGGACTGCCTCGGGAAAAAGTCTCATCGGGGTCCCCCCCCTCCGCGTCACCCGTTCCCGCTTGCTTCCCGCCGCCGATGCGAGCGGCCGATCCCGCCAAAGTCGATCCGGCTATGACGGATTCATATCTAGACGATCGGATCGTGTTGTCGGCGGGGTGTAGCCCGTGGAACGGGTGGCAGTGAGGGAAGGGGCCCGCTGAAGCTTTTTTTCGCGAGTCCATGGGGATTCGTCCGCTCGCAACGACGAGCTCGAGTCCCTCGAGGCCCGAAAAAAAGTTCAGTGGGAAGGGATCGCCGAGCTGACAGGACCCGTTCCGCGGGATGCACCACGCCCTCACCCGAGACGAGTCCTCCGGCGAGATGTGACGAATGATGAGGCGGAGCCGGCGGAGTCTCACCCGCGCATGTCTATGATGACGACGCCGCGTGGTCCGCCCTCGGGCTCGGGCTCGTCTTCCTCTTGTCGACGACGGCGCTCGTCCTCGGCGTCGTCGTCGGGCCGGCGGCGCCAGCGCTCGTCGCCCATCGGGATCTCGAGCTGAGGTCGCTCGTTTCGGCGCCGCTCTTCTTCCTCGCGGCGTCGAATCTGTTCGATGATCCAGGGTTCGAGCATCGACGACGACCTCTAGCTAAAGGCGTGCAATATCCGCCCGTCATAGTCAAGATCGTCAGTTTTCGACGCAAACCTAAAAGCGGCTCAAAGCGACGTAATCTCGCGTCGTTCTGCGCGATTGTTAATCTGGATCCTCGATTTTCCAGAGACCGTCCTCGCGCACGAGCCGCGCCTCGTCGCGCTCTCCGTAGGGCATGCGCGCCGCCGCGCCCTCCTCGACGATCGGGGACCCGAGCGCGGCGCGCAGGCGCGACACCAGCTGCGCGTTGTCGGCCGCGGACGGTCCTTCCCAGTAGAGGCGCAACGATTCGACGGTGACGCCGGGGCGCGCGCGCGCCGGCACGAGGCGCAGGACGACGTCGTAGCGCTTCGCTTCGAGGGCGCGCACGAAGGTCCGGAGCGCGGCGCGCGGCGTCCGCTGGCTCCACGGCTCGAGCGGCCCGTCGACGCGCCAGGCGCCGCCCTCCTCGACCAAGCCGAGCGCCTCGCCGTGGCCGAGATCGACCTCGGCGCGCGGAGGCGACCTGCCTTCTCGCAGGGCGCGGCCTGCGTCGCGCATCGCCGCGCCGCCGTCTTGCAGCTCGGCCGCGAAGGTGGCCAGCGGCACGCGCGCGCGGTAGTCGGCCGACGTCAGCGCGTAGGCGGCGGCCGCGTCGCCGCGCTCGACGGCGGCGCCGAACGCCGCGGCCGTCGCCGAGGGCCCGGCACCGCGCGACGCGCAGCCGAGCACGAAGAGGATCGCGGCCGCGCCGCGCCTTCTCATTTGCCGACCGCGAGCGAGTAGCGGTCGCGCGGGTTCGCCGCCGCTTTGGCATTGGCGGCGCGCACCTCGACGACGCAGCAAGGCTGACCGCCCGTCGCGATGACGTTCGCCCCCGCGGGCGCGCCGGCGGCGACGGCGAAGCGGCCGAGCTCCTCGCCGCCCGTCGCGCGCACGTGCACGTCGAGCGGGACGCCCGGCACGCCGCCCACGCTGACGTTGACGTTGCCCTGGGCGTCGGGCGGCGCGGCGGCGCGCCAGAAGTCGACGTCGCCGCGCGGGGCGATCAGGCCGCCCCCGACGGCGCCCGGCGGCAGCTCGGTCGCGGTCGCGAGCGCGTCGTTGGGCTCGCGCTCTGCGCCCGGCTCGGGCGGGTGGACGGCGATCGACAGGCGGTACGGCTCGTCGGCGTTGCCGTCGCCCTTGGCCGCCGACAAGCGAATGAACGCCGCGCCGCCCGGCACGAAGACGTTGGGCAGGTGCTCGGACTCGCGGCGCTTGCCCGTGTCCGACTTCGCGAGCACCGTCCCGTCGGGGCGCAGCACCTCGAGCTTGACGTCGACCCGCTCGGGCGGCGCGACCTCGACGTCGAGCTCGACGGGGATCGTCGCCGCGTAGCGGAACACGTCGACGTCACCGCGGCCCAGGTGGCCCGCGACGGTGATGGCCCCACCCTCGGCGACGTCGGCGACGGCCTGCGCGTGCGCCGTGTCGTCGTTGGGCTCGATCTCGGCGCCGGCCTCGGGCAGGCCCGACGTCAGGCGCAGGGCGTAGCGCGCATCGGCGTTCCAGCCGGCGTCGGCGCGCACGACGACGTAGACGTAGGGCTCGCCCGTCGGGACACGCACGCTGCGCAAGGCGACGCGCTCTTCCTTGCGCCCGCGCACCTCGGTCAACTTTTGCTCGACCGAGTCGAAGACGAGCAGCGACGCCGTCACGCCGGGCGCGGGGTCGAGGTCGGCGCCGAGCACGCTGCCCTCGGCGAGCCCGGCCGTCGGCACGCGGAACCAGTCCTGGTCGTGGCGCCAGCCGTAAAAGCCCACCGCCTCTCCCGGCACGGCGAGGTCGGTGGCGATCGCGGCCTTGCCGTTGGGCTCGACCTCGGCGCCGGCCTCGAGCGGGCCGATGTGGACGGTGAGACGGTACGACGCCGTGGCGCTCCCGCCCGCGCCGCCGGCACCGGGAACAGCGGGCGCGGCGCGCAGGCGAAGATAATAGACGCCGGGCGTGACGGCGACGTTCGGCAGCGCGAGCGCCTCGCCCGGCTGGCCCGCGCCCGTGGCCGCGAGCGCCTGGCCTTGATCGTCGAGCGCCTCGAAGGAGACCGCGACGCCGTCGGCGGGCTTCACGTCGACGCGCAACGCGCGACGAAGTACGGAGGGCGCGCCCGCGGCGTCGGCCGTCGCATCGCGCGGCGCGGGAGGTGGCGTCGGCGCGCCCGCAGGTGCGGGCACGTCGAGGCGAAAGAGGTCCGTGTCGCGCGCCTTGCCCTGCCCTTCGTGCAGCGAGCCCGCGACGCCGCCCGCGAGGGTCGCGTCGAGCGCGACCTTCTGTGCCGTCGCGAGCGTGTCGTTCGGCTCGACCTCGGGAGCGAGCGGAACGTCGCCGGGCACGGGCGTCTCGGTCGTGACCACCGCGGCGCCGTCAGGCTTGGGCGGAAGCGCCGTCCGGTGGCACGCCGCGAGCGAGATCGCGAAGCCGATCGCAACCGCGCGCGCCGACCGCATCGCGCTCTCACCCCTGCGCGGTCGCGTCGGCCGGTTCAGATGGACGGGGTTGAATCGACGCCATGAATTCGGCCTCGGCGACGACGCTCTCGCCGACCTTGGCCTCGCCACGCATCTTCCAGATCGCGCCGCCCTTGCGCAGCGGCGTCACCTCGAGACGAAGCACGTCGCCTGGCACGACCGGCTTGCGGAACTTCGCCTTGTCGATCGCCATGAAGTAGATGACCTGCTTCGCGGGGTCGAACTTCACGATGTTCGCGGCGTACAGCGCGCCCGCCTGCGCGAGCGCCTCGATGATGAGGACACCCGGCATCACCGGGTGGCCCGGGAAGTGACCTTCGAAGTGCGGCTCGTTGCGCGTCACGTTCTTGCGCGCGACGATGCGCTCGTCCCCGATCTCGTCGACGGCGTCGACGAGCAGGAACGGGTAACGGTGCGGGAGGATCCGCTCGATCGCGCGGATGTCGAGCGCGGGCATCGCTACTTCTTGGGGGCCGGGGCCGGCGTCTTCGCGGCCGTGCCGCCCGCGTCCGCGCCCTCGCCGTTGTTGTAGCGGCGGATGAGATCGTTCGTCAGGTCGAGGTGCGGCTTCGCGAACACGATCCCGCCCTGCGTCTTGTCGAGGATCATCGTGAAGTTCTCGGCGATGGCGATCTTGCCGAGGATCTTGTTCATGCGCTCGAAGATCTTGCTCGTGGCCTCTTGCTCCTTGGCCTGCAGATCCTGCTGGTGGCGCAGGTAAGCCTGCTGCACCTTCTGCATGCGGCCCTGGATCTCGACCTCCTTGTCGTGGACCTTGTCGGCCGGCAGCAGCGTGCGCTTCTTGTCGAGGTCATCGATGGCCTTCTTGATGTCCTCCTGCTGCTCGTCGAGCTCCTTCTGCTTCTGGTCGAAGATCTTCTTGAGGTTCGCCTTGGCCTTGCGGCCGTCGTCCGTCTCGCTGAGCGCGCGCTGCAGATCGACGTAACCGAGCTTCAGCTCCTCGGCGAACACCTTGGTTCCGACGAGCGACACGGCCAGGAACAACGCGACTTGGGACAAACGGGACATCGACATGGGCTCTCCTTACCGGCGCCTTGATTAGCAGATTTCAAGAAAAAATTAGAAGAAATTGCCGATCGTGAACTCGAAGACGATCGGCTGCTCGCCCGGCAACGTGCGGAACGGCACGCCCCACTCGAAGCGCAGCGGGCCGATGGGCGAGAACCAACGGAAGCCGAAGCCCCAGCTGGCGCGGTAGGCGTTCAGATCGAGCGGCGTCTTGCACGGGTCCTGCGTCGGGTCGACGCCCGCGGGCCGCTCGTTCTGGCAGTAGTAGCGCTCGAGGTTGAAGGCGTTGCCGAAGTCGGTGAACACGACGCCGCGGATGCCGACCTTGTCGAAGATCGGGAACTCGATCTCGGCGTTGCCGATGACCTGCATGTTGCCGCCGACGAGGAACGGGCGCGTCGCCGCGTCGGGCGCCTGCTCGTTGAGCGCGAGGATGTACGGGCCGAGCGAGCGCGGCGCGAAGCCGCGCACGTCGTAGATGCCGCCCACGAAGTAGCGCTCGAAGATCGGCACGCCGCGGTCGTCGCGGCTCGCGATGAGGCCGGCCTCGCCCTTGAGGCGCAGCACGAACGGGCCCCAAATCGGGTAGAAGAAGCGCGCGACGCCCTCGTAGCGCGTGAACACGTTCTCCGACGCCAGGAAGTGGTCGGCGACCTCGGCCGACAGCGTGTTGTACCAGCCCTTCGTCGGGAACATGCGGTTGTCGCGCGAGTCGTACGACAAGAGCGCGCGGCCCGACGACGTCACGCCCGAGCGCAGCAGGTTGGCGATGAGGCCGACGGGCGTCGTCTGGATCGCCGCGCCCGAGAGCAGGCCGCGGAAGCCCGACGTCGACACGCTGACGTCCTCCAGCGTGTACGTCAGCAACAGACGCAGGTCCTCGGCCAGCAGGTAGCCCCACGTGAGGCTCGCGCCCTTCGAGCGGCGCGTGAACGAGAACAGGTAGCGGTCCTGCTTGAAGAGGTTGAAGCCGAACGTCCAGTTCGTGTCGAGGAAGTACTGGTCTTGGTACTGCAGCAAGAACAGCTGGCGCAGGCTCGACAGCTGCGCCTGCAGCGTGAGCAGCTGGCCGCGGCCCAGCAGGTTGTTCTGCGAGATCTGCGCCTGGGCGATGAAGTTTTCCACCGATGAAAAGCCGGCGCCGATCTGGAACGTGCCCGTGGGCCGCTCCGTGACCTCGACGTTGACGTCCATCTTGTCGTCGGACGAGCCGCGCTTCGTCGAGATGTCGACCTTCTCGAAGTAGCCGAGCGCGTTCACGCGGCGCTTCGAGTAGTCGAGCAGCGACTGGTTGTAGGGCTCGCCCTCGATGATGCGCAGCTCGCGGCGGATGACCTTGTCGCGCGTCTTGGCGTTGCCGCGGATGTTGATGCGCTCGAAGGTGACGAGCTCGCCCTTCTGAATCTCGAAGACGACGTCGACGGTGCGGGTCTTCTCGTTGACGGGCGTCGCAGGGGACGCGTTGACGTAGGCGTAGCCCTTGTCCTTGTAGTAGTCGGTGAGCCGCTGCAGGTCGTCGGACAGCTTCGAGCGGTTGAAGATCTCGCCCGGCTTCACCGAGACACGCGACAGAAAGAACGCCTTCGACTCGAGCAGGTCGCCCGTGACGTCGACGCTGCCGAGCGTGTACTGCGGCCCTTCCTCGATCGAGATCGTGATGTACATCGACTGCTTGTCGGGCGACAGCTCGACGAGCGGGTTGCCGACCTTGACCTGGACGTAGCCGCGATCCCAGTAGTGGGCCTGGATGAGCAGCAGGTCGCGCTGGAAGACGTCCTCCCGGTACGTGCCGGCCGACGTGAGGATCGACAGCAGGCTGCCCTCGCGCGTCGAGATGACGTCGCGCAGGTCAGCGTCCGTCACGGCGTGGTTGCCGACGAAGTTCACGCGGCGCACCTCGACCTTGGCATTCTCGGTCACGCGGAACCAGACGTCGACCTCGGCGGGCGTGTTGCGCTTGAGCTCGTACGTGACCTCCGCCATGTAGAAGCCCTTCTCGACGTAGAGATCTTTGATCTTCTCCACGTTCTTCTTGAGCTTCGCGAGGTCGAGGATCTGGTCCTTCTTGATGTCGAGGACCTCGTTGATCTTCGTGAGCGCGACTTCCTGAGCGCCCGCGACGTAGATCTTGTTGATGGCGGGCTTCTCGCGCAGGACGAAGACGACTACCGCGCCGCCGGGCGCGCCGTCTTTGCCAGTCTTGTTCTGGACGTCGTTGACCTCGACCTGGACGTCCTCGAAGTAGCCCATCTTCCAGATGGCGTGGATGTCGTCGCGCAACATCTCTTGCGTGAGCGTCTCGCCGGGCGCGGTCTTGAGGTTGACCTTGATGGCGTCGTCCTCGACCTTGCGGTTGCCGCGGAACTGCAGCTTCGTGACGGTGAGCGACGGCGCCGCGGGCGCGGCCTTGGCGTCGTCCGATTTCGAATCGTCGGACTTCGAGTCGTCCGATTTGGCGTCGTCCGATTTGGCTTCGTCTGATTTGGCTTCGCGGCTGGGCGCGGCGGGCGGGTCTTCGGCGCGCGCGGGCCGCGCGACGACGACCGCGAGGAACGCGAAGGCGAAGAGCACGAGCTGGCGGGGGCGGCGGAACGGGATCATCGGGTCGGGGCTACGCTCCCTCGACGATGAGGCCGTCGGCCATGCGCATGCGGCGCGGCGTGCGCGCCGCCAGCTCGTCGTTGTGCGTGACGATGAGGATCGTCGTGCCGAGCTCGCTCGACAGCTCGAAGAACAGCTCGTGCATCTCGCGGCCCGTCTTCATGTCGAGGTTGCCCGTGGGCTCGTCGGCCAGCAGCAGGCGCGGGCGCAGCAGCAGCGCGCGCCCGAGCGCGACGCGCTGCTGCTCGCCGCCCGACAGCTCGCCGGGCCGGTGCGTGAGGCGGTGGCCGAGGCCGAGGCGCGCGAGGATCGCCGCCGCCCGCTCGGCGCACGCCGCGCGCGGCAGCCGCATGATGAGCCCCGGCATCATGGCGTTCTCGAGCGCCGTGAATTCGGGCAAGAGGTGGTGGAACTGGAAGACGAAGCCGATCTCGCGGTTGCGGAACTCGGCGACGCGCGCCGCGCTCATCGACGTGACGTCGACCCCGTCGAAGGTGATCGTGCCGGCCGTGGGCGTGTCGAGCGTGCCCAGCACCTGCAAGAGCGTGGACTTGCCGACGCCCGAGGCGCCGACGACCGAGGCGATCTCGCCGGGGCGCAGCTCGAACGTCAGGCCGCGCAACACGGGGATGAGGACGCCGCCGTGGACGAACTCCTTCGTGAGCCCCTGGACGACGACGCGCGCGCCGCCGCGGCGGTCGGCGGCGGGAACGTCGATCGCCGCGGCGCCAAAGGGCGATGGCGTCCGCGTCGCCGCGGGCGCCGGCGTCGTCGGATTCGACATCGGGGTCGCCAAATTAGTCGGCGCACCCACGGGTGTCAACGACGCCATGGCCCTGTGACTCGACGGATTTCGTAAGGGTTGCCCGGCGATGGCCAAGGTGAGCGCGACGGCGCGCACGTCGCAGGTGCGCCCCGCCGTCGAGCCGCGTCGGAATGTCGGCGCCGCGAACCTCTCCACGCCGACGGAGACCCGACGACGCGACGTCGAAGGCCTTGCCGCGCGCGCGTCAGCCGGGTGGCACCGACGTTGCTGTAGTCGACGCTCGCCATGAACCATCTCAGCCGCGTTCCTTCGACGACCCAGGTTCTCCGGCTCGCCACGCTCGCGCTCTTGACGGCGAGCCTGGAAGGTTGCGCGTCCCTCCGTTGGCCCGACGAGCCGGGTGTTCCCGTCCTCGCCAACCACGACGACGACGCGCGCGCCGCCAAGGTGTTCGTCGACGCTCTCGCGGGCGGCCATGGCGCCGCGCCGAAGCTCGAGCGATCGCTCGAACCGATCGCGGCGAGCCTGCAAGCGGGCGTGCTCTCGGCGGGAGAGGCCTTGCGCGCGGGCGGGCTCTGGGGCGGCGAAGCCTACGCCACCGACGACGTCGACGCGTGGGTGCTCGACTGCACGGTGGGGCATCCGTTCGAGGTCCCCAAGCGGTTGCTCAGCGCGAAGACGGTCGCGATCTCGTTCGCGCCCGCGCACTTTCGTCCGCAGTCCTCGGCGACCGAGCAATGCGCCATCATCGTCGTCGCCGTTCGCGGCTCGCACGACGTGGCCATGCGCGCCGTCGACCTGCTGTGATCAATCGTAGCGGAGGCCTTCGACGGGCTGCGTGCGCGAGGCGAGCCATGCGGGGTACAGCGTCGCGAGGCAGCACAGACCCACGGCGGCCAGGCAGATGAGCGCGATCTCACTGCCGCGCATCACGACGGGCAGCTTCTGGATGTAATAGATGTCGGGATCGAGCGGCAGCCCCCAGCGCGACAGCGCGATGCAGCCGCCGATGCCCGTGAGCAGGCCGAGGCCCATGCCGAGGAAGCCGATGTAGAGGCCCTCGGCGACGAAGATCTTGAGGACGGCGCGGCTCTGCGCGCCCATCGACTTGAGGATGGCGATCTCGCGGCCCTTCTTGGTCGCGAGCATGAGCAACGTCGAGATCACCGAGAACGAGGCGACGAGCAGGATGAAGACGAGGCCGACGAACATGCCGACCTTCTCGACCTTGAGCGCGGCGAAGAGACCTTTGTTGAGCTCCTCCCACGAGCGGACCTCGTAGGCGGGGCCGAGGCGGCGCGCGATCTCGGTGGCGACGTCGACGGCCATCTCGGGCGTGCGCGTGTGGACCTCGATGCCCGTGATCTCGCCGGGCATTCCCAGGAACTTCTGCGCCTCGGCCAGCGAGACGTAGGCCAGCTTCGAGTCGAACTCGTACATGCCCGTGTAGAAGTGGCCGGCGACGCGGAACGATTTCAGCTTGGGCATGGGGCCCATGGGGCCGAGGCCGCACATGGGGCACGCGACGTCGACATCGCTGCCCAAGTAGACGCGCAGCGTGCGCGCGTAGAGCTCGTCGCCGAGCAGGATGCCCGGACGCAAGGGGCGGTGCGGACGCTCGCGCGGCTTCTCGTCTTCGGCGTCGTCGTCCTTGGCTTTGTCCTTGGCGTCGGGATCCGCGCGCGGCGGGTCGACGAGGTCGGCCTCTTCGGTCGGGATCTCGTCGGGGTGGTCGAGCCACTCGACCTTGCCCTCGCCCTTCGGCATCGTGCGCGCGAGGTCGAGCACCTTGCCGGCGCGCGCGGGATCGATGCCGCGCAGGATGATGCCCATGCCGGCGGGGTTGGTGACGTGCTTGATGATGACCTCGGACTCGAGGTAGGCCATCGACGCCGCGACCCCGGGCACGGCCTCGACGCGCTCTTGAATGGCCTCCCAGCCCGTGAAGGGCGCGTCGTCGCGCGTGCTCACGACGACGTCGGCCTTGGTCGCGCGGATCTTCGTCTTGAGGTCGGCCTCGAAGCCCGACATCACCGACAGCGCGAGGATGGGCGCGCTCGTTCCCAGGAACACGCCGAAGATCGAGATCGCCGTGAACACGGTGAACTCGGCGAAGAGCACCCCGAGGAACGTCAGCAGCGCGCCCACGGCGAGGCCGATCGAGGCGCCCGTCTTCACGTTGGCGAGCACGTGCGCCGTCGTGAGCTTCGCGGGCGACCAGTCGGTCGCGCCGACGACCGACGTGTGCTCGTGGCGCGTCGCGACCGCGACGACGACGAGCGCGATCGCCGACAAGAGCGCGACCGCGACGCCCAGCTTCAACAACCGGCGCGAGCGGCGCTCGGGATCCCGCAGGTGGCGCCACGCCACGAACCATTCGAAGCCTGGCGCCAGCACGAGATCCTTCTAGCCTATTCGTCGCGCTCGGGCCGCATGAGCGGGAACAGGATGACATCGCGGATCGACGGCTGGTCGGTCAGCAACATGGCGAGGCGATCGATGCCGATGCCCTCGCCCGCCGTCGGCGGCAGGCCGTACTCGAGCGCGCGGCAGTAGTCCTCGTCGTAGTCCATCGTCTCGTCGGCGCCCTTGGCCTTGGCGTCGACCTG
Source organism: Polyangia bacterium (assembly GCA_035549075.1). Lineage (GTDB taxonomy): Bacteria > Myxococcota_A > Polyangia > Fen-1088 > Fen-1088 > DASZFV01. The sequence goes on along the minus strand of DASZRT010000109.1, from coordinate 14,060 downwards.
GCGCTGGAAGCGCGCGCGCTGATCGGCCGGGTCGTTCAGCTCCGAGAAGGCGTTGGCGTGCTCGCGGCCCACGATGAACAGCTCGAAGCGATCGACGCGCGTCGGGTCGGCGTCGTTGCGGCGCGACAGCGGCGACGTCTCGGCCGGGTACTCGGTCACGAACGTCGGGCGATCGGCGGGCAGCGCCTTCTCGCCGGCTTGGTCGAACAGCGCGCCCACACGCTCGCCGTGGCTGTCGGCCTTGCGCAGGATGACGCCCAGCTCGTCGCCGCGCGCCAGCAGTCCCACCGAGTCGAGCCACGCGACGAGCGCCTTGTCGTCGTCGAGCACGGCGCGCTCGAGGCCGCGCGGGATGAGGCCGTTCGTCGACGCCCACACGATCGCGTCCTTCATCGGGACGCGCGGCCAGGGCGAGCCGAGGTCGACGTTCTGGCCCTGGTAGGTGATTCGCTCGCCGCCCGCGACCTCGCGCGCGAGCTCCTGGAACAGCGTCTCGGTGAGCGCCATCAGATCGTCGTACGTCGCGTAGGCCTGATAGAACTCGAGCATCGTGAACTCGGGGTTGTGCTGGCGCGACAGCCCTTCGTTGCGGAAGTTGCGGCCGATCTCGTAGACGCGGTCGATGCCGCCCACGACGAGCCGCTTGAGGTGCAGCTCGGGCGCGATGCGCATGTTGAGGTCGAGGTCGAGCGCGTTGTGGTGCGTCTTGAACGGCTTGGCCGCGGCGCCGCCGACGATCGAGTGCATCATCGGCGTCTCGACCTCGATGAAGCCGCGCGCGTCGAGGAACCGCCGCACGCCGCGGACGATGGCGTTGCGCTTCAAGAACGCCTCGCGCACCTCGGGGTTCACGACCAGGTCGACGTAGCGCTGGCGGTAGCGAATCTCCTGGTCCGACAGCCCGTGGAACTTCTCGGGCAGCGGCCGCGTCGACTTCGTGAGCAGCTGGAACTTCTCGGCGACGATCGTGAGTTCGCCCGTCTTCGTGATCGTGACGCCGCCCTCGGCGCCGATGAAGTCGCCGCGCTCGGCGAAGGCCCAGATCTCCCAGGCGGCGTCGCCCACGAGATCCTTGCGCATCCACACCTGCAGCTCGCCCCCACGGTCCTTGAGCTTCACGAACGTCGCCTTGCCGAAGTCGCGCATCTGCACGATACGGCCCGCGACGCGGAAGCGCTCTGGCGACAGCAGCGTCGGCGGCGCGCCCTTGACGGGGGGAGCGTCCGACTCCGGGAGCTTCGCGCCGACGAACTTCGCGGCGATCTCCCCGGTCGTGTGCGTGGGCACGAACCCGTTGGCGTACGGGTTCACGCCGCGCGCGCGCAGCTCGGCGACTTTCTTCTCTCTTTCGGCGATCAGCTCTCGTTCATCAGCCATGCAGACCCACAGGTTCTCAACAGACGTGAAAGTTGCAACTACGCGTTCTCACAGCGAACGCGACCATTTCTCCACAGAACGTCACCTAAATGTCGTCTTCGTCAGTGCCCCCGGCGGGCGGCAGCGGCGCCGCCGAAGGGTCGCCCGCGAGCTGCAGGAGCCGCGCGATCATGAAGCGGTCGAGGTCGCCGTCGAGCGCGCCGTCGACGTCGCTGTCCTTGATGCCCGTGCGGTGGTCGTTGACCATCTTGTAGGGCGCGAGGACGTACGAGCGAATCTGCGAGCCCCACTCGATGGCCTTCTTCTGGGCGTGGATGTTGCCCATCTTCTCTTCCTGCTTCTTCTGCTCGACCTCGAAGAGCTTGGCTTTGAGGATGCGCATCGCGACGGCGCGGTTCTTGTGCTGCGAGCGCTCTTGGTCCGAGTGGACAGCGATGCCCGTCGGGATGTGCGTGAGGCGCACGGCCGACTCGGTCTTGTTGACGTGCTGGCCGCCGGCGCCGCCCGAGCGCATGACGTCGACGCGTAGATCCTTCTCGTCGATCTCGATCTTGATGGTCTCGTCGATGTCCGGGTAGATGAACGCGCTCGCGAACGACGTGTGCCTTCTCTTGGCTGAATCAAAAGGCGAGATGCGCACGAGCCGGTGCACGCCCGCCTCGGCGCGCAGCCAGCCGTAAGCCCACTCGCCGTTGATGAGGATCGTGGCGCTCTTGATGCCTGCCTCGTCGCCGGCCTGAAGATCGAGCGACTCGATCTTGAAGCCGCGGCGCTCGGCCCAGCGCGTGTACATGCGCAGCAGCATCTGCGCCCAGTCTTGCGACTCGGTGCCGCCGGCGCCGGCGTTGATGCTCACGAGCGCGCCGTTCTGGTCGTACGGACCGGACAGCATGCGCGCGAACTCCATCTTGGTGACGGCGGCCTCGGACGCCGTGAGCGTGCCGTCGGCCTCTCGGGCCGCGTCGTCGTCTTTGGCCTCCGTGGCCATCTCGATGAAGAGCTTGGCGTCCTCGGTGGCCTTCATCTGCGCGTCGAAGCCCTCGACGACGCCCTTGAGCTGGCCCTGCTCACGCATGAGCACCTTGGCCTTCTCGGCTTCGTTCCAGAACTCCGGCGCCGACGACTGGTCGTCGAGCTCCGCTATGCGCAGTCGTTTGCCGGCGATGTCAAAGATGCCCCCGGAGAATCTCCAGGCGGCTCTCCAGCTTCGACAGGCGCTCGCGCAGCGGACCGATTTCCATGGCGCGGCAATGTAGCAGATCGCGCCGCGCGCGCTAAGGCGACTCGAGCGGATTCGTCAGCGTGAAGTAAAGGTAGTTGAGGCACATCTCGTCGGTGGTCTTCTCGCCCCAGTGCAACGTCGCGGGCGGCTGCACGACGCCGTCGACGACGGGCTGGTTGGTCGCCGAGTTGTCGTAGGTGCACGTGAGGTGGATGTTGTCGCCCGACTTCACCTTGATGGCGCTCTGGTAGTAGTAGAACTGCTGCCAGTGGAAGCTCCACGCGGGGATGTCGACGGCGCAGGTCGTCGTCCCGTCGGCGTGCTGGATGTCGACGTGGATCTGCGTGCCGTGCAGGTGCATGTGCGGCACGACGCCCCACAGATCGTAGTTGGCCTTGATCGGAAGGTCGGCGGCGACGGTCTGAGACATCACGCCGGGCGGGATCGAGAACGTCGTGTTGAGCACGGCGCTGATGGCGGCGCGCTTGAGCACGGGGATCGGTGACGCCGCATAGAACAGGTCGGCCTTCGTGCGATCGCTGACGCTCTTCCCGCCGGCGTTCAGCAGGTTGTAGTGGACCTGCATGATGATCTGCGTGCCCGCGTCGAGGTGAATGCCCGTGGGTGGCGGGAACGCCGTCGCGCCCGAGCCCGGCACCCAACCGGCGATCGTGGGCGTGCCGTCGACGCCAGAGCCACCGAAGCACGTCCAGCCGTTGCCCGCTTCGGCGGCATCGGCCGCCTGTGCCGCGGCGACTTTGGTGGACGGCACGGAGAACAGGATCACGTGGTGCACGGTCGCCGACGAGTCGGGGTGGATGTTGAACCCGATGAGATCCTGCGCCGCCGCCAGCTTCGGGTCGATGAGCACGCAGTGATAGTCGTCGGTGAGCTGCGCGTTAGGCGTGTACGCGACGCCGGGATCGAGCGTCACGCTCGGCGTGCCGAGGTTGTCTCCCATGGGCGTGACGGTTTTGGCGTCGGCGGCGTTGCCCTCGGGCGCGCCTTGCTTCGACCACGCGCCGAAGACGGCGATCTCAGTGGCGGAGAGCACGCGCGCGTCGCGGAAGGTGCCGCAATCCAGCGAGGGCGGCCACGGCGGCATGTAGCGGATCGACGTCACGCCGGCGATGTCGCTCGCGTAGGGCATCACCTCGGCGTAGGTCGTGAGCGGGAACGGCGCGATGCCGCCGTCGACGTGGCAGCCCGAGCAGTGCGCGCCGATGATGGGCGCCACGTCCTTGTAGTAGCTGACGGTGCCGACGTCGGGGAGCGCGCCACCCGTTCCGCCCGTTGCCGATGTCCCGCCCGCGCCGCCGGTTGCCGACGTGCCGCCGGTCGCCGACGTGCCGCCCGAACCGCCGTTTCCGCCCCCACCTGACGGCGCGCCGCTGCTGGCGCTGCCACATGCGCCCGCGACGAGCGCGAGCGCGACGAACAGGACGTTCAACCCGTGATTCGCAGAGCGTCGCATCGATAGTTCTCCTTCAAGCGAACGTATTTCTGAGCCATCGCGCGGTGAAAACCTTCGTCCTTTTCCTCGAGCGTGCGCACGACGCGCGCCGGAGCGCCGAGCACGAGGCTGCGCGGCGGGATCACCGTCCGCGACGTCACGAGCGCGCCCGCGCCCACGACCGAGCCGTGGCCGATGACCGCGCCGTCGAGGATCGTCGACTGCATTCCAATCAAGCACCCCGCCTCTATCCGACACGCGTGCAACATCGCGCGATGCCCGACGATCGTGTCCTCGCCGATCTCGCAGCCGTTGTCATCGGCGACGTGGATCACCGTGCCGTCCTGGATGTTCGTGCGCGCGCCGATCGTGATGGGCGAGAGATCGCCGCGCACGACCGCGCCGTACCAGATCGACACGTCGTCGCCGAGCCGCACGTCCCCGACGACCGCGGCGCCCGGGAACACGACGGCGCGCTCACCGAAGCTCGGCAGCGCGCGCAGGTAACGATCGATCTGAGCGCGCGGGCAGAGCTCGCGAAGCTTCGCGAGCTTCGCATCGAGCTCGTCCGCGTCATGCAGTCGCTCCGTCACGGCCGTGACGGACGAAGAGATCATGGCCATCGGCCCTCAATTGGACACGGCATCGCGCCCAAACGCAAAGCCGCTTCAGGCGTTAATCAGACGGAGCTGGCGCGGGCGGCCGGGGGGCTCCGGGTCGATCGGGTAGTTACCCGAGAAGCACGCGTCACAGAAGCCCTTGGCGCCGGGCGTCGCCGCGGCGTCGAGAGCGCCCACGGCGCCGTTCTTGCCGTCGACCGATTCGTACAACCCGGGCAGCGACAGGTAGCCGACCGAATCGGCGGCGACGAAGTCGCGGATCTGCGTGACCGAGTTGTGCGAGGCGATGAGCTCTTCGCGCGTCGGCGTGTCGATGCCGTAGTGACACGGGCCCACCGTCGGCGGCGAGCTGATCCGCATGTGGACCTCGGTCGCGCCCGCGGCGCGGATCATGCCCACGATCTTGCGCGAGGTCGTGCCGCGCACGATCGAGTCGTCGACGACGACCACGCGCTTGCCGTTCAGCACCTCGCGCACGGGCGACAGCTTCAGCTTCACGCCGAAGTGGCGGATCTGCTGCGACGGCTCGATGAAGGTGCGGCCCATGTAGTGCGACCGCATGAGGCCCTGGTCGTAGGGGATGCCGCTCTGGCGCGCGTAGCCGATGGCCGCGGCGACGCCCGAGTCGGGCACGGGGATGACGACGTCGGCCGGCACGGGGTGCTCGACGGCGAGACGGCGGCCCATGCGCTCGCGCGCGCGGTAGACGCTGCGCCCGTCGATCGTCGAGTCGGGGCGCGCGAAGTACACCCACTCGAAGACGCAGCGCCGCGGCGGCTGGAGGCCCAGCGGGCGCACCGAACGAAGACCGTCCTTGTCGATGACGATCATCTCGCCCGGCTCGACGTCGCGCACGAACTCGGCCCCGATGAGCTCGAAGGCGCAGGTCTCCGACGAGATGACCCACGTCGTGCCGGTGGGCTTGCGGATCTGCCCGAGCACGAGCGGCCGGAAGCCCATCGGATCGCGCACCGCCATGAGCAGGCCTTCGGACAGAAAGACCAGCGAGTACGCGCCGCGCACCTGCGACAGCGCGTCGGCGATGCGGTCGGGCAGCGCGTGCTCCTTCGAGCGCGCGATGAGGTGGACGATGACCTCCGTGTCGGCCGTCGTCGAGAAGATGGCGCCGTCGGCCTCGAGCCGCTCGCGCATCTCGCGCGCGTTGACGAGGTTGCCGTTGTGGCCGACGGCGACCGAGCCGCCCGCGAACTCGACCGCGATCGGCTGCGCGTTCTTCTCCGACGAGTCGCCCGCGGTCGAGTAGCGGACGTGGCCGATGGCCGCGAAGCCCGGCAGGTGCGCGAGGCGATCCGCCGTGAAGATGTCGTTGACGTGCCCCATCTCGCGGACGCGCCGCAAGTGCTCACCGTCCGTCGCGACGATGCCGGCGGATTCCTGGCCGCGGTGCTGGAGAGCGTATAGCCCGAGGTACGCGAGGTTCGACGCCTCAGGGTGACCGTAGATACCGACGACTCCGCACATGTCGTGCGGGGCGGAGGCTAGCACAACGCGATCGACACGCGCGGGGAATAACCGGACACGCGCGCGGATTTACGCTGTCTGTTCAGTTTTGCCTTCGGCGCAACTCAGGCATAATGCCGCGCGAAAATTCATGATCGAAGTCAAAGGTCTGACGAAGTACTACGGCGAGCACGCCGCGATCTTCGACCTGAGCTTCAGCATCGGTCAGGGCGAGGTCATCGGGTTCCTCGGGCTCAACGGCGCCGGCAAGAGCACGACGCTCAAGGTGCTCGGGTGCGTGTTGCTGCCGACGGCCGGCGTCGTGACGGTCGACGGCATCGACATCGCCCACGACCCGCACGAGGTTCGGCGCCGCATCGGCTTCCTGCCCGACACGCCGCCTCTTTATAATGAGATGACGGTCGGGCGGTACCTCGCCTTCGTCGCGCGGCTGCGCGGCGTCTCGGCGTCGGACGTCGATCAGGCCGTCGCCGACGCCGAGGCGAAGACCGACGTGCGCGACAAGCACGACGCGCTCATCAGCAGCCTCTCGCACGGCTACCGGCAGCGCGTCGGCGTCGCGCAGGCGCTCGTGCACAGGCCCAAGCTGCTCATCCTCGACGAGCCGACGAGCGGCCTCGACCCCAAGCAGATCGCCGAGATGCGCAAGCTCATCCGCGACCTGCGCGGCGCGCACACCATCTTGTTGTCGAGCCACATCCTCTCGGAGATCAGCCAAACCTGCGACCGCCTGCTCGTCATCCAGCGCGGTGAGATCGTCGCGCAAGGCACCGAGCAAGACCTGGCGCGGCTCACGGCGGGCGGCGGCACGATCGAGCTCGAGATCGCGGCGTCCGCCGACCGCGCGCTCGCGATCGTGCGCGGCATCGAGGGCGTCGGCGAGGCGACCGTCCTGCGCGACGACGGCGGCATCGCGGCGCTGTCGCTGCGCGCGTCGCCCGACCTACGCCCGCGCATCGCGCGCGCCCTCGTCGAGAACGGCATCGACCTCCTCCGCATCGACCGTGGGTCGGCGCGCCTCGAAAACATCTTCCTGCAGCTCACCAACGAATCGCGCCCCGCTGCCCCGTCTCCCGAGGTGCCCCCCTCATGACCGCCACCCTCCTCATCGCGCGCCGCGAGCTCGCGGCGTACCTGCGCTCGATGACCGGCTACGTGATCGCCGCCGCCGTGCTCATCGTCGACGGCCTGCTGTTCAACGCCTTCGCCCTCGGCGGCGCCGACAAGCTGTCGGCCGAGGTCCTCAGCCTCTTCTTCTATTTCTCGAGCGGCACGACGATCATCGCGAGCGTCTTCATCTCGATGCGCCTGCTCGCCGAGGAGCGCCAGACGGGCACGATCGTCCTGCTGACGTCCTCTCCCGTTCAAGACTGGGAGATCGTGCTCGGCAAGTTCTTGTCGGCGTTCGTCTTCCTCGGGCTCATCACGCTCTTCACCATCTATATGCCCGCGCTCATCTTCGTGAACGGCAAGGTGTCGCCCGGCCACATGGCGGCGGGCTACATCGGCCTGCTCTTGCTCGGCGGCGCGACGCTCGCCATCGGCACGTTCGGTTCGGCGCTCGCGCGCACGCAGGTGCTGGCGGCGATCTTCTCGGGCTGCATCGTCGTCGCGATGATCGTGTGCTGGCTGCTGGGCAAGGTGGCCGAGCGGCCGTTCACCGACGTCTTCACGTCGATGGCGCTGCACGGCCGTCACTTCCCGCCGTTCCAGGCCGGGCAGATCCACCTGCGTGACGTCGTCTACTACTTCGCCGTCATGTACTTCGCGCTGTTCTCGGCGACGCGGGTGCTGGAGGCGCGGCGATGGCGCTGACGGGCGCGCACGCGCGGCTGCAGGCCCCGCCCGGCGCCGCCAAGGGCGCGCGCTGGTCGGCGCTCTGGTTCCTCGGCATGCTCGTGCTGTTCGTCGGCGAGCGCCTCATCGGCGGCGCGGCGACGTCGCGCTCGGTGTGCCTCGTCCTCGGGTTCTTGGCGATCGTGGGCGCGATGCTGGGCCGGCTCGGCCGCTTGCGGGCCTTCCGTGCGACCTCGCCCGACAGAGCCGACGCCGAGAAGCTCATCCTGCGCCTCTACGGCGCGGGCGTCCTCGCCGTCATCCTCTATTGCATCCAGTCGGACCTGCCGACGCTGCGCGGCCACCTGCCGCTCGAGCACGGCTCGCCGAAGCTGGCGACGACGCTGGGCGCGCTGTGGCCGGCGCTGTGGATCGCGGCGGCGTGGCCGGTCGCGCTCGTCGAGCTCGCCTACGCGCAGCTCGCCAAGGCGCCGCGCATCGAGACGGGCCGGATCAGAGACGCGATGTACTCGGGCCTCGGCCTCGCGGGCGCGCTCGTGTTCGTCTTCACGATCACCTACGTCTCGTCGGACCGCGACAAGAAGGTCGACCTCGCCTACTTCCGGACGTCGCGGCCGGGTGAGGTCGTCAAGCGCATCATCCGCACGCTGGATCAGCCGCTGGAGATCGCGTCGTTCTTCCCCGACGGCAACGAGGTGCGCGAGGAGGTCGACGGCTACCTCAAGGATCTCGCGAAGGAGTCCGGGCAGCTCACCGTCACGCACTACGACTACGACATCGATCCCATCAAGGCGAAGGAGTACGGCGTGTCGTCGAACGGCACCCTCGCCTTCGTGCGCGGCAAGCGGCACGAGCTGCTGGGCCTGCCCGTGCAGTTCGAGGCCGCCCGCAACGCGCTCAAGACGCTCGACAAAGAGGTGCAGCAGCGCCTCATGCTCATCGCCCGCCAAAACCGGTCGGTGTTCTTCACCGTGGGCCACGGCGAGCGCACGTGGAACCCGCCCGTCGACAGCACCGACAAGCGCTCGGGCCTCGGCAAGCTGCGCGAGCTGCTGCTGGATCAGTCGCTCGACCTGCGCGAGTACGGCGCGTCGGACGGTCTGATCCAAGACGTCCCGATGGACGCGACGGCGCTGGCGATCATCGGCCCCACGCGGCCCTTCTCGGCCGACGAGTCGGCGGCCGTGAACCGCTACGTCGACAAGGGCGGCCGCCTGCTCGTCGCGCTCGACCCTGGCAACGGCGTCAACCTCAAAGAGATCCTCGACCCGCTGCAGCTCGAGTTCCACGACGTCACGCTGGCGAACGATCAGGTGTTCGCGCGCAAGACCCACACCGACGGCGACCGCGTCAACCTCGTGACCTCGTCGTTCTCGGCGCACCCCGCGGTGACGACGCTCGCGCGCGTCGGTCAGCGCGCGCCCGTCGTGCTCGCGGGCGCCGGCTGGATCGACGCCAAGCGCGGTCGCCCCATCCAGATCCAGGTCGACTCGCCCATCAAGGCGCACTACTCGACGTGGGAGGACAAGAACCACAACTTCAAGAACGACCCCGACGAGCCGCGCCGCGCGTGGGAGCTCGCGGCGGCGTCGGTCAAGGGCAACTCGCGCAACTTCGTGATCGCCGACTCCGACTGCTTCTCCGACGACGTCATCAACGTCGCCGGCAACGAGCTGCTCGCGCTCGACGTCATGCACTGGCTCATGGGCGACGAGGCCTACTCGGGCCTGTCGTCGACCGAGGTCGATCTCCCCGTGACGCACACGCGCAAGGAAGACATCGCCTGGTTCTATTCGACGATCTTCCTCGCGCCCGTGCTCGTGCTCGTCATCGGCTGGCTCGTGACGAAGCGCCGGCGCCGCGCCGAGAACGAGCCGCGCCAGGCGCCGACCGAAGGCGCGCCCGCTACGGGAGGTGCCCCGTGACCGGCCGTTCGGCAGCGATTCAAGGCGGCCTCGCCGCGATCGGCCTGCTCGCGGCGCACTTCACGTGGCAGCGCGAACCCGAGCGCGCGCCCGGCGAGATCGCCATGGTCGACGCCGCGAAGTCCGAGGTCACGCACGTGCGCTACGAGGACCAGAACACGATCCTCGCGCTCGATCGCCGCGCGGGCGATCCCGAGACGTCGGTGTGGGTGCACCTCGAGCCGAAGGCGATCGAGAATTCGCCGGTCAAGCCGGGCGATCCGCCGCCGCCGCCCACGCCTCCCTCGGCGCCGCCGCGCGACCTGCGCGGCAACGCCGACGCCGTGAAGCTCGCCGACCGGTTCTCTCCGCTGGTCTCGCCGCGCGCGTTCGGCGTCGTCGACAAGGCGAAGTACGTCGAGCTCGGCCTCGACGCGCCGACGCGCCACCTCGAGATGACGGTTCGGGGCGACGTGCACAAGTACGACGTCGGCATCGCGCTGCACGCGCAGAACGGCGAGGCCTTCTTCCGCGACCTGCGCGACAACCGCGTCTACCTCGTGCCGCGCGGTCTGCTCAACGAGCTCGGCAACGCCAAGCGCCTCATCGACTCGCGCCTGCACACGTTCGACACGAAGCAGTTCGACAAGATCGTCATCACGGCGGGCGGCAAGAAGCGCGAGCTCGTGCACTTCGGCCGCGACAACTTCTCGACCGACGCCTACGCGTCCGTGAAGACGCCCGACAAGCGCGATCAGATGGCGAAGAACTGGCACGACGCCCTCTGGCGCACGTTCCCCATGGAGGTCCTCGGCAAGGATGAAAAGCCTGGCGAGAAGCCCGGGAAAGACCCCGGCAAGCTCACGACCGTGCTGCGCGTCGAGTACTCGGAGAAGGGCGCGCCCGTGGGCTGGATCGAGATCGCGCGCCTCGAAGGTGGTGGCGGCGACTCGTCGGTCTCGGGCGTCAACGACGACCTCTACGCGCGCTCCGAATACACGCTCGGATGGACGCGCCTGCACGCGTCCGAAGAGCTGGTGACCGACGCCGAAAAAGTGGCGGCGACGCCCTGATTTCTTCGTCACCGCCGTCGGGTGACGGCGTTCGGTGTCGCCGTCGGGTGACGGCGCTCGCTCCGTCAGCGGCTTCACCGTTGGTTTGGTTGACCTTCCGAGGTCGAGCGGGAAGAATCGTGCCGTGAAGCGTCTTTTGGCCGTGCTCCTCGCCGCCGGTGCCTTGGCGGCCGCCACGGCGGGGACGCGCGCCGTCGACGCGGGACGCGACCGCTCGGTGCGCGCCGAGGCGGGCCGGGCCGCCGAGGCTGCGGGCCTGCGCGCCGCCGACGCCGTCGCGGCGCACGTCAACGAGATGAAGGTCGAGGCCCACGGCGCGGCGTCGACGCCGCGGCTCGAGGCCGCGCTGCGCGGCAACGTCGACGCGGCGACGCTGCAGGATCTCTTCCGCAACGAGTCCTGGTGGGAGCCCTACCGCAACCACTACAAGGTCTACGCCGTCGCCTTCGAGGGCGAGCGCCTCGACGTGCTCGAGGGCATGGCCAACGCCGACTTCGCGTCGGACCTGCTCGTGCGCGAGGCGCGCGACCAGCGGAGCGCCGTCTCGGAGATCGTCATGGGCAAGGGCTGGCCCTACGCCGCCGCCGCCGTGCCCATCGATCTGCCCGAGCGGCGCGTGCCGCCCGTGCTCGTGCTCGCGCGCCCCATCGACGAAGAGGCGGTCCGCAAGCTCGCCGAGAAGGCACGCGGAGCCGTGCTGCTCTCCGACGGGAAGACGGCCGTCATCGAGACGGGCGCCGATCCCGAGCGCGCGTTGTTGCGCGGCGCGATCGGCCACGAGGCGGGCGGACCGTTGTTCGCGCCGCCCGCGGGCGCCGCCGACGCAACGTGGGCCGCCTCGGTGAGCACGCTCGCGCCGGGCCTGTGGATGTGGACGTTCGGCAGCGGCGCCGCCGCCGCGCGCGACGGCGAGAGCGCCGCCGCGACGACGAAGGGCGCGATCTGGGGCGTGGCCGCGCTCGTCGCGCTCGTGATCTTGTTCCTCGGCTTTCGGCGCGCGGCACCGCCTCTCGGTGTGGGCAGCACGATGGTCGGCATGGGCGTCGGCGGCACGGAGATGTTCTCGGCACCGGGCGCGCCCGGCACGCTCCCCGGCGGCGCGGGCGCCACGATGCCGGGCACGGGGCCGGTGTCGGGGAACGCCGCGACCGCGGTTCACCAGACCGACGGCGGCGCGAAGCCCACGGGACCGTCGAACACCGTCCAGTTCGGCCGCTACACGCTGCTCGATCGCCTCGGCGAGGGCGGCATGGCCGAGGTCTACACGGCGGCGACGTTCGGCGCCGAGGGCTTCCGCCGCACCTTCGTCGTCAAGCGGCTGCGCGCCGAGCTGTCGCGCGAGCCCTCCGTCGTCGCGCAGTTCATCGACGAGGCGAACCTCGCGTCGTCGCTCGTGCACTCGAACATCATCCCCGTGTTCGACTTCGGCAAGGTCGGCGAGGAGTACTTCATGGCGCAGGAGTACATCCTGGGCCGCGACCTCACGCGCTTCACCACGCGCGCCGTCGAGCGCGAGGGCCGCGCGCTGCCCACGTCGGTCGTCCTCTACGCCGCGTACGAGGTGCTGAAGGCGCTCGAGTACGCGCACACGAAGCTCGGCGAAGGCGGCCGCCCGCTGGGCATCGTCCACCGCGACGTCTCGCCCAGCAACGTCCTCATCTCGGCGCGCGGCGAGGTCAAGCTGTTCGACTTCGGCATCGTCAAGGCCGAGGGCCGCGTCACGAAGACCCAGCACGGCGTCGTCAAAGGCAACGTGAGCTTCATGTCGCCCGAGCAGGCGCGCGGCGTCGACGTCGACGCGCGCGCCGACCTGTGCTCGCTGGGCCTCGTCATCTACTACTGCCTCGCGGGCGAGGTGCTCTACCGCGGCAACACGACGTACGAGCTGCTCGTCAAGGCGGCGACGGGCCCGGGCGCCGAGGAGTTGGCGCGCATCGCCGCCCTGCCCGACCCGTGCGCCGATCTCGTGCGCCGCGCGCTCGAGATCGATCCCAACCAGCGCTACGAGAGCGCGGCCGCGTTCGCCGCGGCGATCGCGCCGCACCTGTCGCCCGGCGCGCCCGCGGAAGCGGCGCGCCTCATGAGCGCCTACTTCTCCGAGGACTTCCGGCGCGAAGAGGGCCGGTTCTCGGGCGCGATGCCGGCCGAGCGCGCGACGGGCGGGGCGCAGGCCATCGGCACGCGGCGATCGTGAGCGCGCCCAGCGGGGCGGCGCCACCGCCGCCTTCGTCGGTGCTCGTCGTCCACGTCGAGTCGGCCGTCGATCCGCCGGGGCGCGACGCGATCTACCGGACGCGCCAGCCGTGCCGCGCGCTCGGCGAGCTCGAGCACGTCACGGTCGTGAGCGGCTCGCTGCTGTCGCCCGCGCTCACGCAGGCGAGCCTGCTCGACGAGGCCGACGTGCTCGTGCTGTCGGAGGCGGCCGAACCCGACCTGCTCCCGGTCGTCGAGGCGCGCCGGCGCGCGCGCAAGCTCACGGTCTACGAGCTCAACGCGCACCCGCTCGCGCCGCCGCCGGGCGCGCGCACGGCGGCGCGCGCCCGCGACGTCGTCGGGCGCGGGCTGCCGCTGCACCTCGCGCGGCACGCCGACGCGCTCCAACTGGCGACGCCCACGCTCGACGCGCGCTTCGGCACGCTCAACCCGCGGCGCGCCGTGTTCCCGAGCCAGCGCTGGGACGCACCCGAGGCGCCGACGCCGGGTCCGCGGCGCGAGGGACGCGTCGTCGTCGGCTGGGGCGGCACGAGCGCGCACGCCGACGATCTGCGCGCGATCGCGGGCGCGCTGCGCGCCGTCCTCGAGCGGCACGCCGACGTCGACGTCGCCGTCATGGGCGACGACGGCGCGTTCGCGGCGTTCGCGGCGCTGCCACAGGACCGCGTCCAACGCGCGCCCTCGGGCACGCCGGTCGAGTACGAGCGCTTCCTCGAGACGATCGACGTCGGCCTCGCGCCGCTGCAGGCGAACGACTACAACCGCTGCCGCTCGGACGTGCGCTACCTCGAGTACGCCGCGCGCGGCGCCGTCGCCGTGTGCGCCGACCTCGAACCCTATCGCGCGTCGGTGAACGCGGGCCAAACGGGCTTCCTCTACCGCGACCTCGTCGAGCTCGAGACCGTGCTCGAGCGCGTG
>DASZRT010000108.1:0-58001 GCA_035549075.1 Polyangia bacterium | reverse complement strand
ACGGGGGGCGCGAGCGGCGGCAGCGGCGGCGCGAGCGCGACGGGCGGCACCGGCGGCTCGGTCGCGACGGGCGGCGCGGGCGGCGACGCGACGGGACCCATGGGCGACGCCATCGACGCGAACGTCGCGAAGGCGCTGTGCGTGGCGGTCGACGGCACGTACGCCTACTGGAGCACCGACGGCGGGCAGAAGCTGCAGCGCCACAAGAAGGACGGCAGCGGCACGACCGAGACCTTCTACTCGAGCACGCGCCTCATCAACCAGATCACGGTCGACGCCGACACCGTGTACTGGAGCGAGACCTTCGGCGGCGGCGACACCACGAACGGCGCGCTGCGCTCGTGCCCGCAGGCCGGCTGCCCCGCGGCGCCGCCGACGCTGGCGATGAACCAGCAGGATCCCGCGGGCGTCGCCGTCGACGACACGTACATCTACTGGTGCAACGGCGGCACGCGCGACTGCTACCGCACGAACAAGTCGACCGGCAACGGCGGCAACACGATCTTCAAGGTGCCGCCGTCGAGCGCGCTCGATTACTCGACCCCGTCGGAGATCGCCGCCGACGCGTCGGCCGTCTTCTTCGCGGCGACGGGGACGGCCGTCGCGGGCATGCACTTCGGCACCGTCGCCTCGTGCCCGCTCACGGGCTGCACGACGACGATCATGCCGACGGTCGTCGGCATGAACGTGCCGGCCTCGGGCCTCGCGCTCGACGCGACCCACGTGTTCTGGACCAGCAGCAGCGGCATGTCGTGGCAGGCCGACAAGAACGGCGCCAACAAGGTCATGCTGGGCGCCGGCGGCGTCGACATCGTCACCGACGGCATCAACGTCTACTGGTCGGCGCCGAACACGATCTACAAGTGCGCCGTCGGCGGCTGCGCGGCGCCCACGGCGCTCGCGACGACGACGACGGGCGCGCGCGGCATGGCGATCGACGCCACGCACGTCTACTGGGCCGAGTACGGCGCCGTCTACCCCGACGCCATCGCCGGCGGGATCAGGCGCATCGCGAAGTAGCCAGAAATTCGCAGAGGCTCGAGGCCCGCATTGGTCGTCTCGGTCGTTGGGCGATGGCCCGACGTGTCACCCGAAGGTCCGCGGGCTTGGTCGATCCTTCGAAATTCCTAAGGAGCGGGTACGAGAGCCGTAAGGCGATCTACGAACGCTGAGAACGAAGGCAGACTGCTCTGAAGACAGTCTCTTGCCGCCCGTGATGTGCTTCCGAGAAGTAGGTCGCGGGCGTTGAGATCCTTGCTATATGCAGCGGCAAACAAAGAGCGTCTGTCCGGTGGATCGCCAAAGCACTTCTGTAAGAATTGGACAATCGTTTCGATATTGCCGTCGAGGACCGAAACGTGCGCCATGCCGTGGGTATATCGAGACGAAATGACCTCTGAACACGATTCCAAGGTCGTCGAAGCATCGACACCCAATGCGGTTCTGATCCGGTCACCGTCAACTAGTGCCACAACCGTGGGTCCTAAGTCGTATTCCAGGTCTGCCAAGAGTTTGCTCACGCCGCGTCTCGGGCGTGCGTCGAAGAGCTTCTCAATGCCATATCTTGAGCCTAGGCGATCGTAGAGACACCTCATCGCGAGGCTGTGGGGTCCAAACTCCCGAACCTTCCCTCGGGATGCGCTATCTTCGTACAGAACGGGGATCACGGTTAGCTACGGCGAGTGAGGACCGAGCGCACATGGCCATCGGCGCGAATGTCTCCGAGGCCCCGGTAGCGATAACCTTCAAGCCAGCGCTCAAGAGTCTGCGCATTGGGTCGGATGAGCTTGGTCGAACCGCTTTCATCAAGATCAGTCAAGACCACGGATTCCGACGGATTCGTCAGTCCGTCAAGGACGCGGTCGGAGTGCGTGCTTATTAGCACCGTCGTCTCTCGGCCCAGCGTTTCGAACATCCCGACAACTCTAAGCAATAGCTCGGGATGGAGATGTGTTTCCGGTTCGTCGAACGCGATCATCGCCATGCGATTGTTCAGACGAAACAATGCAACGTAAGCTAGGAATGCCACGGTTCCATCGGATAGCGCCGTAGCAGGAAATCTCGTCTTGTATCGGTCGTCTTCGACAAGCAGAGCGATAATCCCGCCAGCCGGGTCCGGTTGCGTCGTGACGTCCAAGATATGTGCGCCTAGTCCAAGACGGACATAGTCTAGGGTCTCTGGCCAATCTCGTCGATTGCGCAGAGAATAGTAAGCATTGGCAAGGTTCCCGGCGCCACGAAGCAACGCCGGCGTCGGCTGTACAATGTTAGACGCTCGAGGACTTCCAGATGCAGTTTCGGACGTCGTCCACTTCGGATGGATGTCAAACGGTACATGGACGTCGATCGCAGAGAGGATGTCTACGACGTCCTTAGCCCACGGTTCTCCGAATGAGCGACCCCAAGCGGCGATTAGGGTTGCTCGCTCATCCATCGAGTCGAGCTTTGTTAGTTCAGGTTGTTTTTGTGACTTTACTTGGGCGATACGACCCACGCGCGAGAACACGGCGGTTGCCGGGACGTCTCCGTTTTCAACGAGAAGCTGTTCGCGAATCTCGAATCCAGCCGAAGAGTTTGGATTCGGAACAAGGATGAGATCGTAGTAATAGATCGGACCCCGATCGGCTTTTTGGCAAGTGACGCCAATCATGAGTTCCGTGGCGCCGACTCTAAGAAGAGCGGGAAGTCCACCGTGGACTTTGTTGAACTTATCAACAAATGGATAGTCCATGGCCAGACGGAGTACTTCGCACGCCTCGAGAAGGCTGCTCTTCCCCGATCCATTTTCGCCGATTAGGACTGTCAGGCCTCTCAGCGGTAACTTGACGTCGTTCAGAGTGCGAAGGCCTCTGACTCGAATCTCTATTATTGATCCAGACATTGACTACAATCGATTGTCCGGCGTAGCCGATGAGGTGTCCAGTGATCGCGAAGTAGCCGCTCAGCTCGCGACCGGGAGGTGCAAGCCGCACTCTTTGTTCTCGGGGTCTTCCCACCACCAACGCCCGGCGCGCGGATGCTCGCCGGGCTGGATGGCGCGCGTGCAGGGCGCGCAGCCGATCGAGGGGAAGCCCTTGTCGTGCAGCGGGTGCACGGGGACGGCGTTGGCCTTCGCGTAGGCGCGGACCTGCTCCATCGTCCAGCCGATGAGCGGGTTCACCTTCGTCATGCCGCCGTGGGCGGCGTCGACCTCGACCTCGGCGCCGTCGGTGCGCGTGACGGACTGCTCGCGGCGCAGCCCCGTGATCCACGCGTCGAGGCCCGCGAGCGCGCGGCCGAGCGGCTCGACCTTGCGGATGCCGCAGCACTCGTGCCGCTCGTCGAGCGAGTCGCGGAAGCTGTAGAGGCCCTTCGTGCGCAGCAGCGCCTCGACGGCGTCGCGCTGCGGGAAGGTCCAGGCGATCTCGACGCCGTACTTCATGCGCACGCGCTCGGCCGTCAGATACGTCTCGTCGTGCAGGCGGCCCGTGTCGAGCGCGAACACGCGCGCGTGGCCCTTGGTCGCCTTGTGAAGCAGGTCGATGAGGACGCAGTCCTCGACCGAGAACGACGACGAGACGGCGACGTTCGAGCCGAAGCGCTCGACGGCCCAGTTCACGACGGTGGCGGGATCGGCGCCGCGCAGCTGGGCGGCGGCGGTGGCGATTTCTGACGGCGAGGCGAACGGCATGAGGCGCGCAGCATAGCCGAACCTAGATGTCGGGCCCCGTAGGGCAGAGTCGGCTGACCGCCTGTCCATTATACTGCAAACTTGTCCACCCGTGCTTGACCCCCGAGGCGAGACTTTCCTATAGTCGTTCGTTCGCCGTGACGTCCTCGCTGTACCCGCTGTTCTTGAAGCTCGCTGACCGCGACGTGCTCGTCGTGGGCGCGGGGCCCGTGGGCACGGCGAAGGCGCGCGCGCTCGTCGAGGCCGGCGCGCGCGTCACCGTCGTCGCGCCGGATGCCAGCGATGAAATTCGAGCCGACGCGGCCGCGGGGCGGCTCGCGCTGTCGTTGCGCGCGTTCGTCGCGACCGACGTCGAAGGCGCCTGGCTCGTCGTCGCGGCGGCCACGGGCGAGGTGAACCGCGCCGTCGCGGCGGCGGCTGAGGCGCGGCGCACGTTCGTGCTCGCCGTCGACGATCCGCCGGCCGCGAGCGCCTACGGCGCGGGGGTCGTTCGCAGAGGTGGCGTCACGCTCGCCGTGTCGACCGATGGGCGCGCGCCCGCGCTCGCGGGGCTCCTGCGCGAAGGCCTCGAGGCGGTTCTGCCCGACGATCTCGACGCGTGGACCGCCGCGGCCGAACGCGCGCGCGTCGCGTGGAAGGCGGCGGGCGTGCCCATGGCCGAGCGGCGGCCGCTGCTGCTCGACGCGCTCAACCGCCTCTACGCCGAGCGCGAGGCGGCCGAGCCCGCGCCTGCCCCCGAAGGCGAGCGGCCCGTCGGTCGCGTCGCGCTCGTGGGCGCGGGCCCGGGCGATTCCGAGCTCATCACCATGCGCGGCGCGCGCCGCCTCGCCGAGGCCGATCTCGTGCTCTACGACGCGCTCGCGTCCGAGGGCCTGCGCGCGCTCGCGCCCGACGCGCGCTGGTTCTACGTGGGCAAGCGCGCGTGCCGGCAGTCGATCGGCCAGGACATCCTCAACCGCCTGCTCGTGAAGAACGCGCGCCGCGGTCTCGACGTCGTGCGCCTCAAGGCCGGCGACCCGTTCGTGTTCGGGCGCGGCGGCGAGGAGGCGCTCGCGCTCGCCGAGGCGGGCATCCCGTGCGAGATCGTGCCGGGCGTGTCGTCGGCCGTCGCGGCGCCCGCGCTCGCGGGCATCCCCGTCACGCACCGGGGGATGGCGTCGAGCTTTGCCGTCGTCACGGGCCACCACGAGGAGACCTACGCGCCGCTGCTCGCCTCGTTCGCCCCCGGCTCGCTCACGATCGTCGTGCTCATGGGCCTGCGCCAGCGCGCGCGCGTCGCCGAGCTGCTGCTCGCGCGCGGCTGGGATCGCGGGACGCCCGCCGCGATCGTCGTCGCCGCAGGCACGCCCGAGATGTGGCGGTGGACGGGCGCGCTCGACGCGCTCGGCGCCGCCGAGATCCCGCCCGCCTCGCGCGCGGCGCCGGGCTTGCTCGTCGTCGGCGAGGTCGTGAGCCTCGCCGCGACGATCGCCGCGGGCGCGGCGCCGCCCGGATCGCGATCGGCCGAGTCATGAGCCTCGCCGTCGAAGGACTCACGAAGCGCTTCACGGCGCGCGGCACGCCCGCCGTCGCCGACGTGACGTTCGCCGCGCCGCCCGGCCGCATCACGGCGCTGCTCGGCCCGTCGGGCTCGGGCAAGTCGACGGTGCTGCGCATGGTGGCCGGCCTCGAGACGCCCGACACGGGCCGCGTGTTGATCGGCGATCGCGACTGCACGGCCGTCGCCACGAAGGACCGCAACATCGGCTTCGTGTTCCAGAGCTACGCGCTCTTCAAGCACATGAACGTGCGCGAGAACGTCGCCTTCGGCATGAAGGTGCGCAAGCAACCCAAGGCCGACATCGCCAAACGCGTCGACGAGCTGCTCGCCGTCGTGCAGCTCGAAGGGCTCGGCGGGCGCTACCCGTCGCAGCTGTCGGGCGGCCAGCGCCAGCGCGTCGCCTTCGCGCGCGCCCTCGCGATCGAGCCGAAGCTGCTGCTGCTCGACGAGCCGTTCGGCGCGCTCGACGCCCAGGTGCGCGTCGAGCTGCGGGAGTGGCTGCGCGTCTTTCACGAGCGCGCGCACGTGACGACGCTGCTCGTGACGCACGATCAAGAAGAGGCGATGGAGGTCTCGGACCACGTCGTCGTCATGAACGAGGGCCGCGTCGCGCAGGCCGGCTCGACCGACGACGTCTACGACCGCCCCGCGAGCCCGTTCGTCGCGTCGTTCGTGGGCGGCGCCAACGTCCTGCGCGGCCGCGTCGCCAACGGGCGCGTCACCGTCGGCGACATGTCCGTGGGCGCGGCCGCCGCGCCCGACGGCGCCTCGGTCAACGCCTACGTCCGCCCCCACGACGTCACGCTCACGAAGGCCGACGCCGACGCGCCCGCGATCTCCACCGCCCGCGTCGAGCGCCTCGTGCGCCTCGGCGCCAAGGTGAAGCTGTCGTTGAAGCTCTTCGACGGCGCGCCGATGACCGTCGAAATGGCCAAGCTCGAGCTCGACGCGCTGGCGATCGGCGAAGGCGATCTCGTGCTCGCGAACCTTCGCGACGCGAAGATCTTCGTCGAGGACTACAGCATCTAGCGACGGGGCTTGGACCGGAGGGCGGCCCGGTAGGCGCGGACGGCCTTCGTCATCGTCGGGCGATCGAGGAACGACGCGAGCTGCGGCAGATCGATGCCGTGCAGCGCCTCGCTCGTAGCGACCTCCTCGTAGCCGCGCGCGCGGTAGGCGAACACGCGGATGCGACCGCGCCGCCAGAACCAGAGCTCGCGCACCTTGAAGCGGTGGTAGAGGACGCGCTTGTCGATGCCGCCCGACGTCCAGATGACCTCGATAGCGAGATCGGGTCGGGACTTCTTGGAGGTCGGTCCCAGCACGTAGCACTCGTCGGGCTCGACGCCCGTTTCGTCCTTCTTGCGTTTGAGGGTCCAAGAACGCAGCGCGGAGATCTCGACGTCGCGCTCTTCACACCACGCCTCGACGAGGCGCCCGATCCACGACGTGATGAGCTCGTGCTCTTGTGAAGGGCTCATGATCTCGAGGACTCCCCTGTTGTAGGCGAGCCTCGGGACCGATCCGTCTCCCCGCATGCGCCGGAGCCGCGCGTAGTCGGACCATGTCGCGCGCAGGTGCACGAAGTGGTCGACCGCGGGTTCGTCGTCGCGATCCAGCGACGCGAGATCTCCGGCGAGCGACATGCCCGCATTATAGGGTTCGGGGAAGGGCGAATCGAGGCGGCTCACGGTGGCCGCGACTCATCGGCCGCGCCCGGGCGCGGTTGCTCGCTCGCTAACGAATCACGTAGTCGTCGCCGGTCAAACTGCTTCTCGCCAGGAACGTTCCGTGCTCGTCTTCGATCCAGACGTCGAGCCTCGCCGTGCCTGCGCCGATGCGGGGGATGCTCCCTAAGTCGGTGACCTTGATGACGGCGTCGGCGGGGATGTCGACGGTGCGGCTCTGGACCGTGGGTTTGCCGCCGCCTTTGGGGTCGGTGAGCTTCCACTTCACGGTCGCCTTGGGCACGCCCTGCAGGTGATCGTTGACGACCCACAGCGCGATCGGGCCCGTCGCTTTGTGGATGTCGTACTCGATGCTCGGCAACAAGCGCTGCATCGAATCGCGCAGCGACGCGTAGCCGAGCTTGGGGCGGCGGTCGTAATCGACGACGCTCCACGTGATCGAAGGCCAGTCGTCGACGAACATGAATTGGTAGAGGCCTGTCGTCTTCGTCCACTTCGCGCGGCGGAAGACCTCCGTCTGAAAGCGGATCAAGTTCGCCTGGTAGCGCTGCGACGACGCGATGAACTCCTGGATCGTCTTGCCCATCTTCACCTTCGCGAGGTCGAAGGTCTGGTCAGGCTGAAAGTCGGCGAACTTCCACGCCTCCCAATCGAGCGGCGTGTCGGGCCACAGCGTGTCGGCGTCGAACATCGTCTGCAGCGTCTCGAGCGCGGGCAGCGCCTCGGCGCCGAACTCGGTGATGTAGCGCTCCTTGGGCAGGTCTTTGACGAGGTCGCCGATCTGGAAGACGTACCAGCCCGTGTACGAGTGCCCGTCGCCCGCGCCCGAGTCGCGATGCGGAATGCGCGACGGGTCGGCCTTCTTCGCCACTTCGTAAAGCTTCTCGTCGAGCGCGAGGTTCTGGTTCTGGTCGCGCTTCTTCATCCACGACATCGAGTGCGGCGACTCGTTGTGCATGCACCAAACGAGGATCGAAGGGTGATCGTAGTAGCGGTCGATCATGTCGGCGGCCTGGCGCGCGGCCTCGGCGTGAAAGGCGGGCTCGTCGGTGTAGCCCCACTGCAGCGGGAAGTCCTGCCAGATCATGACGCCCAGCTCGTCGGCGGCGTCGTAGAACTCGGGGCGCTCGAGGTGCGCGTGCACGCGCAGCGAGTTCAAGTTCGCGCCGACGACCAGCTTGAGGTCGCGCTCGTAGAAGGCGCGGTCGGCCTGCGACAGCCACTGCGTCGCGATGTAGTTGCTGCCGCGCGCGTAGATGCGTTGGCCGTTGAGGCGCACGACCCAGTTGTCGTCGCGCGCGATCGACCGCACGCCGAACGCGACGGTCTTCGCGTCGAGATCGGCGGGTACCTTGCCCGACGTCTTCAGCTCGGCGTCGAGCGAGTAGAGGTTGGGCTTGCCGTAGTCCCACGACCACCACAGCGCGGGCTTGTCGATCTTCACTTCGCCCACGCTGCGCGAGACGCCGGGCGCGGCGCGCACCTCGAACGAGACGGGGAGTCGCACCGTCGGCGTCGCCGCGAAGTTCTTCGGGCGGATCGTGCCCGTGAGCGTCGCGGCGACGGGCTTGCCGCCCCAGTTGCGCGTCACCGCTTCGATCACGAGGCGCGCCGACGCCGCGCTGACGTCCATCGGCGTCACCTTGAGCTCGACGAGGTCGACGCCCGACGAGACGCGCAGGCCCACGCCGCGCAGGACGCCGCCCGTGCCCCGCTCTTGCCCGCGCGGGCTCGTCGCGCCGGGACGCGTGTCGTGGTAGCCGAAGATGCCTTTGACCTGGTTCTGCTGCTTGGGCCAGCTGACCGGGAACTGCTGCGCGAGATCGAACGCGAGCGGCGGCGCCGACACTTTGAGCGCGATGACGTTCTTGCCCTTCTTCAGCGCGCGCGAGGCGTCGACCGACCACTTCTGAAAGTAGCCCTCGTGCTTGCCGAGCGACTGGCCGTTCACGAAGACCTCGGCGTAGTAGTCGACCATGTCGAGGTCGATCACGGGCGTGCCCGCCGCGATTCCGCCGTCCCACTGGATCGTCTTGCGGAACCAGACGGTGCCCGCGTAGTCGAAGCCGACGTCCTTGGGCGGCGCCGGCAAGTCGGCCGGCGAACCCGCGTCCATGAGCCGCGCCCGCGCGCGCGCCTTGGCCGGGTACGCCTTGCTGCCCATGAGGAACCAGCTGGTCGGCAGCGACATCGTGGGCCAGCCCGCGTCGTCGAGCGTGGGCGCGGCGAGATCGAGGTCGCCACCGCCCTCGTACGGCTGGTACTTCCAGTCGCCGGCCAGGTTCACCGACGGCCGGGGCGCGGCCAGGGCCGGGGTGGCGACGGCCAGGTAGAGCGCGAGCGGGAGGGCGGCGCGAAGCATCGATTCAGCGTAACACCGGGCCGTAGCGGTGCGTCGGAGGGGGCGATCGGCCTATGGGCTTTCCCTCCCACCGGTTTTGAGGTAAATACGCGCCCTTCTCAGGAGAACGTGCACCATGTCTAGCGCTAGCCCGCTCGCTCGGGTCAAGGAAGAGTTCGGCGGTAAGGACAAGTTGGTCGACAAGCTCGTCGGCCTCGTCGACGCCGGTGATGAATCGAAGGACGACCTGCGCAAGCGCCTGCTGGGCGCCGCGAACAGCAAGCTGCTGCGGCTCCACG
Organism: Polyangia bacterium; assembly: GCA_035549075.1. Lineage (GTDB taxonomy): Bacteria > Myxococcota_A > Polyangia > Fen-1088 > Fen-1088 > DASZFV01. Next base: position 48,463 of record DASZRT010000108.1, on the reverse strand, counting down.
GCGTCGCCACGAAGGTCAAGGCCAAGGGCGGTCACGACGGCCTCGCCGCCGCGGCGGCCACGGCGGTCGGCCACGGCAAGGACAAGGACTTCGTCGCGAAGCTCGAGTCGTTCTCGAACGGCCGGCTCGTCGACATCCTCGAGGCCGGCGAGCGCCGCGCCAAGCGGAAGGCCGGCGCGGCCGAGGCGAAGGCCAAGCCCGTCAAGAAGGCGGCGGCCCCCAAGGCCGAGAAGCCCGCCGCCAAAAAGGCGCCGGCCGGCAAGGCCAAGGCGCCCGCCAAGAAGAAGGCGTAGCCCGCCGGCGGCCCATGTTCGTCGGCGAGGTCGTCGGACGACTGTGGGCCGCTCGTAGAGCCGAGGCGCTCGAGGGCACCAAGCTGCTGCTCGTGCGCCCGCTGGCGGCGTCGGGCGCCCCCACGAGCCGGTTGATCGTCGCCGCCGACGCGCTCGACGCGGGGCCGGGCGATCGCGTGCTCGTCGCGCGCGGCTCGCGCGTCCGCGACGTCACGCTGGGCGCGGGCGTCGCGACGAAAGACGTCGTCGTCGGCATCGTCGACGAGCTCGCGCTGGAGGCGCGACCGTGATCCTCGGGCGCGTCGTCGGGCAGGTGTGGGCCACGCGGCAGGACGCGCGGCTCGCGGGCGCGAAGCTGCTCGTCGTGCGGCCGCTTGGCGCGCACGCCGCGGGGCTCGCGACGCGGCACCTCGTCGCCGTCGACGACGTCGACGCGGGCGTGGGCGACGAGGTCGTCGTGTGCCTCGGCAAGCCCGCTCGGTTGGCGGCGGGCGGCGACGATTCGCCGGTCGACGCCGCGATCCTCGGCGTCGTCGATCGCGTCGACGTCGACGCGAAGGCCGCCTCGTCGCCGGGCGCCGCGCCGGGGATTCGGCGTCCGCTGCCGGGAGGCCACGCGTGATCCGCGGGACGATCGTCGGCACGGTGTGGGCCACGCGCCGCGCGCCGGGGCTCGCGGGCCGCAAGCTCGTGCTCGTCGCCGAGCGCGACGCCGAGGCGCGCGCCACGGGCCGCGTCGTCGTCGCGATCGACACGCTCGACGCCGCCGCCGAGCAAGACGTCACCGTCGCGTTCGGCTCGGGCGCGCGCAACGTCCTGAAGCCGGGCCCGGACAACCGCGAGCTGCTGTGCGACGCCGCCGTCGCGGCGATCGTCGAGGGGGCCGATGGCCCCAGCGTCGAAGGAGCGGGCTGATGTTCCTCGGACGCGTCACGGGCAACGTGTGGTCGACGGTGAAGTGGCCCGCGGCGAAGGGCCTCAAGCTGCTGCTCGTGCGGCCGTACCAGTTGCAGGATCTGCGCGCCGAAGCGGGCGCCGCGCTTTCCCCGCAGGACGATCTCGTCGTGTGTGCCGACCTTCTCGACGCGGGGCCGGGCGACGACGTGCTGGTCGCGTTCGGGCACGCGGCGCGCGTCGCCGTCGCGCAGGCGCTCGGGCCCGGGCAAAAGGCCGACGCGCCCATCGACGCCGCCGTCGTCGCCGTCGTGGATCGGGTGGAGCTCGAGGGTGGATCCGGGTCGCGCCGCTGATTCTGACCCGTTGACGCTGGAGCTGGACGACGCGCGCCTCGACATCGACGCTGCGCGTGGCGGACGCATCACGGGCTTGTGGTTCGAAGGCCGCAACCTCCTGACGGGCGACGACGTCGACCCCATCAACTTCGGCTCGACGTTCTGGACCAGCCCGCAGTCGCAGTGGGGCTGGCCGCCGATCGCCGAGATCGACAGCGCGCCCTACGCCGTCTCGCGCGCGGGCGACGTGATCACGCTGCGCGGCCCGAGGAGCGAGACGCTCGGCGTCTCCGTCGACAAGCGCTTCCAGGTCGATCGCGCGCGGCGCGCTTTTCGCCTCGAGTTCATCGTCACGAACCACGCGACGTCGGCGGCGCGCCTCGCGCCGTGGCAGGTGACGCGCGTGCGGCCGGGCGGGCTCGCGTTCTTCGCGGCGGGCGCGGGACCACTCGCGCACTCGGATTTGCCCGTGCGCGACGAGGGCGGCGTCACGTGGTTGCATCACGACGCCGCCGTGATCGGCGGACATCAAAAGCTGTTCGCCGACACGCCCGAGCCGTGGATCGCGCACCTCGAGGGCGACGCGCTGTTCGTGAAGTCGTTCGAGGTCGTGCCGCGCGAGCAGCACGCGCCGGGCGAGGCGCAGATCGAGCTGTACGCGAGCTCGGCGCACCGCTACCTCGAGCTCGAGGTGCAGGGCGCTTGGGAGACGATCCCGCCGGGCGCGTCGCAGCCGTGGGCGATCACGTGGCGCGTTCGCCGCGTGCCCACGAACGTCGAGCGCGCGCTCGGCAGCGCGGCGCTCGTCGACTTCGCACGCCTCGTCGCCTCAGGCGGCGCGTGAGCCTTTCGGACTTTTCGCGCGCCGTCGCCGACTTTGCACGCGGTGGCGCTCTGGGGCGCCTCTCCGGCGTCGCGCTGCCCGACGAGGCCGACGCCGCGGGGCTCGCGGCGCTCGTCGCGCGTTTGCCGCCCGCCGAGCGCGTGTTCGCCGCGTCGCTCGCGCCCGCGCGCCGCGCGACGTGGGCGGGTGGGCGCGTCGCGCTGCGGACCGCGCTCGCCGCGCTCGGCGTCGATGCCCCGTCGGCGATCTTCGCGACGCCGCGCGGGGCGCCGTCGCTGCCTGCGGGCGTCGTCGGATCGATTGCGCACAAAGACACGCTCGCCGTCGCGCTCGCGGCGCGCGGCGACGCGGCCGAGGCGACCGTGGGCGTCGACCTCGAGCTTCCACGCGCGCCGCGCGTCGACATCGCCAAGCGCGTCCTCGTCGAGCGCGAGCGCGCGTGGATCGATGCGCTACCCACGCCCGAGGCGCGCGCGCGGGCGCTCATGACCGTTTTCGCGGCGAAAGAAGCCCTCTACAAGGCGCTCGATCCGTGGCTCGGGCGCTTCGTGGCGTTCCGCGAAGCCGAGATCTCGCGCATGGAGGCGGGCGCGCTCGCGGGCCGCTTCTTCTCGCGCGCGGGCGAGCGCGCCTTCGCGATCACGTTCGCCGAGGAAGAGGTGTCGGGCTTCGTCGTCGTCGCGGCGCGATGTCGGCCCACGGACGACCCGCCCGATGCGCCTATCGTCGTTCGCGCTTCCGCCTCCGCGACATCATGATGGCCGCTGCCATGCAGAGGCCCAGCAGCCCCGATGCAGGGGCCGGCATGGAGACGGTGCAGCCGCACCCCGAAGACGACTTTGGCGGCGCTGCGCCGTCGGCCCCGCTGTCGACGGGCGCCGCGACGGCGTCGTTTGGACCGATGGCATCGGGGAGATTTGCCGCATCGGCCGGGGCAACCGACCCGTCACTGGCGGCCGCGTCGTCCGATGTCACAGGCGCGTCGATGGTGCTCGGCGCTTCATCGGGGCCGTCGGCTGTCGTCGCATCGGGTGTTTGGATCGTCGAGCCCGCGTCTCCATCGGTCGCTCCGGCGTCGCAGTGGCTGTTGTGCACGCAGCCCTGGACGGGATCGCACACGTCGGTCGTGCAAGCGTCACCGTCGTCACAGCTGCCACAAGGGGAGCAAGTCGCGGCGCCGCTGGCCGAGTGCGAACCGGGCGCGCACATCGCGCAGACCGTGTCCGCCGTAGATGTGCAAGCCATCGACGGCGCCGAGCCCGCGCCGCAGGTGCTACACGCCGTGCACGTGCCTCCGACGCCGAGGAAGGATCCGGGTGCACAGCTCGTGCATTGCTTCGACGATCCAGCGCAGGTCGCGCAGCTCGGATCGCACGGCGCGCAGGCGCGATCGGCGGTGGCGGTGCAAGTGCTCGATTGAAACTGGCCCGCGGGACACGCCGCTGAACAGGTCGTACACGAACCGTTCGCCAGGTACGTGCCGGTGACGCACGCATTGCAGACGGCGTTGGCTGCTGATGTACACGTCGTGCCGGTGGAGCATCCTGCGACGGCTCCGCAGGGGCGACAGACGTCGGCGAGGCCGCTCCCTTGGACATCACGGTAATAGCCCGGTTCGCACTGAGCGCATTGCGAGCTCGTGGCGCTCGCGCATTTGAGGGCGGCCGCGCAGTGGTCGATCGGCGTGCAGGCGGGGCATTGACCTGTTTGATTGAGGTAGCTGCCACTCTGACAGGCGTTGCACGTCACGCTCGCGGCCGCCGTGCAGATCGTTTGGGAGCACCTCGGGACGCCGGGGCAGGCCTTGCAAACGCCGGCTTCCGGGTAGAACCCGAAGGTGCATGCAGTGCACTGAGGGGCCGTCGCGCTCGCGCACGTGAGCGCCGTGCAGTGGAGCACCTCTGGGCAGGCTTGGCAGGACGTCGACGTGATGGCGTTTTTCGCGCCGGTGACGACGACCACATAGTAGCCGTCCGCGCACATCGTGCAGTCCGAAACGATGACGGTAGGTTTATCGGGTTCGGTGACTGGGAGACAGGACAGGGCCACGCAATTCGTGACCGGGGCACAGGTTGAGGCTTGCGCGCGCCTCGTGGGGAATCCTGTGAGGAGGCTGTAGAAGCACGCGGCGTAAAGCAACGTCCGCCCCCAATTTCGCATCTGTCGCGGCATAGCCCAGCCCTCCGTCGAGCGCGAACAGTGCCCGGTTTCGCCGGCCGCCACAAGGCGGCAAGCATCGTCGTCGTCACGGCGAGAAGTCCGCCGATGGACGACCGCTCGAAATGAGCGCCTGAGCCGGAATTCCTGCACACTTGTCTCTGTTGTCGTGAGCGGGAAACACGCGATGAACGATTGGCTCCTCGTCCGCGGCGTCGCCGTCGCTGCGATCATCGTCGCCGCCGCGTGCGGCAGCGGCAGCGGCAAAGTCGGCGGGGGCAGCGGAGGCAGCGGAGAATCGACGAGCGGAAGCGGCGGCACCGTCGGCCAAGGCGGAAACGCCGGCTCGACGAGCACGGGCGGTTCACCTGGCGCGGGCGGCGACACGACGAGCGCCGGCGGCTCGCCCGCCACGGGAGGCTCGACCAGCGGCGGCGGCACGACCGGAACCGGCGGCTCGACCGTCGCGCGCGACGGCGGCACGTCGGACGGCAGCTACGTCGCCGATCGCCCGCCGGGCGCCGACGGGGTTTTGCTCCACGTCGTCAACGGCTGCTCGTTCGATCTCTACATCCACGGCACGGGCACGGGCGCGGTCTTGATGCCCGACGCCGCGAAGCTCACCGCGGGCGGCGGCAGCCAGGACTACGTCGCGCCCGACGACTGGCCCGCGGCGCGCGTGACGGCGTACCTCGACAGCGCGCTGAAGAACCAGCTCGACAAGGTCGAGATGACGATCGCCAAGAAGACGATCAACTACAACATCACCTACGTCGACTGGGTGGGCCTACCCGTCGAGATGAGCGCGTTCGGCGCCGGCAACGATTGCAAGAAGGTCGGCTGCTACGTCAAACAAGCCGATCTCGTGTCGACGTGCCCGTCGGGGTTGTTGCAAGGCAAGCAGTGCCTTTCGGCCTACGGCTACTGCGCGAGCGGCAGCCACGCCAACGATCCCTTGTGCCACGCGCTCGACGGCCAGTTTGCGAAGTGTGCGGCCGGCGGATGCCCGATGGCGACGACGACGCAGGTCTACGGCTGCAACGGCCCGTACGGCAACGATCCGAAGTGGTGCGCCGCCCTCAACCGCGGCCGCCCCATGAACCCCGACGATCCCGACGCCTCGCTCTACTACTCGACGCCGCCCTACAACGTCTACGCGAAGTGGGTGCACGACACGTGCCCCGGCATCTACGCGTTTGCCTACGACGACTACGGCAAGTCGAACCAGAGCAGCTTCCACGCCTGCACGGGCGGCACGCAGCTCAACATCACGTTCTGCCCGTCGGGTTGATGACGAGGGCGGCCGTCGCGCGACCGCCCTCGCTTCGATCGGTTCGCCGCGCCTAGAACATCATCGGCAGCTCGGTCGGGATGACCGTGCCTCGGTACGAGTCGACCGAGTTGCTCTTGGCGTCGCCGATGACGGACGCCGTGATCATGCCGTGGCCGCCCGTGAAGGCGCCGCGGGTCACGGTGAAGTTCACCGTCGTCGCGCCGGCGGGAACCGTCACCGACGCCGGCAAGGTGACGGCGCCCGTCTCGGCGCTCGACAAGCTCACGGGCAGCCCGCCCGTGGGCGCGGGCCGCGAGATCGTGAGGACGAACGTCGACGTCGTCGCCGTCGGCGCGATCTCGCTCGGCACGACGAACGCGGCCACGAGCGCCGTGTCGAAGATCGAGTTGACGCGCCAGCCGTAGATCGCCGTCGCCGCCTTGAACTGCGCGTTGGCCGTCGCCGTGACGGCCGACAGGTGCGCCGTGCCGAAGCCCCTGCCGGTCACGGTGAACGTCACCGACGCGGCGTTGGCCGGCACGGTGACCGAGGCGGGCACCGTCGCGACCGCCGTGTTGTCGCTCGCGAGGTTGACGACGACGCCGCCCGTCCCCGCGAACTGCGAGATCGCGACCGTCCACGTCGCCGAGCTGCCCGCGGCGACGCTGGCGCCCGAGAGGCTCGTCACGTGGACGCCCGACACGGTGAGCGACTTCGTGTTGCTCGACGTGACGCCGCTCGCCGACACGGCGACGGTGTACGTGCCGTTCGGGATGGCGTTCGGCAGCGTGAACTTGCACGAGCCGGCCCACCCCGCGCGCGGCGCCATCTGATCGAAGTCGTGCGTGCGCGCGAAGAAGACGTTCCCCGAGCCGTCGGTGAGCGACACGATCGGGTAGTTCGAGCTCGAGTTGCGGTCGTCGCCGAACGTCGCGCCCGTGGTGAGGCCGTTGAGCTGCGTGCCCGAGAGCGTGAAGTCACCGGCGCTCGGCGAGCTGATCGACGAGATCGTCGGGCGGTACGACGGCGACTGCACGCCCGTGCGCGGCGTGTAGAGGTGCAGGTGGTTGTCGGCCGAGTCGCCGACGAGGATCTGCCCGTTCGGCAGCGGCAGGAAGAGCGGGAAGTCGAACGGGGGGCTGTTGGCGACCGTGCCCTTCTTGTCGGCGGCGATCGTGTAGCTGCCGCCGTGGAGCGCGGCCGGGTCGTACTCCCAGATCGTCTGCGAGCCGCCCTGCGACTCGGTGTTCGTCGAGGTCGCATTGAGCACGTGGCCGTTCGGCAGGACCACGGCGCCCGTGTCGCCCCACTGCAGGTTGTCCGGGGCGTTGGCGCCCGCGGTCCACGCGTTCGTCGTCGGGTCGTAGATGGCGACGGCGCCCGCGTTCTTCGTGGTGTCCGACGCGCCGAACTGCACGACCTTGCCCGACGGGAGCAGCGACATCGGCCCGATCTCCGAGTCGGGGCTGATGAGCCACACCGGAACGCCCAGCGTCCCCGTCCACGTGCCGAGCCCACCGTTGGCGCTGCTGTCGTAGACCGAGCCCGACGAGCCCCAAGCGTCGAGGAGGTTGCCGTTCTGCAGGAAGCCCCACGCCTTCTCGTCGCCGCCGCCGCCCGTGCCGATGTCGACCGTCTTCGTCCAAGCGTTGGTCGTCGGGTTGAAGAGGTAGGTCTCGGGCTGATCGATGCTGGAGACGTACCACTTGCCCTCCTTCGTCACCGACGCCGCCGTGTCGCCGATCTCGGTGTTGGGCATGTACGGCCCCGACGTCCACGTGTCGCTCACGGGATCGTAGAGGTCGATGCTCGAGCGGTTGTTGCCCACGACGTACTCGCCGCCGCCCAGGACGTAGCGCCCGTCCTTGAGCATCGTCGACGGGTTGAAGATGATCGAGTAGTGCGAGCTGGCGAGCTGCGACCACGTCGCCGTCTCCCAGCGGCCGCGGCTGTCGGGCGCGAGGCGGAACCAGTCGACGCCGTTCGAGCCGCGCATGAGCAGCACGCTGCCGTCGGTGAGGAGCTGCATCTGCAGGCGGTTCGAGATCGTGAGGCTCGTCGGTACGGCGGCCGCGACCGTCGTCCACGTGCCGGCGAAGACCGCCGGCGGGTAGATCTCGATGCCCGAGACCGTCGCGGCGTCCTTCACCGTCGTGAACGAGATGACGTAGACGCCGCTCGCGTCGGCCGTCGCCTCGAACGAGGTGATGTAGGCCTTGTTGCCGGCGCCCGCGCTCGCGACGACGTCGAAGTTCTGGAGCACCGTCGAGCCGTTGATCGCGACGTTGAACACGCGCGAGCCGGCCGTGGTCCAGTGCGTGTCGGCGAAGTGCAACCGCACCGTGTTGGACGAGCTGGGCGGGAAGCCCGACAGCGTGTAGCTGAAGTTGCCGTAGCGCTGGCTCTGGTAGACGGACGCGGGCGCCGGGTTGGGCGCGCCGCTGAGATTGATCGTGTTGTTGCGCGTGACGGTGCTGCCGCCCGAGAAGCCGACGTCGGCGACGTACGGCGACACGAGCGGGCCGCCGCAGTTGATCTGGATGGATCCGCTCGTCGTCGCCGTCACGGCGGATTGGACGAGCTCGACGCCAGGGGCGCCGTCGTCGGCGTTGGGACCGCCGCAACCGGCGAGGGCGAGCAGGACGAGGAGACCGCGCGCCGCTCGAGAGCGGAGCGACGCGGCGGTGCGCGACGAGATGATCATGGAGTGTGGCCTCGGTCGTGAGTGGCGGGCGTGCGGAGGTCGGGAAGGCGGACGGGAGGGACGTCGAGGCTCAGTGCGTGCGCAGCGACGAGATGTTCGGGATCGCGCAGTTCGTCGGCGAGCTGTAGTCGAAGTCGACCGTGCGGCCGGCGAGCAGCGACGACTGCAGCATGCTCAGCCAGATCTTCTGCGTGTCGCCGGCCGTCGCGACGCAGGCCGAGCCCCAGCTCGGGCCGCTCGCGGCGTTGAACGAGTAGTAGATCTGCGTGTCGCCGACGCACCAGAGGGCGACGCGGCCCGTGTCGTACTGGATCTGCCAGATCTGGCAGCCCGTGCGCGTCGCGGCGACGCTGGGCGCGCTCGAGGTGGCGACGCCGACGAAGGCGGCGGCGGCGAGGGCGAACGAAACAAGCTTGGTCTTGAGCGTGGTCATGGGATGGGTCCTTTCGAGGTCGACGTGACGGGACGGTTAAAGGCGCGGCGAGACTCAGTGCGTGCGGAGCGAGGTGACGGTCGGCTTGCAGCTCGCCGTCGAGGCGGCGAAGTCGAAGTCGATCGAGCGCTTGCTGCGCATCTGCGACTCGATCAGGTTGTTCCAGATCGTGAGGGTGTCCTTCGTGGCCGCCGAGCAGCCCGTCGCGGGCGGCGACGCGTACGCGAAGTACTGCGTGTTGTCGCCCGTGCAGTAGAACCACATCGAGCCGACGTCGTAGTTGAAGTACGAGATCGTGCAGGCGGTCTTCGTGTCGGCGTGCGCGGGCGCGGGGACCACGGCGAGCGCACCAATCACGGCCGCGGCGAGGGAGACGGTCTTGAGATTCATGGGTTTCCTTGTCGTCGAGCGCGCCGACGCGGCGCGCTCGGTCTGATACACGAAGTGGAAAACCATCGGAATGCGACAAGATGTCGCACGCGCGACGGTGGGCTCGTCCGGATCAGGACCTGGTCGCGCGCGTGAGGGTTGGCACGCATCCGTCGGACCGGTCGGTGCGATACTGCGCGCCGTGAAAGTCACGACGCAGGCTCGCTCTTCGCTCCGTGGCGCCGCAGTCGTCTTCGCGTCCGTCGTCGCGCTGGCGGCGCTCGTCGCGCTCGCGCCGCGCGCGCGGTCGGCGCCGCGCGCGCCCGTGATCGTGAACCCCGCGCGGTCGCTGCCGGCCGAGGGCGGGCTCGGCTGGGACGTGCGCGACGCCAAGACCAACGAGCTCATCCCCTGCAAGCTCACGCTCATCGGCGCGGCCGGCACGCCCGACCCACAGCTCACGAAGGTCGACGTCGGCCGCGAGGAGGGCGACGCGCTCGTCGCCTACGACCGCATCATGTCGATCAAGGGCACGGGCGCGGTGCACGTGCCCGTCGGCGCCTACGACGTCACCGTGAGCCGCGGCCCCGAGTGGGACATCGCGACCGTGCGCGTGAAGGTCGGCGGCGCGGGCGCGTTCGTCAAGGCGCGGCTCTCGCACGTCGTCGGCACGTCGGGCTGGATCTCGGCCGACTTCCACGTGCACGCGGCGCGCTCGCCCGACTCGCGCGTGCCCATGCAAGACCGCATCTATGAGTTCGTCGCCGACGACGTGCAGATGATCGTCTCGACCGATCACAACGTCGTGTCCGACTACGAGCCGTTCATCCGCGAGCTCGACGCGGGCCGCTTCATCACGAGCGCGATCGGCGACGAGATGACGACGGCTTCGTGGGGCCACTTCGGCGCGTTCCCGCTGCCGCCCGATCTCGAGCGCGCGGGGCAGGGCGCGATCCTCGTGCACGGCCGCAAGCCGAGCGATTTCTTCCAGGACGTGCGCACCAACGCGCCGGGCGCGATCATCGACGTGCACCACCCGCGCATCGACAACGAGATTGGTTACTTCGACATCGCGAAGTTCGACGCGCGCGGCGACCGCGCCGACCGCCCGGGGTTCTCGTGGGACTTCGACGCCGTCGAGGTCATGAACGGGTACCAAGATCCCGTGCGCCGCAGCGTCGATCGCGTCGTCGAGGATTGGTTCGCGCTGCTCGACCACGAGCACCTCGTGACGGCGACGGGCAACTCCGACACGCACCACCTCAACTTCAACATCGGCGGCTACCCGCGCAACTACGTCAAGGTGCAGGACGATCGCCCCAACCTCGTCGACGGCAAGCAGGTCGCGCGCGCGCTGAAGGGCCACCACGCGTTCTTCACGACGGGCCCGTTCGTGAGCCTGCTCGTCAACAACGGCACGATCGGGGACCTCGTGCCCGCGAAGGGCGGCAAGGCGCGCGTCGAGATCACCGTGCAGGCGGCGCCGTGGGTGTCGGTCGATCGCGTGACGTTGCTGCTCAACGGCCACGAAGAGAAGAAGTGGACCGTCGCCGCCGACGCGAAGACGCTCCCGCGCTTCCACGAGGTCGCCGAGATCTCGTCACCGCGCGACGGCTACGTCGTCGTGCGCGTCGACGGCGACAAGCCTCTCACGCCCGTCGTCGGCGACCGCAAGACCTTCACGGCCTACCCGTTCGCGTTGACGAACCCCGTGTTCCTCGACGTCGACGGCGACGGGAGGTACCGCACGGGCGAGCGCCACGGTCACCCGTAGCGCTCGCCGCGGCCCGCTACGGGATCTCGATGCCCGAGACGAGGCTGTTGTTCACGACGCTCGTGAACTGGACGACGTACTGGCCGCTCGCGTTCGCCGCCGTCGGGAACTCGCGCACGATGGCTTTGTTCTTCGCGCCCGTCGCCGCGAAGATGTCGTAGGCGGCGAGCACCTGCGTGCCGTTGATCGAGACGTTGAACTTGCGCGAGCCGGCGGTCGTGAAGTAGGTCTCGCAGAAGTGCAGGCGCACGGTGTGGCTCGAGCCGGCCGTGAAGCCGGGGATCGTGTACGTGAAGTTGCCCGTGCGCGCCGTCTGGTAGACGGCCGCGGGCGCGGGGTTGGTGACGCCGCTCGTGTCGATCGTGTTAGCATGGTTGATCGTCGTGCCGCCCGCGAAGTCGGTGTCGGCGACGAACGGCGAGACGGCGGGACCGCCCGCGTTGATGCTCCCGGCGGCGCCGCCGGAGCCGGTCGAACCGCCGGAGCCGCCCGAGCCGCCGCCCCCGCCGCCCTGACCGTTGATGCTGAACGCCGTGATCTTGCGGCCGCTGTCCGTGATGTAGAGGACGCCGTTGACGACCTCGGGCGTTTGCCAGTGGATCTGTCCGATCGTCGTGTTGTTCCACAGCTGCGCGCCCGTCGTCGGGTTGAGGGCGTGGATGTTGCCGTTCGAGGCCCAGTAGAGGACGTTGTTGGCGACGTGCGCGCCGCCGCCGCCGCCGCCCGTGTGCCACACGTTGGTGAGCGTCGGTTTGCCGCTGCCGTCGACGTCGAGGCGCGAGGCGTTGATGCCGTTCGAGGGCGACACGACGAAGACCCACGTCTTGTTGTCGGCGGGGTTGATCCACGTCGCGACCGGGTTCTGCACCTCGCCGCCCGTCGCGAGCGCGGTCGTCGAGATCTCGCCCGCGACTTTGCCGGGGCCGCCCTGGCCGCTCATGTTGTCGAGGTTGATGAGGCGCAGCTCTTGGTCCTTGCCCGACTGCATGCCGAGGTGCGGGTACTTGCTGCCGTTGTTCGGCAGGATCACCATGTTCGTGCTGCCGAGATCCTTGTCGGAGTTCTGCAGCGACTGGTAGTTGCTGGGCGTGTAGCTGTCGAGCGGGTTGCCGTTGGAGTTGCCGCTGCCGTCGGGGTTGAGCGCGAGGATCGAATCGCCCCAGTAGAAAGACGACGGCTGGTACGTGCCGTTGCCCGTCGCCGCGTAGAGGCGGTTCGTGAGCGAATCGAAGGTGAGGCCGGCCTTGGCCCAAATGCCCGACTTCGCGCCTGCGCAATCCGGCGACGAGATGTGGTCCGTCCGGTTGCTGCACATGGCGTTGAAGACCTTCTGCGCGCCCGTGTTGAGGTTGACGGTCGTGACGTGGCCCTGGTAGTTGCCGCCGTCGCCGTCGTAGCCGCCCGCGCCGAGGTACAGGTACGTCGTGCCGCCGACGGTCGCCCAACCGAGCGCCGTGCCGTCCTTCTCGACGTTGGTCTTGAGCGTCGCGAGCTCGGGCCAGCCGCCGCCCGTCACCTCGGTGCCGTCCTTGACGTTGACCTTGTGGATGTAGCCGTCGAGGCCGACGGTGTAGATGAGGCTGCGGCCCGGATCGATCGCGGGCGACGACATCGTGATGTTCGTGCTGCCGAACTGGTGCTTCCAGATCGTCGCGCCCGTGTACGCGTCCATCGCGACGAGATACCCGTTTCGCGTCGTCACGAAGACGACGTCGTGTGTGCCGCTCGACGTCGCGACGCCCGTGAGCACGACGGGCTGGCCCTCGGCCGTTTCAGGCAACGAAACTTGAAACAGCTGCTTGAGGCCCGAGACCGTCGATTGCGAGACCTGCGTCTCCTGCGTGTTGTTGCCGGAGTGGCTCGGGCCGCCGCCAAACTGCAACCAATCGATCTTCGCCGTCGCCGCCGCCGTTTCGACGACGACCTCGGGCTCGGCCGAATCGGTCTTCGTGCAGCCTTGGGTCACCGCGAGCGCGACGAACGCGCCCCCGGCTAACACGCCCATCGCCGACTTCCATTTCGCCATCCGAGTCGCTCGCGTTGTTCGCATGGTCCCCTCTATATGGAAATTCAGAGGCCGCGGCGTGCATCGGACGTTCGAGGCACACAACGACGCACGTCGTATTCCGACGCGCGGGAACTTGGGACCGCGTTTAACGAAGAGAAGTGACGGGCGCGAAAATTTCCGTCATGCGCTCGCGACGGCCTGGGGCGTCGCGGCGACAGCGCTCGTGAGCGCCTCGCGCGTGCGCACGCGGCGCGTGATCACCACGAGCAACGGTGGCAACGCGAGCGCGATGACGAGCGAAAGCGTCGAGAGCTCGGCGATGCCACCGAGGCGCCCGTCAGGAAGATTGTGTAGCAAGCGCGTCGACACCATTCCTCCAACAGCCGACGAAAGATGCTGCGAAACGGACTGCAGAGACATGTAACCCGCGCGCTCGTGATGGCGAGGCACGCGCGTCGACAGCGAGCCGAGGCTGATGTTCCGCATCGACATGCCGGCCATGAAGATCCCGAACAGCGCGTAGGTCGGCAGGTGGAAGTAGCGGTTCGGCACGATGAAGCCGAACACGAGCGCGAACATGAAGATCACCGTGCCGATCGTCGCGATGAGCGCGGGGCCGCGCTTGTCGACGCCGCGGCCGGCGATCGCGAGGACGAAGATGCTGACGAGGCCGCCGACGGTGTAAGCGTTCTCGAGGCGCGGGCGCGGGTAGTGGAGGTTCTGCTGCAGGTAGGCCGAGATGTTCGGGATGACGAGGAACGCCGCGACGAACACGAGCGCGTTCGTGAGCAGCGCGAGCCGCACCGTCTTGTCGTCCCAGAGCGCGCTCATGCGCTGGAGCGGCGTCGTCGCGGGCGGGTTGATGAGGTGCTCGCGCAGCACGGGCAGGCGGCTCGCCGCGAACGCGAGGATGACGACGCCGAGGCCCGCGACGGCGAGGAACGGCGACTGCCAGCCGCCGTGGCGCGCGAGCGCGAGCCCCGCGGGCACGCCGGCGATCGACGCGATCGAGAACGCGCCCATGACGACGCTCATCGCGCGGCCGCGGCGCGCGGGCGGCACGACGTCGGCGACGATCGACAGCGCGAGGGAGGTGGCCGGGCCGCCGAACGCGCCGGCGATAACGCGCGCGAGGATCATCGTGCCGAGGCCGCGCGCGGCCGCCCCCGCGGCCGTGCCGGCGACGAGGCCGATCACGGCGATCGTGAGCGCGCGGCGCCTCTCGAACTTGTCGAGCACCGAGGCGCCGAAGAAGCCGGTGAGCGCGGCGGCGAGCGCGTAGCTGCCGCTGACGAGGCCGAGCTGCGCCGTCGGGATGCCGAGGCCCTTCGCGAAGTCAGGCCCGAGCGGCATGACCATCATGAAGTCGAGGATGTTGATGAACTGGATGGCCGCTACGAGCAGGATGACCGTGCGCTCGGACGGACGCGCGGCCGCGCCGTCGGAAGACGTGCTGGGTGATGACATGGACGCGCTTATAGATGCGTCAGGCGCGCTTGCGTTCCCGCAGGGCTCGAAATTCTTCGAACGTCTTGCAGAGCAGGTAGGGATTCGTGCGGATTTCGTGGCCGATCGTCGATGTCGGCGTCGCGCCATAGTCGTGACCGGGGTAGACGCGCGTCTCCTCGGGCAGCGCGGCGACGCGTTGCAGGCTGCGCCACATCGTCGCCGTGTCGCCGCCACGAAAGTCCGTGCGCCCGCAGCCGCCGACGAAGAGCAGGTCGCCCGTGACGACGTAGCCGTCGGCGAGGAAGCACGTGCCGCCCACGGTGTGCCCGGGCGTGTCGAGCACGCGCAGGCCGCGGCGGCCGATCAACACGTCGCTCGCGTCGACGGCGTCGACGAGGATCTTGGCGTCGGCCCGCACGGCGTCGGCCTCGCGCGGGCTCACGACGACGACGGCGCCCGTCTTGGCCACGACCTCGGCGACGCCTTCGATGTGATCGTTGTGGGTATGCGTGACCAGCACCTTCGTGAGGTGGAGGCCGCGCGCGTCGCACTCCTTCAAGAGGCGGTCGACCTCCCACGCGGGATCGACGACCGCGGCCTCGTGGGTGTGAGGGCAAAAGAGGATCTCGCAGAAGTTCTGCAAGAGGCCGACCTCGATCTGCACGACCTCGGGCATGGGCGGCAGCGGGAACACGAGCGCGGGATCGATCGGCGTCGCCATCGTCATTTGCCCTTTACCGTGATCGACGCGGCGCCGACGTTGTCGGCGCTGTCCCACGCGCGCACGGTGACGGCGTGCGGACCGGGCGCGAGCGCCGGCAGCTTCACGGTGAACGCCTCGACGAGGTCGTCGCAGATGCCGTCGGCGGGCGCGACCTCGTGCCAGTCGGCGCCGTCGACGGCGACCTCGATCTGCGTGATGGGGCTGGCGTCGTCGCGCGCGCGGCCCGACACGAACGGGCCCTTCGTCGCGAGGCCGGCGACGTCGGGCTTGCGGTTGTCGACGAGGATGGGCGCCGACAGGAACGTCGAGTCGAGCGCGCGCTCGGCGGGCTGCGCGCGCTCGTCGCTCGTGACGACGCGGACGATGTACGTGCCGTCAGGCAGACCTTCGGTGTTCCAGTCGAGCTCGGGTTTGAGCAGAGGCACGTTCGGATCGGCGCCCCCGCCCGATACGCCGAGCGGGCGCCACGACGCTTCGCCCGCCTCGCGGTACGACAGGCGGTAGTCGAGCTCGTCGCCGTCGAGGTTCTCGACCTTCCAGCGCAGCTTGAGCACGCTCGAGTGCGCGCGCACGATGGGCGAGCCGGGCGAGGGCGCTTGGCCGCCCGAGGCCGAGCCGTCGGACGCGGTCAGCTCGGTCACGCGCGCGCGCTGGTTCTGCGGCAAATACGCCAGCGTGATCTCGTCGAGCTTCGCGTTCTCGTTCGCTCCACCTTGGAACGTCACGCGGTACTGGACGTAGCGCGAGGGCGGGCTCGCGATCTCGCCCGCGCCGCCGTCGACGGACGTGCGCGCCGATTTGAGGCGCGCGAACGCCGACCAGCCGTCGTCGGGCTTCGAGGTCAGGCCGCTGCGCGTCTCGACGACGAGGCCCTTCGAGCCGCGCCAGCGCAGGAGGCCCCAGCTCGCGCGCGTCTCGCCGTCGAAGACCTTCGACAGGTACGTCGCTTCGTTGCCCGTCGTCGGCCGCGCGCGGTAGACGGCGCCGACGTCGCCCGTGCCCACGAGAAATCCTGCGCCGAAGCCCGTGCCCGTGCGCGCGAGCGCCAAGGCCTGCCGCTCGGGCAGATCGAGCGCGAGACCCGCCGTGCGGTCGGGCGCGATGCGGAAGACGCGGCCCTGCGAGCCGCTGGCGGCGTACACGTCACCGGACTTGTCGTCGACGGCGAGCGCCGTGAAGTAGCCGTCGGGGATCGCGAAGATCTGCTCGAGGCGCCCGTCGCGCTCGAGGCGGAACACGGCGGCCTTCGACTTGCGTTGGCCCGGCCGCGGCAGCGAGCCCGCCGACGACGGCGACGGCGCGCCCGACGTGATGACGATCTTCGTGCCCTTGGCGGCGGGCGGCCCGAACGGCAGCGTCGCGCCTTGTTTGTCGAAGTCGTTGACGGCGACGTAAAGGGCTCCGCCCGCGCTCACGATCGCGCGCACCTCTTCCGCCTCGAAGTCGTTGACGGCCTCGGCGCGGCCGTCGAAGCCGACGCGGTAGAGAATGGCCTCTTCCGACGTGCCCGCGAACAAGTGGCCCGCGTCGGCGGCCGCGAGCGCGACGACGTGCTTGTCGCGCGAGTCCCACACGGCGCGCGATTTGCCGTTGACGTCAACGGCGAAGATCTTGCCGGGGTTGCCCGTGCCCACGAACGCCGTCGCGGACTTGTCGTCGTAGACGAGCGTCCACAGGTGCTCGGCGGGCAGCGTCGCGAGAACTTTCGACGCGCCCGTCTTCGGATCGACGGAGAAGAGGCGGCCGCCCGGCGTCGTCGCCGCGAGCAGCGTGCCGTCGGGCTTCACGGCGAGCGCCGTCACCCACGGCGCGTCGAGCGTCGTGAGGCGCCGCGCTCGTTCTTTGTCTTTGCCCGCGGCCTTGGCCATCGCATCGACGACGAAGATCTTCCCGTCGTCACCCGCGCCGAAGTACGCCGTGCCGCCATCCCGCGAGAGCGCCGCGCACCACACGAACGCCGCGCCCTCGGTCTCGACGGCGTGCGACTCGAGGCCCGGCACGACCTCGCCCGTGGGCAGGATCATCGTGCCCGTCGGCTCGCCGTCCTCGAAGTCCTTCGACGTCGCTTGGTGGAACGTCTTCGTCGCCGTCGCGCGCGCGGGCGCGGCCGCCGCGAGCGAGAGGGCCGTGAGCGAGAGCGCGAGCGCGCGGGGGTTCATCGTGTGCCCTTTCATTTGTGCGCGCCGAGCGCGTCGTCGCGCACGGCGACCGTGACTTCTTGGTGGCCCGTGACGAGCCGCTTCGACGCGAACACCGTCCGCTCCGTCGCGCGGTACGCGTCGGCGCGCCGGCTCTGCGTGCCGGGGCGCAGCGTGTCCATCGCCGACGCCGGAAGATCCTGGAGCAACCGCCCGCGCAGCGCCGCGCCCTCGTCGGGCCGCTGCACCGATACGACGATGTTGGCCGCCGTGTAGTACTTCTTCATGTTGTCGATGAGGCCGCTCAGCGTCTCGGCGGGCGCCATGTCGGGCCGCACCGTGACGCCCGACGCGACCTCGATGCGCACCGACTGTCCCGCGACCTCGAGCGGGATCTTCACGGGCACCGTCTCGACGTACTCGCCGCCGGCGTAGGGCCGCAGCGTCACGCGCACGGGCACCGTCTCGCCCGCGCGCACCTCCTCGCGCGGGAGAGCGACGCCGATGATCTCGGCGGCGTCGCGCTTCAGCTGGAAGCGGATGTCGACGTCGAGGCGATCGATCGCGACGGGCTCGAACGGGTTGAACATGAGCTCCGACAGCGCGCGCATCCCGCGCGCGCCGCCCACGACGCGCCCCGAGAGGCCCTCGGTCGAGAACGTCTGATCGTCGAGCGCGAGCGTGCCGCGGCCGTGGACGTCGAGGCGCGCCGCGATCGTCGCGACGACGTCGGTGACGTCGGGCTCGGCCTGCGAGACGGCGTTGGCGACGACGGCCGACGCCAGCATGGGCGTGAGCCGCCGGTTGCGCGCGACGTCGGCGTGGAACGTGCGCGTCTTGCCCTCGGGCCCCGTGACGCGCACGTCGACGGGCATCATCGTCGTGTGC
Source organism: Polyangia bacterium (assembly GCA_035549075.1). GTDB lineage: Bacteria > Myxococcota_A > Polyangia > Fen-1088 > Fen-1088 > DASZFV01. The sequence goes on along the minus strand of DASZRT010000108.1, from coordinate 30,177 downwards.
GCGTCGAGCGCGCCGATGATGCAGGTTTGGCGGTCTTGCACGAGCGTGCCGATCTCGTGCAGCGGCGACGAGAGCTTGAACGACTGCGCCAGGCTGGGGAGAAACGCGTGGATCTCGGCGTCGACGATCGGCAGGTAGACCTCGCCGATGCCGAACATCGGGTGGCCGAAGGCGAGCACCGTCGCGCCGTCGACGTAGGTCACCGTGCCCGTGCCGACCATGCTCATGTCGCCGCGCACGAGCTCGACGCCGATGGCCGAGCCCGGCTCGACGTGGCCCGGCTCGGAGGTCGTCGTGGCGTCGAGGCGCCTTCCGCCGCCCGCCTGCGTCGGCACGAGGCCCGTGGGCCGCAGCTCGTCGGTGAGCTCGGCGATCGTGCGCGCCGTGAAGCCCGAGACGGCGAGCGGCACCGACGCGCGCACGAGGTGCGGCTCGCCGTCGTTCGTCGCCGCCGCGAGCGCCGGCAGCGCGCGAGGCTCGTCGGGCTCGGCCGTGGCGACGCCGACGTCCTCCGGTGAGCGGCGGCGCGGGCGCGAGCGCTCGGCGAGCATGCTCTCGATGGGCGTGACGCCGCCCAGCGGATCCTTGGCGAACGACCACGCGTAGGCGATCGCGCCCATGAGCTTGCCGTCGATGTAGACGGGGCTGCCGCTCATGCCGGCGACGATGCCCGAGTGCTCGACGCGCGGGTCCTCGGCGCGGATGAGGATGACGTCCTCTTTGGGCAGGAACTGTTTGAGGACGGCGACGACGCGGATCTTGAAGGGCTCGGGCTTCGTGCCCTGAAACACGGTGAGCGCCTGGCCCACCATGCCGGGTCGCACGTCGGCCAGCTTGAGCAGCGGCGGCGGCGGGCCGCCCGAGACGATGGCGCGCGGTGCCGCCGACGATGTCTTGGTCGGTGTCTTGGCGGGGGTCGCCGCGTTTGTGGCGAGCGCGCCACCGACGACGATGCCCGAGACGACGAGTGTCAAGAGGCCCCAGGAGCGTCGGCGCGAGGACACGGAGCGTCGAGGTTAGGGGTGGGGTCGGGGGGTGTCAACGTCGAGCCGCCGTTCTTGACAGGGACGGGGGCGCGCCTCGATCATCGCGGGCGCATGACGCCCAGCTCCCCCTCGTCGGTGCGCCCCGGGCGCGCGCGCGTCCTCGCCATCGTCTTCGGGGCGTTGGCCCTCGGCGGCGGGCTCGTCGGCTGCGGCCCCAAGCAGCAGTTCTGCGTCGACGCCGCGACGAACAACTACGTCTGCTGGACGTTCTCCGACGCCGCCGTCGAGAGCGACGTCAACGACGCGCCCGTGATGGAGGGCGGCGTCATCATCGTCACCCCGGACGCGAATCAGCAGGTCCCGCCCGACACCGACGCGCCGGCTGATGTCCCGGCTGATGCGGCCGACGGCGGCACGGATGCCGATGCCGACGCCAACTGACGCGCGCTCGGATAAAATGAACGGGTGGCGAAACCGTTCAAGGCCGTCGTCCTAGGCGGCACAGGCTACGGGGGCGCCGAGATGATCCGGCGCCTGCTCATACACCCGCAGGTCGAGCTCGCGCGCGTCGTCGCGATCGACCACGTCGGTGAGCCGCTGGGCGCGGTTCACCCGCCGCTCGCGGGGCGCACGCCGCTGCGGTTCGAGAACGTGCCGCCCGCCGAGGCCGCCGCGGGCGCCGACGTGGCGCTGCTCGCGATGCCGCACAAGGTGAGCGCGCACCACGCGCCCGCGATCCTGAAGACGGGCGCGAAGATCGTCGACATGTCGGGCGACTTTCGCTTGAGCGACGCGACGGCGTACGCGCGCTTCTACGGCGTGACGCACCCGAACCCGGACTTGCTCGGCACGTTCGTCTACGGGCTGCCCGAGCTCAACCGCGCCAAGATCGCCGCGGCGCGCGCCGTCGCGTCGCCGGGGTGCTTCGCGACGACGATCGAGCTCGGCCTCTTGCCGCTCGCGCGCGCCGGCAAGCTCCGCGGCGTCGTCCACGTCGTCGGCATGACGGGCTCGTCGGGCAGCGGCGTCGCGCCGTCGGCGGGCACGCACCACCCCGTGCGCGCCGTGAACTTGAAGACGTACAAGGTGCTCGAGCATCAGCACACGCCGGAGATCGTCGAGGCGCTCGCGGCGGCGGGCGCCCGTGGTTGGGAGCTGCGCTTCGTGCCTGTTTCCGCGCCGCTGTCGCGCGGGATTCTCGTGACCTCGTTCGTCGAGGTCGACGGCACCGAAACGCCGGACAGCTTGGGCGCGCTCTACGCCGCGCAGTACGACGGAGAGCCGTTCGTGAGGTTCATGCGCGAGCGGCTCCCCGAGGTCGCCGCCGTCGCGGGCGCCAACTTCGCCGAGGTCGGCTTCACGCTGGGCGACGTCGACGCGGCGACGGGCAAGCGCACGCTCGCCGTCGTGAGCGCGCTCGACAACTTGATCAAAGGCGGCGCCGGCCAGGCGATCCAGAACATGAACTTGATGTTGGGCCTGCCCGAGACGCTCTCGCTCGAAGATCCCGGGCCCTGGCCGTGAGCCGCGTCGTCCTCAAGCTCGGCGGCGACGTGCTCGCGCCGCCGAAGCTCGAGACCGTGGCCGACGACGTCGCGCGCGCGCGGGCCGCGGGCCATCGCCTCGTGATCGTTCACGGCGGCGGGCCGCAGGCGACCGACCTGTCGAAGCGGCTCGGCATCGAGCCGCGCCTCGTGGGCGGCCGGCGCGTCACCGACGGGCCCACGCTCGACGTCGTGAAGATGGTCGTCGCGGGCAAGCTCAACGTCGATCTCGTCGCGGCGCTGCGCGCGGCCGGCGTGCCCGCCGTGGGCGTCAGCGGCGCGAGCGGCGTCATCCGCGCGCACCGCCGCCCGCCCAAGGTCGTCTCGGGCGGTGGCGCCGAGCCGATCGACTTCGGCTTCGTCGGCGACGTCGACGACTTCGACGTCGAATATCTGTCGGCGATCGAAGCGGCGGGGCGCGCGCCCGTGCTCGCGTGCCTCGGCGCCGACGCGCGCGGCGCGCCGCTCAACATCAACGCCGACGTCGTCGCGAGCCAGCTCGCCGCCGCCCTCGCGGCCGACGCGCTCGTCGCGTGCACGGCGGTGGGCGGCGTGCGCCGCGACAAAGACGATCCGTCGTCGCGCCTCGCGCGCCTCACCGTCGCCGAAGCCAAAGCGGCAATCGTCGCCGCAACGATCCAGGGCGGCATGATCCCCAAGGTCGAAGAGGCCTTCGCGCCGCTCGAGGCCGGCGTCGCCGCCGTCTTGATCGTGGGCCCAGGCGAGATGACCGAGTCGCTCGCGTCGCCGGGGAGCGCCGGCACGTGGCTCGTCAGGGGCTGACATGATCGACGCGCCTCGCATCGAAGGCGTCGACGTCGTTCGTCTCGGCGAGGGCGACCTCGCGCGGCTGTCGCGCTTTTGCTTCGAGGGGTCGGACTTCTTCGAGCTGGTCGAAGGCCAGCCCGGCGGCGACGAGCAAGCGCGCGAGATGCTCGGTCCTCTCGAGCCAGCCTACGCCGCCGGCACGCGGTTCGTTTTCGGCCTCGAAGAAAAAGGCGAGCTCCTCGGCGTCGTCGAGCTGCTCGAGGGCCATCCAGCGCCGCGCGATTGGTACGTCGGGCTCCTGTTGTTGCGGCCCGATCGTCGCGGCGGCGGCCTCGGCGCGCGCGCCTTCGCGGGCGTGCGCGCGTGGATCGCGGCGCGCGGCGGCGCCACCGTGCGCGTCGTCGTGCAACGCCAGAACCCACGAGCACGCGCCTTCTGGGAGCGCGAGGGCTTCGCGCTCGAGCGCGAAGTCACCAAGCGCTCCGGTCGCCTCGAAGGCCCCGTCGCGATCCTCGCGCGCGCGGCGGCGCCCCAACCGGTCGCCGCGATCGACGTCGGCGACGGCTACGCGCTCACGGGAGTGCGGGCCGAGGATCGTGACGACTACGTTCGATGGCTCGCCGACGGCGACGTCGCGCGCGCGATCCCCGGGATGCCGCAGCCCTACACGGTCGAGGCGGCCGACGCGTGGATTCACCGCCGGCTCGCGTTCGCCGCGAGGTTCGGCGTCGAGGTGTGCTTGTCGATTCGCGACGCCGCCGGACGCCTCGTCGGCAGCGTCGGCGTCGACGACGCTGCGCTCGACGGCGGCGGGCGCGGCGAGCTCGGCTATTGGCTCGGCCGCGACCATCGCGGGCGCGGCCTCGCGCGTCGCGCCGTCGAGGCCTTCCTGCCGCACGCCTTCGGCGCGCTCGCGCTCCACCGGCTCACGGCGCGGGCGTTCGCCTGGAACCTGCCGTCGATCCGCATCCTCGAAAGAGTCGGGTTCACGCGGCTCGACGAGGGGCGGTTTCCAGCCGAGCTCGTCCATTTCAGCCTACGCGCGCGGCACGCCGATCCGTGGTTGCGGATTCCGACGGAAGACTACGAGACCCACATGCGGGCCGTTGGGCAAGCGGACGCACTGATTCAGCTCTTCGGCGCCGTCTGGGCCGCGCGTCGCCCGCGTCGCCTCGCGATCCTCGGCTGCACGACGCTGAACGATCTCTCGCGCGTCGACTTCGCCGCGACCGAGCACGTCGTCGGCGTCGACCTCAACCTGGGCTCGCTCTCGATCGCGCGGGCTCGCCACGCCGCGATCGCGGACCGCCTCACGCTCGTCGCGGGCGACGTCATGGAGGTTGCCCTCGTGCCCGCGTCGTTCGACCTCGTGCACGCGGCGCTGCTGCTCGAGTACCTCGACGATCCGGTGTCTTTGTTCGCGCGCGTTCGCGGCTGGCTCGCCCCTGGCGGCACGTTCTCGATCACCTCGCAGGAGCCTGACGCCGCGCTCGCCGCCGTGAGCCCCACGCCCTTCACGAGCCTGCGCCCCCTCGCGGGCGCGATGGTGCTCCGCAGCGCCGACGAGCTCGTGGGGCACGCCACCCGCGCCGGATTTCGCCTCGCCGACCGCCGGGAGATCGTTCTGCCGAGCGGAAAGCACCTCGTCTCGTCGGTCTTCGAGCCGTTCTAGCGCGCCCAGAGGGCGGCGCCGTCGAGCTCGATGGCGTCGAAGGGTTCGATGCGCGCCGGGGCGTCGCCCGCGGTCGACTCGACGAGACGCCACCCGGTGTCATCGAGCCGGTAGACCTCGACGGTCTGTGGGACGGGATCGACGAGCCACAGGTGGCTCACGCCGGCGCGCCGGTAATGGTGGCGCTTGCGCGTGCGGTCGAGCGCCGCCGTGCTCGGTGACAGGACCTCGCAGACCCAATCGGGCGCCAGCTCGAAGAACGCGACATCCGGTATTTCCGGCATGCGTTCGCGCCGCCAGCCCGCGAGGTCCGGAACCAGCACCTGACCGACGACGTGCAGCTCGGGCTCGTCGAGGATGACCCAGCCGCCCGGCCCCCCGCGCCCGCGTTTGAAAGGGGGGCCGAGCTCTTCGCCCAACGCCGCCGTGACGACGGCGTGAAGCGCCGCCGGCCGTGGGCTCGTCACGAGCTCGTCGTCGATGATCTCGGCGACGAGGTGCTCGGGGACCGCGAGCAGGTCTTCGTACGTTGCGGGACGTTTTGCCGAGGCGCCGGCCATGCCGAGTGACGAGTTTGCCATACCCGCGTCATCGGCGCGGACATGGCGACGTTGCGCGGCGTCGGCTCAACGCGCGGGCGTGGGCTCGCCGAACTCCGAGAGCGGCGGCTCGCGCGTCGCGACGGGCGTGAAGCCCTTCGGCAGCTCGGCGTGGACACCTTCGCCCTCGAGCGTCGCGATGAGGTTGCGGTTCAGCTCTTCGGACAGCGCGATGCGCTCGTCGATGGGCAGGTCGGTCGCGCGCGCGAGCGACGGCACCTGCCACATGAACTTGTGCTCGGGCCACGACTGCATCGCCTTGAGCATCTCGAGCTGCGTCGCCTTCGGCATGCCGGTGAGCGACGGCACGACGGCGGCGATCGGATCACCTTTGGCGCGCTCGGCGATGCGCTCGTCGACGGTGATGGGCTTGGCCTCGTTCGGGGCAGGCGCCTTCTTGGCCGCCTCGAACGCCGCGAGCACTTTGGCGAGCCGGACGCTGGGGATCGGCGCGGCCGGGGCTTCGGCTTCTTCTTCGTCGACGACGGGCGCCTTGCGGCTCGAGCGCAGCGCGAAGATCGCGGCGAGCGCCAGCACGACCGCTCCCCCTGCGACGACACGACGTCGCGCGCGCATCACAGGCTCCCCGCGGCGCACGGCGAGCCACCCGAGGGCAGGCACTTGTCGAACGGCGCCTTCTCGACCTTGCTCCACATCGGCTCGGAGCAGTCCTGCTGGTTGAGCACGTTGGCCTGACACGTCTTCGGCAGCATCGTGCGCTGGCCGGTCTTCGTGTCGACGTAGTACTTCGGGCCGGCGCCGCACTCCCAGCCGCAGAAGCGGTTGTAGGCGGGGTTCGTGGCGCTGACATCGTTCCAGTACTCGTACATGTTGGCGTACGGGTTGGTCGCCCACTCCGAGGCCGTGTACTCGAGGCTCGTGACGTTCGTGCCCGGGTACGCCGGGTTGCCGTAGACGTTCATGACCGACGTGTTCCACGCGCCCGAGCTGCCGTTCAGCGCCGGCTCGCCGATGTTCTTCGTCGTGTCGGGGAAGATGTACTGCCCGTTCTGGCGCGCCCACGTGAGGCTGGGCCCAACGAGGCAGTAGTAGTTGATCGTGAGGTTGCCCTGCGCGCCGACGCCGCACGAGGTGGATTGCGGCGAGAGGCCCTCCCACGAGCCGTGGCCGTGATCGTCGGCGAGGACCATCGGGTAGTATCCACCCGCGCCCGCGGACATCTGCTGCAGCGTCGTGCCCGAGATGACGTGCACGGGATCGGTGTGGCGCGGGTAGAAGCCGCTGCCGATGCTCCACGTTTGCAAATCCGTGCTGTAGAGGTCGTAGAACGTGCCCTCGTTGTCGCCCTGGTGGCCCGTCCACCCGCAGTCCGTCGGGTAATTGAAGAAGTAGTGGATGCGCACCCAGTAGATCCACCCGGTGTTCGCCTGCCACGTCCGGATGTTGAGCGGGTAGCCTGCGGGCGCGCCCGTCTTCTTGATGGGGCGCACTTGGTAGTAGTAGCGCGGCACGTTCTGCGCGTAGCCGGCGGTGCTGCCGTGCGCGGTGTCGGCGTCGGTCGACGAGTAGTAGTTGCAGCTGTCGGTCTCGTCCCAGAAGTAGTACGGGCTCACGATGCCGGCGAGCTGCGTCTCCATCGCGTCGTCGAGACAGTCGTTGTCGACGTCGGTGCCAGCGCACTGACCGGCGGCCGTCGGCTTGAGTGGGCTGGAAAGGGTGTAGCTGAAATCGGCGCGTGCCGCCCTCGCGCCCAGCAGCAGCACGGCGGCGAGCGTGGTGGTTCCCAGGATCTTCATGACGTCCTCCAGAAGTTTCGTTGCGCCCGCATCGACCGGGCGATGCGCGCCTGTGCAACGAGCCGGCCAACGCGCGGCCACGTCGAATCTGCGGCTTTGGGCGCGCCAGCCGCGTCGGTGCGCGAGCGAGGTCAGACGTCACATCTGATGGTCAGGGCCGCGCGACGCGATTTTGGCGGCGCGCGCGCCGCGGCGTTAGGTTGAGCTCATGGGGAGCTTGCAGGTTCATTTTCGCAACAAGCTCGTCGCCGGCGCGCTCGCGGCGATCCCGCTCGTCGTCACGATCTTCATCCTGTGGTACGTCGACAGCCGCGCGCGCGCGATCTTCGAGGTGACGACGCCGTTCGTCGGCATCCTCATCGCGATCGCCGGGCTGTACCTGCTGGGGTTGTTCGTGACGAGCCTCGTCGGGCAGTGGCTCTTGCACGGCACGGACGCGGTGCTCCGGCGGCTGCCGGGCCTGCGCGATCTCTACCGCGCGTGGAAGCAGGTCGCGCTCACGACCGACGCCCACGACGGGATCTTCGCGCACGTCGTGCTCGTGCCGGGCGAGGCCGTCGGCTCGCACCTGCTCGGCTTCACGAGCGGGCGCGCCATCGACGGCGATCCGCGCACGTGGTGCGTGTTCGTGCCGGCCTCGCCGAACCCGACGTCGGGCCGGCTGCTGTTCGTCGCCTCGAAGGCGTGCGTGCTCGTGGCGATGAGCCCCCAAGAGGCGCTCAAGCTCGTCATCTCGGGCGGCAACTACGTACCCGCCGCCGTGGGCGAGGCGCTCGCGACACAAGCGGCCATCGACCAGGCCGGCGAAAAATCCGCCCCGGGCCCGGGCAGCGATCGCGAGACGGAGCCGCTCCCCGTCGAGTAGACTCGCGCGATGCCCCTCGCGAAGCCCGCGCCGCGCGCCGTCGGCCGCCCGAACGGAGATCGCCCATGAAGGGGCGCGCTCCGCTCGCGATCTTGTGCGGGCTCGCGCTCGCCGGCGCCGGCGCCGCGACCGTCGTCGCCGCGCGCGCGTCGGGCACGTCGCACGTCGCGGCCGCTCCCGAGCCGCTGGCCGCCGATCCGCCCGGGGCGAAGGGGCCCGGCTACACGCTGATGGACCTGCCCGCGATCGAGAAGGCGGCGAAGGGCCGCGGCAAGCCCGTGCTCGTGCACTTCTGGGCCAGCTGGTGCGGGCCGTGCCTCGAGGAGCTGCCCGTCGTCGACAAGTTCGCGCGCGAGATGCGCGCGCGCGGCGTCGAGGTGCTGTCGCTGTCGCTGGACGATCCGGCGCGCGCGGGCGATCGCGTCGTGCAGGTGCTGACGCGCTCGGCGCCGAACCTCACGCGCAACATCGTCAAGGTCGCCGACTCCGACGCCTTCGTGAACGCGATCGATCCTTCATGGGAAGGCTCGATCCCCGCCGTGTTCGGCTTCGACGCGGGCGGCAAGCTGCGCGGTCGCCTCATCGGCGAGGCGTCGCGCCGCGATCTCGACGGCCTCGTCGCGCGCGTCGCCAGGTAACACTGGAAGTAGCGATGGAAGGGGTCAGGTCACCTTGATGACGCGCGTGCCCGCGATCTGATCGTGCAGGCAGCGGCGATCCTCGCGGAAGATCATGAGGACGTCGACGAGGCTGTAGATGCCGCCGACGTAGGGGATCGCGCCGATGAGGCCGTTGACGATCGCGCGCAGCAGCGCCGCGTGCACGAAGCCCGGCGCCGAGCCGTCGAGCTTCACGATCTTGATCGCCATCCATCTCTTGCCCAGCGTCTGACCGCGCGTCGACAGCATGTACAGCTGGATGCCGAGCAGGCCCAGCACGTAGAGCACGCCGAGGGCGACCCACACGAACGCGAGCGGCGGGATGTCGCTGCCGCCGCCCTTGGCGGCGAACGCGAACAGGACGAAGAAGATGCCGGCGGGCATGGCGCACAGGCCGTCGAGCAGCGCGGCGAGGAAGCGCTGGCCGCGCTCGGCGAGCACGCCCGCGACGCCGGCGGCGGGCGGACCATCGATCGTGGCGGTGGGGGGCGTGAACGGATTGACGTTCGGATCGCTCATGGTCTCCTCCTATGGCGCGGGGGCAGGATAACCTTTCACGAGAAAGGGCGTCATTTGTAGTTGAGAACGACGATCTGCACGGCGGGGCGCGCCTTCACGGGCGTGAGCGTCAGCGTGTTCGTGGGCTCGCGGCGCACGTTGGCCTTGCGCTCGAGGAACTCGTCGACCGTCGCGAGCTCTTTGATCGTGAGCGCGTCCGTCTTGTAGTGCATCGGCACGACGACGAGCCGCGGATGCAGCTGGTCGATGACGCGCGTCGCTTGGTACGCGTCGAGCGTGTACGTGCCGCCCACGGGCACGAGCGCGACGTCGACCGAGCCGATCGCCGACAGCTGATCGTCGGTGAGCAGGTGCCCGAGGTCGCCGAGGTGCGCGATGCGCAGCCCGCCGACCTCGAAGATGAAGACGGTGTTGAGGCCGCGCTGCGCGCCCTTTTGATCGTCGTGGTAGACGCCGACCGAACGCACGGCGACGTCCTTCACCTTCTCGTCGATCTTGGTCCAGCCCTTCTTGTCGGCCGTGAGCCCGCGCAGCACGCGCGGCTTGTTGACGACGAGGCCGACGTTGTTGTGGTCGGGGTGCTCGTGGCTGATCGTGATGGCGTCGGCCTTGAGCCCCGCGGGCAGGTCGTAGCCGAGGCCCTTGGGGATCGGATCCATGACGATGCGCGTGCCCGTCGCCGTCTCGAGCACGAAGGCCGACTGCCCGAGCCACGTCAGCTTGCCGATGACGGGCGGCCCCGCGGCGCGCGCGTGCATGACGAGCGCGCCCAACGCGACGCCCGCGACCATGACGGCCGCGAAGAACAACCGAGTCCACGGTCCGAGCCGGTGCGCTCTGCGCATGGCGGCGACTATAGCCTCGCCCGCAGCTTGCCGAGAAGGCGCGGCGCGAGGCGACCCGGCGCGCTGCCGAAGATCGCGAACGCCACGCCCGACAAGGTGATGACGGCGCCCGTGAGGAAGCCGGGGCTCAGCCGCTCGCCGAGGAAGATCGCGCCCGCGCCGATCGCGCCCACGGCCGTGAGCTGCGTGATGACGCCGGCCGTGCCGACGCGCAGGTGGCGAAGGGCCCACGTCATCAGCACCTGCGCGGCCACGCTCGACAACCCGACGCCCAGCAGCAGCGCCCACGCGCGCGGCGACGGCGCCACCCAGCGCCCGAGCGGCGGCAGCACGAGCGGCACCGTCACGACGAGGCCGAGGAGGGTGAAGGCCGTGAAGACCGTCCACGCGGTCTCGGCCGGCGTCCCGCCGGGGATCTCGCGGCGCGCCGCGCGGATCGACGTCACGGCGACGCCGGACAGCACCGCCGAGGTGAGCGCGAACATCTGGCCGAGCTCGGCGTGCAGATCGGTCAAGCGGATGCCGACGATGAGCGCGACGCCGAGCAGCGTGACGGGCAACGCGACGAGCGCGCGCCGCGGCGGCCGCTCACCCAGCAACATCCACGCCGCGAGCATCGTGAAGACCGGCTGCGTGTAGTTGAGCAGCGTCGCCTCGCCGACGGAGATGCGCTGCATGCCGCTGAAATAGAAGACGACGGCCGTGCCGCCGAAGAGCCCGCGCGCGAACAGCCAGCCCCAGCGCCGCGGTCGCAGCTCGATGCGCCCCGTCGCGCGCAGCACGAGCACGACGGCGCCTCCCGTCGCGAAGCGCACGGCGGCCGCTTCGACCGTCGGCACCTCGTGCGAGACGATCTTCGCGAGCAGCGCCATGAGCGCGAACAGCGACGAAGAGAGCACGAGCATGAGCGCCGCGCGCCGCGCCGCGGGATCGGCGGCCTCGTGTGGGCCGGTCACGCTCGCGCCTCGCCATCCGGTATGGTTGGGGCATGTCCGAAGAGGCCCCGCGCGACGCCGGCGAACCCGCGGCGCCCGAAGCGCCCGCGCTGTCGTTGCGCGAGGGCGAAGTCGCGCCCGCGCGCCGCAGCCTCGCCGAGATCCTCGACGGCCTGCCGACGGCGCCCGGCGTCTACATCATGAAAGATCACCGCGGCAAGACCGTGTACATCGGCAAGGCCGCCGTGCTCCGCAACCGCGTGCGCCAGTACTTCCAGCCCGCCTCGGGCGACAGCCGCGACTTCGTGCCGCTGCTCGAGGGGATCGTCGCCGACATCGAGACGGTCATCACCTCCAACGAGAAGGAGGCGCTGCTGCTGGAGAACACGCTCATCAAGAAGCACCAGCCGCGCTTCAACGTCAACCTCAAGGACGACAAGAACTACCTCGTGCTGCGCCTCGATCCGAAGGCGGAGTGGCCCAAGCTCGAGGTCGTGCGCCGCCTCGGCGACGACGGCGCCTACTACTTCGGCCCTTACCACTCGGCGACGTCATGCCGCGAGGCCCTGCGCGTCGTCAACCGCCACTTCCAGCTGCGCACGTGCACCGACCACGTGCTGCACAACCGCCGCCGCCCGTGCCTGCAGTACCAGATCAAGCGCTGCCAGGCGCCGTGCGTGCTGCCCGTCGCGCCCGAGGCCTACGGCGAGCAGGTGCGCGACGTGCGCCTGTTCCTCGACGGCAAGAGCGACGAGCTCATGGAGCGGCTGCGCGCGCGCATGAAGGAAGCGGCGGCGCGCACCGACTTCGAGGTCGCGGCCGACATCCGCGATCAGGTGCGCGCGCTCGACACGACGCTCGAAGAGCAGCGCGTGGTGTCGGACGACTTCAGCGACCAAGACATCGTCGGGTTTCACCGCGAGGGCATCGCGCTCGAGATCGTCGTCATGTCGATTCGAGGCGGCAAGCTGGGCGGCAACCGCGCGTTCTCGTTCACGGGCCAGGAGTTCCCCGACGCCGAGCTGCTGTCGTCGTTCATCGGCCTCTACTACGACCTGGGCGCGCCGCCGCCCGACGAGGTGCTGCTGCCCCTCGACATCGAGGACGCGGCGCTCAAGGCCGAGTGGCTCACGGAGAAGCGCGCCGCGAGCGGCCATCTGATGGGCTTCGCGGGAAGTGCGCGCCGGCGCAAGGTCGAGGTGCTCGCGCCGCAGCGGGGCGATCGGCGCCGGCTCGTCGAGCTCGCGCAGAAGAACGCGGCGGCGAGCTTCGCGACGAGGCGCAACGCGCGCGCCGATGTCGAGCTCGCGCTGGGCAAGCTGCAGAAGCGGCTCAAGCTCACGAAGCTCCCGCGCGTCATCGAGTGCTACGACGTCTCGCACATCCAAGGCTTCGCGACGGTGGCGTCGATGGTCGTCTTCGTCGACGGCAAGCCCGAGAAGTCGCGCTACCGGACGTACAAGGTTCGGCGCGGCGGCGGCAACGACTTCGCGCGCCGCAACGACGACTTCGCGTCGATGTACGAGGTGCTGTCGCGCCGGTTTCGGCGCGCGCGAGAGGGCGCGGCGGCGGCCGAGCGGGGCGAGACGCAAGGCGACGCGTCGCCGACGTCGAGCTGGGCGCTGCCCGACCTGATCGTCATCGACGGCGGCAAGGGTCAGCTGGGCATGGCGCTCGCGGCGGCGCGCGACGTCGGCATCGACGTGCGGCCTGGAACGGGCCTCGCGATCGTCGGCCTCGCCAAGGAGCGCGAGGTCGCCGAGATGCCCGTCGACGCGGGCGCCGAAGAGGCGGTCGCCGAGGCGATCGAGGCGGCGGCGCCCGTGGTCGAAGCACCGACGCCCGTGGTCGAAGCATCAACGCCCGTCGTCGAGCCGGCGCCCGTCGAGGCCCCGGTCGACGAGGTCGCGCCCATGGAAAAGAAGGGCAAACGCGGGAAGAAGTCTTCGAAGGGCCAGACGGAGGGCGGCGCGAAGGCGCCCGATCGCATCTTCCTCGCGCACGCCAAGGATCCGATCCTGATACGACCCAACAGCGCGGAGATGTTCATCCTCCAGCACCTGCGCGACGAGGCGCACCGCTTCGCGATCACCTTCCACCGCAGCCAACGCAAGCGCCTCACGTTGCGCTCGGCCCTCGCCGACATCCCCGGCATCGGCGAGACGCGCCAGCGCTTGCTGCTGCGTCACTTCGGCAGCGTGAAGAAGATCCGCGAGGCGTCGCGCGAAGATCTCGCGGCGGTGCCGGGCATGACGCGCGCCGCGGCGGACGCCGTCTTCGAGCACTGGAAGCGCCACCCCGCGCCGCCCGAGGACGTCGCGCCCGATCCGACGCTGTCGGTCCACGTCGCCCGCCTCGACGGCGCGCCGTCCGACGCCGCCGAGGAAGACGCGCTCGAGACGGCGTTCGCGGAGATCGAAGAAGATGAAGGCGCGGCCGACGAAGCCGTAGACGAAGCCGTAAACGAAGCCGTAAACGAACCGCCCGACGCCTCCGAGCCCGACGCAACTTGACGCCCGCGCGCGGCGGCCGCTACGGTTCCGCCATGGCGCGGACGAGCGAGGGCCCGGTCTGGATCGCGTTCGCGTGCGCGGCCGTGCTGGCGTGCTCGTCGCCGTCGCAGCCCAACGCCGTCGATGGCGGCGGCGGCGCGAGCGGGGCTGGCGGCATGGCCGGCGCCGACGGCGGCGCGGGCCACGCGGATGGGTCCGACGCCGCAGGCCGCGACGCTGGAGACGGCGCCGCAGGCCACGACGGCGACGCGGCCGACGTCGCGGACGTCGGTGGCCCCGACGCGTTGGACGCCGCCGACGCGGGTGACGCCGACGACGGCTCGGACGCGGACGTCGACGGCGGCTGCAACGTCACGGCGTCGTACGGTCCCATCAACTTCGCCGCTGGCGTGCAAGCGGCCGTCGCCTACGGCGGCACTGACGGACAGACGCCCGACGAGGTCGACTGGGACGCGCCGCTCAACACCGACGCGCTCCCCGACATCCTCGACATCGCGCTCATCAACGGTGGGCCTCCGTTCGACGACCGGCTCACGACGGGCACGTTCGATCTCACGGGCCAAGACGACTTCCACAGCTGCGACGCGTGCGTGCTCCTCATCGCCCACGCCGATCCCGCGACGGCGCTGCTCAAGAGCGGCGACGACTACATCGCGACGAGCGGCACGCTCACGCTCTCGGCGCTGCCGGTGCTGCCCCTCGACGCCGACGCGCGCATCACGGGCACGCTCAAGAACGTCGTCTTCAAGCACGTCACGATCAACCCGGGCACGAGCATCACCAAGCTCGTCGACGATTGCCAAATCAAGCTCGCGAGCGCGACGTTCGACGCCGTCGTCCACGCGGGACAATGACCGGCATGAAGGGCGCGGCAACGTGTCGCACGCGCCCGTGCGTGCGTTCGTGCTAGAGTCGGCGCCTCCGATGTCGCTGAACCTTCACCCCGCGCTTCTTCTGCAGGCCGCCGCCGCTCATGCGGTCACGGCCAAGCGTATGCCTTGGGCGTTCGCCAAGCAGATTTGCGCGCCAGGGTCGGGTTCACGCGTCGGGTAGACCGAGGCAGACAAAGAACCCACCCGGCCAACCGGGTGGTGTCCTCGGACCGCCCGCGCGGCCAGCAAAGGCAGGCCCGTGAGCACCGTCAGCAGCACCGCCGATCTCGACACCGCGTCGTCGCGCCGCGCGACCTTCGTGATGGCGTTCGCCGCCATCTACCTCATCTGGGGATCGACCTACCTCGCGATCCGCGTCGGCGTGCGCACGCTGCCGCCGTTCCTGATGAGCAGCCTGCGCTTCCTCGCCGCGGGCGGCGCGCTGTTCGCGATCCTCCGCGCCCGCGGCGTCGCGAAGCCGACGCGCACGCAGTGGAAGGGCGCCGCGATCGCCGGCCTGCTCATGCTCACGGCCGGCAACGGGCTCGTCACGTGGGCCGAGAAGCGGTTGCCCTCGAACCTCACGGCGCTGCTCGTCGCGGGCGTACCGCTCTACACGGCGCTGCTCGACTGGTTGCGGCCCGGCGGCGTCGCGCCCGCGCGCCGCGTGCTGGCCGGCATCGGCGTCGGCGCCGTCGGCATGGCGTTGCTCGTCGCGAGCGGCGGCGACGCGCGGGCACCCGCGCCCAGCGTCGCCGCCATCTTGGCGATCGTCGTCTCGGGCCTCTGTTGGGCCGCGGGCAGCCTCTACGCGCGCTACGGCGAGATGCACCCCGATCCCGTGATGGCGGCCGCGCAAGAGATGCTGGTCGGCGGCACGACGATGTTCGTCGTGAGCGCGCTGCGCGGCGAGCCGCAGCACCTCGTGCTCGCGCGCGTCTCGACCGAGTCGCTCCTCGCGCTCGCCTACCTCGCGCTGTTCGGCTCGCTGGTCGCGTTCAGCGCCTTCGGCTGGCTCGTGAAGGCGACCTCGCCCGCGAACCTCGCGACGACCGCCTTCGTGAACCCCGTCGTCGCCGTCGTCCTGGGCGGGCTCATCCTCGGCGAGTCGCTCGGGCCCCGCGCGCTCGCCGGCGCGGCCCTCATCCTTGGCGCCGTCGTCGTCATGTTGGCGCGCCGGCGCGTCCGGTACCGCTGAGGCTCGAAATTTGACGTCTTTGTGGGGTCACGTAGTCTGATGTAGGTCCAGGGTCTACCTGGGCCCCAGACCAACCGAGGACCCCAATGTCTTCAAAGACTTCCAAGACTTCCAAGGCCGGCAAGAGCGGAGACTCGGAGCCGTCGAGCTCGAGGAGCAAGGCGCCCCAAGGCCGGCGTCGCGAGATCGCGGGCGTGCTCATGCTCGCGATCGGGCTCTTCTTCGGGCTCGCGATGACGTCGATGCACGTCGGCGCGCGCATGATGATGGGTCCGGGCGGCGCCGCGATGGCGGCGGCGCTGTACGGGCTCGCCGGCTTCGCGGGGTACCTCGTCGTCGCGGCGCTGCTGATCGCGGCCGTGCGCTGCTTCCGTGGACGGCGCTTCGTCGAAGGCCCGCGCGAGGGCTTGGGCGTGCTCATGCTGATCGCCGCGACGGCCGTCATGCTGCACCTGCCGTTCGCCGAGACGGCGACGGCGCAGCACGGCCCGGGCGGCGTGCTCGGTCAGTGGATGGGCGAGGTCGTCGCCAGCTTCATCGGCGTCGTGGGCGCGGCGCTCGCGGCGACGACGATGCTCGTCGTGTCGCTGCTCCTCGTGACCGAGGTGAGCCTGCACGAGGTCACCGTCGTGCTCGCGTGGGCGCTGCGCGGCGCGGGCCGCGGCGTGCTCGCGGGCCTGCGCGCCAGCTGGCGCATCGCGCGCGCCGCGTTCCCCGAGAAGGACCCCGCCGAAGAGGCCGAGCGCGAGGAGGCGCGCGCGCGCAGCCTCGACATCAAGGTCATCGAGGCCGAGCGACGCGCCGTCGCGGGCGACGCCGAGCTCGACGAGCACGATGAGATCGACGAGGCGGGTGGCTTCTCGGCCGACGGCGTCCCCGGGTTGCTCGAGGCCGGCGTGAGCGACGGCGTGCGCGTGGGCGAGCCGCAGACGACGGCGAAAGAGCGCGACTCCGAGCGCTCGGCGATGGCGGCGATCGTCGCCGAGATGGCGGCGCACGAGCAGCTCGCGCACGCCGAGCCCGAGCACGACGAAGACGAAGGCGAGCTCGAGGCGGCGCGGGAGAACGACGTCGACGACGAGCCGGCGTCGCGTCCCGAAGAGCGCGCGCTCCCGCTCGTCGCCATGCACAACGTCCCGATGTCGGCTGAAGACGACGCGCGCGACACCGACGAGATGGAAGCGGCGCCGCCGCCCGCCGACGGACCGATCATCGTCGAGCCCGCGGCCGTCGCGCCGAGCGGCCCGCACGGCTCGACGGCGCTCGCGAAGCCGCGCGCGGCCAACACGACGGCGTCCGACGGCCCCGGCTTCATCAAGCTCACGAAGGGCGCCTACGAGCTGCCGGGCACCGACATGCTCGAGTACATCCCGCCCCAGGCGCACGACACCGACAAGCAGGCGCTCTACGACATGGCCGAGCGCCTCGAGCAGGCGATGGCGAACTACGGCGTGCGCGGCAAGGTCAAAGAGATCCACATGGGCCCGGTCGTCACGATGTACGAGTTCGCGCCCGCGCCCGGCACGCGCACCGGCAAGATCGCCAACCTCGAGAAGGATCTCGCGATGGCGCTCGAGGCGCAGGCCGTCCGCATCGTCGCGCCCATCCCCGGCAAGGCCGTCGTCGGCGTCGAGGTGCCGAACAAGACGCGCGAGACCGTCTACCTCAAGGAGATCCTCGGCGACGCGTGCTTCACGGGCGCGTCGTCGAAGCTGCAGGTCGCGCTCGGCAAGGACATCAAGGGCGCGCCCGTGTCCGTCAACCTCGCGAAGATGCCGCACCTGCTCGTCGCCGGCACGACGGGCTCGGGCAAGTCGGTCGCCGTCAACGGCATGATCACGAGCGTTCTCTACAACGCCTCACCCGAGGACGTTCGCTTCATCATGGTCGACCCCAAGATGCTCGAGCTCTCGATCTACGAGGGCATCCCGCACCTGTTGTTGCCGGTCGTCACCGATCCCAAGAAGGCGAACCTCGCGCTTCGTTGGGCCGTCGACGAGATGGAGCGGCGCTACGAGCTGCTCGCGAAGACGGGCGTGCGCGACATCGCCGGCTACAACGCCAAGGTCGAGGCCGCCGACAAGAAGGTCACCGTCGAGAAAGAGGCGCCCGCCGCCGGCAAGAAAGTGCGCGTCGTCATCGCCGGCCCCGACGGCACGGAGCAAGAGGTCGATCTCGACGCCGACGCGGAGATTTCGCTCGAACAGAACGACGCCCAGAATGGCGTCGTCGCCTCCGAGACGCCGAGCGACGAGGATCTGTCCGACATCGCGGCGCGCGCGCAGTCCGACGCCGAGAAGGCCGCGGCCGACGCGCCCATGCGCAAGCTGCCCTACATCGTCATCGTCATCGACGAGTTCGCCGACCTCATGATGGTCGCGCCGAAGGACGTCGAGACGAGCGTCGCGCGCATCGCGCAGAAGGCGCGCGCCGCCGGCCTGCACCTCATCCTCGCGACGCAGCGACCGTCGGTCGACGTCATCACGGGCCTCATCAAGGCGAACTTCCCGTCGCGCATCGCGCTCCAGGTGGCGTCTAAAATTGATTCGCGCACCGTCCTCGACACGTCGGGCGCCGAGACGCTGCTGGGCAACGGCGACATGCTGTTCTCCGATCGCGGCACGAAGCTGCGTCGCATTCATGGCGCGTTCCTCTCCGACGACGAAGTTCACCGCGTCGTCGACTTCCTCAAGAAGCAGGCGAAGCCCGTGTACGACATGGACATCCTCAAGCCGCGCGAAGAGGAAGGCGAAGAGGGCGGCGTGCCGGCCGACGACTTCCACGACGATCTCTACGATCAGGCCGTCGCCATCGTGTGCGAGACGCGACAGGCGAGCGTGTCCTACATTCAAAGGCGCCTGCAGATTGGCTACAATCGATCGGCGCGGCTCGTCGAGCAGATGGAACGCGAAGGCATCGTCGGGGCCGCGAACGGCGCCAAGCCGCGCGAGGTGCTCGCGCCGCCGGGCGAATATCTTCAGCAAGCGGGGTGAGGAACGACATGGGCGCTTCTCTCGGATCCACCGTCTCGTCGGCGTCGCTGGGGATCGCGCTGGTCGCGATCTTCGGGGCGCTCGCGATCTTCGGGTCCGAGACGAAGCGTCACTGGCTCATGGCGCTCGCGAAGCCGATCGCGACGGCGTGCCTGCTGCTGGTCGTCGGTCCGCCGCCCACGGGCGACGTCGAGAAGCTGATCGCGTTCGGCATCGTGTTCTCGATCCTCGGCGACGCCTTGCTCGTGAACCAGAGCGACCGCGCGTTCTTCGCGGGGACGGCGGCGTTTCTCACGGCGCAGCTGCTCTACGCGGCGGCGTTCTGGACGCTGCGCTCGCCCGAGCACCCGATCTCGCCCGCGGCGCTCGTCGTCGTGCTCGTGTCGGCCGCGCTCGTCGCGAGCCTGTGGAAGCCCGCGGGCGCGCTGCGCCCCGCGATCGTCGTTTACGCCGTCGCCATCACGCTCATGGTGAGCACGGCGCTCGGCACGATCGGCGGCCCGCTCGCGCCGCCGGCGGCGATCCTCGCGGCCGTGGGCGCCGTCCTCTTCTACATTTCGGACGCGACGCTCGCCTGGAACAAGTTCCGCCGCCCGCTGCCGTACGCGGCGGTCGTCACGATGGGCGTCTACTGGATCGGCCAGATCGGCATCGCGCTCGCGATTCGTTTGGCGTCGGCCTGAATCGGTCGGCGAGGCGCGCCGTCCGTGACATAGTGACCGCCGTGCCCGTGCCCCGGCTGCGCCTGATCGCGCCTCTCGCGTTGTTGGGCGCGTGCTCGACCGGCGGCCCACAAATCCCGGTCGGCTTCTCGACGGCGTTCGAGGTCACGAGCTCCGACGGCGGGACGACACCCGCGCTTCGCGCCATCAACGGCACGGGCGCGGGGAACGTCTGGGCCGTGGGCGACGACGGCCTCACGATCTCGCAGTCGGGCGGCGAATTTCAGGTGGCGCCGTCACCTGGCGTGACGTCGGGGCTCGGCGGGCTCTCGGCGTTCGACATCCACCACACCTTCGCCGTCGAAGCGGCGGGCGCGACGGTCTTCGCTTGGTCGAACAATCAGTGGTCGCCGCTCGGGGCCACGCGCGCGGATCGCGCCGCGGCCGCGACGTGGGCCGCGGACGCGAGCGACGTCTGGGTCGCGGGCAACGGCATCGAGCACTGGGACGGCACGACGTGGACGTTGCAAGTCTCGACGGGGACGTTCTCGGCGCTGTCGGGCTCGTTCCGCACGGACGTGTGGGCGGTGGGCGCCGGCGGCATCGAGCACTGGAACGGCTCGACGTGGACGGCGATCCCGGCGCCCACGACGGCGGGCGCGCTCACCGGCGTGTGGACCGCCGATCAGTTCGACACGTGGATCGTCGGCGGCAAGGGCACGGTCCTGTTCTGGAACGGCGCGACCCTCACGCAGCTGCCGACGCAATCGACGCTCGACCTCACGAGCGTCTCGGGCACGAGCAACAACGACGTCTGGGCGGGCGCGACCGACGGCACGCTGCTCCACTGGGACGGCACCTCGTGGACGACGCGCCAATCGACGGCCGGAAAGCCCATCATCGATCTGTGGACCTCGCCGGGCGCCGACGTCCTCTTCGTCGACGGCTCGGGCGCCGTCGGGAGGTACGTGTCGCCATGATCGCCTCCGTGCTCACGACGATCGTCGCCGCGGCGGTCGCGACGTCACCCGCTCCGGGCGCGCGCTTGTCGACGAACGAGGTCGTGGCGCGGATCCAGAGGCGTTACGACGGCGCGAAGGATTTTCGCGCGCACTTCACGCAGACGCTCACGAACGCGGCCTTCGGGCGCAAGTCGAGCTCGGCGGGCGAGGTGCTGCTCAAGAAACCGGGCCGCATGCGCTGGAACTACACGCAGCCCGAGCCGAAGATGTACCTCGCCGACGGCAACGTCTTGTGGCTCTACGAGCCGGAAGACAAACAGGCCTTCAAGCAGGACTTGAAGTCGTCGCAGCTGCCGGCCGCGCTCGCGTTCCTCACGGGCCAGGGCAAGCTCGCCGCCGAGTTCGACATCACCACGCCCAATATGAAGACGTCGCCGCCCGGGTACGGCACGTCGACCGACTACGTGCTGTCGCTCTCGCCGAAGGCGCCGCAGGCCCAGGTGAAGGCGATCCTCTTCGTGGTCGACCCGACGACCTTCGACGTGCGCGAGACGGTCATCTTCGACCAGCAAGGCAACGTCAACGACCTCACCTTCAGCGATCTCCGCTTCAACACGGCGATCCCCGACCCGACGTTTCGCTGGGCGCCGCCCGCGGGCGTGCGCCTCATCGACACGGCGAAGCTCGGAAAGTAGTCGCTAAAACCGCCAGAGGGCGGCGGCGCCGGTCGTGCCGTTGCCGACGACGGGCGCGACGAGGAACGCGGTCGGCGGGGGCTCGGGGGCCTTCTCGCCTTCGGCGGGGTTCGACTTCTTGAACATCGGGTAGGCGGCCACGACCGCGCCGATGATGGCCGCGCCCGCGACGGCGAAGCCCACGTCGCAGATGAGCGCGTCGCGCTGGCCGCGCGACTTGATCGGATCGGTGTTCGTGCCGGCGGCCGCGTGCTCCCAGTCGCTCTCGGCGCCCTTCTCGAGGATGCCGAAGGTGATGCCGACGCCGAGGCCGACGATCGCCGTGCCCGCGAGGACCTCGGCGACGAGCTTGCGCTTGGGCGAGATCTCGCCGCTCATGAAGCCGCCGCCGCCGCTTGCGGCCGCCGCTTCCTCTGGCGTCTTCTCGGCGGCCTTCGGCTCGGCGAGCTCGACGGTCGCCTCTTCGTTCTCGCTGACCGAGACCGGCTTCGCGACCTGCTTGCCCGTCGACGGGAACGTCCCCTCGACGATGTAGTCACCTTTGGGGACGCTGTAGATCGTGATGGGCGTGTCGCCGAAGTAGCGGCCCTCGAGGTAGACCTGAATCGCCTCGCCCTTCGCCGACTTCACCGTGACGCGGCCGAGGCCCTCGGCCGTCGGGTTGCCGAAGTTCACGTGGCCGTTCGCGTCCGCCTCGGGCGGCACCGGGCCCTTGGGCTCGGGCGTCTCGGGGACGTTCGGATCCATCTTGAGCTTGTGCTGCTTCTTGGCGTGCGCCGTGGCCGGCCACGCGCTGATCGCGACGAGCGCGCTCATGGCCAGTGCAATTCCGATTCGAGGGGTCGTCGTCATGGCTGTGGAAGACTCTAACTCCATTGCGCGCGCCGACCCGGCGCAAAACGCGCCCAGGAATCGCACATGTGCCGCGATGTAGGTCGCCGGGGAATCATGTAGTTCCGATTTTAAGGAACGGGTTCGCGGCGCGCTCTTCGCCGATCGTCGTCTCGGGGCCGTGGCCGGCGACGACGACGGTCTCGGGCGGCAGGGTCAGCAACCGCTCGCGGATCGAGCGCGAGATCGTCTCGAACGAGCCGCCCCAGAGATCCGTTCGGCCGATCGATCGCCGGAACAACGTGTCGCCCGCGAAGACGATCGGCGTCTCGCCGACGCGCTCGAGGAAGAAGCAAGTCGAGCCGGGCGTGTGACCGGGCGTGTGGATCGCGCGCGCCTCGCGGTGCCCGAAGGCGAGCGCCTCATCGCCCGCGAGCTCGCGCGTGGGCGGCGGCGGGACGGCGGCGTCGGGGCAGGGCATGCCGAAGGTCGCGGTCTGCGTGGGCACGTGATCCCACAGCCAGCGATCGCCGCCGTGCACGAGGATCTCGGCGCCCGTGCGTTTCGCGACGGCGCCCGTCGCCATGACGTGATCGAAGTGGGCGTGCGTGTGGACGAGCTTGACGGCCCGCGCGCCGAGCGCGTCGAGCGTCGCGAAGATGCGCTCGGCCTCGTCGCCGGGATCGACGACGAGCGCTTCCTTGGTGTCGGGGCAGACGACGACGCTGCAGTTGCAGCCGAGCATGCCGACGGGGAACGTACGGCGAACGAGCACGCGGACGTCCACGTTCAGCGCAGCCGCAGCGGCATGCCGCTCACGAGCAGCGCGGCCGCCGACGCGCGGTCGGACAGGATCTGGTTCGCCAGGCCGACGACGTCGACGAGGCGCCGATCCGGCACGTTGGCGGGCAGGAAGCCGAGGCCGACCTCGGTCGTGACGACGACGCCCGGCGTGGGCGAGCGGTAGAGGCGATCGGCCAGGCGCTCGATCTCGTCGAGCAACGCGCGATCGCCGCTGGCGTCGCCGCGCGCGACGCGGTTCGAGAGCCACACCGTGAAGCGGTCGATGATGAACGAGCCGCAGCCTTCGAGCGCCGCCGGCGTCAGCACGTCCTCGAGGTGCTCGGGCGCCTCGAGCGTGCGCCACGTCGCCTCTTGGTCCCGGCGGTGGTTGGCGATGCGCGCCTTGAGCTCATCGTCGCCGTCGATCCGCGGCGCGACGTAGAGCCACGGCGGCGGTCCCAGCTCCGACGCGCGGTGGAGCGCGTAGGCCGACTTCCCCGAGCGCAGGCCGCCGGTGACGAAGGTGAACACGTCTAGAACTCGCTCTTCGCGCCCGTGAGGCCGAAGTCGACGAGCTCCATCGACGTCGGCTTGTCGATGCCTTGGCTGCGCACGAGCCCCGACAGCGGCACGGCGACGTGCGACCACGACGTGTTGGCGCTGTGGTACGGGCCCCACGAGGCGTCGGTGCGCGCCTTGAAGCAACCGGAGAAGGCGCCCGCGGGCACGACGACGTCCTCTTGCGGCAGGCCTTGCCAGTTGATGACGAACGTCGACAGCGAGCTGCGGTAGGTGTCTTTGACGTAAGTGAGGATCATCGGATCGATCACCGTGACGCGGCCCTTGGCGTCCTTGAGCGAGACGGCGCGGATGTCGATCGACGCCGGGTCCGTGCGGTTCGGGATCGCGATGAGCATCTTCACCATCGTGCGGCCCGTGTAGCTCTCGGTGACGGCCTCCATCCAGAAGGCGTCGCCTTCTTCGGACAGCAGCTTGTAGGTGAGGAACGACGGCTGGCCGTTCTCGTCGACGAGCTTGTGGCGCGTCCACTGGCCGGGCGCGAACGGCATGGGCTGGAAGCCCGACGGCACCGTGTAGCTCTGCTTGGGCGCCGAGAGCGCGGCGACGCGCGCGTCGATGTCGGCCTTGGCGGCGGGATCGATCGAGGGGCCGCACGCGGCGAGCAGCGCGGGCGCGAGGGCGACGACGAGCGCGAGCTTCTTCATGGCGCGCATTTTATCGGCGAGGCCGACGCGCGGCCAATGCTTCGTGCGCCCGGATCTTTGCGGTACCAGCGCACGTAGTCGACGTCGAGCACGGCGTGCTTCCAGTCCGTGATCGCGATCGGCCCGCCCAGCGTGCCGCCGACGGCGAGGTTGATCGTGAGGAACATGTCGCGCTTGAACGCCGCCTGCTCGGCGCCGAGGCGTAGCACGCCGACCTTCGCGCCGTCGATGAGGAACGTCATGCGATCCCGCGCGTCGTCACCCGATTCGCGACCACTGTTCTCCCAGAGCAAGCCGTAGGTGTGCCACGGGTGATGATCGAAGCCCGACCAGCCCGTCATTTGAAAGCGATCGCCCGCGGCGACGGTGCCGATGCAGGTCGGCGACGTCGTCGGCGAGACCGGGCACGGGCCGCACGCGGCGTTGCCGTTCTGCGGCCACTTGCTGCAGGCGTTCGTGCCGCCGGGCCCGAGCCACAGCGCGTTCCACCCTTGGTGGCTCACGCCGCCGGCCGTCGCCCACTCCATGACGTCGATCTCGCCGCAGGCCGGCCACTTCACGTCGCCGGGCGGTGGACCTTCGGCGATGTTCTCGCCGAGCAACCACACGGCGGGCCACAGCCCCGACTCGGGCGATCCGGGGCGATCGGCGTCGGGCAGACGCGCGCGGAACTCGAGGTAGCCGTCGGCGAAGTGGACCTTGTGCTTCGTCTCGAGGCGCGCCGACGACACCTTCGCCGTCGCGTGGAACTTCTCCGAGAAGTGCGGCGCGCACACGCCGTCTCGCGCGCAGTCGACCTGTTCGGCGCGCGCGCGCAGCCGCAGCTTCCCGTCCTCGACGCACACGTTCCAATCGTCGCGGTCCACGCACTGCTTCGTCGTGTACACCTGCGCCTCGTGGTTGACGTCGAGCTCCTGAAACGTCCAGCTCTTCTCGTCGACCGCCGCCTTCGCCTGCCCCTTGCCCGCCGCACCGCCAAACTCATCGTGCCAAGCACACGCATAGCCACTCGGTACGAACGCCTGGGAAAAAAGGCTCGACAGGATGAGGGCGCTGATCATTTTGATCGAGCCTCGCAGAAGGCGCGAGCGCAGGCCAGCTTTGCTGGCCGGAGCGAGGGGGGCCGGCGAGGCCGCGCGGAGCGCGGGGTGGCGAGGGCGAGGGCGGGTGCCGAGCGCGAGCGGCAGCGAGCCGGACCCCGTCAAATAGACTTCGGCCCGGCGGGCTCACCACACGCCGGGCCGAACACGGTTCCCTGACTGAGCTGATTTATCGAGCGGAGGCGCGGTTCGCCGCGCCGGCTCACGTTTCAGGATCGGGGAGGGCCCGCGGCTACGAGCAGCCGCTCGTGGTTCCGCAGTTCACGCATTTGTGGCAGCTGCCGTTGGGGATCATGATCGAGCCGCATTCGGGGCAGGTCGGCGCGTCGGTGCGGGCGATGAACGAGTAGTTGCCGTTCCCGTTGGAGTGGCCGTTGCCGTTCTTCCCGTTCTTGTGCTCGGCGACGAGGTCGATGACCTCGACCTTCGTGGCGTTCGAGGCTTGCGCCTGCTGGACCACCTCGGCGACGCGCTCGAGCGCCGGCTCGTTGACCGCCGTCGGCTCGGCCTCGGCCGCCTCTTGCTCGCGCTTGATGAACTTCGAGCCGAGCCACCGGAACAGGTAGTCCATGATCGAGCTCGCGCGGGGGATGTCGGGGTTCTCGGTGAAGCCGTAAGGCTCGAAGCGCGTGCGCGAGAACTTGTCGACGATGAGGCGCAGCGGCACGCCGTGCTGGAGCGCGAGCGAGATCGCCGTCGCGAAGCTGTCCATGAGGCCCGAGATCGTCGAGCCCTCCTTGGCCATCTTCACGAAGATCTCGCCCGGCTCGCCGGTCTCGTAGAGGCCGACGTGGATGTAGCCCTCGTGACCGGCGATCGAGAACTTGTGCGTGAGCGACTGCCGCTCGTCCGGCAGCTTGCGCCGCACGGCCGCGGGCGGTCCGTTCTTGATCGGCACCTCGGCGATGGCCGTCGCGGTCGACGCCTTGGCGAGGCCCGGGTCGGTCTTGCTCGTCGAGAGCGGCTGCGTGCGCTTGCAGCCGTCGCGGTAGATCGCGACCGCCTTGAGGCCCTGCTTCCACGACTCGAGGTAGGCGTCCTGCACGTCCTCGACGGTGGCGTCGGTCGGCAGGTTGACCGTCTTCGAGATCGCGCCCGAGATGAACGGCTGCGCCGCCGCCATCATGCGGATGTGTCCCATGTAGTCGATCGAGCGCGTGCCGTTCGCCGCGCGGAAGGCGCAGTCGAAGACCGGCAGGTGCTCGTCCTTGAGGCCGGGCGCGCCCTCGATCGTCTCTTCGGTGTCGACGTAGTCGACGATCGCCTTGATCTGGTCGTCGCTGTAGTCGAGCTTGGCGAGCGCCTCGCTCATCGTGTTGTTGACGATCTTGATCATGCCGCCGCCGACGAGGCGCTTGTACTTGATGAGCGCGATGTCGGGCTCGATGCCCGTCGTGTCGCAGTCCATCATGAAGCCGATCGTGCCCGTGGGCGCGAGCACCGTCGCCTGGCCGTTGCGGTAGCCGTGCTCCTTGCCGATGGCGATGGCGTCGTCCCACGCGCCACGCGCCGCCGTGATGAGATCGTCCGGCACGTGGCGCGCCTCGATCTTGTCGACGTGGTGGCGATGCTTCTTCATGACGCCGAGGAACGGCTCCTCGTTGACGGCGTAGCCCTCGAACGGGCCCGTGACGTCGCGGGAGATCACGGCGCTCGTGCGGTAGGCCCAGCCCGTCATGAGCGCGGTGATGGCGCCGGCGTAGGCGCGCGCCTCCTTGCTGTCGTAGGGCAGGCCGCGCGACATGAGCAGCGCGCCCAGGTTCGCGTAGCCGAGGCCGAGCGGACGGTACTTGTGCGAGTTGTCGCGGATCTTCTCCGTCGGGTACTTCGCGTTGCCGACGATGATCTCCTGCGCCGTGATCGTGAGCTCGACGGCGCGGCGGAACGACTCGACGTCGAACTCGCCCGCGAGTCCACTGCCGGCTTCGACGGAGTTTCGCTCGTCCGGAGAAATGTTGGCCGGACGCACGAACTTGCGCAGGTTGAGCGACGCGAGGTTGCAGGCCGAGTCGTCGAGGTACATGTACTCGCTGCACGGGTTCGACGCGTTGATGCGCGCCGTGTTGGCCGACGTGTGCCACGCGTTGATCGTCGTGTCGTACTGCAGGCCGGGGTCGCCGCACTCCCACGCCGCCTGCGCGATCGCGCGCCAGATCTCGCGCGCCGGCTTCGTCTCGACGGGCGCGCCGTCCTTCACGGAGCGCGTCGAGAACTCGCGGTCCTTCTGCACGGCCTCCATGAAGTCGTCGGTGACGCGCACCGAGTTGTTCGAGTTCTGGAAGAAGACGGACTTGTACGCCTCGCCGTCGAACGAGCCGTCGTAGCCCGCATCGATGAGCGACCACGCCTTCTTCTCTTCCTTGCTCTTGCACCAGATGAACTCGTCGACGTCGGGGTGATCGACATTGAGGATGACCATCTTGGCCGCGCGGCGGGTCTTGCCGCCCGACTTGATGACGCCGGCGAAGGCGTCGAAGCCGCGCATGAACGAGACCGGGCCCGAGGCCGTGCCGCCGCCGTTGAGCAGCTCCTTCGACGAGCGGATGGGCGACAGGTTCGTGCCCGTGCCCGAGCCGTACTTGAAGAGCATGCCTTCGGTCTTCGCGAGGCCGAGGATCGACTCCATGGTGTCCTCGACGGAGTTGATGAAGCACGCGGAGCACTGCGGCTCGGCCTCGACGCCGACGTTGAACCAGACCGGCGAGTTGAACGCCATCTTCTGTTCGACGAGGAGGTGCTTGAGCTCGGCGTTGAACACGCGCGCCGACTCTTCGTTGGCGAAGAAGCCGTCCTTGCGGCCCCAGTTCGTGATCGTGTCGGCGACGCGCGAGATCAGCTGGCGGACCGAGCGCTCACGGGACGGGGTGCCCATGACGCCGCGGAAGTACTTCTGAACGACGACGTTGGTCGCCGTCTGCGACCAGCCCTTCGGCACCTCGACGTCGCGCTGCTCGAACACCGACTTGCCGCTCTCGCCGGTGATGGCGGCGGTGCGGAGCTCCCACTGAACATTCGTGAAGCCATCGTCGCCGGGCTTCGTGAAGTAGCGGCGCACGTTGAGGCCCGTCAGAACGGCGGGGGGCGCCCCGGCCGGAAGGCCCTGCGTGCGCGACGAGCTGGACGAGTTGATCACCGACTTGAGCGTAGCGCCGCTTCCCGCGAGCGCCCGACCCACCTTCGTGTCCCGCGTCTCGCGGGCCGAGGCGCTGCCGTCCTGGCTGCGACCGTTGCGGTTTTTCCGGACTTCGTGCTTGTCGAGCATGAAAGGACCTCCCCCGTAGTGCTGCTTCGTGCCGTCGCGGGGACTGCGGCCAGCGGTCCCCTTTCCGCCCACCTCCGCCGCCTCGGACCGACTCCGGCGACAGCGTAAGTGGTGGGATTGCTATTAATCACGCCGCCCCAGCGAAATCAACAAAACCACACGAGATATAGTGTCTTTTGTCCTACCTACCACTACCCGTGGTGTGGAAAGCGCTGTGGAGGACCTGTGGAGCAGCGCCGAATTCAAGTCCGCTTCCACAGCGTTTGGGGGCAGCGGAAGATTATCCACTCGGGGTTGATGAAAGTAAATGCAATACGAGACGTGACCATGCATGTATGGCCACTTACTCAGTCGTGCGAGCAATTCCGACCGGCACTTGGATCTGAGATGCTGCGGCCGCCGTGAGCCCTCGCCGCCTTTGCCTCGCCGTCATCGCCCTCGCGTCGGCGTTCGGAACGGCATGCGTCGCGCCGCCCGACGACGCCGTCGACGCAAAGAGCGGCGCCGTCGTCGACGTCTGCGCCACGGCGCCCGAAGGCGCGCTCTGCGACGACAAAAACGTGTGCACGATCTTCGATGTCTGCAAGTCGGGCGTATGCAAGGGCTCGGCGGCGCCCGACGGCACGCTCTGCACCGACGGCAATGTCTGCACGGCGAACGACTCGTGCCGCATGGGCACCTGCAAAGGCGATCCCGTGCCCGACGCGACGCCGTGCACGGACGGCGATCCTTGCACCGTGGGCGACGTCTGCACGGCGGGCGCGTGCGTGCCGGGCGCGGCGACGCTCGCGTGCAACGACGGGATCGCGTGCACGACCGATCTGTGCGTCGCGGGCGTTGGCTGCGTGTTCGCGCCGATGGGCGACTGCGCGACGCCGAAGGACGCCGCGGCCGACGCGACGGATGCGAAGGCCGACGCCACGACCGACGCGAAGGCCGATGCGACGAGTGACGCGAAGGACGCGGCGGTCGACGCCAAGGTCGACGTCGCGATGGACGTCGCCAGCGATCGTGCGATGAGCGTCGACGCCAGCGACGCGATGATGTCGATCGACGCGACGCCGGACGTGACGCCCCCGACGGATGCGCCGCTCGAGAGCGTCGCCGACGCGTCGCCGAGCGACGGTCCCGTCGAGGCGACGGACGCGGACGCGAGCTTCGACGCCGGAGAAGACGCACCCGACGGTGGGGTCGTCGACGACGGTGATGCGGGCGCCGACGCGGCGGTCGATGCCGATGCGAGCGACGCCGCCAGTGATGCGGCCGATGCGGACGCGGCGTCTCCGCCTCCGCCGGCCGCGCCGCTGCTCCACGCCACGGGCGGCGCCTGCAACTGCGCGGCGGCACCGTCGGCGTCAGGGACCGCCGGGCCTATGTTCGTGCTCGCGGTCGTGTTCCTGGCGCGTCGCCGCCGCCCCCATCAAGGGGCTAGATCAACAAACTGGAGGTTCTAGGCGACGCCGGTAGCATCGGGGGATGCTTCGTCTCCTCGGCGTCTCGGCGCGCGTCGCGGGTCGTTTGGTCCTCGACGAGGTGAGCCTGCAGGTGCGCGCGGGCGAGGTCGTCGTCGTCGAGGGCGGGCGCGGCGCGGGCAAGACGGCGCTCGCGCGCGTCGCGGCCGTGCAGCGGAGGCTCGACGTCGGCGAGCTGTGGATCGGCGACCGCGACGTCGCGGGGTTGCAAGACGCGTCGCTGCCCTACGTGCGCCGCAACATCGGCTACCACGCCGACGACGTGCCGCTGCTGCCGCGGCTCTCGGCGCTCGAGAACGTCATGCTCGCGGCCGGCGCGCGCGGGTATCAGCCGGCGCAGGCGCGCGAGCTCGCGCTGCGCGCGCTCGGGCGCGTGGGCGCTTCGTCGTCGGCGACGCGCGCGCCCGAGTCGTTCTCGCCGGCCGAGGCGCGGCTCGTCGCGATCGCGCGCGCGCTCGC
>DASZRT010000107.1:0-56353 GCA_035549075.1 Polyangia bacterium | reverse complement strand
TCAGGCCCAGGACACCGCCCGGCTGTGCGCGGCGGCGGGGCTCATCGACGTGCGGGTGCGCCGCGATCTCGGCGCCGTGGAGCGCGTCGTCTCGGCGGTGCGGCCGTGAGCGCGTCGTCGACCGCGGAAGTGAAGAAGCCCGCGACCGACGCTGGCGACGCCGCCGTGGTGGCCGGCCGCGGCGCGCTCTTCATCGGGTTCGCGAAGATCTTCTTCATGCTCAGCGGCTCGGTGCAGCAGATCCTGCTGCCGCGCTTCCTCGCGACCGCCGAGTTCGGCGCCTTCGCCGTCGTCAACAGCGTGGTCTCGATCATCAACAACACGATGGTCCAGGCCACGATCCAGTCGGTCTCGAAGTTCACGGCCGAAGACGACGCGCGCGCCGGCGCCGTCCAGCGCGCGGGCCTGCGCATGCAGGCGTGGATCGGAACGGTCGTCGCGCTGACGCTCGTCCTCGGCGCGCCTTTCATCGCGCGCTTCATGAAGGCGCCCGACTACGTCGCATACTTCCGCATCGCCGCGGCGATCCCGTTCCTCTACGCGTTCTACGCGGTGTTCGTCGGCACGGCGAACGGCCTGCGCCGCTTCCGCGCCCAGGCGAGCTTCGACGTGGGCTTCTCGACCGCGAAGACGGTGCTACTCCT
The DNA here is from genome assembly GCA_035549075.1 of Polyangia bacterium. Lineage (GTDB taxonomy): Bacteria > Myxococcota_A > Polyangia > Fen-1088 > Fen-1088 > DASZFV01. The sequence goes on along the minus strand of DASZRT010000107.1, from coordinate 55,709 downwards.
CGGCTGTGGCCTCTTGTGGAAGGTCGCGGGCGCCTTCACGGGCTTCGCCGCGGCGGCCGCGATCATCCTGATGGTCTCGGCGCGCGCGATGTGGCAGCCCGCCGCGGGCGAGCCGTTCCCGGGCCGGCGCCTCGTGCCGTACATGCTGGCCGTCGGAGGCTACGCGCTGCTGCTCAACCTGGCGCTGAACTACGACGTGTCGCTGCTGCAGCACTTCGCGGCCGGCGTCGACGCCGCGGCCGCGCCCGCGCTCACGGCGAACTACCAGGCGCTGCGCACGCTGGCGTTGCTGCCGTACCAGGCGCTGATCGTCATCACGTTCGTGATCTTCCCGTTGGTTTCGCGCTCGACGTTCGCCGAGGACCGAGACGCGACGCGCGCGTACGTCACGCAGACGCTGAGGTACGCGCTGCTGCTCGCGGGCGCCATGGGCCTCGTGCTCGCGGCGCGGCCGGGCGCGCTGCTGTCGATCCTGTACAAGCCCGAGTACGGCGTGGGCGCCGACGCGCTGCCCGTCCTCGTCGCGGGCGAGTGCTGCCTCGCGCTGCTGGGCGTCGCCTGCGCGATCCTCAACGCCGCCGGCCGCACGGGCGCGACGCTCTCGTTCATGGCCGTCACCGTCGCCGTGGGCTCGGGCGCCGCTGCCATCTTGATCCCGCGCGCGACGCCGGGCGCGCCCATGCTGGTCGCGGCCGCCGCATCCACGTCGCTGGGCATGGCCGCGGGCTTCGTGGCCTCGCTCGTCTACCTGCATCTCCGCCTCGGGGGCGGCCTGCCCCCCGCGACCGTGGCGCGCGTCGCCGCCAGCCTCGCGGTCGCCACGGCCGTCGGGCACTTCCTGCCCGCGCACGGCAAGATCCTGGGCCTCGCGACGATCGCCGTCGTCGGCGTCATCTACCTGGTCTGCCTCGCCGCGCTCGGCGAGCTGGGCCCCGAGGACAAGGCCAAGATTCGCCGAATCTTGCGGCGGTGACCGCGACATCGCTGCCCTGATCCGCCGGCCGGTCCGGACCTGAACCGCCGGGATCTCGCGGGGTGCGAGACCCGGTCCCGGCCTTGCACTAGGGACCGGAGCCATGCCGCGCCCCTTCCTCGTGATTCTGAAGGCATGCTGGGCCCTCCTCGCCTGGGTGCTGTTCCTTTCGGGTGTCATCGGCTGCACCGATGGCGTCGGCGGTGACGTCGCGACGCGCACGGACACGGTCGCCCCCGACGCCGCGGCCCCCGCGCTCTTCTCGTCGTTCGAGCGCCGAACCGACTCCGGCACCTGCCAGTAAACCCGTACGCGTCGCGGCCCCGAGCCTCGTTCAGATCCGCAGATCTGCTAACTTCGGCCGGACATGCCCGGCTTCACCACGACCGCTGCGCCACCCCGCGCGCCCGAGAGCGCCTGGCGGCGGAGCGCGGTGTGGCTCCTCGTGACGCTGGCGTACCTGTTCGCGTTCCCCTACTACGAGCGCCTCAACAACCCCAACGAGAACGCGCGCACCTGGGCCACGCGCGCCATCGTCGAGCACGGCGTCCTCAACATCGACGCCGAAGAGCGCGAGTGGGGGTACGTCAACGACAAGTGCAAGAACGACAAGCACGTGTACTCGGGCAAGGCGCCGGGCGCGTCGTTCCTGGGCGTGCCCGTGCTCGCGGTCGTCACGAAGATCCGTCACCTGCAAGGCCGCCCTTCGCCCGGGAAGATGGAGACCACCTTCTGGCTGCGCCTGTTCGCGGTGAAGGTTCCGCTGTGCGTGTTCTTCTGGTTCTTCGCGCGCTACGTCGAGCGGCTCACGGGCTCGCGCCAGGCGCGAGACGTCTTGCTGGCCGCGCTGGGCCTCGGGACGCTGATGTATCCGTACGGCGGCCTCTTCGTGGGCCACGCGCTGGCGGCCGCGGCCGCGTGCGGCGCGTACATGCTGCTGGCGCCCGCGAGCGGCCCGGGCGCCCGCCGCGGCGGCCTCGACCCGCGCCTCGTCGGGGCGGGCCTCCTGGCCGGCGCCACCGTCGTGTTCGAGTACCAGGCGGCGTTCGTCGTCGCCGCGCTGACGGTCTACGCCGTTCACCGCTATCGCCGCGAATCCGTCGCCTACTTCCTCGGCGCGGCGCCCATGGCCGTAGGGCTGGGCGCGTACCACACGGCGATCTTCGGCCGGCCCTGGCGGTTCCCCTTCGGCAACGTCGAGAACCCCGAGTTCCTTCGCCGCGATCACTCCGCAGGCTTCCACGGCCTGGCGCTGCCCAAGCTGCCCGCGCTGGGCGCCAGCCTCTTCGCGCCCGATTACGGCCTGTTCGTCTTCTCACCGATCCTGGCTGTGGGCCTGCTCGCGGCGCTCGCGCTCTTGCCGCGGCGGCCCCGCCGCGACGCCGCGCTCGTCGTCGCCGCCTCGGCCCTGATGTTCCTCTTCCTCGCCGGCATGTCCAACTGGCGCGCGGGCTGGTGCGTGGGCCCGCGCTACATCACGACGGTCGCGCCGTTCCTCGTCCTCGGCGTCGCCTTCGCGTGGGCCGTCATTCAGCGTCGCACCTGGCTGATGGCGCCGACGCTGGGCCTCGTGATCGTCTCGGTGTTCCTCAACGTCGTCTCGGGCGCGGTCTATCCGCACTACCCCGAGGTCTTCGACAACCCGGTCTTCGATCTCACGCTGCCCGTGCTGCGCGCCGGCTACGCGCCCTACAGCTTTGGCTGGCTGCTGGGCCTGCGCGGTCTCGCCTCGGTGGCTCCGCTCGCGCTCGTCGTGCTCGGGGCGCTGGGGCTCGGCCTCGCCGGTGAGGCGCCGCGACCACCGCGGCGCTGGGCTCGAATCTCGGGCGCGCTCGCGGTGGCCGCGCTGTGCCTGCTCGCGCTGTCGGCGTACGGGCGCAAGCCGAGCCCGGGCGAGCAGTCCTCGGCCGCGTTCGTGCGGGCGACCTGGGAGCCGCAGCCGGCGATCAAACGCTAGCGCTACGGCTGAACGCTGGACGCGTGCGGCGGCGACGGTTGCGTCGACGCGTTCTTGCGCGCCATCAATGCGGCAACGGCGCCGCCCAGGAGGACGATCCCGATGATCGCGCCCACGAGGAAGCTGCGGCCGGCCTTCTTCTCGGGGGGCCGTGTCACCCTGACGGCGGCCGAGGGCTCGAGCACGCTGGCCAGCGCCTCGGGGCCGGGCGTCGGCGGGCTCGCGGGCGCAAACGAGCCCGAGGAAGTCGGCTTGCCGTTGCCGAGCGTCGGGATCGCGGGCACGGCGAGGGGCGTCGCAGGACGCGCCGTCTTTCGCGCTTCCGCCGCCTGGGCCGCCATCGACGGCGGCGGCGGCGTGGGCGTCTTGAGGATCGGGCGCGACGGCGCCGGCGGCGTGGGCAGCGGCAGCGCCGCCTCCTTCGCCGTGCGCCGCTCGATGTCGTCGACCACCTTCATGCCGACGGCGGGCGTGAACCGCTCCTCCGACCAGGCGCGCGGATCGATGAAGTCGCCCTCGTCGGCGATCGACGGGCGATCGTCGGCACCCGCGCCGCCTGGCGAGAGATCAGCGGCCGAGAGCGGGCGCGCGCCCGGATCCTCGAAGTCGACGGAGGTGATCTTCACGATCTCCTCCTGCAACATGTGATCGAGGATGCTCGGCTTCTTGCCGTCGCTCGACTGCGCGGCTCGATCGTCCAGGCACTGCCGCACGAGCTCGGCGATGTCGCGCGAGATCACCTTGAGGCCGCGCGAATAGCTGTACTGCGCCAGCGCGTCCTGCAGGTCCGTCGCCGACTGGAAACGATCTTCCTTCCGCTTGGCCAGCGCCTTGCGGACGATGTCCTCCAGCTCGGGCTCGACCTGCGGGTTCTGCGACTTGATGGGCGGAATCTTCGCGTTCCGCACCAGCTCGACCGTCTGATAGTCGGTCTCTCCGTAGAAGAGCCGCTTCCCGGTGAGCATCTCGTACAGCAGAATGCCGACGGCGAAGATGTCCGCCGATGCCGCCACCTCCTCGCCGCGCGCAGCCTCGGGCGAGAGGTAGCTCATCTTGCCTTTGACGACCCCGGGATCGGTGGTCTCGATCTGGCTGGTCGCCTTGGCGAGGCCGAAGTCCACGACCTTGATCTCGCCCTGCTTCGAGATGAGCACGTTGGGCGGCGAGATGTCGCGGTGGACGATGCCGAGCGGCTTGCCCGTCTCGGGGTTCAGGAGCTCGTGGGCGTATGACAGGCCCTTGCAGATCTCCATCACCATGTAGAGCGTGTGGGCGATGGGGATGCGGCGGTTGATCTTCCGCCGCCACTCCATGAGGGCCTTGAGGTCGACCCCGTCCACGTACTCCATGACGATGAAGTACGTGTCGTCGGCGTGACCGATGTCGAAGACCTGGACGATGTTGGCGTGCTGAAGCAGCAGCGACAGCCGCGCCTCGTCCAGGAACATCGCGACGAACTTCTTGTTCTTCGTCAGCGCAGGCAGGATGCGCTTGATCGCGATGTTCTTCTTGAATCCCTGAAGGGACTCGGCGATGCCGCGGAACACCTCGGCCATACCACCGGCGGCCACTCGCTCGGTGATTCGGTATCGGCTATCGGGCATTCACCGGCTCCGGCAACGACCGTACCTTAGTTGCCCGGAGCGGGCAATTCGGCCCTGCCAACATCGAGCCGATCGGCCAGGCGGGCGATGCCCGCAGCGGGCAATTCGGTCAATCCTCGAGCCCGGTCGTGGAGATCTTCGTCTCCGTCTCGCCGTCACCGCCGCCCAAGCTGCCCCCGAGGTCACCGAAGCCACCGCGGCCAGCCTGCTCGGCGGCCTGCTCCTCCCGCTCGCTCTGCTCCTTGCAGTCGATGCACAGCGTCGTGACCGGTCGCGCGAGGAGGCGCCGGAAGGAGATGGACTCCCCGCAATCCTCGCAGACGTCGATCTCGCCGGCGTTCAGGCGCGCGAGCTGCTTCTGGATCTTGCCCAGCAAGAACTTCTCGCGATCGTGCAGGCGCATCTCGGTAGAGAAGATCTCCTCTTCCATCGACTCGTCGATCGAGTCGCGGCCGATGTTGCGCTCGTGGTTCATGGAGTAGGCGAGCGCGTTCTGGCTCGTCCTCGCGAGCCGCTTCTGCTCGTCTTCGAGCACGGCGCGGATCTGCTTCTTCTCTTTCTCGCTCAGCATGTTCGTCACATCCTCGTCCGCCAGCGGAGCCGACTTTAACGTCGCCGACTTCAGCGACGCCGCCTTTCGGTCGGACTCTAACCTAAGCACTCCGAAGGCGGCAGGTGAAGATGCCGCCCGGAGAAAAAAAGGTTCAGGAAATTCCGCGCGCGCGATCGCTCAGCGAGCGAAGCGTGGCCTTGCGGCGCAGGGCGAGGGGGGACCGGGGGTGCGCGAGAAACGCGCGCCGTCCCCCCGCCTCACGACGCCTTCTTCTCACGAACGAGCTGCGGGCGTCCACGAGAGACGACGACCTCGCGCGTGACCACGCATTCGCTCACGCCGGTGAGCGAGGGAATCTCGTACATCACGTCGAGCATCACCTCTTCGAGGATCGCGCGGAGGCCGCGCGCGCCCGACTTGCGACGAGCCGCCTCTTCGGCGACGCCGCGCAGAGCGTCCTCGGTGAAGCGCAGCTTCACGCCCTCCATCTCGAAGAGCCGCTCGTACTGCTTGGCGAGCGCGTTCTTCGGCTTCCAGAGGATCTCGACGAGCATGTCGACGTCGAGGTCGTCGGCCGCGACGATGATCGGCAAGCGGCCCATGAACTCGGGGATCATCCCGAACTTCACGAGGTCTTCCGTCCGCGTCATCGAGCGCAGCGCGTTCTTCGATTCTTCGCCCTTGGCGATCTGCGCGCCGAAGCCGAGGCCCCGGTCGCCAACGCGGCGGCGGACGATCTCTTCGATGCCATTGAAGGCGCCCGTGCAGACGAAGAGGATGTCGGTCGTGTCGACCTGAATCAGCTCCTGCTGCGGGCGGTTGCGCGCGCCGTCGGGCGTGATCGAGGCCTGCTTGCCCTCGAGGATCTTGAGCAGCGCCTGCTGCACGCCCTCGCCCGAGACGTCGCGCGTGACCGACGGACCGCCACCCTTGCGCGCGATCTTGTCGATCTCGTCGATGCAGACGATGCCGCGGCTCGCCTTGTCGGGGTCGTTGCCGGCATTGCGGTAGAGCGCCTTGATGACGCTGTCGACGTCCTCACCGACGTAGCCGGCCTCGGTGAGCGTCGTCGCGTCGGCCATGGCGAACGGCACGTCGAGCTTCTTCGCGAGCGTCTGCACGAGCAGCGTCTTGCCGCAGCCCGTGGGCCCGAGCAGCAGGATGTTGCCCTTCTGGATCTCGACCTCGCCGGCTTTGCCGTGCTGGCCGATGCGCTTGTAGTGGTTGTACACCGAGACCGAGAGCGCCTTCTTCGCGCGGTCCTGGCCGATGGCGTACTTGTTGAGCTCGTCCCAGATCTCGCGCGGGCGGGGGTACTTCGGGCGCTCGGCCGCCTCTTCCTTCGCGATGATGTCGTTGCAGAGCTGGACGCACTCGTCGCAGATGAAAACGCGGGGACCCGAGATCAGCTTCCGCACCTCGCGGCGCCGCTTCCCGCAGAACGAGCAGTGAAAATCGTCCATCTCGGGAAATAGTATTGCATCAGGTCAGCGCGACGCCAAGCGGCCCCGGCACATCGCGAACGCACCGACGGCCGAGGAAGAAATTTATGTTTCGGACTCTTGATTTTCCGGCCGTTGTTGCTCCGACGGTGCCTCGCGGATACTGTAGCGGCGCATGAGAGCCCTCGTGGTGACCTCGAACCCGGCGACGGCGGCGGCCGAGCCGGATTCGCCCGCCGCCGCGCTCAACGATCTCGGATGCGAGATCGTCGCGGTCGGCTATGACATCGATCAACTCCCCGAGGACATCGAGCTTCAACGGCCGTCCGTCGTCGTCGTCGACGCGGGGGCCCACCTGGAAGTCGGCCGTGCCGCCATTCGGCGCGTGCGCGAGGTCGGGTCGCTCGCCGATGTCCCCGTCCTCCTGTGCGTCGAGGTGTCGCGCCTCGCGGGCCTCGATCCCGAAGCGGGCGCCGACGACTTCGTGCTCGCGCCCGTCGTCGGCCCCGAGCTCTACGCGCGCATCCGCCAGCTCGACTGGCGCATGTCGTCGTTCCGCGCCGCGGGCCGCATCAAGATCGGCGACCTCGTCATCGACGCCGTCGCGGTCGAGGCGTCGTACCGCGGCCGCGCGCTCAAGCTGCCGCGACAGGAATTCCAGCTGCTGAAGTTCCTCGCCGAGCGGCCGGGCCGCGTGTTCTCGCGCGAGCAGCTGCTCTCGCGCGTGTGGGGCTACCGCTACGCCGGCGGCACCCGCACGGTCGACATCCACGTGCGCCGCCTTCGCGCCAAGCTCGGCCCGGGCAGCTCGATGATCGAGACCGTGCGCCACGTCGGCTACAAGATGCGCGCCCCGGGCGCCGGCCTCGGCCCAGGCTGATTCGAAGTCAGCTTCGTTCGATCTCGGCGAGTGACGCGACGACGTCGCCGAGGCCGAGGGAGACCGAGAGGCGAACCGGAACGCGGGCCTCGTCGTCGGACATCCAGATGGCGATCGAGCGGTGGTGGCGATCGCCGCGCGTGTCGGGCGTGCCGTCGAAGCGGATGGGATCGGCTTCGACGCGCAGCTTGATTGTCGCGACTTGGACGTGGCCCTCGGGCAGCGGTGACCGGCCTTCGTTCGTGACGGTGACGCGCCAGTAAGCTTGGCCGTCGAGCACGTAGAGCGTCTCGGCGCGCGCGCGGGCGGCGGGCAGCGCGGCGCGCAGACGCAAGATGAAGCCGAGCGGATCGAGCAGCGGCGCCGCGAGCCGCGCCTGCATCGGGACGGCGGGCTTGCCGGCGTCGAGCGGCTCGCGCGAGCCGCGCACGTCGCCCGGCGTCGCTTGCTCGCCGCGATCGCGCAGCGCTTCGTTGGCCCAGCGGCGCGAGTTGACCCAGCGACGCGAATCGAGGCGCGCGAGATCGAAGTCGGAGTCGAGCTGGTTCTCGTAGCGGCCGAGGCCGAGCACGCTGCCGGCGCCCTGCCCCGCGGCGTGAACGATCGTCGCGCCCGGCGCTGCGCCGCCGATCGCGAGCGACAGCTCACCGACGTCGAGCCCGCCGAAGGCGACGCGGTAGCGCGTCTTCTCGCTTCGCGCGAGCGCGGGCGGCGCCGGCAACGCGGATCGTGCAGGCGGCTTCGGCGCGAAGCGTGGCGGCTGGGTCGCGGGGGCCGCGAGCGCGACCGGCGGCGGCAGCGGCGCCGGCGCGCTCGTCGCGGTGGCCGCGGCGGTCATCAAAGGAACGCGCGCGGCGAGGGCGACGAGCAAGGCGATCGGCATGCGCGTTTGGACCCGGCCCTTTCGCGTTCTATTCTGGCGGTCATGCCGACGCGCGCGCCGATCGCGATCTCGCTGGGCGATCCCGCGGGGATCGGGCCCGAGGTCGTCGCGCGCGCCCTCGCCGTGCGGTCGGAGATCGACGTGCGCGTCTACGGCGATCCGCTCGTGCTGGCGCACGCGGCGGACGCGGCGGGCGTCGCGCGCGTGCGGCCCGAGGCGATCCGCGCCGTCACGTCGCTCACGCCGGCGGACGTCGCGCCGGGCGCGCCCAACGACGCGAGCGGGCGCGCGCAGCTCGCCTACCTCGAGGCGGCGACGAACGACGTGCTCGCCGGCGCGGCGTCGGCGCTCGTGACGGCGCCGATCTCCAAGGAGTGGATCGCGCGCGCGGGCTTCGCGTTCCCCGGGCACACCGAGTACCTCGCGGCGCGCGCCGCCACCGGCGAGTTCGCGATGATGCTCGCGGGGCCGCGGCTGCGCGTCGTCGTGGCGACGACGCACGTCGCGCTTCGAGACGTGCCGCGCTTGCTGACGCCGGCCGGGATCGCGTCGACGATTGCGCTCACGGCCGAGGCGCTCGCGCGGCGCTTTCGCATCGACTCGCCGCGCGTCGCCGTCGCGGGCCTCAACCCGCACGCGGGCGAGGCCGGCCGCTTCGGCGACGAAGAGGCGCGCCTCGTCGTGCCCGCGATCGCCGAGGCGCGCGCGCGCCTGGAAAAATCAGGCGTCGTCGCGCGCGTCTCGGGCCCGCACGTGCCCGACGTCGTCTTTCGCCAAGCGGCGAACGGCGCGTTCGACGCCGTCGTCGCGCTCTACCACGACCAAGGCCTCATCCCTGTGAAGCTGCTCCACTTCGACGAGGCCGTGAACGTCACGCTGGGCCTGCCGTTCGTGCGCACGTCGCCCGACCACGGCACGGCCTTCGACATCGCCGCGTCGTTCGCGGCGAAGCCCGACAGCTTCCTCGCCGCGCTCGACCTCGCCGCGTCTCTGGTTCGTTAGGGACAGCTCGCGATCTGCGCGATCCACTGGCTAATGAGCGCCAGGCCCTTCGTGTCGGGAACGTGCGTCGCGATCTGCGGCATGCGGTACGACATGCCCGTGTCGTTGGCGGGCGAGTTCATGCGCGCCCACATCATCGAATTCATGGCGTCGCCCGGCACGAGGATCTTGCTGGCGTTGCTGTTGGGGATCGAGCCCTTCGAGACCATGACGTTGCAGATGCCCATGTCCTTGAACGCCGTGCGGTAGCGCAGGTCGAAGTTCGGGAACGGGCTCATGATGAAGCCGTTGTTCGGCTGGTGGCAGTGCGCGCAGTTGGCCTGCAGGTACGAGCGCGCCTGCTGATCGAGCGTCGGCGTCGCGTTCGTGATGGTCTTGTATTGGTCGACGATCTGGCCGCTGTACGGCGTCGGCAGGAGCTGGCTCGACGTCGGCGCGACCGGCGCCGTGTCGAAGATGTTGAGCGCCGTGAGCTCGTCGAGCTGGTTCTTCGTGTGCCCCGCGAGCGTGCGGTACATCTGCGCGTTCTCGGGCCCGAGCGTGTCGCCCGCGACGTCGTTGTGGCACTTCGTGCAATCTTCGCGGCTCGGGTAGTACCAGTGCACCGTCTGCTTGCCGGTGTCGAACATGACGTCGTCGCGATCGGTCGTGCCCGTGCCGACGAGCGTCGCCTCGGTCTGCTTCGCCGCGCCCTGCCCGTTCCACTTGTACGAGTAGCCGACCCACGTCATGTCGTCGACGTGCATGAAGAGGCGCGTCTCGACGAGCTTCCCGTCGAACCCGAAGTTCTTGATCATGACGCTGCCCACGGGGAAGACCCACTTGCCCGTCGTCGCGTCGACGTGGATCTTCATGCCGGCCGGCAGCACGAAGGCGCGGCCCTTGTCGGCGCCGTCGGACCACAGCGGGCTGTTCACCTCGTAGCTGATCGCGCGCGAATTCGGCTTCGTGGGATCGGTCGCGTCCATGCAGCCGGTCGCCGTGAGCGTCGTGAGCGGGTTGAAAGGATCGTCGGGCGGCGTACACGTGCCGACCGCGCCGCCCGCGGCGCCGCCGCTGCCGCCCGAGCCGCCGCTCGCGCCACCCGTCGCCGTCGTGCCGCCCGAGCCGCCCGTCGGCGTGACGCCGCCGGTTCCGCCGGTCGCCGTCGTGCCGCCTTTACCGCCTGTCGCCAGCGCGCCTCCGGTTCCACCGTTGCCGGAAGATCCGCCGCCCCCGACGCCGGTGCCGCCCGATCCGCCGCCGCCGTCTCCGGAAATGTTCCCGTTCGACGAGCATCCTGCTGTGAACAAAAGAACAACGACACCAAGCGAACGAGTCATCGAGTGCTTCATGGTGGGGCTCACGCGTAGGGCGAGACTATCACAGAGAAATTGGGTTCCCGCCCGTGCATCGGCGGTTCCGGGAGCGCACCAACCGGCAACGAGCCAGACCGCAGACTCCCATTATGATCGTCGACACGCCGAGCGGCCCTCTCGGGCACCGCCGGTATGTTGACTTTGAGGGCCCTCCCGATAACGTCAACGTTCGCGCTCCCCTCCCCGAACCGGAAGCCGCGCCCCCGGCGGGCGCTCCCGCGAAAGAGGAATTGGAATGAATCGTCGTTTTCTCCTATGCGCCTTGGCGGCGTCGCTCGCGTGCACCTCGTCCGAGAACAGGCCGAACAACACCGGAGGCACCACCGGACAAAACGGCGGCACCACCGGCAGCAACGGTGGAACCACCGGACAAAACGGCGGCACCACCGGCAGCACGGGCGGCACCACGGGTGACACCGGCGGCACCACGGGCAGCACGGGTGGAACCACGGGCAGCACCGGCGGCACCACCGGTCAGACCGGCGGCACCACGGGCAGCACCGGCGGCACCACCGGCGCGGGCGGATCGGGCGGCAAAGGCGGGACGACGGGCGGTGGCGGCGGCGTCGCCGCGGGCGGCAGCCTCGGGACCGGCGGCGCGGTCGTCGTCAACCCCGGCACGTGCGGCAAGCTGCAGCCCGTGCCCACGAGCCAGTCGGTGCTCACGCGCGGTAACAACCCGCAGCGCACGGCGCACTTCATTCAACCGTCGCTGACGACGGCGTCGGTGAAGGCGAAGTTCGGCGCCGACACGACGTTCAACGCCGCGGCGAAGTTCACGGGCGGCCTCGAAGGCGTGCCGCTGTTCGTGGCCGGCGCGACGGCGGGGACCGGCACGTTCATCGTCGCCGGCAACTCGGGCACGGTGACGGCGATCGACGAGACGGCCGGCACGACGAAGTGGTCGCGCAACCTCGGCGGCAACATCAAGAGCACGCCCGTGATCGACCCGGCGACGAGCACGCTCTACGTCGCCCAGCGCACCTCGACGGGCGGCGACCACTACGAGCTCCACGCCATGAACCTCGCCAGCATGGGCGCCGAGCTCACGGGCTGGCCCGTCAACCTGAGCACGATCAAGTCGAACAACAACGACACCGTCGGCGGCTTCGATCCCGGCAAGGAGATCCAGCGCGGCGCGCTCTCGTTCGTGAACGGCGTCGTCTACGTCCCGTTCGGCGGCGTCTACGGCGACGGACCTCCCTACAAAGGTTTCGTCGCCGCCGTCAGCGCCTCGAACCCGTCGACGACGGGTGGCTGGTCGGCCAGCGGTGATCGCTCGGGCCTGTGGCAGAGCGGCGGCCTCGCGTCGGACGGCACGTCGATGTTCGCGTCGACGGCCAACGGCGGCGACGGCACGCACATGGACAGCGAAGAGGTCATCCGCATCAGCGGCATGGGCACGAGCTCGCACGCCAACAAAGACGTCTTCTTCCCGTCGAACTGGAAGACGTGGGACGGCCAGGACAATGACCTCGGCTCGTCGAGCCCCATGGTGCTCCAGTTCAGCGGCGGCACGTGCCAGTCGCTCGTCGTCGCGCCGTCGAAGCCGGGCCACCTCTTCTTCCTCGACCCCGCCAACCTCGGCGGCAACACGCCGCTGCGTGATCTCGCCGTCGGCAACGCCTCGGCGGGCGGCGAGTACAAGGTCTTCTACGCCGCGCCCACGGGGTACATCTCGACCTCGGGCGTTCACGTCGCGCTCGAGGCGCGCCTCGACGCGCAGTGCCCGGGCGGCGGCGGCGGCGACAGCCTCGTCGGCATCAAGGTCGACATGACGACCACGCCGCCGACGCCGACGGTCCAGTGGTGCGCCGCCGTCGCCGGCGGCGAGGATCGCCACCACCCGATCTCGACGACGACCGACGGCGTGCAGAACGCCATCGTCTGGTTCGTCGTGGGCGGCGGGCTCAAGGGCTTCGACGGCGAGACCGGCGCTTCGGTCTTCAGCGGCCCCGGCTGCGGCAACATCCAGAAGCAAACGGCGCCCATCGCCGCCGACGGCCACGTCATCGTCGGCGCCGACGGCAAGCTCTGCTCTTACTCCGTTCAACCTTAAGTAAGTCGAGCCCAACATGAAAATCAGCCGGTCGTCCTTGTCGTTCGTTCTCGCGACGTCGTTGTCGGTGTCGCTGTCGTGTGGATCTTCGGGCGGCAAGCCCGACGCGGGCTCGGGAGGCACCACGGGAGGTGGCGGCACGACGGGGCAAGGCGGCACGTCGGGCGGCGGGACCACCGGTCAGAACAACGGCGGCAGCGGTGGATCGACGGGCCAGGGCGGAAATCCCGGCACGGGCGGCGGCGGCGGGAAGCCCGGCACGGGCGGCTCGACCGCGACGGGCGGCAACCCCGGCACGGGCGGCACCGTCGTCAACAACGGCACGTGCGGCAAGCTGTTGCCCGTCCAGACGAGCGAGTCGGTGCTCACGCGCAACAAGAACGCGCAGCGCACGGCCCACTACATCGAGTCGTCGCTCACGACCGCGGCGGTGAAGGCGAAGTTCGGCCCCGACGCGACGTTCAACGCGGCGGCGAAGTTCACGGGCGGCCTCGAGGGCAACCCGCTGTTCGTCGCGGGCGCGACGCCCGGCGCGGGCACGTTCATCGTCGCCGGCAACTCGGGCACCGTCACGGCGATCGACGAGACGACGGGCATGACGAAGTGGTCGCGCAACCTCGGCGGCAACATCAAGAGCACGCCCGTCATCGACGGGGCGACGGGCACCTTGTACGTCGCCCAGCGCTCGTCGATGGGTGGCGACCACTACGAGGTGCACGCCATGAACCTCGCGAATATGGGCGCCGAGCTCACGGGCTGGCCCGTCAATGCCAGCACGATCAAGTCGATGAGCAACGACACCGTCGGCGCTTTCGATCAGGGCAAGGAGATCCAGCGGGGCGCGCTCTCGTTCGTCAACGGCGTCGTCTACGTCCCGTTCGGCGGCGTCTACGGCGACGGCCCTCCGTACAAGGGCTTCGTCGCCGCCATCAACGCCGCCAACCCCACGATGACGGGCGGCTGGTCGGCCAGCGGCGATCGCTCGGGCCTGTGGGCCAGCGGCGGCCTCGCCTCCGACGGCACGTCGATGTTCGCGACGACGTCGAACGGCAGCGACGGCGACCACAAGGACAGCGAAGAGGTCATCCGCATCACGGGCATGGGCACGAGCTCGCACGCCGGCAAGGACGTCTTCTTCCCGTCGTCGTGGAAGCAGTGGGACGGGACCGACAACGACTTCGGCTCGTCGAGCGCGATGGTCATGCAGTTCAGCGGGTCGTGCTCGCCGCTCGTCGTCGCGCCCTCGAAGCCCGGCCACCTCTTCTTCCTAGACCCGTCCAACCTCGGCGGCGACAACGGCAGCACGCCGCTGCGCGACCTCCCCGTCGGCAACCCGAGCGCGGGCGGCGAGTACAAGGTCTTCTACGCCTCACCGACGGGCTACATCTCGACGTCGGGCGTGCACGTCGCGCTCGAGGCGCGCCTCGACGCGCACTGCCCGAACGGCGGCGGCGGCGACAGCCTCGTCGGCATCAAGGTCGACACGTCGACGACGCCCGCGACGCCGACGGTGCAGTGGTGCGCGGCCGTCAACGGCGGCGAGGATCGCCACCACCCGATCTCGACGACGACCGACGGCGTGCAGAACGCCATCGTCTGGTTCGTCGTGGGCGGCGGCCTCAAGGGCTTCGACGGCGAGGACGGCAGCTCGGTCTACAGCGGCCCGGGTTGCGGCAACATCGAGAAGCAGACGGCGCCCATCGCCGCCGACGGCCACGTCATCGTCGGCGCCGACGGCAAGCTCTGCTCGTACTCGGTTCAGCCGTAACTGCTGTACGATAGGCGGCCATGAAAAGCCGCCGGCTGCTGTGGGCCCTCGTCTTCTCTCTGTCTTGCGGCTCGTCCGGCGGTAAGCCGGACAGCGGCGCCGGTGGAAGCACCGGCGCCGGCGGAAGCGGTGGGACGACCGTCACGGGTGGCACGACGGGAAGCGGTGGCAAAACCGCATCAGGTGGGACCACGGGCTCCGGTGGGACATCGGCGACCGGCGGCTCGACGGGGACCGGCGGCTCGACCAACACGGGCGGCACCACGGGGACCGGTGGCACGACGGCCAGCGGCGGCGCGACGGGAACGGGTGGCACGACGGGCAACGGCGGCGCGACCGGAACGGGCGGCGCGACCGTCAGCGGCTGCGGCAAGCTGCAGCCGGCGCAAACGGGGTCGGTGCTCACGCGTGGCAACAACAACCAGCGCACGGCGCACTTCATCGAGTCGTCTCTCACGATCGCCAACGTGAGCGGGACGAAGTTCGGCGCGGACGCCACGTTCAACGCGGCGGCGAAGTTCACGGGCGGGCTCGAGGGCAGCCCGTTGTTCCTCGCGGGCGGCACGCCCGGGACGGGCACGTACATCGTGGCCGGAACCACGGGCACCGTCACGGCGATCGACGAGACGAGCGGCACGACGAAGTGGTCGCGCAACCTCGGCGGCAACATCAAGGGCACGCCGGTGATCGACGCGGCGATGACCACGCTCTACGTCGCCCAGCGCACGACGACGGGCGGCGACCACTACGAGGTCCACGCGATGAACCTCGCCGGCGGAAGCATGGGCGCCGAGGTCACGGGCTGGCCCGTCAACGTCAGCACGGTCAAATCGAACAACAACGACACCGTCGGCAGCTTCGACCCGGGCAAGATGGTCCAGCGCGGCGCGCTCTCGCTCGTGAACGGCATCCTCTACGTCCCGTTCGGCGGCGTCGGCGGCGACGGCCCTCCGTACAAGGGCTTCGTCGTCGCGATCAACGTCGCGACCCCGACGACGACGGGCGCTTGGTCGGTGGGCGGCGATCGCTCGGGCTTGTGGCAGAGCGGCGGCCTCGCCTCGGACGGCACGTCGGTGTTCGCCGTGACCTCGAACGGCAGCGACGGGACCCATCTCGACAGCGAAGAGGTCATCCGCCTCACGGGCCTCGCGGTGGGCTCGCACGCCAACAAGGACCTGTTCTTCCCGTCGAACTGGAAGGAATGGGACAACCAGGACAACGACTTCGGCTCGTCGAGCGCGTCGGTGCTCCAGTTCACGGGCCAGTGCCAGTCGCTCGTCGTCGCGCCGTCGAAGCCCGGCCACGTGTTCTTTCTCGACCCCGCCGACCTCGGCGGCGCCAACGGCAACACGCCGCTGCGCGACTTCCCGATGGCGAAGGCCACGACCAACGCTCAGTACCAAGTCCTCTACACGGCGCCGACGGCGTACATCACCGCCTCGGGCGTCCACGTCGCGATCGAGGCCCGCACCGACGCCGCCTGCCCGAACGGCAACGGCGGCGACAGCCTCATGGGCATCAAGATCGACATGACGACGACGCCCCCGACGCCGTCCGCCCACTGGTGCACGGCCGTCAACGGCGGCAACGATCGCCACCACGCGATCTCGACGTCGACCGACGGCCTCAACAACGCCATCGTGTGGTTCGTCGTGGGCGGCGCCCTCAAGGCCTTCGACGGCGACACGGGCGCCGTCCTCTTCACGAGCACCGCGTGCGGCACCGTCCCGAGCTGGACCGCGCCCATCGCCGCCGACAACCACGTCATCGTCGGCGCCAACGGCAAGCTCTGCTCGTACTCGGTCCAGCCCTAGCTCAGCGAAGGCCGAGACAGCGGGCGATGAGCGCGAAGCGATCTTGGAGAGGGAGCGCGGTCGCCAAGATGACGACGTGGGCGAGGGCGCTCGCGGCTTGGGTCGCGACGGTTCCGGCGGCGCGGCTCCACGACCAGCGCAGCGTGTGATCGACGCGACCGCCGCGTAGCTCGCGCAGCGCGATCCAGGCGCACACGAGCGCGCCCTGGATGAGGAAGTAGATGGTCTCGTCGCGCCAGCCGCCGACGCCGACCTCCCAGTACTTCGAGCCGAAGAACCCCGTGTGCAGGAGGAGCGCGCTGCCGAGGAACGTCAGCATGACGTTCATGTAGCGGTGGCGGTTGGCGCCGCCGAGGGGGAAGTAGACGAGCTGCAGGAGCAGCTTGCGGTTGTAGATGCCCCACCGTCGCCACAGCTCGCCGGGGTTCCAGGCGAGCAGCGCGAAGTTGAAGGCGTTGGGGAGCTGCCAGCCGTAGAGGCGCGCGATGAGCACGGCGAGATCGGCCGTGCCTGACAGCGTGAGCGCGAGGTCGACGTAGTTGAGCGCGACGACGCCCCACAGCTCGGCGCGCGGCGCTGCGATCGCGCGTGCGCCGTCGAGGCCCGCGTAGCGCGCGTGCGGGAACAGCTTCCACAGCGCGGTGTGCGCGAGCGCCTTGCCCGCCACGAGTAAGAGCGCGGTGAGCACGCCGCGCACCTCGAGCCGCCGCGCGCGAAACAGATCGGCCGGGCCGTAGACCATCGGGTTGACGGCGTGACCCGGAAAAAAATAGAGCGCCGCCCAGGTCGCGAGGGACGCCTCGCGCGCCACGGGCGGCAGGCGATCGGCTCTGTGCGCGGCCCACCACGAGGCGGTGACGAAGATCGCGAGCACGAGGCTCGGCTCGTTGAGCCAGTTGTAGAAGCCGGGCTCGTGGTAGTGAGCGGCGAAGAGGTGCTTCGGCAACCAGATCGCCAGCGCGAGCAGCACGAACGCGAGACGCGCCGTCGTGTTGCGCGCGGCGAACAGCGCCGCGACGAGCGCGACGTGGTACGCGACGTAGACGTGGTTCGTGGCCGCGAGCGCCAGCAGGCCCGACGCCGTCGCCAGCTCGAACGCGCGCGCGGGGATCGCCTCGACGACGAGCGCGCCGAGAACGACCACGGCCAGCGTCGCCGCGCGCACGGGCATGCCGAGCAGCGGCCCGAACGTCGCGACGCCCGCCGCCGTCGCCGCCGCGAGCGCGACCGGCACGGCCCAGCGGCGCACGCCGACGAGCTCGTTCTCGCGCAGCGTGGAAACGACGCCCGAGCCGCCCTCGAGATCCTCGGTGGAGGCCTTCATCGCGCGGCCGTCACCGTGACGGGCTTGCACCCGTGCGTGCCGGCGGCGACGGGCGCGGGGGGCGTCGCGAGCCGCGGCGCCGAAAAGTCGAACAGATCGAGGAGCGCGTCGGCATTGGCGTCACGCGCCGTGAGCGCCGGCAAGTCGTGGAGCAGCTCGATCAAGCGAAGGATCGAGGCGTGATCGTGCACGATGTGCGAGACGTGCGCGGGCCGCGCCCACGGCGAGATGACGACGAGCGGCACGCGCGCACCGCGCCGATCGAGCTCGGGCTTCGACGCCTCGGGCGCGCACGCGGCCGGCGGCGGCACGTGGTCGAAGAAGCCGCCGCCCTCGTCGTACGTGAGGATGACCGCGAGGTGCAGCCACAGCGGCGACTTCACGATCTCGTCGTACAGGCCGCGCGCCCAGCGCTCGCCGCGCTGCACGTCCGCCGGCGGGTGCTCGTCCTCGTCGCCCGCGTCGAGGAACACCACCGGCGGCAGCGTCCCCGCGCGCAGCGCCGCGACGAACGCCGCGCTCTTCTCGACGCCGCGCGCGCCCGCCTTCCAGCCGATGCAATCCTGGCGCGGCGGCCCGTCGGTGTAGACGCGCCACGGGACGCGCGCGTCGTCGAGCGCGTCGAAGATCGAGCGTTGCCCCAGCATCTGCCCGCTCGCCGAGCGCGGCGTCTGCCCCGTGCCCGTGTAGAGGATCTGCCGGTTGGGCCAGGTGCCGCCCAGCGCCGCCGCGAAGTGCCGATCACCGACGGCGAACGTCTTCGCGAGCCAGTAGTAAAACGGCAGGTCGCGCTCGTCGTAGTAGCCCATCGCCCAAGCGCCGTTGTCGCCGTCCTCGTCGTCGTCGTCGGCCGACGTCACGAAGCCGTTCATCTTTCCGCCGTTCCACTGCGCCTTCATCGCCGCCCACTGGTGCGGCGGATCCTTCGGCAAGCACGTGCTCGGCAGGTGGTGAGGCGCGACGGGGTGTCCCTCGGCGTCGGGGTTCGTGAAGGACGCCGGGAAGCCCTCAGCCTCGGGCTGCCCGGCCGCCCACAGCCGCCCGAAGTAGTGATCGAACGAGCGGTTCTCCTGCGTGAGCACCACGACGTGCGTGAGGGGCAGCGCCGCGCGCGCCGCCGGTGAGATCCCCAGCGTCTCGGCGACGCCCGCGCCCTGGGCGAAGCGACACCGGGCGCCACCGGCGTCGGCGTGGGCGCCGCTCATGGTGCCGCGCCGGTGAACGGCGACGGCCGCAACGACGATCGCGGCCGCCAAAACGAGCCGGAATCGTCCCGTTGAACGTCGTTGCTGGTGGGGGCCCAACGAACCCCACGGTAACGAGCGTCGGTGACCGCGAGATCGCAGGCCCGCGGCCTCCTCGCATCAATTTGGCAGCGCCTAGGTGAACCAGGCCGTTGTCCGGCCGCCCAGGGCACCACCGAAATTGGACGTCACCTGTGGTACTGTGTCTTTGGTGGAAAATCCGTCTGACCCGCGTGTGGCCCCCTATCAGGCGGCGACACGCGGCTGACGCGCGCGGCACATCGAAATGAACAAGATCATCGTCAAGGGCGCGCGCGAGCACAACCTCAAGAACATCGACGTCGAGCTCCCGCGCGACAAGCTCGTCGTCATCACCGGTCTGTCCGGTTCCGGAAAATCCTCGCTCGCCTTCGACACGATCTACGCCGAAGGCCAACGTCGCTACGTCGAGTCGTTGTCGGCCTACGCGCGGCAATTTCTGGATCAGATGCACAAGCCCGACCTCGACTCGATCGAGGGGCTGTCGCCGGCGATCGCGATCGAGCAGAAGACGGGCTCGCGCAACCCGCGCTCGACGGTCGGCACCGTCACCGAGATCTACGATTACCTACGCCTGCTGTGGGCGCGCGTCGGGCAGGTGCACTGCTGGAACTGCGGGCGGCCCATCTCGTCGCAGACCATCCAGCAGATGGTCGACCAGATCCTCGAGCTGCCCGAGGGCGAGCGCTTCTCGGTGCTGGCGCCCGTCGTGCGCGACCGCAAGGGCGAGTTCGCGACCGAGCTCGGCAAGCTGCGCCAGGACGGCTTCGTGCGCGCCAACATCGACGGCGAGCTCTACGAGCTGTCCGACCCGCCCAAGCTCGAGAAGACGAAGAAGCACACGATCGAGGTCTTCGTCGACCGCCTCGTGAAGAAGGACGGCATCCGCCAGCGCCTCACCGACTCCGTCGAGCTGGCGGCCAAGCTGGCCGAGGGCATCGTCATGGTCACGCCGCTCGAGGGCGAGGACATGCTGTTCTCCGAGAAGTTCGCCTGCACGAACTGCGGCATCAGCTACCCCGAGATCGAGCCGCGCCTGTTCTCCTTCAACAACCCCGCGGGCGCGTGCCCGTCGTGCGACGGCATCGGCGCCAAGATGTTCTTCGACCGCGACCTCATCGTGCCGGACTTCGAGCTGTCGCTGAAGGAGGGCGCGATCGAGCCGTGGGAGCGGCGCAACAGCCCCTTCTTCCACCAGATCCTCGACGCCGTCTGCGCGCACTTCGAGATCGACCAGTACGTGCCGTGGGGCAAGCTGCCCGAGAAGCACCGCGATCTGATCCTCAACGGCGCGGGCGGGCAGGAGATCGAGTTCGCCTTCGAGAAGAACGGGCGCAAGCAAACGTTCAAGAAGGACTTCGAGGGCGTGCTCGCGAATTTGCAGCGGCGCTTCGACGAGTACGAGCGCCGCCGGCGCGAGCAAGGCCGCACGAGCGAAGAGGACTTCGAGGCGATCTACGACGAGTTCCACCGCTACATGTCGCAGACGGTCTGCGAGGAGTGCGGCGGCACGCGGCTGCGCAAGGAGGCGCGCGCCGTCAAGGTCGGCGGCAAGAGCATCACCGAGATGACGGCGCTGACGATCAAGGAGGCGCACGACTTCTTGAAGGGCCTGCAGCTCCTGCCCAAACAAAAAGAGGTCGCGGGCCGCATCCTGCGCGAGGTGGGCGATCGCATGTCGTTCCTCGTGGGCGTCGGCGTCGACTACCTGTCGCTCGATCGCACGGCGTCGACGCTCTCCGGGGGCGAGTCGCAACGTATCAGGCTCGCGACGCAAATCGGCAGCTCGCTCGTCGGCGTCCTGTACATCCTCGACGAGCCGTCGATCGGCCTGCACCAGCGCGACAACGAGCGCCTCTTGCAAGCGCTCACGCGCCTGCGCGATCTCGGCAACACCGTGCTCGTCGTCGAGCACGACGAGGACACGATCCGCGCCGCCGACCACGTCATCGACATGGGCCCCAAGGCCGGCGTGCACGGCGGCCGCATCGTCGCCGCGGGCACGCCCGAGGAGATCGAGGGCAACTCGCACTCGATCACGGGCGCTTATCTGTCTGGGCGCAAGGGCATCGAGGTCCCCCGCCAGCGCCGCCAGTCGGGCAACCGCAGCCTCACGGTCAAGCGCGCGCGCGGCCACAACCTGCGCGAGCTGACGGTCTCATTTCCCATCGGCGTCTTCACGTGCGTCACGGGCGTCTCGGGCTCGGGCAAGTCGACGCTCGTCATCGATACGCTCTTGCGCGGGCTCGCGCACAAGCTGAACGGCGCCAAGACGCCGACGGAGCCGTTCGACGGCCTCGACGGCCTCCAGCACGTCGACAAGGTCATCGACATCGACCAGGCGCCCATCGGCCGCACGCCGCGCTCGAACCCGTCGACCTACACGGGCGTCTTCACGCACATCCGCGATCTGTTCGCGAACCTGCCCGAGTCGAAGGCGCGCGGCTACAAGCCGGGCCGCTACAGCTTCAACATCAAGGGCGGCCGCTGCGAGGCGTGCCAGGGCGACGGCATCATCCGCATCGAGATGCACTTCCTGCCCGACGTCTACATCGAGTGCGAGGCGTGCGGCGGTCAGCGCTACAACCGCGAGACGCTCGAGGTGAAGTACCGCAACGCGAGCATCGCCGACGTCCTCGCCATGACGGTCACGCAGGCGTGTGAGTTCCTCGAGAACATCCCCAAGGTGCGCCAGAAGCTCGAGACGCTGCGCGAGGTCGGCCTCGGCTACATCCAGCTGGGCCAGAGCGCGACGACGCTGTCGGGCGGCGAGGCCCAGCGCATCAAGCTTTCGAAGGAACTGGCGAAGAAGTCGACGGGGCGTACGGTGTACATCCTCGACGAGCCGACCACGGGCCTGCACTTCGCCGACATCCACCAGCTGCTGGGCGTGCTGAACCGCCTCGTCGACGCGGGCAACACCGTCATCGTCATCGAGCACAACCTCGACGTCATCAAGACGGCCGACTGGGTCATCGACCTCGGGCCCGAGGGCGGCCCGGGCGGCGGTCAGATCATCGCGCAGGGCACGCCCGACGAGGTCGCGCGCGTCGCCGCGAGCTACACGGGGCAGTTCTTGCGGAAGGTGCTTTGAGCGTCGCCGCCGCGGTCGACGACGGGCGCCGGCGCGAGACGGCGATCCTCATCGGCCTCGTCGTCGCCTACGTGACCCTCGACGTCGCGCTCGCGCTCACGGGGCGGTTCACGTTCATCGCGAAGACCGCCGTCATCCCCGTGCTCGTCCTCGTCGCGCTGCGCCTCGGGCGCCTCGCGGCCTTCGTGAGCGAGTGGGCCGTGTTCGTCGCGGCCGTCATCCTCTTCGACTGTTGCCGCGGCCTCGTCTACGCGCTGACGCTCGCCTTCGATCTCCCCATCCACGCGACCTACGCCGCGCGCGCCGACGAGGCGCTGTTCGGCGGCACGTCGCTGCCCGTGCTGCTGCAGGCGCGGCTCTTCCAGCCGCCCGTCATCGGGCCCTTCGAGAAGGCGCTCACCGTCGTGCACGGCTCGCACTTCTTGTTCTTCCTGCTCGTGGGCGTCGCCGTGTGGCTGCTGCGGCGCGAGGAGTTCTGGCGCTTCCGGCGGGCGATCATGCTGCTGATGGCGGGCGGGCTCGCGATCTACTTCGCCGTGCCGACGGTGCCGCCGTGGATGGCGGCGCGCCTGCACGTCATCGGACCCATCCGCCACATCACGGCCGAGATCTACAACGTCGCCGTGCCGACGCTGCAGTCGACGCTCGACGTGAACCCGGTCGCGGCGATGCCGTCGCTCCACACGGCCTTCCCGGCGCTGTGCGCGTTCATCGCGCTTCACCACTTCGGACGGCGCGCGGCGCTGCTGCCCGTCTACGCGCTCGTCATGATGTTCGCGATCGCGTACCTCGGCGAGCACTACCTCGTCGACATCGTCGCGGGCGTCGCGCTCGCCGCCGCGGTCTACGTCGTCGTCTACCGCACGGACCTGCTGCCCGCGCCGGCCCCGCCGAAGCCGGGGCGCGCGCCTTGGGTGCGGAGCGCCACGATCGCGATGGTCCTCGTCGCGCTGTCCGAAGCCGTGGGCCAGGTCTCGATGCACTACCGGCACCATCTGTTGGTCGATCCCGCCTTCGTGCGGCGCGAGATGGTGGGCCGCTCCGACCACGTGCACCTCGCGCTCGGCCGCTGGGCGCTGCGCCGGGGCGACGTCGACGGCGGCGCGCGCGAGCTGCGGCTCGCCCTCGACGAGCTGCGCGATCCTGCGGAGCGCGCCGGCGTCGAAGCGATGCTGGCGCACCCGCGCGACGTCGTCCTCGTCGGGGACGACGTGCCCTGACATGACGGGCGCCGCGCACGAGGGTCGGGGCGCGCTCGTCCCCGCGTGGTCCGTCGCGCTGCTCGCCGTGATCGTCGGGGCGGCGCTCGCGGCGACGGCGGCGACCCACCACGTCTTCAGCACGACGGCCGACGAGCCGCTCCACGTGACGGCGGGCCTCGAGTTCTGGGACGGCAGTTACAGCGTGGGCGCGGGCGGGCCGGGCGCGCGCCCGTCACCTTCGCGCGTCGCCATCGTGATCGATCCGCCCATCGCGCAGGCGGCGGCCGCCGTCGGGCCGTACTTCGTGCAAGGGCTGCGCTCGCACTGGCGCGACGAGCGTTCGTGGTCGCCGACGTCGACGGCAGGCCCGCGCGACGTTCTTTATCAAGGCGCGGGCGTCGAGACGAACCTCGTGAGCGCGCGGCGCGGGATTCTTCCGTTTCTCGCGCTCGCGCTCGTC
The DNA here is from genome assembly GCA_035549075.1 of Polyangia bacterium. GTDB lineage: Bacteria > Myxococcota_A > Polyangia > Fen-1088 > Fen-1088 > DASZFV01. The sequence continues at coordinate 32,053 of DASZRT010000107.1, read as the reverse complement.
ATGACGTGGGCGCTCGGGAGAAGGATCTTCGGAGACGCGGCGGGCGTGGGCGCGGCGGCGGCGCTCGCGTGCGTGCCGGCTGTGCTGGGGCACGCGGGGCTCGCGACGGCCGACGTCGCGTTCATCTCGATGTACACGCTGTGCGCTTTCACGTTCCTGTGGTGGCTCGACGGGCTCGAAGGCCGGTCGCTCGCAGCGCGGCCGCCGTGGCGGCGCACGCTCGTCCTCGGCCTCGCCTACGGCCTCGCGCTCGCGAGCAAGGGCTCGATGCTGATGTTCCCGCCGGGCGCGATGGTGGTCGCGTTCCTGCGCGAGCGCGAGATCGAGGCGGCCGGCGCGGCGCGGCCGCTTTGGCGATCGCTCGTCGCCTTGCTCGCGCCGTGGCGCCAATACGCGGCGATGCTGGGCCTCACGGCGCTCGTCGTATGGGCGGCGTTCTTGTTCTCGTGGGCCTCGCCCGCCGACGAGGCCGGCCGCGAGCTGTTCGGCACGCTCGTCAACCGCTGCGCCGAGAGCGACGGCGGCCGCGCGCTCCTCACGCGCGTGCTCTCACACGCCTGGCCCGCGCCGGGCTTCGTCGAGAACATGCTGGTCTTGTGCGGCCAGCACGGCGGCGGCGACGCGACGGCCTACTTGCTGGGCACGATCACGCAGCAGCGCGTGCCGCTCTTCTTCCCCATCACGCTGTCGCTCAAGACGCCGCTGCCGTTCGCGGCGCTCGCGCTCGTGGGCGTCGTCGTCGCGCTCCGCCGCCGCGACCAGCCGCAGTGGCGCGCGCTCCTGCCCTTCATCCTCGCGCTCGTCGCGCTCGTCGTCGTCATCCCCGTGCGCATCAACGTCGGCGTGCGCCACGTGCTGCACCTGTTCCCGATGCTCGCGGTCTATGTCGGAGCCGGCGTCGTGGCTCTTTGGAATTCTGCGCGCCGACGGCCCGTCGCGCGCGCGACGGCCGTGGGCCTCGGCGCGTGGCTGGTCTCGACGCCGGCGCGCGCCGCGCCCGACTACATGGCCTGGTTCAACGGCCTCGCGGGCCGCCACCCCGAAAACTTCCTGCTCGACAGCGATCTCGACTGGGGCCAGGACCTGTTCCGCCTCGAGCACGAGCTGGCCGCGCGCCACGTCGACCACGTTTCGATCGCCTACTTCGGCGGCGCCGACCTGTGCCGCGCGCGCCTGCCCGGCGGGCGCTGGCTGCGGCCCTACGAGCGCGCGACGGGCTGGATCGCCGTGAGCGAGATGTACCGGAAGGGCGTCATGGGTTTCTACTACCGCAACGGCGACTACTGCGATCGCGGCCAGCTCGTCCGCGAGGCGCCGCCCGACCCGAACCAGTTCGCCTGGCTCGACGGCTACACGCCCGTTGCGCGCGTGGGCAAGTCCATCCTTCTCTATGACGTGCCGCCCGAGCGATAATCGAGTCGATGGCGACGCGCCCACCTGACGCCACCGACGCGCCGGCGTCGATGATGCGTTTGCAATGGTTGGCCGCCGCGCTCGTCGTGCTCGCGGCGTTCGCCTTCGCGCTCATCCGCGTTCAGCCCATCAACCTGCCGTGGCACCTGGCGACGGCGCGCCTCGCGCAGGAGACCGGGCATTTTCCCGCGCGGAACACGTTCAGCTACACGTTCCCCGACCACCCGGTGTTCCAGCAGTACCCGGCGTTTCAGGGCGCGCTTTGGGCGCTGCTGGGCGTGGGCGGTTGGCCGGCGCTCAGCGTCCTCGCGGGCGTGGGGTGGACGATCGTCGTGCTGCTGTTCGTGCGCTGGGCGGGGCCGTGGCGCGAGGGCGCCGCGCTGCATGTGATCTGGATGCTGGGCGTGTGCGCGCTGTGGCGGCGCATGATGCTGCGGCCCGATCTGTTCTCGATGTTGGCGCTCGGCGCGCTGCTCGTGTCGCTCGACGCCTTCGCGCGCACGCGGCGCGCGGTGTTCGCGCTCGTGGGCGCGCCGCTCGCGCACCTGTTTTGGGTCAACAGCCACCAGCTGTGGCCGCTCTCGCTCGTCGTGCAGGGCTCGTTCGTCGCGCACGTCGTCGCGCTGCGTGCGGGGTGGTTCACGAAGCTCGACCAGCTCGACGGTGAACAGCCGCCGCCTTTGTGGCCAGCGCTCGGCGCGCTCGGCCTCTCGATCGCGCTGACCTTCGCGACGCCGCTCGGCGCCGAGATCTGGCTCGCGCCCGCGCGGACGGCGAAGTCGCTCGCGATCTTCCGCGCCGAGGTCGCCGAGTTTCGCCGCGTGTGGACGATGCCGCTCGAATTCGGCCTCACGCTCGCGACGGGCGTGCCCGCGGCTTGGGCGTTCCTGCGAGCCCGCCGTCGGGCCGCGCCGTTCGATCTGCTGCTGTGGCTGCTGTCGCTCGCGCTCGTCGTCTCGGCGGTGCGCGGCCTCATGTTCTTCGGCGTCGTCAGCGTCGCCGTCTTTCAACGCACACGCGCGCGCTGCCGCGCCGCCGGGATCGCCCTCGCGCCCGGCGTCGGGCCCGAAGCGCAGCGCGCGCTGGGCGCGATCGGCCTCGCCTTCACGTTGCTCGTCGCCGGCAACGTCGTCTACCGGCGCTGGGTGCACCCGCCGCTCGGCCTCGCCGGCACGCAGCCCGGCCTCGGCCGCAGCATCGGCGGCTGGGGCGAGCACATGACGGCCTATTTGCGGGCCGCGCCGCCGCCGGGTCACATGATGAACATGGGACCGGGCGTGGGCGACCTCGTCATCCTCGACGCGCCCGGCATCCCCGTCTTCGTCGACTCGCGCCTCGAGACCTACCCCGTCGACTTCCTGCGCGACGTCATCGCCTCGGATCGCGACGACGCGCTCCTCGACGAGCTCGTCGCGCGGTGGGACGTGCGCTGGATCGTCGCCGAGCACTTCCGCGACACCGTGCGCGCGCGCGTGCTGCACTTGATGACGCGCGGCTGGGCGCCCACCTACGTCGACAGCGACTTCATCGTCCTCGTGCGCCCGACGCCCGAGACGGCGACGTACATCGCCGATCACCGCATCGACCCGCGCGCCCACGACCCCGTCGACCTCGTCGGTCTCGATCGGGGCTTCCCGTCGCTGCGCGCCCAGCAGCGCGCGCGCTACGCCCACCTGCTGCGCGCGCTGGGCGACGGCGCGCGCGCCGACGCCCAACGCGAGGCCGCGATCGCCGAGGCCGGCGCCGAGGGCGCGGCCGCCTTCGAGGCGCCGTGAAGACGGGCGCCGTCGACCTCACGAAGGTCCCGCCGGTCCCGCTGCGCGTGTTCGTCGCGGCCGTGCTGACCCTCGGATCGTGGGGCGCCGTCGCGCTCATCGACGCCGCCGTCGATCACGTGCAGCGCGAGGCCGAGGCGCGCGCGCCCAAGCCACCGCCGCCGCTGCCGGGCGAGGCGCTGCCCGACCCCGGGCACATCTTCGTGTTCTTCGTCGACTCGCTGCGGGCGCAACGCGCCGAGCTGATGCCGACGATGCGCGCGCTGCGGCCGCGCAGCTTGTTCGTGCACGTCGACGCGACCCGAGACGCCGCGACCGTGCCGTCGGTGCGCGCCGCCTTCACGGGGCGCACGCAGCGCTCGATCTTCGCCTTCGTCAAAAACTTCGGCTCGCACGGCGGCACGACGCCGTCGCTGTTCTCGCAGGCGGCGTCGCACGGCCTCACCGTCGCGACGTTCTCCGACGGCGCGTTCTACGAGCTGGCGCCCGGCATCGCGATCCGCCGCAAGAACGACGTGCCGCCCGGCGAGGAAGAAGAGCGCCAGGTGCGCGCCTTTCACGAGGCGCTCGACCTCTACCGCGCGGGCGGCGAGGACCTCATCGTGTTCCACCTGACGATCCTCGACCACGTCGCGCACACGCGCGGCACGAAGGATCCGATCTACGACCACACGTTCCGCGTCGTCGACGACCTGCTCAAGGAAGCGGACGCCGCGATCGCGCCCGACGACACGCTCGTCGTCATGGGCGACCACGGCCACGACGATCTCGGGCGCCACTTCCCCAGCTTGAAGGTGCCGACGGTCGCGCTCTACCGCGGGCCGGCGTTCAAGCCCGGCTCGGAGCTCGGGCCCGTGCCGCTCACGATTCACCGCTATTTGATGAGCTGGGCGCTGGGCCTGCCGCTGTCGCCCGAGTACCGCGGCGTCGCGGCGCCGCAGGTGCTCGTGGGGCCGACGCCACCCATCGAGTACCGCGTGCCGCAGCCCGAGCTGTCGTCGACGCTCGTGAGCGAGCGGCTCGTCGTCCTCGGGCCGCTGGCGCTGCTCGTCGCCGCCGTGGGCGCGTTCGGTGCGTGGATCTTCGCGCCGACGCGCACCAACGCCAAGCGCGCGGCGATCGCGACGCTGGCGGGCGCCGTCCTGCTCACGGCGCTCGGGGCATTCCTCGCGCACCGCCGCCTGCGCGAGGCGCCGCCGACGTCGAACGAGATCCTATTGAACTGGGGCCTCGTGCTGCTCATCTCGGGGTGGCTCGTCGCGAGCCGCTACCTGCGGCGCATCACGGCGACCTGGCTCGTGCTCGCGCTGCCGGGCGCGCTGCTCTATTCGAGCGCCTTCCGCGACGGTTGGGCCGCGATCATGGGCCCGGCGTGGCTGGTCGCGCTCGCGCTGCTGCTCATCGACTGGGCGGGCCGACGAATGCGCGGCGAAGAGACGACGCCCATCTCGCGCCGCGAGGTGTTTGGCTTGCTCGCGCTCGCGTTCCTTCCGCTGTTGCTGCTGCCGTTCTTCTACGCTGAGACCGACGGCGTGACCTCGGGCGATTGGCGCGGCTACTTGTTTTCGAACCGCCTCACGTACTGGATCGCCATCAGCACGGCGGCGCGCCTCGTGATCTTCGCGCGACCGCGCCACGGCATCGGCGTCAACGTCCTCGCCGTGGCGTTCGTCGCGCTGTTCTCGCTCGTGTCGTTCGGCGACGTGCTGCCGACGCAGTCGTCGAAGCTCATCGTCTCGGCGCTCCTGCTCATCGCCGCGCTCGTCGCGCGTCTCTACGTGCGTCGCGCCGGTCCCGACTCGGCGGGCGGCGCGATCGCGGCCATGCTCGCCAACGCCGGCCTGCTGCTCACGTTCCGCGGCTCCGTCATCCTCGGCGAGCGCACGATGCTGCAGATGGAGCTGTTGATGGCGGCCGTCGTGCTCACGGCGACGGTCGATCGCGCGCTCGGCCGCCGCGAGGATCGCCGCGCATTCACGGTGTGGCTCGAGGCCGTCTGCTTGTTCATCGCCGCGTGGAGCACGCTGGCGCTCACGCTGGGCCGCCTCGAGTGGAAGGTCTTCTACAACTTCTTCCCCGCGCTCTTCGTCGAGCACCACGTGGGCCTCTTGTTGCCGGGCATCGTGGGTCGCTACGCGCTGCCGCTCGTGCTCGCGCGCCGCCTGCTCGCCGAGTCGAGCCTCGACGTGCGCTCGACGTGGCACCCCGCGGCGGGCGTCATGGGCTTCAAGGTGACGGCGCTCGCGCTCGGCCTCATCGGCTCGGCGATCCTCGACCCGGCGAGCGAGCCGTTCCTGCACGCCGTGCAGTGCCTGCTGACGTTCAGCGTCCTCGCGCTCGCGTTCATCTCGGAGCCGTGGCGCGGCGCGATCTGGGGCTCGGCCGCGCGTCGGACCGTGGGATGAACGCCGAGAGCGAGCGCGAAAGCGGTCGCCCGTTTTGGCTTTGCTTCCTCGCGTGCGCGGTTGCGTCGCTGCTGCCGCTCGTCGTTGCCAAATATCCGCCCATGGTCGACCTGCCCCAGCACGCGGCGCAGATCTCGATCTGGAAACACCTCCACGACCCGAGCTTCGGCTTCGAGCCGTACTTCCAGCTGACCTACGCGACGCCGTATCTGGCGTGTTACGCGCTCGCGCGCTTCTTCGCTGAATTCACGAGCGTGCTCGTCGCGCTCGAGCTGGTCGTCGCGCTCACGATCGTCGGACTGCCATTGTCGCTCGTGCCGTTCTTTCGCCGCGCGGGCGTATCGCGCTGGTGGAGCCTGCTCGGCTTCCCCCTCGCCTACGGCTTCTCGTTTCGCTGGGGCTTCGTGACCTTCATGCTGGGCGTGCCGGTCCTCTTTCTCTATTTGTGCGTCGCCGACGACTACGCGCGAAGACCGTCGGCGCGCCTAGGCGCCGCGCTCGCCGTGTTCACGTTCGCGCTGTTCTGGGTTCACGGCCTGCTCCTGCCGTTCGGCGCCGCCATCGCGGGCATGACGATCGCGCGTGAGACTCCGGACGTTCGGACCGCCGCGCGCCGCGCTTGGCCGCTGTTCGCGCCGCTGCCGCTCGTCGTGGCGTGGGTTTCGAGCGGAGAGCGGCCTTTCAACCTTCCGAACGTCTGGGCTCTCGGGCCGCACCGGCTCTCTCATCTGTTCGCGTTGTACGGTTACACGCGTCCGAACTTGTCGGCGATCTACGTCGCTCTCGTCGGAGTCGTCGTTGCGCTTCGCGTGCGCGGGTCGGCCTGGCGCGGCGCCTGGCCGCTCGCGCTCACGATCTCGATCGTGCTGCTGTGGCCCTTCCGCGCCTTCGGCATCGGCTACGGCTCGATGCGCTTCAACGTCTTCTTGCTGCCGTTCGTGATCGCGTGGCTGCGGCCGCGCGCGCCGCGCGTTCTGCCGGCGGCGCTCGTGGGCCTCGCGGTCGTCGTCGCCGCCGTCGTCGTCGCGCGCTTTCGAGCTTTCGACGCCGACGCGCGCGACTACGACGTCGTCGCGGCCAGCATCCCGCCACGGCCGCGCGTGCGGCCGCTGATCTTCTTGCCGGGCGACGACGACGAGTTCGTGCACTTCCCCGCCTGGACGCAGGCCGAAAAAGGCGGCCTCTACGGGTTCACCATCGTGACGAGCTACACGGTCGCGCGCTACAAGGCGGACGCGCCGCGCCTCATGGGGACTGAAGGCGAGTACGACCCGGGCGCCTTCGATCTCGCGCGAGAAGCGAGCGCGCACTACGACACGTTCGTCGTCCGCGCCGACGCGTCCGACGACGAGATCGCGCGTCGCGTGTTCAAGAACGCGCCGCAGATCTCGCTGCTCGCATCACGCGGAAAGTGGCACGTGTTCAGGTCGTCTTCGCCGTAGATCGTCGGCGATCGGGGCAGCGAGCGAGCCCGATCGATGGTCAGTGGGGCGCGACTTGAACAATCCACTTGTCGTCGCGGTAGGCGGCGCGCCAGCCGTCTTTTTCGAGCGCGGCGACGGTCGGTGAGTCGACGCCCAGGAACGAGCAGCGGATGCCCCAGCGCGCGAACAAGGGCTCGGGCGGGAGCTTGCCCGACTCGACCCGCAGATGCTCGACGAGGAAGTCGATCGGGAACGGGTCCTGCCGGTTGTCGACGAAGACCTTCGTCTCGGGCGTGAGCCACACGAGGTAGCCGCCCTCGTTGTAGTGGTTGTACAGCGGGCCCGGGCACGCGCGCACGGCCGCGAGCGCGCCCTCGGGCAGCGGCCGCCAATGCAACGTCTCGAGCGGCGCGCGCCAACACACGGCGACCGCCGCGAGCGCGCCCGCGCCGATGATGCCGAGGAGCGCGGCGTTCACGGTCGGGTTGTCGGGCGACGACATCGTGGACGCGCGGCGCAGACGGAAGTCGGGGCCGAGCAACCGGCTGGCCGCCGCGGGCGCGAGCAAGAGGAACGGCCCGATGTGGCGCAGCGAGCGAAACGCGAGCGGCAACAGCGCGAGCGCCGCCGCGAAGACGACCCAGTCGCTCCAACTCCCAGCTCGCAACGTGCGCCAACGCCGCGCCGTCAACACGACGAACGCCAGCGCGAGCAGCCAGAACACGCCGTCGATCGAGAGCCCCGGCAGCGTCGCGCGCCACTCGTTGATGTGGGCCGCGCGCAGGCGCGCCTCCGATTCGGCGACGAAGCGGAAGATGCCGAAGCCGAGCGGCGTGAGCGTCGTGGCGAGCGCGCACGCCGCGAGCACGCCGCCCAATCGCTTCAGGCGCCGCCGATCGTCCTCGCCGCCCGTGGCGCGCGCGCGGATCGCCGCCGTCACGAAGGCCGCAACGAGCACGACGCCGCCGAGCACGACGCCGCCGTGCGCGTTGGCCCACACCAGAAACAGAATCGGCAACCGCGCGAAGCGCTCGCGCGCGAGCCACGTCACGAGCAGCGCGAGCCCGAGCAGCGTCACGATCTGCGGCCGCATCGCCCACACGAGCGACGCGAGCGGGATCGCGAGCAGCATGAGCAGAAAGCGCGTCGACGTCGCGCCCAAGGTGAGCCGGTACGTCAGCGCGACGGCCGAAACCACGATCGCCGCCGCGCCGAGCGTGACGAGCGGCCAGCCCCCGAGTCGAAACAGCGGGTAGATCGCCGCCTGCCACAGCCACTCGTGGTCGGGCCAGGGCAGCCCCGCCGCCGTGAACGAGTACGTGTCGACGCGCGGCACGGCGTGCGTGCGCCAGATGTCGCGGCCCGCGCGCAGCGCCCAATAGGTGTCGGGCTCGGCGCCGATGAGCAGCGCGCGCAGCCCCACGACGACGAACAGCAGCCCGACGGTCATCCCCGCGAAGGAGAGCCCGCGGCGCGTGCTCATCGCGCGCGTCTCACGTCGCGAAGGTCTGCCTGACCTTCTTCTCGCGCATGCGCCAGATGCGCCCGTCCATGAGGAAGTGGTGCAGGTTGATGGCGCTGATGACGGCGGCCGCGGCGGCGAGCGCGCGCGGCGACGCCTCGTGGGGCACGAACGCGATGAGCGAGCCCGGGTTGATGAGCAGCCCGAGGAAGATCACGGTCGCGATGTAGAGGCCGAAGCGCAGCAAGCTCTTCACGCCGCGCGTGAAGTGCCAGCTGGTGAGCGCGAGGTACTGCAGCGAGTGGAACACGGGCACGAGCACGATGTTGAAGAACGGGTGGAAGAGCCCGCCCACGAACCAGATCACCTGCGTGACGACGACGGCGATGGTCATCGCCGGCAGCGGCACGCCGCGCGCGCGGCGCTCGCGCGCGATGATCGCGACGCCCGCGAAGGTCATGAGCATGGGTACGACGAGCGCGGCCACGACCCACGTCGGCAGCGACCCGGGCGCGAAGGTCTGCGTCACGATGGCGTACGCGGCGTTGCGCGCGTCGGTGCCGACGCGCATGAGCCCGATGAGCGACAGGATCCACGACGCGTACAGCGGCAGCCCCAGCAGGCGCTTCTCGCGCGCGTCGAGGCGCGCGCCCTGACGCATCGGGAACAGCATCGCGATGCCGAGCGACTGGCCCGAGTAGTGGTAGCCGGACCAGCCGACGTAGGCGAGGAAGTAGAACGGCGCGAAGCGCGGCGAGGCGACGGCGGCGACGGCGCCCGCGACGACGGCGATCGGCACGAGCAGCGTCACGACCGGGTGCGCGCGCAGCACGTCGAGCGAGCCGTAGGCGCGGCGGTACGTCGCCGCGTAGTGCGGCCCGAGAAAGAAGAGCGACAGCACGGTCGCGAGCCCGGCGGCGGCCGTCGTGCGCCCGACCACCCACAGCAGCACGAAGGCCGTCGAGACGACCAGCGTCGCGCCCGGCCCGAGGAACAGCGCGTCCCAAGCGCGGCCGAGCAGCGGCGGCGCCGACGTCGATGTCGACGTCGTCACCGGGCTGGGCACCGTCACGGAAGCGGCGGCGCTCGCGCTCAGATTGCCCACGAGAATGAGCCGATTATAGCGTTATGATGAGCGCGGGTCTCGGCGCGACGTGAGCGGACTGCCCTTTCGCAGGTTGGTGGTCGGCCTCTTGTTCGGGGCGCTGGCGCTCACGGCGTGCCTCATGCCGGCGCAGTCCGACACCTACTGGCACCTGCGCGCGGGCCAGGATTTCTGGCGCACGCACGCCGTGCCGCTCGTCGAGACGTACTCGCACACGGCGGCCGGCGCGTTCTGGCCCAACCACGAGTGGCTCTGGCAGGCGGCCTCGTACGCGGTCTTTCGCGCGGGTGGCTTCCCGCTGCTCGTGCTCGCGGGCGCCACGATCGTGACGCTGGCGTTCGCGCTGGCTTATCGGCTCATGGTCGGCCCGACGACGCCGCGCTTCCTGCTCATGGTGCTGGCGATGCCGCTGTCGGCGTCGGTCTGGGCGCTGCGGCCGCAGATCGCGAGCCTGGCGCTGCTGGCCGTGCTGCTGACGCTCGTCGTGCGCGAGCGCTGGCGGTGGTTGCCGCCGCTGTTCGCGCTGTGGGCCAACGTGCACGGCGCCGTCGCGCTGGGGGGCGCCGTGCTCGTGGCCGTCGCGCTCGCGGCGATTTGGAAGGCCCGTCAGGACCGTGGCGCGCGCCGGCGCGCGGTGGTTCTCGTCGCGCTCGTGCCCGTGTGCGCGCTCGCCACGGCGCTGACGCCGCTCGGCTTTCGGCTGTGGTCGTTCATCGTCGAGTCGATGGGCCGCTCGCGCGAGATCGGGATCGACGAGTGGCGATGGAGCGCGCCGACGAAGCCTCTCGAGATCGCGTTCTGGGTGCTGGCGCTCGCGTTCGTCGCGCTCGTCTGGCGTCGCCGCCGCGCGCTCGCGTCCGATTGGCCCACGCTCGCGCTCACGGCGGCGGCGCTCGCGATCCTGCCGCTCGCCGCGCGCGCGGGCCGCAACATCGCGCCGTTCCTGCTCGTCGCGATCCCCGCGGCGAGCCGCCTGCTCGGCGAGACGTTCGTGATCGGGCGCGCGCGCGACTCGGGCGAAGATCGATCGCGCTTCAACCTCGCGTTCTTGATCGTCTTCGGCGCGTTGGGCGTCGCCGTCGTCGGCGTCGCGTGGTCGCTGCCGGTGCCGCGCCTCGGTTGGAGTCCGATCGGCGCGGGCGCGCTCGCCGCCGTGCGCGCGTGCCCGGGCCCGCTCTACAACCGCTACAACGAAGGCGGCTACCTCATCTGGCTCGCGCCCGAGCGGCCCGTGTTCCTCGACAGCCGCCAGGATCCTTACCCGCGCGCCTTCGTGCCGGCGGCGCTCGGCATCGAGGCGGCGGGCGACTACGAGGCGATGTTCGCGCGCTACGGGATTCGCTGCGCGTTCTTGCCGCTGACGTCGCCGACGCTGCCGCGCTTGCGCGCCGCGGGTTGGCGCACGCGCTTCGCCGACGACACGTGGGCCGTGCTGGCCGCGCCGGGCGCGACGTGACGAAGGCGCGAAGCCGGCTCGGTTTGGTCGTCGCTTTTCACGGCGCGCTCGCCCTCGCCTATGTGGGATTGCTCGCGCGCGACCTCGCCTCACGCGAGCGCCTCCTGAGCACGGACTTCGCGGCCTACGCGACGGGCGCGGCCCTCGCGGCGCGCGGCGACGGCGCGCACCTCTACGACGCCGCGACGCAGGCGGCGACGCAAGCGGCGATCCTCGCGCCCCACCAATTCCCCGGCGGGCTGTTGGCGTTCCTCAACCCGCCGCACGTCGCGCTCGCCTTCGCGCCGCTCGCGCGCCTCGACTTCGCGACGGGCTTTCGGCTGTGGACGATCGTGCAGCTCGCGCTCGTCGTCGCGCTCGCATCGAGCGTCGCGCGGATCGTGAGCGCGCGCGGCGGGCTCGGGCGCGCGGCGGCGCTCACGGCGGTCGGCGCGCTGTGGCCCGTGTTCTACGCCGTGCAGATCGGCCAGCTCTCGGTGCTTCTGGCGCTCGCGCTCGCGCGGCTGTGGATCGCGCTCGACGAGGGCCCGGCCGGCGGCCGCGGGGCGGGCGGGGCGAATCCTCCGTCCCGAAGCGGCGCGGGCTCGCGCGACGACGCGCGCGCGGGCGCGTGGCTCTTCGTGCTTTCGGCCAAGCCGCAGCTGCTGCCGATCTTCCCGCTGCTGCTGTGGTCGCTGGGCCGCGCGCGCGTGCTCGCGTGGACGCTCGCCTTCGGCGCGGCCGCCTTCGCGCTCACGTCGGCGTGGCTCGGCGTCGGCGTGTGGACCCGCTATGCGCACGGCCTGGTTTCGCTCGAGAGCTTCTTCGCGCAGGGCACGCCGGAGCACATGGCGTCGCTGCGCGGTCTCCTGTCGATCGTCTTCGGGGGGTCGCGCGCCGTCGCGGTGGCGTCGGCGATCGCCTTCGCCGTGGTGTTGGCGGCGTCGGGCGCGCGGTGGTTGCGGCGGCCGTTGCGCGCCGACGCGCCTCCGGGCCTGCGCGCGCGGCGCTTCGCGAGCGCGTGCGCCGTCGCGCTGCTGTTCTGCCCGCACCTCTTCATCCAAGACGTCACGCTGTGGATCGCGCCGCTCGCGATCTTCCACGCGTCGCTCGACGGCGACCCGGCGCGCGCCCGCGGGTTCGCGCGCTTCGCGCTGGCGTGGCCGGTGATCTTCTTCGTCGCGGCGACGTTCACGGGCGCGACGGGCCGCGCCGCGACGCCGCTCGTGCTCGTGCCGCTCGTCGTCGCGTTCGCATGGTTGAGGCGCGCCGAGACGCGAGGCCTCGCGTGAAGGCCACGGCACGCACCTTCGTCTTTCTCGCGCTGCTCGCGGCGGCTTGGGTCTCGGCCGGCGCGGCGCCCGTGCGCGACGCCGTCACGGGCGCGCCCCGCCCGGTCGACTTCGCGCGCGACTACGTCACGGCCTACGCGCGCGTGCACGAGGGCCGCGGCGCGCCGCCCGAGGGCGAAGCCGGCAACACGTTGGGCGCGACGCTGGGCGCCCCGCGCGTCGAGCTCCTCGGCGGGCCGTACTTCATTCACCCGCCGCCCGCGCTCCTGCTCGTGCTGCCGCTCGTGCCCCTCGGCTTCGCGGGCGCGGCGTGGGCGTGGCTCGCGCTGTCGCTCGTCGCGCTCGCGGCGCTGGCCGCGTGTCTGGTCGAGGCTCTGGACGGCCGGCGTGCCCACGCCGTCGCGCTCACGGTCGTGCTGCTCGCGTGGCCGCCCGTGCTGCACGGCCTCGCGAAGGGTCAGTGGTCTCTGATCCTCGCGGCGCTCATCGCCCTCGGCGCGCGCGATCTCGAGCGCGGCCGCCCGCGCGCCGCGGGCGTGTGGCTCGGCGTCGCGGCGAGCCTCAAAGCGACGCCCGCGCTGCTGCTCGTCTACCTCGTGGTCCGCGAGCGCCGGGCCGCGCGCGCGATGCTCGCGACGGGCGTCGGCGTCGCGGCGCTGTCGATCGCCGTGAACGGCTTCGCGCCGTGGATCGCCTGGTTCACCGACGCGCCTCGCGACGTCGCCGCGTGGCAGACCTGGACGGCGAACACGGCGTCGCTCGCCGGCGTCGTCGGTCGGCTGTTCGCGGGCGGGCCGTTCGCGACGCCGCTCGTCGCCGCGCCGGGCCTGGCGCGCGCGCTCACGATCGCGCTGTCACTCGCGCTCGTCGCGGCGCTCGCGCTCGTCACGCGACGCGCACCTCCAACGCGCGAGGCCGATCGCGCGACGTTCGCGGCGTGGCTCGCGCTCGTCGTCGTGCTCAACCCGCTCGCGTGGACGCACACGGTGATCCTCGCGCTGCCCGCGCTCGCCCGCTTCGCACGTGGGCCCGCGGCGCTCGCTCTCGTCGTGCTTTCGATTCCTCGCGAGACGCTCTTGGTCCTCGCCGGCTCGATTCCCGTTCAAACAGTTCCCGGGCTCGCGCTGTCGCTGCACGCGGCGGCGTTGGTCGTCTTCGCCGCGGTGGCGGCGAAGGCGGCGCTCAGCGCAAGTAGCTCAGCTGGCTGAGCAGCACGGCGCCCCACACAACGCCCGTCCAAGCGAGGCTCGCGCCGTCGAGCACGACGAGCGCCAGCGCCCACGGCCAGACGAAGTACCAGGGAAACCACATCCCCGAAAAGAGGACGAGCAGCGTGAGCGACGCGGGGATCCACGCGCGCGGCGCGCGCGTGAGCGGATCGCGCGCGACCCAAACCGTGAGCCCGGCGCAGACGACGAGCGCGACGGCCGCGCTCGCGACGAAGCCGCCCGCGGGGTGAAGGCCCTGCCCAGCGCGCGCGCGCACGCCCGCGAGCGTGCCGGCCCCGCGCCAGAAGACGAGCGACGTCGCGGCGACGGGCACGGCGGCGAGCCCGGCACCTAGCGCCGCGGCGCTTGCGCGCCTTGCAACAGGCGCCGCCTGCCACGCGGCGAGCACCAGCCACGGCGCGAGCACGATCGGCACGAACTTGATCGACGACGCGAGGCCGACGAGCAGGAGCGACGTCGCGAACCGGCCCTCGACGGCGAGCGCGAGCGCCCAGACGACGAGCGCCATCATGACGACGTCGTTGTGCCCGCTCGCGACGCCCTCGAGGAGGAACAGCGGGTTGAGCGCGAGCGCCGCGAAGACGAGCTCTTCGCGACCGGGCACGAGGCGGCGCGCGAGCCGCCGGCCGCCCTCGGCGAGCGCGAGGACGGCGACCGCCGACGTGAGCCGGAGCGCGATGAAGGGCGCGACGATCGACGCTTTGGGCAGCAGCGCGACGACGAGCATCGAGTAGAGCGTCCAGGCCGCGCCGTACGGCGACGAGATCGGCCACCGCAAGAACGGCCCGGTGGGATCGCCGAGCGCGACGAGCTTGGCCTGCGTCTCGACGTAAGGGTTCAGGTGATGGACGACGGCGAGGCGCGCGTAGCCCACGTAGGCGTAGACGTCGACCGAGAGCGCGGGCGGGGCCGCGACGGCGAGCGCGACGGCGAGCGCCGCGGTGAGCTTCGCGACGTGGGCGCGGGGCGGCACCGCGCCGGCGAGCCCACGCGCGACGAGCACGACGTACGTGATCCAAACGAGGGCGAGCGCCATGGCGAAGCCGGCGCGGAACGTCGACGTGGTCGCGGCGCCGAACGGCACGTGAAGCAGCGCGCGGAACTGCGCCGCGCCCTCGGCGTCGACGCCCCAGCGGCACGTGTAGTCGAGCGGCATGCGGGTGAGCCACGCCGCGCACGCGGCGATCGACGCCGCGACGGCGACGGCGCCCAGCCACGCGCTGCGCGCGGGCTGGCTCACACCGCCTCCGGCGGAGCGCGGCCGACGAGCGCGCGGGCGAGCTCGCGCGTGGCCGCCGGCGCGGCGACGAGGCCGAGCGTCAGCAACGGCGCGAACATCGCGCCCCAATAGTCGTTGAACGTGTGGCCGACCACGCTGAACGTCGCGAGATACCCGAGCACGATGAGCGCCGCGCGCGCCGCCGCGGCGTCGCGCCATCCCGCGAGGCCGAGCAGCACGAACGGCAGCGCGAGCGCGAGCACGATCCGCGGCGCGATCACGAAGAGACCATTCCAGCGGCACATCTCGAGCACGAACGGCGCGCCGCCGAGCGCGAGCCACCCGCGCGAGAGGTCCGTCGGCAAGACGTGCGCGGCGACGCGGCTGATGTGCCACGCCAGCAGCGCCGCCCAGAGCGCGAGGCCCGCGGTCCACGCGCGCACCTCGGGCCATCGTCGCGCGCGCGCCGCGAGCCCGAGCGCGAGCACGCACGGCAGAACGGCAAACTCACGAAAGGCGAGCGCCGCGAGGCCGGCGGCGACGGCGCCGCGCCAGCGCCCCGTCGCGTGCAGCACGACCGAGAGCGCGACGAGCGCGCCCGCCCACGACTCCTGCATGTAGACGAAGTCGCCGACGAGGCAGGTCGCCATCGTGACGCTCATGAGCGCGACGACGATGAGCGTGCGCCGCGCGAACGCCGTCGTCTGCACCCAGCGCGCCGTGAGCGCGACGACGGCGGCGCCGATGACCGCGAGCATCGCGTTGCCGACCCACGGGCTCGGCAGGCGCGCCAGCAGCCACGCATACGTCGGCTGCCTCCACGCGAACGCGGGCCGCAACGGAAAGTGGCGCCTCCGCAGCTCGGGCCCGACGGCGTCGTAGTAGTTCTCGCCGGCGCGCACGCGCGCGACGACGGCCTTGTAGAAGGCGACGTCGTTCTCGCGCGTGCCGCCGCCCTGGGCCGCGACGTCGATGCCCGAGCCCACGGGTCCGCGCGCCGCGCCCGCGACGAGCCACGCGATCACGACGACGAACGCGGCGACGACCGCGACCGCTCGCCGTCGCCCGAGCGACGCGAACCGCGTGACGCCGGGGCCGGGCGCCGTCATCGGCGCGCGCCCGCGCTACTGCCCGCCGGGGACGGAGGTCGTCGGCACGGGCATCGCGCCCGCGCCGGTGTTGTTCGTCGTGACGAGCTGCTGGTTCGTCGAGTTGTTCGCGACGGGTGCGAGCGCGTGGCGGTACGAGCCGGCGATGATGGCCGCCTCTTGCGAGTCGAGCCCGTGCACCGACTTCGTGTTCTTGTGGTCGGGGTTCGCGTCCTGCGCCGCGAAGATCTGGTGGTAGGCGCGCCCGTACGTCGGCGTGAGGTGCGCCCGCGTGCAGGCCGACAACCCCGCGACCGAAGCGAACAAGATGACGAAACGACGAGCGTTCATGGTCTTCCTTCCTGTGGGGCCTGGGAGGTCGACGGCGGGGGCGCGGCGGGCGCCGTCGAGGCGGGCGACGAGACGGTGGGCGCGGGAACGGCGGCGGTCTTCACGGGCACGACGGTCTCGGCGACCGGCACGGTCGCCGAGACCGGCACGTCGCGCCCGAGCGCCTGCGCCGCGTGCACGAGGTTCGAGCGGGCGTGCATCGACTTCGGGTCGAGCTCGATGGCCTCGCGGTAGAGGTCGAACGCGTGCACCAGGTCGCCGCGGCGCTCGTAGGCGAAGCCGAGGTTGTTCTTCGCCTCGGCGGGCGTGCCGCCCATCTCGAACTCGTGCGCGGCGCGCCGCAGGTCGCCCGTGGCCGCGCACGCGAAGCCGAGGTTCGTGCGCACGCGACGGCTCGTGGGCTCGAGGCTGGCCGCCTTCTCGTAGAACGGGATCGCGTCGCGCGGCTTGCCGCGCAGGAACAGCGAGAAGCCCAGGTTGTTGAGGTAACCGGCCGTGTCGGGCGCGAGCTTGACGGCGCGCCGGTGCTCGGCCTCGGCCTGCGCGGGCCGCTGCGTGACGTCGTAGAGGATGCCGAGCGCCGCGTGCGCCTCGGCGTCGCGGTCGTCGATCATGAGCGCGTCCTTGAGATCGCTCTCGCTCTCGACCCACAGCGCGCGCTCGCGGTAGATCGTGCCGCGCAGCACGAGCACGTCGACGTCGCGCGGGCGCTCGCGGTGGAGCGCGTCGGCGTAGGCGAAGGCCGGCGTCCAGTCACCGCGGTTGGCCAGCTCGCGCGCGAGCTTCTTGCGCGCGTCGAAGGTGTCGCTGTTGAGCGACGTCTTCTGCGTCGCGCACGCCCCGAGGAGGAGCGCCATCGCGAGCGCGGCGCCGGCGCGCGCGCTCACTGGCCGCTCCCGCCGAACGACTGCGAGATCATGACGATCGCCGGGCCCATGACGACGGCGATCAGCGACGGCAGGATGCAGAGGACCAGCGGGATCGTCATCTTGACCGACACCATGGCGGCCTTCTCCTCGGCCTGCTGCATGCGCTTGACGCGCATGCCGTCCGAGTGGATGCGCAGCGCGCGCGCGACGCTCGTGCCGAAGATCTCGGTCTGGATGAGCATGGCCGACAGCGAGCGCAGGTCCTCGACGCCCGTGCGGTCGGCGAGGCGGCGGAACGAGTCGGCGCGCGGGATGCCGGCCTGCACCTCGAGGAACGTCATGTTGAGCTCCTCGGCGAGCGTGGGCGCCGAGAGCACCATCTCTTGGCCGACGCGCGACATCGCGGCGTCGAGGCCGAGGCCAGCCTCGACGCACGTCACGAGCAGGTCCATGGCGTCGGGCAGCGCGCGCTCGATCGACTGCTGGCGCTCCTTGATCTTGCCGTTGAGCCACATGTTCGGCACGAGGAACACGAAGCCGCAGATCCAGACGGCGAGCACGACGTCGACCGGGAACTGCATCGGCTCGGCGAGGTTGGCGTTGAGCTCGAGGAAGCCGATCGTGAGCAGCGGGGCGAGGAACAGCTTGAGCCCCATGAAGATCTCGAGCGAGTTCTCGCCGCGCAGGCCCGCGCGGATCATGTTCATGCGCGCGCGAGAGAGCTCGTCGCTCTTCGTGGGCTTGGCCAGCGCCGAGAACGGCTTGAGCAGGCTCGCGAGGCGCTTCGTGAGATCGGGCGCAGCCGGCGGCAGCGCGCGCGACTGCGAGAAGCCGCCCGACGAGCGGTCCTCGTCGTCGAGGCGACCGAGGCGATCGACGACCTCGTTGCGGCCGCGCAGCGCCTGGCGCAACCCCGCGGCGAGCGCGAGCACGAAGACCATGCCCGCGACGGCCGCGAGCGCGAGCACGATCGTCGGGTTGGCGAGCAGCGTGTCGATCAAATGGACACCTTCGACATCGAACGCATCCACAAGAACCCCAACACCCACATGACGATCGCGGCGCCGAAGATCGTGTTGCCCATGTGGGTCGTGAACAGCAGGCTCATGTAGGCCGGGTTCGTGAAGCCGATGAAGAGGCCCGTGAGGATCGGCAGCGCGCCGAGCACGTAGCTCGACATGCGGCCCTCGGCCGTCAGCGTGTCGAGCTTGCCGAAGAAGCGATACCTCTGACGGATCGTCTCGGCGATCTTCTCGATGATCTCGACGAGGTTGCCGCCCGTCTCCTTCTGCACGATGACGGACACGGCGAAGATCTTGAGGTCGCGGTTCGTGGGCGAGCGCTTCACCATCTGCGCGATGGCCTTTTCGAACGGCAGGCCCAGGTTCTGCTCCTCGAAGGCGCGCGCGAACTCCAGGCTCACGGGCGCGGGCAGCTCGCTCGCGACCATCTTGAACGAGCTCGACAGCGCGTGGCCGGCGCGCAGCGAGCGGCCCATCATGTCGAGCGCGTCGGGCAGCTGCTCGGACAGCTTGCGGCTGCGGTGGCCGCGCTTCCACAGCACGAACATGATCGGCAGGAAGCCGCCGAGCGGCAGCAGGATCGTCGACAAGAGCGGCCCGCCCGCCGACAGCATGCCCAGCGAGAACAACAGGACGGCGGCGATCACGCAGTAGGTGAGCAGGCGCGCGACGGTGATGCTGAGCTCGGCTTGCTCCAGCAGATCCTCGAGGCGCTGCGAGACGGGGATGCCGCGCAGGATCGTGTCGAGCACGGGCGACGCCGCGAGGCGGCCCTGGCGCAACAGACCGAACTTCACGGCCTCGGCCGTGCCGAGGTTCTGCAGGCGGCGCTTGAGCTCGTCTTCCTTGCGATCGCCGAAGTAGCGCAGCGTCGTGACGATGGCTTCCATGAGGAAGACCGCCGCGAACGTGACGACGCCTATGACGATCCCGCGCATGTTTTATGGCTGTAGCAGCGGCCGCACGACGTCGGCCGGGTTGATGCCGTACTTCTCGAGGCGCTCCATGATCTTGGGGCGCACGCCCGTCGCGCGGTACTCGCCGAGGATCTTGCCGTCCTTGTCCGTCCCGCGCTGCTCGAACTTAAAGATGTCCTGCTGCGTGATGACCGAGCCCTCCATGCCGGTGATCTCGGAGACGCTCGTGATGCGGCGCTTGCCGTCGGTGCCGCGCGTGAGCTGCACGACGAGGTTGATGGCGCGCGAGATCGTCTGGCGCACGAGGATCTCGGACATCGTGACGCCGCCCATGCCGACCATGGCCTCGATGCGCGAGAGCGCGTCGCGCGCCGTGTTGGCGTGCACCGTCGTCATCGAGCCCTCGTGGCCCGTGTTCATGGCCTGCAGCATGTCGAGGATCTCGCCGCCGCGGCACTCGCCGATGACGATGCGGTCGGGCCGCATACGCAGGGCGTTCTTGACGAGATCGCGCGCGAGCACCTCGCCGCGGCCCTCGATGTTGGGCGGGCGCGTCTCGAGCCGCACGACGTGGCGCTGCTGCAGCTGCAGCTCGGCCGCGTCCTCGATCGTGATGACCCGCTCGCCGTCGGGGATGAAGGACGACAGCGCGTTGAGCATCGTGGTCTTGCCCGTGCCCGTGCCGCCCGAGATGAGGACGTTGCACTTGGCCTTCACCGACGCGCCGAGGAAGCCGACCATCTCGGGCGTGATGCTGCCGATGCCCAACATGTCCTTGAAGCGCAGCGGCTTGCCGCCGAAGCGGCGAATCGACAGCACCGAGCCGTCGAGCGCGAGCGGCGGGATGATGGCGTTGACGCGCGAGCCGTCGGCGAGGCGGGCGTCGGCCATGGGCGACGAGTCGTCGACGCGGCGGCCGACGCGCGACACGATGCGGTTGATGATCTGCGTGAGGTGGTCGTTGTCGCGGAAGCGGACGTTCGTCAGCTCGAGCTTGCCGAACTTCTCGACGTAGATCATGTCGAAGCGGTTGACGAGGATGTCGGAGATCGCCTGATCGCGCAGCAGCGGCTCGAGCGGGCCGAGGCCCGTGACCTCGTCGAGGAGCTCCTCGACCATGTGCTCGCGCTCTTGCCGGTTGAGCGGGAGCTCCGTGCCCTGCAGCAGGCCCGAGAGGATGCCGCGCAGCTCGTCGCGCAGCTGCTCGCGCGCCAGCTTCTCGATCGTGCGCAGGTCGAGCTTCTCGATGAGCTTCTGGTGAAGCTCGTGCTTGAGGTTTTGATAGATGTCCGTCGTGATGCCGGTCCACTGACCGGTCTGACCGCCGCCGCCGTTGGCGGGCGCCGGGTTCAGCGTCGGGCGCGGCGCGGGCGCGGCGCCCGCGGCCGGGGGAGCTCCCGGCGCCACGGGCGGCGGGCCCTTGAGGCGATCACGAAGACCCATCCGCCGCCTTCTTGCCGAACAAGCCGCCCAGGAACGAGCGGCGCGGCGCGTTCGCGTTGCGCGCGCCCGCGACGAGCTGGACGAGAGCCTGGATGTCGGCCGTGAGCTTCGCGCGCGGCGCCGCCTCCCGCAGCAGCAAGCCGCGGTTGATGGCGTCGATCACCGAGACGAAGTCGTTGCTGATCGTGTGGGTCACGGGGACCTTGAGCGTGTCGGCGACCACCTCGAGGGTGATCTTCGACGACTTCTGGTAGCGGTTGAGCAGCAGCTTGACCTTGGTCTGGTCGTAGCCGAGGCGGCCGAACAGCTCCAGGCAGCGCTGGCCGTTGCGTACGGCGGGCACGTCCTGCGTCAGCACCATGAAGACGTGCTGGCTGCCGTCGAGCGCCGCGAGCGAGATCTCGTCGAAGCCCTTCACGCCGTCGAGGATCACGTAGTTGTAGTGTTTGCGCAGGAAGTTGAGCAGGTTCGAGATGTCCGAGCCCTTGATGTGCTCGGCCTCTTCCATCTTGCCGCTCTGGGCGAGGACGTTGACGCCCGACGGGTGGCGCATCATCGACGACTCGAGCAGCTCGCGATCGAGGCGGCCCATGTTGCCGAGCAAATCCGTGATCGAGTAATTGCCCGCGACGTCCATGAACGACAGGACGTCGCCCAGGTGGAAGTCGAGGTCGACGATGCAGACGCGGCCGCCCGCGGCCTGCAGCGAGCCCGCGAGGTTGGTGGCGATCGTCGTGCAGCCGACGCCGCCCTTGGCGCCGAAGATCGTCATGACGATGCCGCTGTTGCCGTCGCTCGACTCGGTGACCTGCGCCTGCGAGCGCACGGCGAGCTTGAGCTCCTCGTGGTCGCTCTCGAGCACGAACTCGCGCGCGCCCGCGCGCATCGAGCGCAGGATGAGCTCCGGGTCCTTCGTGGGCGAGATGACGATGACGACGCCGCCCGCGGCGACGATGTTGTAGATGAGGCCGAACCGCTGCGGCGTCTGCGCGCTCACGACGACGAGCGCCGCGCCCGGCGAGAGGCGCCGGTACTCGTCGGCGATCAGCTCGGCGGGGACGTTGAGCGGGACGATCGTGCACACGTCGCGCAGCGCCAGCTTGAGATCGGCCTCGAGGGCGTCGTTACCTCCGAGGAGCAGGACGTTCGGTTTCTGCATGGCGCTTCGTTGTTCCTATCTCGTTCTCAGCGAATGAACCCGAGCTGCCCGCTCGGCCCGCGTCCCGCCGAGGCGTGGAGCGGCCCGTCGGCCTGTGACTTCGCGCCGTTCTTGGGAGCGGCGTTGTACTCACGTTCCTCTTGCGGCGGCTTGCCCGTGCCCTCGCCGCCGAGCAAAAACAGCTCGAAGTCGGTGGGGTCGTTGAGCTCGTCGTCGGTCGGCAGCTTCGGCAGCTCGTGCGGCGCGACGGGCTTCGTGAGGCGCGCCGTGATGACGACGAGCAGCTCGGACTCGTCACGCTCGTAGCTGACCGAGCGGAAGAGCGCGCCGAGGATCGGCACGTCGCCCAGCAGCGGCACCTTGTTGATCTGCGAGCGCATGCGATCCGACAGCAAGCCGGCGATCGCGAAGCTCTGGCCGTCCGAGAGGCGCACCGTCGTCTCGCTCTGGCGCGAGATGAGGCCCGGCACCGTGAAGCCGCCCACCGTGACCGTGCGCGAGGCGTCGATGTCGCTCACCTCGGTCTGCAGGTGGAGGTGCAGGAAGCCCTCGCTCACGACCGTGGGCGTGAAGTTCAAGATGATGCCGAACTTCTTCCACTGGATGCCGACGGCGCCGAGGCCCGTCGACACGGGGATGGGGAACTCGCCGCCCGCGAGGAACTTCGCCTCTTGCCCCGACATCGCGACGAGCGTCGGCTCGGCCAGCGTCTTCGAGAGGCCGTTGCCCTCGAGCAAGCTCAGCATCACCGAGAACGGGAAGTTCGCGAGGCCCGAGAAGAACAACGACACGCCGCCCGTCGCGCCCGGGTAGATGTCGGGCGCCGAGGCCGTGCCCGAGCCAGGGACCGTGAGGAACGTGCCCGGCGGCGTGCCCGACTGGGCCATGCCGGCGACGAACTGCCCGGCGGCGTCGCGGTGAAAGAAGTTGAAGCCCATCTGTCTCAGCGCGTTTCGCGAGACCTCGGCGAACTTCACCTCGAGCTGAACCTGCTGGTTGCCCGTGACGCGGATGAGGTTGGCGACGCGCTCGGCGTGGAGCGCGGCCACCTCGGCGGCGCGCTCGGGCACGCGCACGTCGGACGTCTCGCCCGCGAGCACGACGAGATCGCCCGCGGCCGACACCGTGATGTTCTCCGTCGGCAGCAGGTCCTTCAGCTGCCGGCGAAGCGCGTCCAGGTTGCGCGTCACGAGGAGCGCGAGGACGAGCGGCTCGTCCTTGCGGTTCCAGAGCGTGAGGTCGGTGCTGCCCACACCGCGCGCCGTGAGCAAGAGCTGCGTAGGCGTGATGACCTTGAGGTCGGCGACTTTGGGATCGGCCACCGAGACGCGCGCGATCGCCTCGGAGAGGACGAGCAAGCGGTTCTGCCCCATCTCGAGCGCGAGGTCGCGCGCGGCGCCGACCTCACGGTCGATCTTGATTTGGGGCATGACGGGCGCGTCGGCGGCGCGCGCCGCGCGAGGCGCGGCCCACGCGACGACGGCCATCAGCGTCAGGGTCAGGGCGCGACGGAGGACCAGGGCGGGAGACGTCAGGGTCACGTTCTGTCCTTTGCCTTTTACGGTTTGTCCTTCGCGTCGAATTTACGCTCCTCGAAGCGATCCCCGCGCAGAATTTCGACGGTGTTCTGCTGTTGCTGCTTGAGCAGCGCCGGATCGGGCGGCGGCGGGGCGTTGACCGTCCCCTGAATCTTCGGCGCCGAGCGGCGCGGGGGCGGCGGCGCGACGACGACGACGTCGCGGGGCTTCGTGCTGCTGTCGGCGATGAGCATCGAGGCGTTCATTCCCTGCGTGATGACGGCTTGGTTGTCGGTCCAGCTCCGCAGCGTCAGCATGAGGCGGCCCTGCGAGGTCGCGAGCGCGAGCTTTTCCGATTCTTCCGGATTCACGAGCAGCGTCGCGACCGTGGCCGACGTCGCCTGGTTACGCGTGCGATCGTTGACCTCGAGCTCCTTGCCGACGGCGAGGACCTTGACGTTCTGGAGGATGACCTTCGACAGCTCCTCCGAGTCGGCGGGCTTCGCCGGGTGGATCGTGACGATGATGTCGACGCGATCGTCGGGGTGGATGAACCCGGCGACGCCGACGACGTCGTCGACGCGAACGGCGATCGCGCGCATGTTCGCGGGGATGAGCGCCGCGAGGCCGTTGCCGGCGTCGCGCGCCGCGAGCTTGCCCGGCAAGAGCGGCTCGCCCTCGAGCACGCGCGACGTGAGGATGTGATCGACGGCGTCCTTGACGTCGCGGATCGCGCCCGGCGGCATCGCCGTCACGGGCCAGTCCGACATGCGAAGTTGTTCGGGCCGCAGGCGCGTCGCGAGCGGAAGATCCATCGCCGCGACCACGATCTTCGACGTCGGCGTCGAGACGGCGACGGTGCGCCGCTCGAGGTAGCGCGTGATGAGGAGCGCGGCGCCGAGGCCCGCGATGATCGCGACGCCCCAAAACGCGACCGCGCGAACGCCCGTGCGTCGCGCGCCGCTCTCCGTAGCGCGACGAAGGCGATTGGGGCCACTCAGAGCGTCGTTTGTCGCCACGGTCTTCCTCGCTGTTGGAAAATGTCCGAAATATCGAAGCGCCGCAGGCAGATCGGCAGAAGCGGGCCGTTACGTGAGCAGCGCGAAAGCCGCGCCGGCGGCGATCGCGAGCCCGTAAGGGACGGTGAGCCGCCCAGGGGAAGGGGCGGGCACGGGGGGCAAGCTCTGGTTCAGCGCCGCCAGCGTCAAGCTCGCCTTGATCTCCTGACGAATCGCTTTACGAGAGAGGAAATACATCATCGCCGCAACGAGGCCGCCCGCAGCGGCCACCGCAACAGCGTACCGGAACAAGCCGCCCAGGCCAACCCAGATGGCGACCGCCGCGGCCAATTTCACGTCGCCGCCGCCGAGGCCGCCCGCCGTCCACGGCTTGTAGAGGAGCGCGATGCTGACGACCGCCGCCGCCACGCCCGAGAGCGCGGCCAAGCCTCCGCGGTCGACGATCTGCGCGGTGATACCCCCGAGCGCGACGACGCTCGTCAGCGCGTTGGGGATTCGCCTCTTCGCGACGTCCCAGATCGAACCAATGGCCAAACACACCCCCAAAGGCAGGAGGTGTGAAGCCGGGAACGTCAATGGCGGCGCTCCCGGCTTCTCAGGTCGTTCCTTTCGAACCGTTCGTTCTCTTTGGACGAGCTCGCGCGCCTTACGGCATGTGCGCGGCGACGTTGCTGAACGCGTTGTTGACCTTGTTGCCCAGGAGGAAGACGACCACGATGATGAGGCCGGCGATCGCGGCGACGATGAGGCCGTACTCGACGGCCGTCGCGCCTTCCTCGTCCTTGATGAGCTTCTTCAGATTCTTCAGCATTGGATTCTCCTTGATCGACGAATTGCGAGGGTCAGCGTTTCGTCGCCGTTTCGAGCTGACCATCAGCCGAAACAGCGAAAATTAAGGCGGACGGGAAAATTATGAAAGGTGCGTAACAAATTGATCCATCGGCGCACTACCCGATGGGCTTGAGGTTTGTTCGGAGCTTCGTCGATCGGTCAGTTGCTTTCCGGCGAGCGGAACGGTTGCGGGTGTCACGGCCACCGAGACTGTGTGTTGCTGTAAAGATTGTTCACCTTCGCGCCGAACACGTAGACCATCACGATGATCGCAGCGGCGATGCCCCCGAGCATCAGCGCATACTCCACGGCCGTCGCGCCGGCGTCATCCCGGGCCAGACGATCGAACACACCCACGGTCTCCATATTGAGCGGGCGAATGGTTCGATGGTCAACTTCATTTCGCGGAGAGAACCCGGATTTGCAGCAGGATCTCCGACATGTGCGCCGCTCTCGCACGGCTTCTCTCCCGCGCGACCGCTCATGCGCCTGCGTGGCCGCGAAAGTTTGCCACGAAGCGAAAACGTCTCTGATAAGTTGGTGGAGCCGATGACCAGCGCGATTCTCCGAGGTCTGACCTTGGCGGGCGCCGCCGCGATGTTGCTGGCGGGCTGTGGACAGCCGCCCGACCAGTTCATCATCATCCAAAACCAAGTGCCCGAAGCGGGCTGCGTGATTCCGACGACCCTCGGCTCGGTCTATCGATCGACGGGCGTCATCGACGTCGCCGTCGTGCCGACGGGCGCGACGATTGGTTATGAGATCTTTCCGCTGCTGCAGAACAACCTGCCGCCGCCGAGCGGTGGACAGCAGGGCGATCCGAACCGCATCGCGCTGTCGGGCTACGACGTCGACGTGAGCCCGATGGACGACGCGCCTGCCGCGATCCTCGACCTGTTCTCGACGCTGCAGACGTCGGGCACCGACGGCATGCCCGATCAGCTCATCAAGTACAGCGAGCCGACGTCGGGCTCGGTCGCGTCGGGCGGCGGCAACACCTCGTCGGGCGTCAACGGCCTGCCGGGCGCGCTCGCGCGCAAGATCCACGACGCGGGCGTGTTCCAAGCGGGCGCCGCGCCCTTCCACGTCGAGGCGACGATCCGCGCCGTGGGCCGCACGACGATCAAGCAATACACGTCGGACGCGTTCCACTTTCCGATCCTCGTGTGCAGCGGCTGCCTCATCGCCAACGCCGTCGACGGCCGCGTGCCCGCGTGCCCGACGTCGTCGGCCGCGAACCAGGGCAACGAGTGCAACGTCGCGCAGGACCAGGTCGTCGACTGCTGCACGACGAACAGCGGCGAGCTGCTGTGCCCGCCGACGGTCACGTCGCGGTGATGCTCAACCGCGCTGGAGCCGCCGCCTTCGCGCTCGCGCTCGCCGTCGGCGTCGCGGCGTGCTCGAGCTCGGGCAACGGCGCTTACCCGATCTACAAACCCGGCGACGCCGGCGCGTCGTCGCCCTCGGGCCCGACGACGCCCGCGGGCAACCCCGACGTCAACCTCGGCACGCCGAGCGGAAAGGTCGCCATCACGATCGTCTCGCCCGCGGCGTCGGGCGCGACGCTGTCGACCGACGCGCCCGTCGACGTCACGGCCAAGGTGACGATCTCGATGGGCACCGACGTCGTCGATCCGCAGACGGTGCGCGCGACGATCGCGCCCGCCGATACGCCCACGGCGCTCATCGCGACGGTGCCGCTCGTCGGCCCCTCGAGCACGACGGCCGATCAGTACGTGGGCAAGCTGCCGCTCACGGGCCTCAAGACAGGCACGTACACGATCACGGTGACGGCGCGCGGCTCGTCGAACCAGTCGGGCGCGGCGTCGGTCAACATCAAGATCGACGCGGGCCCGCTCATCACCGTGCTCTCGCCCGTGCCGGGCCAGCACTACAAGGGCAGCCTCGTCGTGCTCGTCGCGATCGATCCCGGCGTGGCGCCGCCCGTGTCGAACGTGCAGGGCGCGATCGGCGCGATGCCGGTCAACCTGCAGCCGACGGGAACGCCCGGCCTCTACCGCGCCGTCTTCGACCTGACGCTGCCGACGCCGCTCGACGGCGAGCAGCTCTTCATCGTCTCGGCGACGGACGAGAACAAGGTGCGAGCCGAGCTCAAGGTGACGTTCGACGTCGACCTCGAGGGCCCGACGGTCACGGCGACGACGCCGTCGCCCGGCACGATCGTGGGCGGCCTCATCACGATCTCCGCCAACATCACCGACGACGGCGGACTCAACGACTCGACGGTGCAGGTGCTCATCGGCGACGACAAGACCGTCGTGTTCCGCCTGCCGCTCAAGGCCAACGGCGGCGGCACGTACAGCACGATCTTCGACACGAACAACCTCACGAAGTGCAAGCTGACGGACCCCGACGGCGTTTGCATCGTGCGGCCCACGCTGTCGTTCCGCGCCGCCGACAACCTCGGTAACGAGTCGAACGTCGCCTACGAGATCGCCGTCGACAACATCCCGCCCATCGCCGATCTCACGCCGCCCAAGATCCGCACGTGGAAGCTCGACATGGGCTACCGCTGCTCGACGGCGTTCGACCCGCTCGACCACAAGGACTTCGACGGCGACTCGCCCAACGACCTGTGCCAGGTGCCCCAGCTTTTCGATTTGCGCGCGCGCATCGAGGACGACGGCAACCACGCCGAGGGCCTCAAGCAGGTGCCCATCGCGACGGTCGATCCGAACGCGACGGCGGCCTACGTGCTCGACGTCGTCAAGGACGCGAACGGCGCCGATCAGCCGCTCGTCGTCGACACCGACGGCGACGGCTTCTGCGACGACATCAACCCGAAGCTGCAGGCGACG
This sequence comes from Polyangia bacterium, assembly GCA_035549075.1. Taxonomy (GTDB): domain Bacteria; phylum Myxococcota_A; class Polyangia; order Fen-1088; family Fen-1088; genus DASZFV01. Next base: position 4,259 of record DASZRT010000107.1, on the reverse strand, counting down.
ACGTCGCCGCTCACGGGGCCGAAGCAGGTGCTGAAGGTCCGCCTCGGGCCGGTGCCGGCCGGCGGCACGGGCGACTTCTACGTGCCCGACTACGCGGGCGAGACCGAGCCCATGCCGGCCTTCTGCGGCCAGGGCCCCGACACCGACCCGGCGCTCAACCTGTGCGGGCTCTCGCCGACGGTCGCGATCACCTACTCACCGGCCAAGCTGCCGGCGATCTGGTCGATCGAGCCCATCACGCCGGTCGACGGCGGCTACTGCTTCGGCTCGCAGCTCGACACGCTCGCGAACCACATCACGCGCGCCCCCGCCGGTGGCGCTTCGCCCACGGGTTGGAAGTGCATCGCGATCGTCGCGACCGACCTCGTCGGCAACCGCGCGACGTCGGCGCCCATCCGTGTCTACATGCCCGACTACGTCAACGGCGGCTCGCACAACTACTGCCCGACGCCGCCCACGGGCGCGGGCCCGCCGCCGTCGTGCACGGGCACGTACAACCGCACGACGGGCGTCTTGACCCAGCAGGCGTGCATCTCGCGCAACTTCAAGGTCGACCCGGGCACGATCGAGACCTGCTACCTCGGCAACTGCGACTAACAGCACTAAGCTGGGTCGCATGATCACCGCCTCCGACGCCGGCGTCGTCGTCGAGCGGCTCGTCAAGCGCTTCGGGGCGGCGACGGCCGTCGACGGTCTGTCCTTCGAGGTCGCGCCGCGCGAGATCTACGGCCTGCTCGGGCCGAACGGCGCCGGCAAGACGACGACGTTGCGCGTGCTCGCGGCGATCCTCGCGCCGACGGCGGGACGCGCGACGCTCGCGGGCGTCGACGTCGCGCGCGACCCGCAGGCGGCGCGGCGCCGCCTCGGCTTCCTCACGGGCACGACGGGCCTCTACGCGCGCCTGCGCGGCGCCGAGCTCCTGCGCTACTTCGGCCGCTTGCACGGCATGAGCGACGACGCGATCGCGGCGCGCGCGGCGCAGCTGTCGGACACGCTCGACCTGCGCGACGTCCTCGGCCGCCGCTGCGAGGCGCTGTCGACGGGGCAGAAGCAGCGCCTCTCCGTCGCGCGCGCCGTGCTGCACGATCCCGCCGTGCTCGTGCTCGACGAGCCGACGGTGGGCCTCGACGTGCTCGCCTCGCGCTTCCTGCGCGACTTCGTGCGCGCCGAGCGCGATCGCGGCAAGGCGGTGATCTTCTCGACGCACTACCTCGCCGAGGCCGAGCTGCTCTGCGATCGCATCGGCCTTCTGCACCGCGGGCGCTTGCTGGCCGAGGGCCCGCCCGCCGAGCTGCGCGCGCGGGCCGGCGGCGCGACCAACCTCGAAGAGGCGTTCCTGCGCTTCGTCGAGGCCGCGGAAGGGGGCGCGGCGTGAACCTCGCGCGGCTCGGCGTCATCCGGCTCGTCGCCGGCAAGGAGCTGCGCGAGACGCTGCGCGACCGCCGCACGCTCGGCGTCATGCTGCTGTTCCCGCTCGTCGTCTACCCGCTGGTCGTGCCGCTCATGCTCATGGGCGCGGCCAGCCAGGTCGCGCGCACCGAGGCGCGGCGCTCGCGCGTGGCCGTCGCGGGAACGGCCGGCGAAGCCGTGCGCACGCGCCTCGCGAAGCACCCGAAGACGTTCGAGGTCCTACCCGCGCCCGCCGACGCGGCGGCGGCCGTCACGGGCGCGCGCGTCGACGCGGTCGCGATCGCGACGCCTGCCGACGCGAACCGCACGCGCGTCGACGTCGTCTACGACGGCGCGCGCGAGGAGTCGACGCAGGCGCACGTGCGCCTGCAAGAGGTGCTGGGCGGCGAGCTCGCGCCCGGCTGCGGCCCGCTGTTCGCCATGAGCGATCGCAACGTCGCGCCGAAGGAGAGCGAGAGCGCCTACCTGCTGTCGAAGCTGCTGCCGCTCATCATCGTCGTCGTCGTCGGCCTGGGCGCGTTCCACCCGGCGATCGACATCACCGCGGGCGAGCGCGAGCGCGGCACGCTCGAGACGATCCTCTCGTCGCCCGTGAACCGCCACGATCTCATGGCGGGCAAGATCGTCGCCGTCGCGGCGCTGTCGGCGCTCACGGGCCTGCTCAACCTCGCGTCGATGTCGCTCACGACGCTCGAGGGCGCGCGGCTCGTCGGCGGCGCCGCGCCCGCGATGGTCGTGCCGTGGAGCCGCGCCCTCGCGACGTTGTTCGCCGTCGTCGTGCCGGCGTCGTTCTTGTTCGCGTCGATCATGGTCGCGATCGGCGCCATGGCGCGCAGCCACAAAGAGGCGCAGACGCTGCTGACGCCCGTGTACTTCGTGTGCCTCACGCCGTCGATCATGGCCAGCGTCGGCGACTGGCAGCTCACGGGCGCCGTCGCGCTCGTGCCGGGCGTCAACATCATGCTGCTCGCGCGCGACCTCATCCTCGGCAAGGCCAGCCTCGGCCTGTCGATCGTCGTGGTCGCGATGACGCTGGCCTGCGGCGCCCTCGCGCTGTCACTCGCGGCGCGGCTCTACGACAGCGAGCGGCTGCTCGCGGCCGACGACGGCGCGCTCGGTCTCATGGCGTGGCTGCGGCGCCTCGCGGGGATCGAACCGCGCAGCGCTGCACCCGCACCGACGTCGACCTCGGGTCCGACGGCCGGTCACGCGCTCGCCGTGTTCGGCGTCGCCTACGTGCTGCTGTTCTTCGTGTTCATCCCGCTGCAGGCGTGGCGCCTCACGCCGGGCCTCGTGCTCACCGAATGGGTCGGCCTGCTCGGCATCGTGGCCGCCTACGCGCGTGGCACGGGCCAGCGCGTGCGCGACGTCCTGCGCGTGCGCCGTGTGCCCGCGCGCGCGCTCGCGGGCGCGACGCTCATCGGTGCGTCGGCGTGGATCGTCGTCGGCTTCGTCGCCGAGTGGCTCGTCCCGGCGCCGAAGGAGCTCGTCGAGAAGCTGCGCCACATGATCGCGCCCGAAGACGGCCACCTCGCCGTCGGCCTCTTCTTGATGGCGCTCACGCCCGCCGTTTGCGAGGAGGCGCTCTTCCGCGGGCCCATCCTGCGCGGCCTCGCGGCGCGGCTGCCGCGCGTGCCCGCCGCGATCGTCACGGGCCTGCTGTTCGGCCTCTACCACGTCGACGCTTGGCGCTTGCTGCCCACGGGCGTGCTCGGCGTGTTTCTTTCGCTCATCGCCCTCGAGACCGGCTCCATCGTCCCGGCGATGGTCACCCACTTCGTGAACAACGCCTGCCTGCTCGTGATCACCTACGCGGGCCGCGGCTCCGATCCCGACGACTTCAACCGGCCCACGCAGCTCGCGATCTTCGGCGCTGGCCTCGTCGTGCTCGCGGCGGGCGCGGCGCTCGTGCGCGGCGCGCGCGCGCGGGACGCGACTGTGTAGCGCACTTCACGAACTTTTGTTGTTCGCCTGGCGGGGTACTGATAAAACCCACACGTGGGTGAAACCGTGACGACCAACGGAGAGGACAGGCGGGCGCTCGCGCTCCTGCGGAAGTCCGAAGTGCTTTCGGACATCCCCACCGAGGGTCTCGCCGTGCTCGCGCCGAACCTCAAGGTCGGCACCTACCGCCCGCGCCAGGTCATCTACCTGCCCGGCGACCGCGCGCAGGGCGTCCACTTCCTCGCCGGTGGCCGCATCAAGATCTCGAAGGTCACGCGCGACGGAAAAGAGCTGACGCTCGCCTACCGCACCGAGGGCGACTTCTTCGGCGAGCCGTGCCTGCTGGACGGCGGCCCGCGCGAGGAGATGGCCGAGGCGATGGACTCGTCGACGACCGTCGAGGTCGACCGCGAGCAGCTCGACCAGCTGCTGCGCACGAACGGCACGGCGGCCTACAAGTTCTCGCGCGCGCTCATCGCGCGCCGCAAAGACCTCGAGACGCGCGTCGAGCAGCTGATTTTCAAGGACGTCGGGTCAAAGCTCGCCGAGCTCCTGCTCAACCTCGGCCAAGAGCACGGCATCGCCGACGAGCGCGGCACGATCGTCGGCCTCAAGATCACGCACCAAGAGATGGCGAACCTCATCGGTTCGACCCGCGAGACGGTCTCGCTCACCCTCTCGCAGTTCAAGCGCAAGGGCTTGATTCAGACGGAAGGCCGCAAGGTCATCCTCGCCGATCACGAAGGCCTCAAAGCCCTGGCCTAGGTCGCCCCTCACCGCGCCTACGGCGCCGCCTCTCCCCGCAAGCGGGGCGAGGCAGATCTAAAAGGCCTCTCGTCCCACGCTAACTTCGAGCGAGCGGCGCGAGCGGTTCCAAGCACGGGAAGGCGCGGCTTCGCCGCGCC
>DASZRT010000106.1:0-21219 GCA_035549075.1 Polyangia bacterium | reverse complement strand
CCCCCACGCCCGCGACCGAAGTGAGTGAGCGACTTAGTTAGACGCGAATTCGAAGAGCGCCCGGCAACACTTCGAACGTCGCGGGCAGGCGACCCGGGGTTTCGCCGTCGAGCTCGATGGGGACGATGGCGTCGGGCTCGACGGGCGTGGCGACGAGCTTGCGGGCGCTCGTGCTCGTGACGTCTTCGATCGACAGGTGCGTGCCCGAGAAGAGGCGCGCGCCTTTCAGGAGCACGTCGCCGCGCGAGAGATCGCCGACGACGACGACCTCGAACGCGCCGCTGTCGAGGCGCGCCGTGGGGCAGATCTTCATGCCGCCGCCGAAGAAGCGGCCGTTGCCGACGGCGGCGAGCATGACGCGGCGGCGGTGGCGCGGACCGTCGTCGAATGTGAGCCAGACGTCGGTGTTGTCGTACGAGGCGAGGGTGCGCACGGCGGCGCCGACGAACGCCATCTTCGCGCCGAAGCGCTTCGTCGACGCGTTGGCGCTGCGAGCGACGGCGCTCGAGTACCCGAACGACGAGACGTTGACGAAGTGCCGCGACTCGCGCGCGCCCTCGTGGTTCACGTACGTCACGCGGCCCGCGTCGATGATCTGCACGCGGCCCTCGCGCAGGCGCGCCGCCGCGTCGGCGAGATCCTGCGGGAGCTCCAGCGAGCGCCGAAAATCGCCGCCCGTGCCGCGCGGGATGACGCCGAGATCGCACGTCGCGCCCGCGCCGGCCTGCAGGATGCCGTCGGCCGTCTCGGAGATCGTCCCGTCGCCGCCGAACGCGACGACGAGCCGCCGCCCGGCCTCGGCCTCGCGTTTGGCGATCGCCGTCGCGTCGCGCGGCGCCGTCGTGAAGACGGTGTCGAAAGGCCCGAGCCCGTCGGTGAGGCCCTCGACGAGCTTCGCCCACCGCGCCTCCGAGAGGCCTCCGCCCGAGCGAGGGTTCACGATGACGACGGGCCGCTGCGCGTCCAAGGCGCGTCTTCTACCACGGGACCCTGAGAGGGTCCCGTGCCCCCCGGCGCTCGCTCCGCGCGGCGAAGCCGCGCTGCGCTCGGGTGAGCGGTCCTCCTGGTATTGTGGCGCGCCATGATCGGGGGCATCGTGCTCGGGCTCGGCGCGAGCGCTTGCTGGGCGATCGCGAACGTAGCCGTCCAGCGCAGCGCGCGCCTCGTGGGCACGTTCCGCGGGCTGCTGTGGGCGCAGCTCGTCGGCATCGTGCTCGTCGTGGCCGCGCTGCCGTTCGATGTGCGCACGGCGGCGCCGACGCTGGGCCTCGCGCCGTGGATCTTCGTCGCGGGCGCAGGGTCGCTGCTCGCGTACTTGTGCCTGTTTTACGCCTTCGAGCACGGGCGCCTCACGATCGCCGTGCCCGTCATGTCGAGCTGGGCCGTGCTCGCGTCGGCGATCTCGCTCGTGCTGTTTCACGAGCGCGTGCGCGCGGCGCAGCTCGGCGGCGCTGCGCTCGTCGTCTTGGGCGCCGTCGTCGTGTCGCGCTTCGCGCAAGCGAGCGGCGGTGCCGCCGCCGGCTCCAAGAGATGGCTGCTCGCCTCGTTCGGCGCCGCCATCGGCTTCGGCGTCTCGATCCCCGTCATCGGCGTGCTCGCGCCCGCGACGGGTCGCCTCGGCGTCATCGCCGTCGTCTACGCCGCCGACATCCTGCTTGGCCTGCCGCTAGCCGCGCGCTACCGCGTCTCCCTCTCACCACCGTCGGGCGCGCGCGCCTGGATCGCCGTCGCGCTCGCGGGCTTCTTCGAGGCGGCGGGCTTCGCCTGCATCGCCTTCGCCGCGCGCTTCGCGCCGCTCGCGCTCGTCTCGCCGCTGTCGAGCCAGGCGTCGACGTTCACCGTGCTCTTCGCGTGGCTCGCCCTGCGCGAGCGCCCCGCCAAGCCCGTCCTCCTAGGCGCCGCCCTCGTCGCAGGCGGCGTCATCATCCTATCGCTGTAGTGCTGAACGAACCGCGACCCGAGCGCAGCGTGGCTCCGCCACGCGGAGCGCGCCCCGGGGGGGGGTTTGGGGACCCTCCCAGGGTCCCCATCTAGAAAAAGCGTGGCTTCGCCACGCGTGAGCGAGCGCCGGGGTCCCAGATCTAAAAAATGACGGGGCTGGAAGGTTTTGCCTTCCAGCCCCGCCCCCCAACCGAGCCGGGCTCGGTGCCAACCCAACGACCGTCTCAGCGCCGCCGCCGAGATCCATCTCTTCAGCATCCGTGCCAACGCGTGCCACATGCCGAGGGGCGCGCGGCGTATGGGCTTCGCGAGGCAGCACCGATCACAGAGGGTTCTCCCCGTTGTGGCGCGCGCAACAGGTCGTTGCTTCGCGCGCTACGCGCTCTGAACGCGTCGGCAGGGTTTTTTCGCGCGCCTGGGGAGCGCTTTCCCCACCGTCGTTCCTGCTATGCTGCGCGCCGCGATGGCGCACCAGTACATCTACACGATGACCAACCTCCGTCGGGTCCACCCCCCGAACAAGGAGGTCCTCAAAGGCATCTACCTCTCCTTCTACCCGGGCGCGAAGATCGGCGTCCTCGGCTCGAACGGCGCCGGCAAGTCGACGCTCCTGCGCATCATGGCCGGCGTCGACAAGGACTTCTTCGGCGACGCGAAGCCGGCCGACGGCATCAAGGTCGGCTACCTGCAGCAAGAGCCGCCGCTCGATCCCAAGAAGAACGTCCTCGAGAACGTCGAGGAGGCCGTCGCGTCGACGAAGGCGCTGCTCAAGCGCTTCGACGAGGTGAACATGCGCCTCGGTGAAGACATGAAGCCCGAGGAGATGGACAAGCTCCTCGCCGAGCAGAGCAAGCTGCAGGACGCGATCGAGGCCGCCAACGCGTGGGATCTCGACCGCACGCTGGAGATCGCGATGGACGCGCTCCGCTTGCCGCCGGCCGACGCCGACGTCACGAAGCTCTCGGGCGGCGAGCGCCGCCGCGTCGCGCTCTGCAAGATCCTGCTCGAGCGGCCCGACCTGCTGCTGCTCGACGAGCCCACGAACCACCTCGACGCCGAGAGCGTCGCGTGGCTCGAGCACTTCCTGCACGACTTCCCCGGGACGATCGTCGCCGTCACGCACGATCGCTACTTCCTCGACAACGTCGCGGGCTGGATCCTCGAGCTCGATCGCGGCGCGGGCATCCCGTGGGAGGGCAACTACTCGTCGTGGCTCGACCAGAAGCGCAAGCGGCTCGAGCAAGAAGAGAAGTCCGAGTCGGCGCGCCAGCGGACGCTCGCGCGCGAGCTCGAGTGGGTGCAGGCGTCGCCGCGCGCGCGCCAGGCGAAGTCGAAGGCGCGTCTCGCGGCCTACGAAGAGATGCTCGCCGAGGAGCAGCAGAAGCGCGAAGACACGATCGAGATCGCGATCCCGCCGGGCCCGCGCCTGGGCGAGGTCGTCGTCAAGGCCGAGCACGTGCGCAAGGCGTTCGGCGACAAGCTGCTCTTCGACGACCTGAACTTCAACCTGCCGCGCGGCGGGATCGTCGGCATCATCGGCGCGAACGGCGCCGGCAAGACGACGCTGTTCAAGATGATGGCGGGCCTCGAGAAGCCCGACAGCGGCACGTTGCGCATCGGCGAGACCGTCAAGCTGGCCCACGTCGATCAATCGCGCGAGAGCCTCGAGGCGAACAAGACCGTGTTCGACGAGATCTCGCAGGGCGCCGAGTTCCTCGAGATCGGCAAGCGCAAGATCCCCACGCGCGCCTACGTCTCGGGCTTCGGCTTCAAGGGCACGGATCAGCAGAAGCGCGTCGGCGATCTTTCGGGCGGCGAGCGCAACCGCGTGAACCTCGCCAAGCTGCTGCGCGCGGGCGGCAACGTCCTCATGCTCGACGAGCCGACGAACGATCTCGACGTCGACACGCTGCGCGCGCTCGAAGACGCGATCCTGCAGTTCGCCGGCTGCGTCGTCGTCATCAGCCACGATCGCTGGTTCCTCGACCGCGTCGCGACCCACATGCTCGCCTTCGAGGGCGACAGCCAGGTGGTCTGGTTCGAGGGCAACTACCAGGACTACGAGGCCGACCGCCGCCGCCGCCTCGGCGCCGCCGCCGACCAGCCCCACCGCATCAAGTTCAAGAAGCTGACGCACTCGTAGGTCGGGTACAATCGCCGCATGATCCCCTTCGATGAGCTCGACAAGGCGCTCGCGCGTTGGAAGGCGCGCGGGCAGGGCGGCGCGTCGGTGGAAGCGGCGCGCGAGTTCGAGGCCGCGGGTGACAGCGGCGCGACGCCCGCGCCCCAGATCGTCACGCGCGACCACACGGGCGAGGTCGACCTCGAAGCCGTCGTCGAGACGTACGAAGAGACCTAGTACCTCGCCCCAGTGAACGTCACCGGTTGAGGCGGCGGCCTGGACCGGTCGCTCGTCGGAAAAGGTGGCTCGCGCCAAGCGTTCTCCCCTGGCACGGGCGACGTCCGACCTCATCTTTTTGCGGGCCGGCGAACCACGGCGAGGTGCCTGATCTCCCCGCGACAAAAATTCCAACGTTCTTGGCTTTTCGCGGCGCTCGCGACCTTCGGCGCCGCCCTGACGGCGTGCGGCTCGAGCGGCGTGGGCGTCGACGGGGGCCCCGCCGGCACGGACGCCGCCGACATCGATGCCGCCACCACGCCGGACGTCGCCGCCGAGGCGCGCGGCGACCGGCCGGGCCCCGACGCGCCGATCGAAGGCCCGCCCGACGCGCCGTCGACGACGGACGCCCTCGACGCGGCCGCGGCGAACGACCAAGTCGGCGTCGATGCCGGCATCGACGGTCCGCCGGACGCCGACGCGGTCGCCGTCGATGGGGCCGGCTTGGATGGTGATGGCCCGCCCCAAGGAGTGCCCGACGACGCGGCTGACGGTGGCGAGACCGACGCGGACACTGGCGTGGACGTTCCGGACGTTCCGATCAACGTCGGCGGCGACGCGGGGCTGGAGGTCTTCGGTGACGCGGCTTCCGATGCGCCGGTCGTCGAGGCTCGCTTGAGTTGCCTCGCTGGCGACCACGATGGCGGCGCTCCGGTCGACGGCGGCGGCGGCGCGGCAGCGCCCGACGCCGGCGCGGGCGACGCCGCGAGCGACGGGAACACCTCGTTCCACTGGCCGAACACGCCTCCGGCGAGCAGCCCGTTCGCGCGGTCGACCTCGATCAAAGAGATCGTCTTCACGGGCCGGCACCGGCTCTACGCGACGGGCGACACGTTCATCCCCACCTGGGGCTCTGACGACAATCTCTACACGCCGTTCACCTATGGCGAGGTCGGCGGCGTCGACTCGGGGTCGGGTCTCGGGTGGGCGAAGCTCACGGGTCATGACCCACTCGCGCTCACCGTCGCGAACGCGGGGACGATCGACGCCGGCAACCCGGGGCCTTACTCCGGCGCGTTCCCCGCGGCGAGCGCGATCCTGAACGGGGTCTGGTTCTACGGCGCCTCGTCCGAGGACGGCAACAACGGCCCGTGCGGCTACTGGTGCGTGGGCGGGCCCTTCATCGGGTTCTGGATCTCGAACGACTACGGCAACACCTGGGCGGGCCCGAAGGACGGCCAGATGACGTCGCTCTTCGGCGAGTCGGCGCTCGACGGCAAGAAGGTCAAGATGGGGGGGCCGCGCTTCGTCGACTTCGGCAAGGAGATGATGGACTCGCCCGACGGCAAGGCCTACGTCGTCGCCTCGGGCGCGACCGATCCGAGCTCGCCCGACAACTGGATCGCGGCCGACCAGGTCTACCTCGCGCGCCTCACGCTCACGCCGACGACGGCAAACGACGTCACCGCGTGGGAGTTCTACGGCGGCAAGGACGCCGGCGGCAAAGCGATCTGGTCGCACGCCTTCGCCGACATCAAGCCGCTGCTCGAGTGGCCGAACCACATGGGCAGCGTGTCGATGACGTACCTGCCCGCGCTCAAGAAGTACCTCATGGCCGTGAGCCGCCCCGCCGACGGCTTCGACACCTACGGTGGCTTCGACACCTACTTCCTCGAAGCCGACGACGTGACGGGACCCTATCGCATGGTCCAGTACCTGCACGACTTCGGGATGAGCGCGTACTACGTCAACATCCCGTCGCGGTTCCTCGGGTGCGACGGCAAGACGATGTGGATCCAGTATTCGTCGAACGACTCCACCGACGAGAACCCACCCGGCAGCCGCTACGCCCTGTCATTCCAGGAGGTCGTCCTCGACGTTCCCTGAGCCGATGTCGAGGAGTCCGACGTGAAGTGAAGCTCGAGGCGCTCGAGAATCGGGCGCTCAAACCGGACGTCGCGGGCGCGTCAGCCACGCCGGCGCGATCAGGCGGCGCGGCTCGCCGGGCGGGTGGTCCCACAGCTGGCACGTCACGGGCACGTGGCGCTGGTCGAGGGCCTCGCAGTAGTTCGTGAGCTGGCAGCGGCGGACCTCGTCACCGCGGCCCGCGCGCACCTTCGCGAACCAGTCGGGATCGGCCAGCGTTTGGCGCGCCGACGCGACGAAGTCGGCGTCGCCGCGCGCGAGGGCGGCCTCGGCGAGCGAGAAGGTCGTGATGCCACCGGCGGCGACGACGGGCGTCGCGAGGCCGACGTCGCGAACGGCGCGCCGGATCGCCGCGGCGACGGGCAGGTGCCGCCCGAAGGGGCCGCGCTCGTCTGACCGCACGGTCGGCATCGTCTCGTCGCCGCTCGCGCCTGTATATGGATACGCGGCGGCGCCGATCTTCGGCTGGCGCGCGTCTTCGAATTTTCCGCCCGCCGACAGCGACAGGTAGTCGGCGCCCGCCCGCGCGAGCGCGCCGGCGAAGCCCGCGGCCTCTTCGGCCGTCGTGCCGCCGGCGACCAGCTCCTCGCCCAGCAGGCGGGCGCCTATGACGACGTCGCCGCCGACCGCGGCGCGCGTCGCCGCGAGCACCTCGCGCGGCAGGCGCACGCGGCCCTCGGGCGAGCCGCCGTAGCCGTCGTCGCGCGTGTTCAGCGCCGACAGGAACGAGGCCATCGTGTAGGCGTGCGCGTAGTGCAGCTCGACGCCGTCGAAGCCCGCGGCGCGCGCCCGCGTCGCGGCGCGCGCGAAGAGCTCGGGCAGCACGCGCGGAAGATCGCGCACGTGCGGCAGGTGCAGGTCGGTCACGCGCTCGCGCGCGCCCCTTTGTAGGTCTTCCCACTCGCGCTCGGACAGAACCATGCGCTGCGCTTGTGGCGCGAGCGCCGCGAGACGCGCGCGGACTTCCGGTTCAGGCGCGTCGGCGAGCGAAGGCTCGATTCGCGCGAGCGCTTCGCGGTGGCGCGGCGTCAGCTTCAGAAACTCGGCGAAGTAGCGCGCGGGCGCGGGCCGCCGCCGGATCGCGAGGAAGTCGATGAGCTGGATGAAGAGCAGCGTCTCGCCGCCGCTCGCGGCGCGCACGGTCTCGACGAGCTTCGCGAGCCCCGGCACGAAGCGATCGTCTCCGATCCTGAGCAGCGGCCCGCTCGGCACGTCGCGGATGCCCGTCGCCTCGACGACGACCACGCCGGGCCGGCCCTCGGCGAAGCGCGCGTACCAGTCGAGCAGCGCTGGCGTGACCTCGCCCGCTTCGGTCGCGCGCCACGGCACCATCGCCGGCACCCACGTCCGCGCTCGGGCCGTGCGCGGCCCGATCGGCAGCGGCGAGAACAACCGCGCGCCCGCCGCCTCGTCGGCCGTCGGCCAACGCTCGACGGGCAGCGCGTGCTTCACGCGCTCAGAAATAAAACCGCGCCCCGATTCCGCCTTCTATGTCGAAGGTGAAGCCGGGCACGATGTAGAACGCGGGCGCGAGCTCGACGAAGATCTCGACGAACGACGGGTTCGCGAACATGAGATCGAGGCCGACGGGCATGCGCGCCGCGAGCGCGAAGCAGTCGCCGCTGCAGCCGCTGAACCACAGCGCGCGGCCGCCGGCGCCGATGTGCCAGTCGAGCTGCGCTTGGCCGCGCACGAGGTTGGACTGCCAGAGGTAGTCCATGTTGATCGTGCCGTTGCTGTAGCCGAAGTTGTCGCAGTGGGCGTGACCCGCGCTGTCGTACCAGCAGCGATCATTGAAGCCGTAGCCCCAGAAGCCGAGGCCGAAGTCGAGCGAGTTGGTCGGGCCGACCCAATACTTGGCCGAGAGGCCCGTGGGATCGCCGAGGACGAAGCCGAGACCGAAACGGCGCCCGTAGCCGACCTCGGTCGCCTGCGCGGGGCGCGCGAAGCCGAGGAGCAGGACGGCCGCCGTCACGAGGAATGCGGCTGTGAGCAATGTGCGTTTCATGTGGGCCTATAGTAGGAGAATCTCCGACGGGCGAAAGCATTTGTTGCCCGCGACTCTTCGCGTGGACGTTATTTCGCGTACATCAAGATGGTGACGGCCCTCGGGCGGCGCAAGGGCGCACGCGCAACAATGACAGTCGCTTTTTGCGCGTCGTTCGGGGCGTCTTGCGCGCGGCCCGCGCCGGCGCCGGAAGCGCGCGCGCTCGTCGACGCGGGCGCGCAAAAAAAAATCGGCGCATCGTCGCCACCTCCGGTGCATCGCGCGCCGGCGCTGCCCGACCCCGACACGGACGCGCTCGCCGACGCGCCCGAAGCGCCCGCCGATCGCCGCGCGATTCAGTTTTCGCGCGGCGCCGAGCACGTCGTCGACGCCGAGGCGGCGCGCGCGCGCGGCCTCACGCTCGTCGATCTCGGCGACGACTGGGCGCCTGCGTTGTTCAATGACGGTGAAGGACCGGGCGGCGCCGTGCTGCCGAACCGGTACCGCGCCGTCTTCACGGGCCTCGCGGGCGACAAGCTCGACGGCGACGGACAGCCGCTGTCGCCCGGCGACAAGAACTACCTCGACCTCTACGGCGTGCCGCCGACGCTCGGCGTGCTGCGCGCGCGCATTCTCGCCGACGCGGAACGCACCTGCGATCGCAGCGATCCCGACGCGGCCTCTTCGCCGCCGGCCGACGGCGGTGTGGCCGCGGCGCCGTTCGACACGACGAAGCTGCTCGCCGTGGACGAGATCACGACGTGGGGCGCGACGACCGAGGCGAAGGAGCTCGGCAAGCATCGCTCTCGCGGCCTGCGCCTCGAGGACGCGCGCACGAAGGCCAACGCCGAGAGCCTGGAGGCGCTGGCGGCGGCCGACCCGCGCTGGGCGAAGGACGTCAAGGCGCACCTGCGCCGCGAGGCCGAGCGCGCCGCGTTCGCCGAGGTCGAGAAGCGGCTCGCGTGCGAGGGCCTGCTCGATCTCGCGAAGCACAAGGCGGGCACCTACGACTCGCTCATGCGGCTCGCGATGTTCGACTTCCAGCAGAAGCACGGCGTGTTCGAGCAGGGCGATCTCAAGCGCGCGTCGCTCGAGGCGCTCGCGCGCCCGCTGCTCGTCAACGACCTCGCCGATCTCCGACGCGCGCTCGCCGAGCGCGTCGTCGCCGCGGGCCGCTTCATCGAGGACGGCTCGTCGAAGGCGACCTACCCCGGCGCCGACGGCGCGCGCCACCCGGTGCCCGATCTCGCGACGGCGGCGACGGACGCGACGCTCGCGCGCATGGGCATCGTCGAGCCCGAGGACGCCGTCGCGTTTTTCAAACGTCACCCCGCGCGCGACTTCCGCGGCCTGCGCGTCGCGGTGCGGTTCCCGCCGCTGCCCGAGTACCACGCGGCGAACATGGATCTCTCCGCCGAGATCGATCGCGGCGACATCTGGTACGACTTTCCGTACAACCAAAAGGGCGTGCGCCTGCCGCAGCCGCGCGCGCAGTTCCCGACGTTCACGCTGTTCGTGAAGTATCGTGGCGAGCGCGTGCCGCTCGTGCGCTGGCGGACGACGGTCGGCGGCTGGCGCTCGGAGCTCGCGTCCGACGGGCAGGAGTACCTGCGTTGGAAGGGCTCCGACGTCGGCAAGCGCGTGTGGCGGCACATCGTCGTGACGCCCGTGTGGATCCCGCCGACGTCGTCGCCGCTCGGCTCGATGGTCAAGCAGAAGAAGGTCAACGGCATGTTCGTGAACGTCGCGAACTACGACGAGACGGGGCCGGGCTTCCTGTCGGCCTACGGCCTCGCCGCCGCGATCCACGAGCAGATCGTGCGCACGCCCGAGGGCGGCGTCGGCTACTACGACAACGGCATCCGCACGCACGGCTCGTTCGACTACATGTCGCTGCGCGGCCGCTTCTCACACGGCTGCCACCGCCTCTACAACAACCTCGCGCTGCGCGTGTTCACGTTCGTCTTGCAGCACCACCGCGCGCACACGCTGGGCCCGATGGCGCTCGGTTTTCGCCGCGCCTTCTGGTGGAAGGGCGAGGTCTACGAGATGCGGCTGCCGACGCGCGGCTTCTATTACGAGCTGGATCCCCCGATGCCCGTCGAGGTGCTCGAGGGCAACATCAAAGGCGAGCGCGAGAAGCCCATCTCGGGCTACGTGCGCAAGCCGGGCGTCGTCTACGCGGCGTCGTCGAAGGTGCCGACGGCGTCGGATTCGCCGGAGAGCCGCGCGGGGGGAGCGGAGGCGCCGTGAGACGGATCGCGGTTGGGATCTTGGTTTTCGGTTTGGCGTGCGGGGGGAAGAGCGGCGGACCCGTCACCCCCGTCGTCTCCCCACAGAGCGGGGAGAGGGAGAAAGAGGGCGGCGGAAAGAGGGAGGTCGTCGAGAAATCTCCGAAAAAGCCCGAGAAAAAGGCTCCGATCGTGGCTTCGAAAGAAGTCGCTTCTCCGGACGAGGAGCACCTCGTCGAGGAGACGCCCGAGGCGAACCCGACCTCGGAGATGATCACGATCAAGCTCGTCGCCGAGGCGTCGCGGAAGGCGCGCGTGTTCTGGGGGCGCAAGGATCTCGGGTTCGCGCCGCTCGAGCTGCAGCGGCCGCGCGGCAGCGGGCCGCTCGATCTCCTCGTCGTCGCGCCGGGTGCGTTGCCGTTGCACACGCGCGTCTACACCGACCGCGACGACAAGCTCAGCCTGCGTCTCGTCAACGAAGCGGATGCGCCTTCGTTGCTCGGCTACCACGCGCCACAAGCGTCGCCGTGAGCCTTTTTTCCGCGCTTTTTCCTTCCCAGGCGTTCGCCTTTCCCACAGAATGCCCGGAAATTTGTTTAACCGGCAACCCCGCCGGGAACAGGAGATCGCATGGCCAAGGTACTGTCCAAGTCCGAGCTCATCCAGAAGCTGGCTGACGAGAACGCCGACAAGCTGACCAAGAAGGACGTCAAGAGCGTCCTCGAGTCGCTCTGCAACGTCGGTTACAAGGAGCTCAAGAAGAACGGCATCTTCCTGCTGCCGGGCTTCGCGAAGCTCGTCGTCATCAAGAAGCCGGCGACGAAGGCGCGCAAGGGCATCAACCCCTTCACGAAGGAGCCGACGGTCTTCAAGGCGAAGCCCGCCCGCAAGGTCGTGCGCGCTCGTCCGGTGAAGGCGGCCAAGGACGCGGTGGCCTAAAGAGCCAACGAGCCCGTCGACTATCGTCTACATTGGGGCTCGAAAAAGCGGCGATCGGGCCTGGCCCGGTCGCCGTTTTTCTTTTGGGGCCGCGCGCTTGGCCCCCGACTCAGGCCGGGAGGGTATCCCGTCGATAACAGGCCGGTATTTCGTCCGGCGCGGTTCGCTTGACGGGGCCGGGTCGCATACAATGTCGCGCGTCGGTTTTTCTGGGACCGACCCGCGCCATTTTTCTTCGCGCGGCCCAATGGTGATGACGAGAGATCGGCGGAAGAAAAAATGATCGACGCGAAAGTGAACGGCTCGGGACAAAAGCACGACGCGGGCGTGGCCGCGCCCAACGGCTCGAATGGAACCAACGGGGCGGCGCCAGTCGTCGTCGAAGGCGCGAGCGCCAACGGCAACGTGTTCGCGCCGTCGGGCGGCAACGGGTTCGCGGTCGCGAACCTGGCGTTCGCTGAAGAGCTCTACTTTCAGTTCCTGAAGGATCCGCAGTCGGTCGACCCGGCGTGGCGCGCGTACTTCCAGGGCCTCGACGCAGCCGACCGTGAGAAGGGCGCCGCCGCGCTCATCCCGCCGACGGCGTTCTCGCGCAGCCTCTTCGCGCCCGCGCCTTCGGTGCGGCCCATCGCCGAGGGCAACCCCGTCGCGAGCCGCACGTCAGTCCGGTTGCTGTCCGAGCGCGTGCAGCGCCTCGTCGAGGCTTACCGCGAGCTCGGTCACCTGTCGGCCAACCTCGATCCGCTCGGCCTCATGAAGCGCACGGGCGCGCCGCTGCGCCTCGAGGACCACGGCCTCGCCGAGGAAGACCTCGACCTCGTCTTCTCGTCTGAAAATGTGGCCGGCCCCGATCGTACGACGCTGCGCGATCTCGTGGGCCTCTTGCGCGAGACGTACACGCGCCAGATCGGCGTCGAGCTCGCCCACCTCCACGACATCGAGCTGCGCGGCTGGCTGCAGAACCGGATGGAGCGCACGCGCAACCGCCTCGCGCTCACGCGCGGCGATCGCATGCGCATCCTCGACCAGATCATCGGCGCCGAGGTGTTCGAGCAGTTCCTGCAGAACAAGTTCCTGGGCGCGAAGCGCTTCTCGATGGAGGGCGCCGAGTCGCTCATCCCTCTGCTCGAGCGCACCGTCGAGCGCGCGGCCCGCTCGGGCGTCGTCGAGATCGTCATCGGCATGGCCCACCGCGGCCGCCTCAACGTGCTGGCGAACGTGCTCAAGAAGCCGCCGTCGCAGATCTTCGCCGAGTTTCTCGACAAGCAGGACCCGAAGGACGAGGCGTCGGGCGGCGACGTGAAGTACCACCTGGGCTACTCGATCGATCGCAGCTTCCCCGGCGCGAACGGCGCCGACGCGCACAAGGTCCACCTGTCGCTCACGTTCAACCCGAGCCACCTCGAGTGGGTCAACACCGTCGTGCAGGGCCGCGTGCGCGCCAAGCAGGATCGCATCAGCGACACGGGCCGTACGCGCTGTCTGCCGTTGCTGCTCCACGGCGACGCCGCCTTCGCGGGCCAGGGCATCATCGCCGAGGCCTTCAACATGTCCGAGCTCGACGGCTACCGCGTCGGCGGCACCGTCCACATCGTCGTCAACAACCAGGTCGGCTTCACGACCTCGCCCCAGCACGGCAAGTCGACGACCTACGCGACCGACGTCGCGCGCATGCTGCAGATCCCGATCTTCCACGTCAACGGCGAGGATCCCGAGGCCGTGGCCCAGGTCGTCGATCTCGCGGTCGACTTCCGCCAGCGCTTCCACCGCGACGCCCTCATCGAGCTGTGGTGCTACCGCAAGCACGGGCACAACGAGGGCGACGAGCCCTCGTACACGCAGCCCATCATGTACCGCACGATCGCCAACAAGCCGTCGATCCGCGCGTCGTACCTCGACTACAGCGCCAAGACGCCGATGCCGGGCGACAACGCCGCGCCCATCACCGTCGAGGAGACGGACATGATCGCGGCGCACAAGCGGCACGAGCTCGAGAGCGAGCTCGAGGTCGCGACGCGTTTCGAGACGGCGCCGCGCCCGAGCACGTTCGCGGCGCACTGGGAGAACCTCAAGGGCGGCCTCGAGCGCAACGCGCCCACCGTCCCGACGTCGGTGACGCGCGCGGCGATCGAGCAGGTCGGCGCGGCGCTCACGCGCGTGCCCGAGGGCTTCAACGTCCACCCCAAGCTCAAGAAGCTCATCATCGAAGCGCGCGCGCAGATGGCCGCGGGCGAGAAGGCGTGCGACTGGGGCATGGGCGAGATGCTCGCGTTCGGCACGCTGCTCGCGCAGGGCATCCGCGTGCGCCTGTCGGGCCAGGACTCGCGGCGCGGCACGTTCAGCCACCGTCACTCGACGTTCTTCGACTACCAGTCGGAGGCCGAGTACACGCCGCTGCGCCACATCCGTGAGAAGCAGGGCGTGTTCGACGTGCGCGACAGCCCGCTGTCCGAGGCGGGCGTGCTCGGCTTCGAGTACGGCTACAGCCTCGATATGCCCGAGGGCCTCACGCTGTGGGAGGCGCAGTTCGGCGACTTCGTGAACGCCGCGCAGGTCGTCATCGATCAGTTCATCGCGTCTTCGGAGGCGAAGTGGAACCGCGTGTCGGGCCTCGTGATGCTGCTGCCGCACGGCATGGAGGGGCAGGGCCCCGAGCACTCGAGCGCACGCCTCGATCGCTTCCTCACGCTGTCGGTGAAGGACAACTGGCAGGTGGTCAACCTCACGACGCCGGCGAACTACTTCCACGCCCTGCGCCGTCAGGTCCTTCGGCCCTACCGCAAGCCGCTCGTCGTCATGTCGCCGAAGAGCTTGTTGCGCCACCCGCTGGCGACGTCGCCGCTGTCGGACTTCACCGACGGCGCGTTCCAGTACGTCATCCCCGACACGACCGTCGAGCACAAGGCGACGAAGCGCGTCCTCCTGTGCACGGGCAAGGTCTATTACGACCTGCTCGCGGCGCGCGACGAGCGCAAGGCCAACGACGTCGCCATCGTGCGCGTCGAGCAGCTGTACCCGATGCACAAGGACGAGGTGCAGGCGTGCCTCACCGACGTGCCCGCGGGCACGCCCGTCTTCTGGGTGCAAGAAGAGCCGAAGAACATGGGCGCGTGGAACTACGTGCACCGCGAGGTCGCGCCGCTGCTGCAGGGCACGTACCCGTGGGGCTGCGTGAGCCGCCCGCTCGCCGCGAGCCCCGCGACGGGGTCGGCGACGCGCCACAAGCGCGAGCAGGCGACGCTGATGGACGAGGCCTTCAAATCTACGGTAGTAAAGGAACCGAGCTGAGATCATGGCGCTGACGCTGAAAGTTCCCGTCCTCGGAGAGTCCGTTCGCGAAGCCACCCTCGGCACGTGGAAGCGCGCCGAGGGCGATCACGTCGAAGCCGACGAGCCGCTCGTCGAGGTCGAGAGCGAGAAGGCGACGCTCGAGGTGCCCTCGCCCGGCGCGGGCGTGCTGCGGAAGATCCTGCGCAAGGCGGGCGACACCGTCGCCGTCGGCGAGGTCATCGCCGAGATTGATCAAGTCGGCGCAAGCGCGCAAGTGGGCGCGAGCGCCGCGGCTCCCGCGGCGAAGCCGGCCGAAGGCAACGGCCGTGGCGCGGCGCCGGAGGAATTGCGCGCCGGTCCGGCGGCGCGGCGGGCGATCGCCGAGAGCGGCCTCACCGACGTCAAGGGCACGGGCCGTGGCGGCCGCGTCTCGAACGAAGACGTCGCGCGCGCGCTGGCGACGCCGTCGCGCCCCGAGGCCGTCGCGCGCGAAGGCGTGCCCGAGGTGGTCGACATCTCGGGCGAGAAGTCGTCGTCGGTCGACATCACGCGCGAGCGCATCGTGCCGATGTCGCCGCTGCGGCGCACGGTGGCGCGTCGCCTCGTCGAGGCGCAGAGCACGGCGGCGATCCTCACGACGTTCAACGAGATCGACATGACGGCCGTCCTCGCGCTGCGCGAGCGGTATCAAGAGCGCTTCGTGAAGGCGCACGGCTTGAAGCTCGGCTTCATGTCGTTCTTCGTCAAAGCGGCGATCGACGCGCTCAAGGCCTTCCCGGCCGTCAACGCCGAGATCCGCGGCACCGACGTCATCTACAAAGACCACTACGACATCGGCGTCGCCGTCGGCGGCGGCAAGGGCCTCGTCGTCCCCGTCGTGCGCGACGCCGATCGCCTGTCGTTCGCCGAGGTCGAGAAGACCATCGGCGAGCTCGCCGCGCGCGCCAAGGACAACAAGCTCCAGATGAAGGAGCTCGAGGGCGGCACCTTCACGATCTCGAACGGCGGCGTCTACGGCTCGCTCTTGTCGACGCCGATCCTCAACCCGCCCCAGAGCGGCATCCTCGGCCTGCACTCGATCCAGAAGCGGCCCGTCGTCGTCGACAACCAAATCGCGATCCGCTCGATGATGTACATCGCGCTCTCCTACGACCACCGCCTCATCGACGGCCGCGAAGCCGTCCAGTTCCTCGTGCGCGTCAAAGAGTGCGTCGAGAACCCCGAGCGCATCCTCTTAGAGGTCTAACGACCTCCACGCGAAGGGCGCTTCGCCCCCCTCGCGGGCTCCCCCCGTTCGAGCAGTGAAGCCGGCGCGGCGCTCGCTCTGATGCCCTTGCTCCCTCGCCCCCGAAGCGGGGAGAGGGTCCCTCTCTCACCGCCGCTTCGCGACCGGGATGACGAACTTCTGCGCCGAATGCGTGGCCGAGAACGCTGCGACCTTCACGTCGACCAACCCCGCCGCAATCCCCGCGGCGCGCACGACGTGCTCAGTGATGGGCGAGTCCTTTCCCTTCGGGCGGATCACCCACAGCGCCCCGTTTTGCTCGAGCCGCTTCTTGAGCGCGCCGACCTTCTTCAGCTCGGCGACTGTGTCTGGCGCATAGAAAACCAGGTCGACGGGTGAACCGGTCGTGACCTTCGCCCCCGTGTTGGTGATCTCGCGCGTGAACCAGCCCGCGAACGTTCCGACGAGCGCGACGCGCTGATCGGGCTTCAGGCCCAGCTTCTTCGCGCGGCTCGGCGGGTTCTTGATCCGCTCGAGCCACTTCGCGGCGGCGTCGGCGCCGAGCTCGAGCGAGAGCGTGCGGCCCGACCACCTGATCTCGAGCACATCGCCTTCTACGGCCAGGTCTTCGATCTCGGCGAACGGCACGCGCGCGCGGACGTCGCCGCGGAGCAAGACCTCGGCCTCTTCGAGGAGCGCTCGGCCCTTCGTCTTCGCGCCGTCGACGACGGCGCTCACCACGGCCTCGCGTCCCATGTCGACGTCGCGAGGTACGACCGTCTAGACGATGGGCGGCGTCGAGCGCGTGCGCGCCGTGCGGAACGCCCGCGCCGCGCCCGTGGCCTTCGCGCGCGCCGGCGCCTTGGCCGCGATCGCGGCGGGCTTCGGGGAGGCCGCCGCGCGCGCGGCCTTCTGCCGGCGCTTGTCTTCGTACATCTCGTCGTCGGCGTGCGTGACGAGATCGGCGCAGCTCGTGCCGACGTCGGGCCACGTCGCCGTGCCGAGGCTCAGGCCCACGGGGATGTCGCGGCCCGCGTTGGCGACGGCCAGCTGCTCGCGCAAGCGCGCGACGAGGCGCGCGGCGTCCTCGCGCGAGACGTCGGGCAGCAGCACGGCGAACTCGTCGCCGCCCGAACGGCACGCGACGTCGTGCGTGCGCAGGTGCGTGACGAGGAAGTCGCCCGCCCACTTGAGGATGACGTCGCCGACCGGGTGGCCATGCTCGTCGTTGATCGTCTTGAACTCGTTGATGTCGACGACGAGCACCGAGAAGCGGCGGCTCGCGCCGGCGCGCTGCGAGCGGCTGAACTCCTCGTTGAGGCGCTCTTCGAAGTAGCGGCGGTTCCACAACCCCGTGAGCGGATCGCGGTACGCCATCGAGCGGTAGACCTGCAGCCGCGTGATCTCTTTTCGAAGAACGGCGTTCTGACGAGAGAGTCGGAGAACCTGCGCGTGCAGATCCTCAGTAGGTCTCTGTCTCACCATCTTCCGCTGCATCGCCACTCGCATCGCGTTTCTGCAAAGCAACGTTGGTGCCTTGCTACATC
This sequence comes from Polyangia bacterium, assembly GCA_035549075.1. Taxonomy (GTDB): domain Bacteria; phylum Myxococcota_A; class Polyangia; order Fen-1088; family Fen-1088; genus DASZFV01. Next base: position 3,815 of record DASZRT010000106.1, on the reverse strand, counting down.
ACGCGTCAGAACCGCGAAAACTCTAACACCGCGGGATTTTGCGACGACAAAAAAATGTCGGTGTACGGCTCCTTTGACGCTGTTCGCTGGCGCAGCGCGCGTTCTGTCAACGCTGTGTCAACGAATCGCGCGGCCCCAGCGCTCGAGGATCCACGCCGTGGCGTTGTCCCTGCGCGAGTACACGGCGAGCCCGTCGTTGTCCAAACGCGTCGCCGGGGACAGCTGCCAGAACAACCCCAGCTGTCCACCTGACCTTCCGAACAGGCTCGTGAGCCAATTGTCGTAGCTCTGCGCGCGCTCGGCGTCGGGCGCGATGAAGCCGCACTCGCCGAGGTACGCCACCTTGCCCCAGACGTCGCCGATGGCGTTGTGACGCTCGAACCAGACGTCGGCGTCGCGATCGCCCTGGAAGCCATAGTTCTTTGGGTAGAAGTGGTAGCTCAGCATGTCGAGCGCGTCGATGCGCGCGAGCCGCGAGTAGCTCGCGCCCTCGTCGCCGCGCACGGCGTACAAGTTCGACAGCCCCGCGTAGAGCGACGGATCGTCGTCGAAGCCGTCGCCGCCGTCGGACACCAGCTGATCGGGCGCGATCGCTTTCAAGAACGTCGCGAGCTCTTCGATCGTGTCGGGCAGCGCCGACGTTCCGCGGCACGTGCGGCAGCGCAGCTCGTTGCCGATCTCCCAGGCGAGGATCGCCGGCTCGTCTTTGTAGGCGATGCCCGTGAACGTGTTGACGCGGTTCACGAGCATGAACGCGTAGTCCTTCCACCACTGCCGCAGGCGCGCGTTCTTGAAGAAGTCGTCGTGGTCCCACGAGCCGCCGAATTCTTCGGTCGCCCACGTCGCGTAGGCGGGGAGGCCGCCGTACTCGGCCCAGTTGTTGACGAGGGGAATGACGAGGCGAATGCCGCGGCGCTTGGCCTCCCACACCGCTTGATCGAGGCCACGCAAACCTTCTTCGCGAAAGCCTTCGCGCGGGCTCGGGCGGATCGACGACGAATCCTTCGAGTCGTTGAAGCCCCAGATGCGCGCGACGGGCAGCGACAGGCACACGAGATCGTCGAGCACCTCGCCGACGGCGTGCAGCGCCTCGCGATCGCGATCCTGTTGCGCGTATGACAGCAGCTGCTGAAGGTAGTAGAGGTTCGTGCCCGTCGCGCGGTAGGCGAACGCGCGGTCGAGCAAGAGCGCGCCGTCTTCGCGGCCCACGAAGCTCGAGATCGGCGGCAGCGGTGGGCAGCCCGTGTCCTCGAGCTCGAGGACGTTCTGCAGCACGAGCGACGGCGGCGGCGGCGCGGGCGGCGGCGCCTTCGGCTCGCAGGCGGCTGCCATCAGCGCAATCGCGAGCAGAGCGGCCGCGCGGCGCACGAGGGCTCCTCTTATTCTACGGCCCTGTATTCGCAGGCTTCGTAGAACTGACGCCCGAACGCGGTGACGTAGAGCGCCTGGCGGTTGAGGTCGGCGACGACGGTGTCGGTCGAACGCGCGAGCGCGGGGGTCTTCGCCGCGACTTCGGCCATCGCGGCTTTGACCTGCGGGTGCTCTTCGACGGCGCGGAACATGCGCGTGTCGTCGGAGACGCGCACGCGGCGCAGCTCGGCGATGCCGAGGCGCACGAGGTTGTCGATGTAGAGCGGCGCGCGGTCGACGTGCTCGATGCCCGCCTGCTCGCCCAGCAGGCTGAAGTTGCGCAGCACCGTCGCGATGGGCGCGCCGTGCTTCCAGCGCGACGTGACGCTCACGATGGGGTAGGGGCCGTCGTGCTGGAAGAGGCTGACGATGCGCGCCTCGTCGGGCGTGAGTTGGCGCAGCACCTCGAGGAAGCCCGGGTGCACGCGGTCGGCGCGCGCGGCGTCCATCGAGGCCGCGAGCAGGTTCAGGTAGCGCTCACGCATCGTCGCGCCGTTGCGCACGCTGGCGGCGAGCGCCTGCGCCGCGAAGGCGAAGGCGGGCGCGCGGCGGCGGCCGCCGGGGATCGACGACACGCGCTCGCCGAGATCGCGCAGGGTCCCGGGCACGCGCGCGGCGACGTCGGGCATGTGCTTGAGCGGCGCGAGCGCGAGCTGAGCGATCGCCTGCAGGCCGCCGCCGACCTCAGCCGGGAGCCCGAGGTCGCGGCCGGGCATGACGATGAGCGCGCGGATCGCCCGCGTGGCGCTACGGACCCGCTCCCGCTCCTTGGCGAACATCATCGCCGGAGGTTACTCGATCCCGTGCCGAGATGGACGGCTGGTCGACGCGGCGGCGGTCCCCCCTATAAAACGTCGAAGACCGCGGGGCCGAGGAAGATCAGCTGGCCGTTCTCGATGTGCAGGAGCATCGACTCGGTGACCGACAGCGGCGCGTTCTGCGCGTCGAGGAGGCTCAGCTTGACGGAGTACTCGCCGGCCGTGAGCGGCGCCGTGCGGCCGAAGCCGGGGCCGCAGGGCAGGTCGAACGTCTTGCCGCTCGCTTCGAGGCGCACCGTCGCGGCGCCCGCCTGCGCGCACGTGCGCGCCGCGCCCGTGTTGGCGTCCTCGATCGACCAGGTGAGCGCGAAGCCGCGGCCCATCGTCGCGCCGATGCCGCCCACCTCGAACGGCAGCGAAGGTACGCGCGACGTCTCGCCGTTCTCGACGACGAGGTTGGGCGCGACGATCTCGGACAGGAGCGCGCCGCTCGGCGCGCGCAGGTCGAGCGTGATCGAATAGCTGCCATGCGGCAGCGAGCAGGTCGTCACGTTCATGGCGTCGCACGCGACCGACGTGCTCGACGTCGCGCCCGTCACGAGGTTCGTCACCGCGACGTCCACGGTCTTGCCGCCGAAGGCGGCGCACGAGCTCGCACCGGCCTCGGACACGTTGGCGTCGGCTGCGCTCGCATCGCCCACGCCGGCTTCGGTGGCACCAGCTTCGGTGGCGCCGGCTTCGGTCGTGCCGGCTTCGATCACCGCCGCGTCGCTCGCACCACCATCGCCGCTCGCATCACCGGTGGCCGCATCGGTCGGGCCGGCGTCGGTCGCGCCCGAGACCGTCCACGCGAGCGCGAACGCCGACGTCGCGCCCGTCGTGCACGCGGGGCTGGTCGCGGCGCCGTCGCCGCCGTCGGTCGAGCGCACGTCGAGGCCGCCGTCGCGCACGGGCGGGTTGCCCCAGCTGCCGCCATACCCGCCGGGACGATGCTCGTCGCCGATGATCTGGCTCGGCGTGCCGTCACCGCCCGAGACGAAGCACGCGCCGAGCGGCGCGAGCGCGACGAGAACGGCAGCGGTGAAGAGGCGAGGGGGGCGCAAAGGCATGGCCCAAGTCTGGGAACGAGGCGGGTGCCCCGTCAAGGACCGAACGCGCAGCCGGTGCCGGCGAGTCACCGGCGTCGCCGAGACGCCGGTGACGTCAATCACCGGCGTGCGAGCGAAGGCGCGGCGCGCACGGCGACGCCAGCCGCGGGCGTTCGCGCGCGTGCGCGCGGCGCGGCGCGCGTCCACAGCGCGAAGGCCGCGAGCGGCGAAAAAATGACGAGCTCGGCGACGACGTCGAACACGCCCGACCACGAGAACATCTTCATGCCCCGAGGCGCGTCGGGCAGCCAGCGCAGCGGCGACACGAAGCGCTCGTCGGTGAGCGGCCACAACAGCGGGATGGCGCGGCCGCCTTCGCCACACGCGTCGAGCACGCCGTGGCTCGCGACGGCGAGCGTGGCCGCGACGGCGGTGCGAAGGAACGGCCAGCCCGCGCGCCGGGCGAACGCCGCGACGGCCACGCCCACGAGCACCGCCGTGAAGAACGAGTGCGAGGCGCCGCGGTGACCCGCGAGGGTCGCGTCGTCGGCGCCGAGCG
>DASZRT010000105.1:0-3341 GCA_035549075.1 Polyangia bacterium | reverse complement strand
GGCGGGCTCGGTGGCCGCGCCCGCGGCGGCGACGGCGAGCGCGACCTGCGCGCGCGCGTCGCCCGTCTTCGAGGCGATGCGTTCGAGCGCGCGCAACGTCGTCGGCGACGTCGCCGCCTCGGCGCGCGATTCGACGAGCCGGCGCAGCCGCACCGCCGCCGCGTCGTTGTCGCCCTCGTGGCGCTCGGCGACGTGCGCCGCCATGCCCAGCAGCGCCGCCGCCCAACCCGCGTCGCGCGCGAGGCCCGCCTGCTCGTCGAGCGCCGCGCGCGCGCGCGCCCAACGCCCGGCCGCGAGATGATCGTCGGCGGCGAGCGCGAGCAACGCGACGTCGTCCTGCGCCTCGACGCGCGCCGCCTCGACCAATTCGGCGGCGCGCTCGGACGCGCCCAGCCGATGCCGCGTCAGGCCCGCCGCCATCGCGAGCCAGGGCGCCTTGCCCGCGCCGGGCGCCGTCGCGTCGGCCTCGAGCGCGAGCCCGCGCAAGAGCTCGGCGTCCTTGCCGATGCGCGCCGCCACGCGACGCAAGCCCGCGCGCGCGAGCGCCGCCGCGCCGTCGCCCGCGTCCTCGATCTCGTCGAGCGCGCGGCCGTACAGCGCGAGCGCGTCGGTGAGCCGCGACGGATCGGCCTCGGCGAGCAGCGCGAGGCGCGCGAGCAACCGCGCGCTCTCGGCGCGCGACGACGCCCCCGCGAGCTTTCGTTCGAGCACCGAACGCAAGAGCGTGACGTCGCCCGTGCGATCGGCGATCTCGTGCAAGGCCTCGAGCGCCCCGCGGTGCGCGGGCGCGAGCGCGAGCGCCTCTTCCAGCGCCGCGCGCGCCGGCTCCGACGCGAGCAGCCCGTCCTCGAGCAAGTACGCCTTCTCGACGAGCAGGTCGGCGCGCTCGGCCGGCGAGGCCGCCGTGCGCGCCTCGGCGTCGACGAGCTCGACGGCCGTCCACACGCTGCCGCCCTCGACGGCGTGCGCCCGCAGCGCGCCCAGCGCCGGCCGGAACGTCGTCGTCGCCGCCACGCCCGCCGTGACCCCGAGCGCCAGCTGCAGGTGGTCCGCCGCCGCCGCCGCGTCGCCGACGCCGTCCTCGATCATGCGCGCCGCCGCGTAGCGCAGCGCCGCCGCCGCGAGCCCCTCGCGCGACTCCGCCTCCTCGATCGTCGCGAGCGCCTCCGCCTCCCACTGCGCCGGCGACCGTTCGAGGGCCCGCCGCCCGTCGCCCGGGTGGATGGCCCCCGCCACCGCGCTCGGCTGCGTGATCTCGTCGGTGCGACCGAGCGGAACGGGGGTGGGCGTCAGGGAAGCCATCAGCTTGATTGGTGGTGCTGCGTGAGCGCCAGCATAGCCGAACTTTGGGTTATGATGCGCCAGGCACTAGCGCGATGGGCAAGATCATCGTCACCGGGAACGACCAGCGACGCGAGTACGAGCTGGGACCCATCAACACCGTCGGGCGTCACCCCGACAACACGCTGCAGATCCTGGATCGCATCGTGTCGAAGGAGCACGCGCAGATCATCCGGCAGCCCGACGGGCGGTTCTTGTTTCGCGACCTCGGCAGCTTGAACGGGTCGTTCCTGGGCGGCGAGCGCATGAACGAGCACGTCCTCGCCGACGGCGACGAGATCATGCTCGGCTCGACGCGCCTCACGTACCAAGAGCGGTCGAGCGAGGACTCGCTGCTCCAGAAGGTCACGATCGCGCCCTCGCCCACCGAGTCGCTCATCCGCCAGAAGATCCAGGCGCCGCCCGCGACGCGCGAGTTCCTGCCCGAAAAAGAGATCTTCGACGTCGAGGTCCTGCGCCGCGACTACGAGAAGCTGCGCCTCGCCAACGAGCTCGGCCGCTCGATCGGCCTCGAGGTCAACCTCGAGGTGCTGCTCGAGAAGATCATCATGAAGGCGTTCGACCTGCTGCCGGCCGATCGCGGCGTCATCCTCTTGATGGAGGACGGCGTCCCCAAGCCGAAGATCGCCAAGACGCGCGACGGGAAGAACGAGCAGATCGTGCTGTCGAAGTCGATCCTCTCGGAGGTCGTCAACAACAAGGCGTCGGTGCTGTCGTCGGACGCGACGATGGACAGCCGCTTCTCGGCGGCCCACTCGGTCATCATGCAGGGCATCCGCTCGACGATGACGGTGCCGCTGCTCCACCACGACGAGCTGCTCGGCATCATGCACCTCGACTCGATGATCGCGACCAACGCCTTCGTCGAGAAGGACCTGCAGATCTTCGGCGGCATCGCCAGCCAGGCCGCCGTCGCCATCCACAACTCGCAGCTCGCGCGCACGATCGAGCAAGAGGCGAAGACACGCGCGCAGTTCCAGCGCCTGCTGTCGCCGAACCTCGTCGATCAGGTCGTGCAGGGCAAGCTGCAGCTGGAAAAGGGCGGCGCGCTCAGCGAGGTGACCCTGCTCTTCTCCGACATCCGCGGCTTCACCTCGATGAGCGAGTCGGCGGCGCCGCAGGACATCGTCCGCATGCTCAACGAGTACTTCGAGCTGATGGTGGACGTGATCTTCAAGTACCAGGGCACGCTCGACAAGTTCGTCGGCGACGAGATCATCGCGCTGTTCGGCGCGCCCGTCGCCATGGAGAACGCCGAGCTCAAGGCCGTGCAGTGCGCGCTCGACATGCTGCAGGTGCTCGACGAGTTCAACCGCGTGCGCGTCGCCGAGGGCCAGCACGAGATCAAGATCGGCATCGGCATCAACACGGGCATGGTCGTCACGGGCGCGATCGGCAGCTCGCGCGCGCTGCAGTACACGGCCATCGGCGACGCCATGAACACGACGGCGCGCCTGTGCAGCGTCGCGCAGTCGGGCCAGATCATCCTGTCCGAGGCGACGTTCAAGAAGGTGCAGGGCCAGATCGCCGCCGTGCCGCTGCCGGCCGTGCGCCTCAAGGGCAAGGCCGAAGAGCTGCGCATCTACAACGCCGTCGGCCAGCGCGCCAAGCCCGAGCTCGGCGAGCGCACAAGACCGGCATAATCGCTTCACTTCGCGGAAGGGGCTGCGCTCTCCCGCGGGCCCACCCCAGGTGCTGATGTGAGCCGGCGCGGTAAAGCCGCGCCCCTCGTCGCTAAACGCGTTCGCTGCGCTCACTCTGGCCGTGCAGCTCAATGTCGGTTTGGCAGACGAACGGCAGCCCGCTCGCCTCAAGGTCGGCCGATACCGCCACAATTGGAGTGCGCCGCTCGAACGACGGAGAGCCCTGCCTGACTTCGACGGCAGAACGTAGCGAGTGCAGAGCTGGAGGGGTTCGGGGACTCGGCCGTGCGGAGCTTCCAGGGCCCCTTCGACCTCACACCCGCTGGCGCCGTGCCGGGCCCGCCCGAGCCGCGGAGC
>DASZRT010000104.1:0-17896 GCA_035549075.1 Polyangia bacterium | reverse complement strand
ACACCGACGGGCGGCAACCCCGCGGGCGGCGTGTCCGGCGGCGCGGGCGGCGCGACGACGACGGCGGCGGTCGTCACGCAGCACAACGATCTCGCGCGCACGGGCCTCAATCCGAACGAAACGATCCTGACCCCCGCGAACGTCGACGTCGCTCACTTCGGCAAGAAGTTCGCGCAACCCGTCGACGGCTGGATCTACGCGCAGCCGCTCTTCGTGCCGAACGTCGCGATCCCCAACATGGGCACGCACGACGTCGTCTACGTCGCGACCGAGAACGACTCGGTCTACGCCTTCGACGCCAACACGAAGCAGGCGGCGCTGTGGCACGTGAGCTTCCTGTCGGCCGGCGTCACGGCGGTCCCGTCACTCGACACGAGCGAGTCGACGATCACCCCGCAGGTCGGCATCACGGGGACGCCGGTGATCGACGTCGCGACGCGCACGCTGTACGTCGTCGCGGAGACGAAGGAGACCGCGAGCTCGACGTACAAGTATCAGCTGCACGCGCTCGACCTCGCGACGGGCGCCGAGAAGCTCGGCGGCCCCGTGATCGTCACCGCGTCTGTGGCCGGCATGGCGCCCGACGCCGTCGGCGGCATGGTGAGCTTGAGCCCCCTGCACGGCGGGCAGCGCGCCGGCCTCGGGCTCTCGGGCGGCGTGCTCTACGTGCCGCTCGCGGGTCACGGCGATCGGTACAAGTACTGGCACGGCTGGGTCGTCGGGTACGACGCGACGACGCTCGCTCAGAAGTTCGTCTACTGCACCACGCCCGACGCCAACGAGGGCGCGGTGTGGCAGTCGGGCGCCGGCATCGCGATCGACGCCGCCGGCAACTCGTACGTCGAGTCGGCGAACGGTTCGTTCGACGCCATGAGCGGCGGCCGCGACATGGCGATGAGCGTCCTCAAGGTCGACACCACGGGCAAGCTCGTCGATTGGTTCGCGCCCCACGACGCCGTCGCGCTCTCGAACGCCGACGTCGACCTCGGCTCGACGGGCCCGATGCTCCTCCCGGATCAAGGCGGCGCGCACCCGCACGTCATGCTCGGCAGCGGCAAGCCCGGCTACCTGTACCTCCTCGATCGCGACCAGATGGGGCACTTCAACGCGGCGGGTGACACCCAGATCGTCCAGAAGGTCAGCGTCCATCCCAACACCACGTCGGACTCGAACGGCATCTTCGACACGCCCGTCTACTTCGACGGCCGCGTCTACGTGAGCGCCGTCGCCGACTCGATCAAGGCCTTCAGCCTCACGAGCGGCATGCTCTCGACCACGCCCGTCTCGCAGACACAGAAGACCTTCGCGTATCAGGCGCACCTCGCCGTCTCGTCGAACGGCACGAAGGACGGCATCGTGTGGATGTTGCTGGCCAACGGCTTCATCCCGCAGGTGCCGGCCGCCCTCTACGCCTTCGACGCGAGCGATCTCACGAAGGAGCTGTACGACAGCACCCAAGCCCCGGACCAGCGCGACGTCGCCGGCCTGTCGAGCAAGTTCATGGTGCCGACGATCGCGGGCGGTCACGTCTTCGTCGGCACGCAGAGCGAGCTCGACGTCTACGGCGAGCTCTGAGAAAGCGCGCGCAAACCCTCGATGACCGAGGGCAGTGCCGGAGACGAGACTCGAACTCGTAAGCCCTTGCGGGCGGCGGATTTTGAGTCCGCTGCGTATACCGTTTCGCCACTCCGGCTCGGAGGGACGATGAAGATACCGCACGCCGGGTCATAGCGGTACGGATCGGTGATCTCGCCCGCGCGAGGGGCGGGCCGTCGCCCAAAAAGAAAAGTCCTGGACAATATTCAACCATATGGTTGAATATTGCTCATGGACGACGACTTGAGCGCGGTTCTTGGCGCGATCTCTCACCCCTCGCGGCGCGCGATCCTGCAGCGGCTCGCCGAGGGTCCGGCGCGCGTGACGGACATCGCCGCGCCCTTCGACCTCTCGCTCAACGCCGTGTCGAAGCACCTCAAGGTGCTCGAGGGCGCGGGCCTCGTCGATCGCGAGCGGCAGGGGCGTGACCACGTCATCCGCTTTCGCGCCGGGCCGCTGCGGCTCGTCTCGCGCTGGGTTCACCTCTACGAAAAGTTCTGGACCGAGGGTCTGGACCGCCTGGAGCGGCACTTCAAAGAGAAAAGGAAGACGAGATCATGAAGACGAAGCAGAAGACGATGGAGCTGACGTTCACCCGCACGATCCCCGCGACGCCCGCCGAGGTGTTCGGCGCGTGGATGGATCCAAAGCACCCTGGCCACCCGTGGACGGGCGCGAAGAAGCTCGTGTTCGACGGCAAGGTCGACGGGCTCTTCTATTTCCTGCACGTGACCGACGACGAGCGGCCGCTGCCGCACTACGGACGTTTCATCACGATCGACCGCAACAAGCGCGTCCAGTGCGGGTGGATGTCGCCGTTCACCGACGGGCGCGAGTCGCTCGTGACGGTGACCTTCGAGAAGAAGGGCGGCGACACGCTGCTGACGCTCACGCACGCGAACCTCCCCGACGACGAGGACGGCCGCCTCCACGACGAGGGGTGGCGGGACTGCCTCGACGGCTTCGTCGAGCCGTTCGCCGCGTCCTCGGCCGCGCGTTGAGCTCCGAGCCTCACGCCCCCGCGCGGACGCGCAGGTCGAAGTCGAGCGTCGACGTGACGGAAGGGCCGTCGAAGACGTAGCCGCCGGCGACGGGCATCGTGTCCGCCTGATCGGGCGCGGCCGCGAGCGCGACGTGGCCGTCGGTCACGGGGATGCCGTGCGTCGGATCCCAGCCGCGCCAGCCGATGTCGGGCACGTACACCTCGGGCCACGCGTGCAGGTAGCTCCGCCCGTCGGGCGTGTCGGCCGCGGCCTGGTAGCCGCTGCAGAAACGCGCGGCGAAGCCCTCGCTGCGCACCGCCGCGAGGAAGAGCGCCGTGAAGTCGCGGCAGGCCCCGCGCCACGTCGTGAGCGTGACGGCGGCGCTCTGCGCGTCGCCCGTCGGGCGAACGTGCTTGTCGGCGCGCGCGTGCATCACGCGGCAGAGGTGATCGAGGAACGCCAGGGTGCCGGGGCCTGCCTCGGCGGCGACGGCGCGCGCGAACGCCGCGACGCCGCCGTCGATCTCGCCCGCGTGATACGGCGCGAGGGCCGCGGGCGAAGGAATCACCGGCGACACCGGCGCGGGCGCCGCCGTGTCGACCTCGAAGCGGCTCTCGATGAAGAGCTCGCTCGTCGCGGCCGGCGCGAAGACGGCGCGCGCGACCGAGTTGCCGAAGGCGTCGATCTCGTCGTGGAGCGCGACGGGCTCGGGGCGAACGACGAGCGACCGCGCGAGCACCAGGTGGTCCGGCCGCGGCGTCAGGCGCAGCACGTGCGGCCCCAGCACGACGGGGACGCTGTAGCCGTAGCGGGTCTCGTGCCGGACGACGAAGCGCATGTGCGCGCAAGGATAGTCGACGCGCACGAGCCGCGTGGCGAACGAGCCGTTGGTTGCTTACGCACGCGCGCGGCGTATCGGCAACATCTTCGGCGCCGTCGAGCGGAGCGACCCTGCGACCCTTCAGGCGGCCGTGCGGCCGCCGTTGACGGCGACGATCTGCCCCATGACGTAGCTGGCCTTGTCGGACGCGAGAAACACGATGGCTTGGGCGATCTCGTCCGGCGTCCCGGCCCTCTTCGCCGGCACGTTGGCGATCATGGCGGCTCTCCTTTCCGGCGTGCCCGCGAAGTGAGCGAGGAGCTCGGTGTCGATCGGGCCCGGCGCGACGGCGTTGACGCGCACGCCGGCCGCGGCGCCCTCGAGAGCCGCCGACTTGGTCAGGCCTTCGACGGCGTGCTTGCTGGCGACGTACAGCGACGCCCCCGCCGCCCCTCGACTGCCCATCGTCGACGACAGGTTGACGATGCTTCCGCTGCCCTGCGGGAGCATGACGCGCATCTCGTGCTTGAGGCTGAGCAGCGTGCCGAGGACGTTGGTGTCGAACGTGGCCGCGTAGGTCTCGGCGGACTGCTCGGTGATCGGTCCTACGTGGCCGTCGGTCCCCGCGTTGTTCACGGCGACGTCGAGCCGCCCGAAGCGAGCGACCGCGCCGTCGACGAGCGCGCGCACGTCGTCCTCGCGACGCACATCCGCGCGGATGAACTCGGCCTCCGCGCCGACGCCGCGTAGCTCGGCGACCAAGGTGGCCCCGGCGTCGTCATGACGACCCGAGACGACGAGCCTCGCTCCTTCACGAGCGAACGCGAACGCGGTCGCGCGGCCGATCCCGGCGAGGGCGCCGGTGACGAGGACGACAGGCTTGGACATGGCGGTTGTGATGCCCGCGCAACACGAAAGGTGCATTGACCGCTCGCCGCAGAATTTGCGCGTTGACGTTCGTGGCGGCCAATTGACACCCACTCGGCGGTCAAGAGAAGCTTCAACCGCGCGTACGTTGGCGCTGGAAGGGGAAGTGCGCTTGGGAGACGTCTTCAAACGCAACAACGTTGCGGTGCGAGGGAAGGGCCAACGATTGGTGGTCTTCGCCCATGGTCTTGGGTGCGACCAGCGGGTTTGGGAGGCGGTCGCCGCCCGGCTCGACGCAGACTATCGACTCGCGCTCTTCGACTATGTCGGTTCCGGCCGTTCCGACCGCGCGGCCTACGATCCCGCTCGATACGCTTCCGTGGCCGACTACGCCCGCGACCTCACCGAGGTCGTCGACGCGCTCGGTGGCCCTCCGCCCGTCCTCGTGGGCCACTCGATCAGCGCCGCCGTCGGCGTCGTGGCCTCGGTGGCCCGTCCCGCGCTGTTCGAGCGCATGGTGCTGTTGGCCCCCAGCCCTCGCTATCTCGATGACCTGCCCGACTACGTCGGCGGTTTCCAGCCTGCGGACATCGCCGCCGTGTTGGATTTGATGGATCGCAATTTCCTCGGCTGGTCGACCTCGTTCGCCGGCTTCGTGGCGAAAGAGCCGCGGGTCATCGACGTCATGACCGACTTTCTCAGCGCGAGCGATCCCCGCGCCACGCGTCGCTTCGCCGAGATGACGTTCAACATCGACATCCGCGGGCTGTTGCCCGAGGTGCCGGTGCCGTCCCTCATCGTGCAGTGCCGCAACGACGCCGTGGCCCCCGAGTCGGTGGGCGAGCTGATGCACCGCCTCATGCCGCGCTCGACGTACGAGCTCGTCGACGTCGTCGGCCACTGTCCCCACCTGAGCGACCCCCGGTCGATCGCAGGCCTCGTGCACCGCTTCATCCAAGAAGGGCCATGAACCCCTCACCCTTCGCGGCGCTGCCGTGTGGAGGCATCGAGCTCGACGCGCGTGGATGCGTGCGCGCCGTCAACGGCGAAGCGGCGCGGCTGCTCGCCCTGCCCCCCGAACGCCTCCTCGGCCGGCCCGTGACCGAGCTGCTGCCGCTGGCCGGTCGCGTGCTGGTCCAAACCAGCGTCCTGCCGACGCTGGCGCGCGAGGGTCGCGTCGACGAGGTCTACCTGTCGCTGCGCGACGGCGAAGGCGGCGACGTGCCGGTGGTGATGGCCGCCGCGCGACACGCCGAAGGCGACGGCTTCGTGGACACCTTGACGTTCCTGCGGATGGGACGGCGGCAGCTCCGCGAGCGTGACCTCGCCGAAGCGGCGACGCGGGTTCACGCCATCAGCGAACAGCTGAGCGACCTCGAGCGCCTCTCAGAGCAGCGCTACCGCCTCTTCTTCGAGGAAAGCCCGCTTCCCATGTTCATCTGGCGGCCCGCCGCCGATTCGTTCATCGAGGTCAACGAGGCGGCGCTCCGCCAATACGGCTACGCGCGCGAGGAGTTCCTGCGGCTGCGGGTGCGGGACCTCTTGGCCCGCGAAGAGCTTGGTCGCATCACGGGCATCACCCCGCGCCCGCCGGTGCCGGGCGAGAGCCTGCACCTCAGACATCGTCGCAAGGACGGCTCGACCTTCGAGGCCGAGATTCGGCGCGGCAGCTTCATGCTCGACGGCGGCGAAGCTCGCCTGGCGGTGATTCTCGACATCACCGACCGCCTGCGCGCCGAGGCCGAGCGGAGCCTCGCGGTGACGCGCTTCGTGCGCCTGGCCGAGTCGGGCATCGTCGGCATCGTCGTCGTCGACCGGGAGCGTGATCGCGTGTGCGAGATCAACGACGCGCTCCTCGACATGCTCGGCTACACGCGCGAGGAGCTCATGTCGGGCGCCGTACGTTGGTCCGATTTGACGCCCCCGTTGATGCGCGAGGAGGTCGACCGCTTAGGGCTCGAAGAGCTGCGCGCGCGCGGCGTGAGCTCGTTGCGCGAAAAGTCCTTCACGCGGCGCGACGGCAGCGAGGTGCCCGTGCTCGTGGGAGCGGCGGCGTTGCCCGAGCCGCCCGGCGCCTACATCGCCTTCGTCCTCGACCTGACCGAGCGCAAACGGGCCGAGGCGGTGTCCCGCGAGCTCGAAGAGCAGCGGGCGCTCAACCGCCGCATGAGCGAGGCCAACCGCCTCAAGAGCGAGTTCCTGGCCAACATGTCCCACGAGCTGCGCACGCCGCTCAACGCCATCATCGGCTTCTCGAGCCTCATGCATCAGGGGAAGGTCGGCCCGCTGTCCGCCGAACACCGTGAATACACGGGCGACATCTTGTCGAGCGCGCGCCACCTCCTCCAGCTGATCAACGACGTGCTCGACATGTCCAAGGTCGAAGCGGGGAGGCTCGACTTCGAGCCCGTGGCTTGCGACATGGCGGCGCTCGTGGGCGAGGTGAGCGACAGCTTGCGTGCGCTCGCCGAGAACAAGGGTCTGCGCATGCGTGCCGAGGTCGATCCGGCTCTGGGCACGGTCGAGATCGATCCGGCGCGCCTCAAGCAGGTGCTCTACAACTACTTGTCCAACGCCATCAAGTTCACGCCCGAGGGCGGCACCATCGTGACGCGGGTGGAAGGGCTGCCGGCGAACATGATGCGGATCGACGTCGAGGACAGCGGCATCGGCATCGCTCCCGATCAGATCCACAAGTTGTTCACGCGCTTCGAGCAGCTCGACGCCGGGCCTGGAAAGCGCTACTCCGGCACCGGCCTCGGCCTGGCGCTCACCAAGCGGCTGGTGGAGGCGCAGCAGGGAACGGTGGAGGTGACGAGCCGGCCGGGCGTGGGCAGCACCTTCTCGGCCATCCTGCCGCGCCGGCCCTTGGATCTAGGTCATCCGGCGGGGCCCCTGGGCGTGACGAGCGATTGAGAAGCGAGGGCCGCGCGCAGGCGTTCTCGGGCGCGGTGCAGACGCGTCTTCATCGCCGCGAGATCGAGGCCGAGGGCTTCGCAGGTCTCGGCGCCCGAGAGCCCTTCGAGATCGCGCAAGACCAGCACCTCGCGCGACGGCCGATCCAGCGTCGCGATCGCCGCGTGAACCTGGCGCACCAGCTCCCAGCGCTCGAGTGCCTCTTGGGGATCACCCGCGGCCGCGAGCGCGTCGTCATCGACCTCGACGGCGTCGCCGAGCGCGCGCCGGCGCCGCGCGAACGGGCGCAGCAGGCGGCGGCACGCGTTGCGCACCACCGCCATCAGCCACGCGAGCGCGCTCGGATCGTTCGCGGCGTCGGGCCGCCGCGCGAGCTTGATGAACGCCTCTTGGACGGCGTCGTCGGCGTCGAAGTCGTCGCGGCACACGCGCCGCCCGAATCGATACACACGCGCGTGGTAGGCGCGCACGAGGGTCGCGAGCGCCTCGTCGTCGCCGCGCGCCGCCGCCCGGAACGTCATATCGCGCGCGGGCGCCGTCATCGCTCGCGATCGACCGGACACGTCGACATGCCCATCAGCCTATACCCGAGGCACGTCCCCCCGAGCGCCGTGAACAGCAAATACACGCCGGACGCGCCGAAGACGCCGATCCTCACGGCGAGCGACAGCGGCGCCACGAACGCCGCGACCAACAGCCCGACGCCCATGATCGAGCGCAACGTACGATCCCAAGTGGCCAGGTTCCTCATCTCTCGTGCCTCCGAAGAACAAAGGCCCGAGCGCGCAAAAAGGATTCGCCCTACCTCGCGGTGACGGTTTCGGTGACCTCGTCCCGGAGCGCCGTCCAGAGCTGCTTGGCGACTCGACCGAACAGCGCTGCCGACACGAGCAGGCCGAGCACGCCGAACCAATGGATGACTCGCTTCTGAAGAACGTGGGCCATTTCTTCGGTCCACAGATTCATGCCTTGGAAGGTGCGTGCGGTCGTGAGATCGACCTGCCGATCTCCAGGGACGCCGAGCTCGCTCACCGAATAGATCTCGCTTTTGCCGCGCAGCTTGTGCGCCATCATGATCCACGCGGTCGTGGTGTCCGATGCCATGTGCGGCCGTTCGTCGTCGGTGAGCAGGTGCGCCCGCAGGTGGTGGATCTCCTGATCCTTCACGAGCACCCCGGGGACTTGAGCCACGATCGAGAGACTCGTGAGCGCGACCGCAATCATGAGCCGGCGTCGGGAGTAACTCTCGTTGAGCCAAAAGGCAGCCGGCAACAGCAAGAACGGGACGATCGGTACGAGGTAACGCGGCCCCCAACACCACCCGCCGTCCCAGAAGCCAAGCATGGCGTCGAGCAGAAACCCGACGACGGTGACCGCCAGAACGAAACGCGCGGCCGCGCGATGGCGACGCAAGAACGCGGGAAACCCAACCAGGCCGAGGACGAGCACGGGACAGAAGACCAACAGACCTTTGTCTAAAGATATGAGGAGCGCGGGAACGCTGAGGGGGAGATTGCGCAACGAAAACATATGCGCATGCTCCCCGTAGCCGGTCTCGAAAATGTTTCCATAGCGAGCGAAGTTCAGGACGAGGTGAATCACGAGCACCGCGACGATCGGCAGCGCGAAGATCAAACAAGCGCGCGCACGCTTCCAGTACGAACCGTCCGTCACGGCGAGGATGTAGAGGCCGAAGATCGGTGCGAAGACGACGTGCGCCACCTTGATGAGGATCAGGAAGGCAAGCGCGGCGCTGCCGAGGACATTGCCGCGCGTGGTACCGCGGATGACCCCGTCGAAAGCGAGGAACAAGAGCGCCGCCTGGAGCTCGTCGGTGAAGTCGGAGCCTGCATAGCGCCAGCACAACGTGCCGAAGCCCAGCGCAACCGTGAAAAGCAGCACCGAAGCGGGCCGCAAACCGAAATGGAGAAGGACGCGCGAGAAACTATAAAGAAGGAGCAATCCGGACGCGACGTTGATGAATGAGATGAAGAACCCTGCGAGGTCCGGCTCTTTCAGGTGCGTCACACGGGCAGCGACGTGCGCCAAAATGACCGGCGGGACGAACACCAACGACGTGCCGATGCCGAACCTTGAGTAGAACCGCCCGTTGGTACCTGGCGTGCCGTAGGCGGTCTGCGGAACGTCGATGCGGCCCGCGGTCACGATGGACTCGGCGGTCGCCATCGAGGGAATGGTATCGATGGTCTCGACATAGCCCTTGGCCGTGAAGGCGTAGATGAGCCCGAAGACCACGAACACGCGCCAGTTCATCCGCCGGCTTGTCTAACACAGGTGAGGTGTGGCGGCTCGGCCGCGCTCGCCCTTCCACAGTGGACACCCTCCGAGCGGGCCGCTAATGTGCGAGGGCTTCTCGGAGAAAGGCACCCTTGACCTCTACCCTCGCAGTCCTCGTCCTCAACGAGATCGAAGCCATCCAGAAGGTCCTGCCGCACATCAAGCGCGAGTGGGTCGACGAGATCATCGTCGTCGACGGCGGGTCGACGGACGGCACGATCGAGTATTGCGAGAGCCAAGGATTCCGCGTGCTGCGCCAAAAAGAGCGCGGCTACGGACGCGGCATGCTCGAGCTCATCGACGTCGCCAAGGGCGACATCATCATCGAGTTCATGGGCGACGGAAACTGCAAGCCCGAGACGATCCCGCAGCTCGTCGCCAAGGTCGAGGAGGGCTACGACCTCGTCATCGCCTCACGCTACACCCACGGCGCGCGGAGCCTCGACGACACCGTCATCACGCGCTTCGGAAACTGGGCCTTCACTCACATCATCAACGTCCTGTTCCGCACGGCGTTTCAGGACTCGACGATGGGCTATCGGGCCTATCGGAAGGATGCCTTCCGGACGCTCGAGATGGACAGCCCCGGCCTGTGCTTTCCCACGCAGGGCTCGATCCAGTTCGCGCGCTTCGGGTATCGAATCCTCGAGATCCCCTCGGACGAGCCGCTGCGCCTCGGCGGTGAACGCAAGGCCCAGAACATCAAGACGGGCCTCGAGCTGTTCGAGATGATCGGCAAGGAGCTCTTTCGCGAGTACTTCCTGCGCACGAGCCGTCGCCCGCCCCCGCCGCGCTAGGTGCTCGATCGTCCGAACGCGCCGACCGCGCGCACGTGCGACTCGCTAGCCGTCGCTTCGTGTCTTATGCTGTGGGCCCCTATGCCTCGTCTGTCTCGTGCGGGAGCCCCGTCTTGAGCGTCATCCTGGGCGTGAACGCCTACCACGGCGACTCCGCCGCCTGCATCGTCGTCAACGGAACGCTGGTCGCCGCCGCCGAGGAAGAGCGCTTCCGTCGCATCAAGCACTGGGCGGGCTTCCCCTCCGAGGCGATTCGCTACTGCCTGCACGAGGCGCGCGCGCGCCTGTCCGACGTCAGAGTCATCGCCATCAACAGCGACCCGAAGGCGGGCCGCCTCGAGCGCATCGCCTACCTCATCCGGCGGCGGCCCGACCTCGCCTACGTGCTGCACCAGCTGAAGACGCGGCGCCAGCGCAAGAGCATCGAGACCACGCTCGCCGAAGCGTTCCCCGGCGAGCGCTTCGGCGGGACGATCCAGCGCGTCGAGCACCACCGTGCGCACCTCGCGTCCGCCTACTACCTTTCGCCGTGGGACGAGGCCGTCGCCGTGTCGATCGACGGCTTCGGCGACTTCGCGAGCGCCGCCTGGGGCCTCGCGCGCGGCAACCGCATCGACGTCGAGCACCGCGTCCACTTCCCGCACTCGCTCGGCATCTTCTACGAGACGATGACCCAGTACCTCGGCTTCCCCAACTACGGGGACGAGTACAAGGTCATGGGCCTCGCGCCCTACGGCAAGCCGACCTACGTCGACCAGCTCGCGCAGGTCGTCAAGGCGTTGCCCGACGGCTCGTTCGAGCTCGACCTCAAATACTTCCGTCACGTCACCGAGGCCGTGACGTTCTCCTGGAGCGGCGGCGAGCCGATGAAGAACGGCCTCATGTACACGCCGGCGCTCGAGCAGCTCCTGGGCCCGGCGCGCCAGCCGAAGGCGCCGCTCGAGGACATGCACCGCGATCTCGCGCGCTCGATCCAGGTCACCTACGAGCGCGTCTTCTTCAACTTGCTCCACGCCGTCCACCGCAAGCACCGCGTCGACAACCTCGCGCTCGCGGGCGGCTGCGGCTTCAACTCGGTGGCCAACGGCAAGATCACGCTGCAGACGCCGTTCAAGCGCGTCTACGTGCAGTCGGCCGCGGGCGACGCGGGCGGCGCCGTCGGGGCCGCGCTGCACGCGCACCACGAGCGCAGCGCCGAGACCAAGCACCCGTACGTCAAGCACGCCTACCTCGGCCCGTCGTACACCAACGAGGAGATCGGCGCGCTGCTCGACAAAGAGGCCACGAAGATCAGCGAGCAACGCTGCACGGTCGAGCGCGTCGAGTCGCTGCCCGCTCTCTACCAGCGAACGGCCAAGGCGATCGCCGCCGGCCGCGTCGTCGGGTGGTTCCAGGGCCGCATGGAGTGGGGCCCGCGCGCGCTCGGCAACCGGTCGATCCTCGGCGATCCGCGCCGTGCCGACATGAAGGACATCCTCAACCTCAAGATCAAGCGACGCGAGTCGTTCCGCCCGTTCGCTCCTTCGATCCTGCGCGACGACGTCGCCGAGTGGTTCGAGCTGGACGACGAAGTGCCCTTCATGATGAAGGTCTTCCAGATCCGCGAGGACAAGCGCGCGCAGATCCCCGCCGTGACCCACGTCGACGGCAGCGGCCGCCTGCAGACCGTCTATCGCGACACGAACGAGCGCTACCATGATCTCATCAGCGCGTTTCGCGATCTGACCGGCGTCCCCATGGTGCTGAACACCTCGTTCAACGAGAACGAGCCCGTCGTGTGCAAGCCGGCCGAGGCGCTCGACTGCTTCCTGCGCACGAAGATGGACCTCTTGGTGCTCGGCGACTGGGCCGTCGAGCGCAACGAAGCGCTCGAGACCTGACGAGTCAGCCCGGCGGGAGCGCGGCGAGGGCGCCTTCGAGCTCGCCTCGCGCGTGCGCGTCGCCGGCCTTCGCGCACGCCTCGACGCCGCGGACGTAGATCGCGCGCGCCTCGTCGGGCCGGCCCTGCGCGACGGCCGTGTTGCCCGCGTGCAGGTAGGCCGCGGTGTACGTCGGGTGATCGCTCATGAGCGCCGCGAACGTGTCGCGCGCCTCGTCGAGCCGGCCGGCGTTCTTGTACTCGAGCGCGAGCCCGTAGCGCGGAAACGGATCCGACGGGCGCTGGGCGATGAACGCCTTCAGCATGTCGATGCGGTTGGGTGGCACGGGTCGGCTTCGACGCTCAGACGGTGTGCAGGCGGCGCTGCGGCCCCGGCACCTCGTCGGTGCGGTCGGCGATGATGCGGTTTTGCGCGTCGACGTGGACGACGATGGGCTTCCACGCGCGCGCCTCGGCCTCGTCGGCGGCCTCGGCGAACGTCGCGATGATGACCATGTCGCCGGGGTGCGCGAGGTGCGCGGCCGCGCCGTTGACACAGATGACGCCCGAGCCGGCCGGCCCTTCGAGGGCGTACGTCTCGAGGCGGCTGCCGTTCGTGCGGTTCCAGATGTGAACCTTCTCGTACGGCAGGATGTCGGCCGCGCGCATCAGCGTCGCGTCGATCGTGACCGAACCTTCGTAGTCCAGATCCGCCTGCGTCACCGTCGCGCGGTGGATCTTCGAGCGGAAGAGTGTCCGTCTCATCTTTGGGGCCTCCGTCCCGGCCGAGAACCTCGGTCCAGGCGAAATGTGAAGATGATCCTACGGACCCCGCGGTGACAAGTCAATCGGCCGACCGGCGTCGAGCCATTGGACGTTGACGCTCTCGCCTCTATCCCGCACGCTGGAAAACACGTGAATCCGCGCAGCTTCAAACACGTGGTCGGCGTGGACCTCGGCGGAGGCAAGGGCAAGAAGACGGCCCTCGCGACCTTGCGCGTGGACGCCACGAACGCGACGGTCGTCGAGATCGCGCCGCGCGGAGGCGAGCGACCCTTCTACGACACGACGCTCGTCGAGACGATCCGCCAGTTCGGTGACGACACGCTGCTGTGCCTCGACGCGCCCCTCACGCTGCCGCCGTGCCTGCGCTGCGAGGTTCCCGTTTGCCCGGGACAGGACAACTGCGTCGATCCGTCGGTCGTCGCGATGCGCGCGATCTTCAGCGACGCGGCGGCCGCCGATCCCGAGCTCGTCGGCGGGCGTGGCGCGCGGCGCGGGAAGCCTTCGCTCACGCCGTACACGCAGCGCACGACCGAGGTCTACCTCGCGCACCGCCTGCGACTCGCGCCGCGCGAAGCGCTGGGCCAGGGCACGGGCCCGCTCGCGGCGCGCGCGGCGCACGTGCTGCGCGCGCTCGCCGACCGGTTCCACCTCAACGAGAACCTGCTCGAGGTCTACCCGAAGGGCACCCTCGCGGCGCTCGGCTTCACGCGCCCCTACAAGAAGCACCTCCACGAGCGCGAGACGCGCGCGCGCATCCTCGACGCGCTCTCGGGCGATCTGCGCTTCGGCCCCGGCGTGTGGCGCGAGCTCTGCGTGCAGAGCGATCACCTCTTCGAGGCCGTCATTTGCGCCTACACCGGCTACCTCTGGGCGCGCGACGCCTGGACGGCGCCCGCGCCCTTCGACGCGCGCGTCGGCGAAGGCTGGATCTGGACGCCGCCCGTGGCCGCCGTCGAAGAAGAAGGCGCCGTGCCTGCGTCGGCCGAGGGCTGACTAGCCGTCGGCGCGCGTCGACGGACCGGGCAGATCGTCGTCGTCGTCGTCATCGTCGTGCAGACCGACGCGGGCCGAGACGCTGGACGGGCGCAGCAGCACGCTGGCGCCGCGATCGCGCAGGAACTCGAGGAACGCGAGCGCCGACGGCAGCTCGGCCGCCGGGATCTCGTCGAGGAGCTCACGCGCCTGCCGCCGCAGGATCTCGCCCGGCGCCTCGCCCGGCGCCGTCGTGCGCGGGATCTCGGGCGGCTCTGCCGGCTGCTCGACGTGGCCCCACGGCGGCGGGTTCGCCACCTCGATCTCCATGTGGTCGAGCCAGGTCTGGATGTGGAAGTGCAGCAGCTCCGAGCGGTAGGCGAACCAGCGCTCGCGCTCGGCCGGGAACGCCAGCAGCACGTCCTTGAACCGGCGGAACGCGCCCTTGCCGTCGATGGCGATCAGCAGCCGCTCGCGCAGCGGCGGGTCGGAGACGGAGGCGACGAAGCGCTCCATCCACCGGTACTGCTCGCGCGACGAGGCCGGGTCGACGCGCTGGTAGCGCTCCGGCGTCGCCGCCACGCGCGCCCGGCGCGACGCGGCGTCGGGCTCGCCCTCGACGATCGAGAGCAGATCGCCGTTCTCGAGGTCGAGAAAGCTCTCTTGATCCGGAGAGTTACGCTCGAAGGCGATCTCCAGATCACTCCAGTTCACGGTAATCGGCGGCATTGCTTGTCCTTCTGCCAGCCCCTCCTCCCCAGAAGGAAGCACGGCCTAACTAAGAGGAATCGAGTGTAGAGGCCCCCCTGCCCGAGATCAACCGCGCGGCGCCCCTCGTGAATGCACGGATATCGGCAAATCCGCGCTTTGCTTGCGTGCGGCGCTTCGTCTATGCTGCGCGCCCGCGCCGGGTCGCGCGGATTTTTCGGAGGTTCCCCTTGGCACGCGTCACCGTCGAAGACTGTCTCGAACAGGTCAACAACCGCTTCGCGCTCGTCATCCTGGGCGCCGAGCGCGCCCGCCAGCTCGCGAGCGGCGGCCGCGCCCTCGTCCGCTGCGACAACAAGCCCGCCGTGACGGCGCTGCGCGAGATCGCCAAGGGCCAGGTCCGCTACAACGAGAACGTCGAGAACACCGTGAACCAGTACCTCGCCGAGAAGAAGGCTCACGGCGAGGCCACCGGCAAGCGCGGCGGCAGCTCGAACTAGGCGGACCTCACCCCAACCCTCTCCAGCAGACTGGAGAGGGGATCGGCTCTCGCTCTCCAGTCCGCTGGAGAGGGTCGGGGTGAGGCCGCGCTTTCCAGTCCGCTGGAGAGTGCGGGGTGAGGTCAGGCTCTCCTCTACGCCTTCACGCAGATCGCGATCTTCAGGTAGTTCCCCTCGGGGAACCCGGGCGCGACGGGATGATCCGCCGGCAGCCCCACGCGCTCCACGACGCGCAGGTCGGCGTCCGCGAGCGCGCCGCCTTCGCCGAGCGCGCGATCGAAGTCGAGCGCCGAGACCTTCGTCGAGTTCGTCGCGAAGACGAGCAGGCCGCCGGGCTCGAGAACCGACAGGCACGTCGCCGCGAGCTGCGCGAGATCGCGCGCCACCGAGAAGTTGCCGGCGGGCCCCTGAGAGAACGTCGGCGGGTCGCAGACGACGACGTCGAAGCGACGCCCGCGCGACGCGAATTTCTCGACGGTCTTCGTCGTGTCGCCCGCGATCGCCTCGAGGCGCGCCGGATCGAGGCCCGACAGCTCGTAGTTGCGCCGCGCGCGCGCGTGCGCCTTGGCCGCGAGATCGACGGCGACGACCTCGCGCGCGCCGGCCTTCGCGGCGTGCACGGAGAACGCGCCCGTGTACGAGAACAAATTCAGCACGCGGCGATCGGCGGCCCGCGCCGTGACGGCGGCCCAGCCGAGGCGCATGTCGGGGAACAGCCCCACGCCCAGGGGCGCCGTCACGTCGACGCCGAACTTGCACACGCCCGCGCCCGCGTCGTCGTCGACGACGATCTCGAGCGGCGCCTCGTCGCCGCGCGCGCGTACGGCCGGCTCGGGCGCGCCCTGCCCGCCGAGCGGACGCAAGCGCCGCTGCTCGTAGATCCCGCGCGGCTCTAGCGTCTTCTCGATCGCGTCGTAGAGCTCGTCGCGCCAGCCGACGGCGCCGGCCGAGAACCACTGCACCACGACGAAGTCCCCAAACCGATCGACGGTGACGCCGGGCAGGCCTTCGCTCTCGCCAGAGAACACACGCATCGCCTGCGGCCGCTTGCCGCCGAAGAGCTGCCAGCGCAGCTGCACGGCGCGCGCGAAGCGCTCGGCGACGATGCCGTTGCCCGGCACGACGCGCTCGTCGGGGTGCCGCGCGAGCACGCGCACGGCCACGGCGTGGTCGCGATCGACGTAGCCGCGGCCGACGAACTCCCGGTTCCCGGAAATCAGATCGACGAGCGCGCCCGTCGGCTCCGACACGCCGCGCGGGCCGAGCGCGTCGCGGAACACCCAGGGGTGGCCGGCGCGTACGCGCGTCGCGACGTCGGGCGGGAGGCGGTATTCGCCGACGCGGACGCCGACGCTGGGCACGCGGCCGCGCCCGAAGCCGGCGCCGCGCGTCCGCGGGCCGACGGGAGCGCCCGAACGGGCGCGGGGACCTGCATCTTTCTTCACGAGAGGCCGGACCTTAGAGATCCGCCTCTCCGGTGTCAAAGGTCTTGCCGAACGAGCCGATTGACCCCAAATCGCGTCCACACGAAGCATGCGTGTTTTTTGGATTATTCGCGTCACCGGCTTGACAGCCGCCCCGGAAACCATGGAGGCTTACGCGCCAAGGATGGTGCAGGTATGACCGCGAAACCTCCTTCAGGCCTGGCCACGTCCGGCTCGGCCCAAGAGACGCTCGACGCGCTCGACGCCATCGACATCGCCGACGAGGCGGATGGCGAGTCGGACGCGACCCCTGCGCCCACGGGCAAGCTCGACAAGACGCCCGCGCCCCTCGCGAAGACGCCCACGCCCGCGCCCAACCGCGATCCGTCGAGCGCGCTGCCGTCGATCCCCGCGGCGCGCCGCGAGCCCTCGGGCGCGTTCCCGCTGCCGGGCATGGCCGATCCAGACGCCGCCCCGAAGAGCGAAGACGTGACGCTCATCGCGCGGCTGTCGGTGCTCGACGAGCTCGTCGAAGAATCGACGAAGGTCGAGGAGGTCGATTCCGTGCTACGCGCCAAGTCGACGAAGCCGGAGACGAAGCCGGATCCGATCGCGCTCGGCGAGCAAGCGAGCGCCGAGCGCGACAAGGCGCTCGGCGTGCTGGCCACCGAGCGGAAGTCGGCCGCCGAGTTCGAGGATCCCGGTGACGGCGACGACGACCTCACGGTGAGCGCGACGCCCGGGATCATCTCGATCCAGGACGAGGACGAAGAAGACGAGGACACGACGGCGTCGCAGCGGCCGCAGGGCGCGCGCGGCACGCCGACGCCCGTGACGGCGGGCCCGCTCAAGACGCCGGCCCCGATCGGCGGAATCGGCGGCAAGACGCCGGCCCCGAACCCGCTCGCCGCGCTGAGCGCGAACCCGCTCGCCGCGCTGAGCTCGCCGCGCTTGCCGACGCCCGCGCCGCTCGCCGGCACCAACTCGGGTGGCCCGCGCTTGCCCGCGCCCACGCCCACGCCGGGCAAGGCGCTGCGCCTGCCCACGCCCAGCGGCGGCCTCTCGACGAGCACGGGTGTGCCCGTCCCGGCGCCGCCGCAGCCGTCGGGCCGCGCGCTCACGCCCGTCATGCCGATCCCCGCGCCCGTCGGCGCGATGGCAACGGCGCCCATGTCGTCGCGCTCGGCGATCTTCAACAAAGTGCAGCTGCCGATGGGCGGCCTCGTCGCGTTCCTCGTCGCCGCGTTCGGCGGCGGCCTCGTGCTGGGCGCGTTCTTGTGGCACGGCGAAGCGCCGCCGCCCCCGCCGCCGGTTGCCGTCGAGCCGCCGCCCGCGCCCGCGCCTCAGGCGGCCGCGCCCGCGCCGACCCCG